>NZ_JABLTE010000013.1 GCF_013315795.1 Nocardia barduliensis
GGGCGGGTGGCGGCTCGGCCGTTGCCTCGGTCGTGTCCTCGTCGCCGTCGTCGCTCGAAACATGCTCGGGCGCAGCCGAATTACGGTTGCGTATGGAGCGGCGGCTCCGGCGCCTGCCGGTTTCCTCCACGTCGGCGTCGGTCGTGGCCGGTTGCTCGTCGTCCTCGGTCGCGGCGGTGCCGGAGCGGATGGTGTGCAGCAGCGCGTGCACCTCGGCGAGCGCGTCGCGGCTGGCGTTCTTGATCGCGGTGAGTGCCGTCTCGGCCTGGTCCGGGCGCTTGTCGAGCAGTTCCAGCGCGACGGAGGACTGCACGTTGATCATTGAGAGGCTGTGTTCCAGCACGTCGTGCAGTTCCCGCGAGATGGCGAGGCGCTCCTCGCTGGCCCGCCGCTCGCGCTGCGCTTGCTCGTCCCGGCGCGTGGCCTCGGCGCGCTGCCCGCGCGCGACGAGCACGGCCCTGCGCTGCCGGATGCCCTCGGCCGCCAGCAGGAGGACGACCAGCCACGCCATCAGCGCGGAGATCTGCCACAGGTGGGCGGGGTGGCCGAGTAGCGCGGGCAGCGGCCAGACCAGCGCGAGATACCCGAGCGGGACGAGCGGGTAAGTCCACCATCGCGATCCGGCGCTCGCGGCGGTGAGGAAGGCGACGACCAGCGCGACGAAGACCGGCCCGTATCCGTAGCCGCGCAGGAGATACGCCGCGCACATGGCCAGCGCCACGATCAGCACGGGCACCGGCTGTACGCGCCGCCAGATCAGCGCCACCGGCCCGGCGAGCAGCAGGAGATATCCGAGGACGTCGAGCGAGTGCACCCCCGTCTGCCGCATATTCGCGAAGGTGCCACCGACCAACTGCACTGCGGCCACGACGAGCGCGACCCCCCAGTCCCAGCCGACCGAACTTCGATCCGTCATCCCTGCCACCCGCACCCACGTAGCCTATGCGGCTCGGTCGCGATTCGACGGCCGCCTGGGAACGTATTTCGCGAGAATCGCGCCGATTCGGGCGGTTTCCGCTGTCGCGGGCCGGCGTCACCGAGCGCCGAGGACCGACTCGGCGATCGATCGGAGGGCCTCGGTGATCTGCTCGGAGGTCAGTCCGCGCTCGCGCTGCTGCCGATAGACCTCGGCCGCCAACGGGGCGAGGAGCGGATCGACCATGGCGTCCGGGGCACGGATTCCGGCGGCTATCAGGAGCGTTCGCACATGCGCGTACCAGAAGCCGTAGGCCCCCGTCGCGTAGCGCGCTCCGCCTGTCTCGGCGCCCAGCACCAGATGCGCGTGCGCGTCCAGCAATTCGACCATCGCGGCGTAGAACGCCGCCAGCCGTTGTGCAGGCGGAGCGCCGGGGCCGAGGGGCGGCGGGCCGGACAGCAGTCTGTCCTGCAGCGCTCGTTCGTGTTCGTCCAGGAGGGCTACCGCGACCGAATGGGTGTCCGGGTATCGCCGGTACAGGGTGCCGCGGCCGACGCCCGCGGCCTTGGCGATGTCGTCCATCGTCACCGTGCGGGGTTCCCGGGTGGCGAACAGTTCCGCGGCGGCCGCGAGCACCTTGGCCCGGTTGCGTGCCGCGTCGGCGCGTTCCGCGGGGGCCGCCGACGGGCCCGGCCCGGTGGCGAGCAGGTCGGATCGGGGTTCCATGCCGTGACTGTAACCGATTCGAATGTAAGTGGACAATATGTCCATATATGCCTATCGTCGATCGGGTACGAATCGGACGCGATGTCCAGTTAGTCGGAGGCTTGATCATGAGTACGTTGTTGCACCTCGACACCAGCGCCCGGCGGCAGTCGATCAGCCGGGAATTGAGCGCCGCTTTCGCCGACGCATGGCGCGCGCGACATCCCGGCGGCGGGTACCGCTACCGTGACCTCGCGGCCGAGCCGGTGCCGTTCATCGGTGCGGCGTGGACCGAACTGTGCGACGCGGTCCTCGCCTTGCCGAGCACGGACCTGGAGCGGCTCGGTGACCTGGTCCGCACCCCGGAGCAGGCCGCGGCGTGGGGCATCGTGGAGCCGCTGCTCGCAGAATTGCTGGCGGCGGACGTAATCCTGATCGGCACGCCGATGTACAACTACTCCGTACCGGCCGCGCTGAAGGCCTGGCTGGACCAGGTGACGTTCCCGCGAATGACGCTGGGACACCGAAGGTTCGTGGTGACGAGCGCCCGCGGCGGCGCTTATTCGCCTGGCGCGCCCAAAGCGGCCTACGACTACCAGGAGCGCTTCCTGCGCGACTTCTTCGCGGGCCATTTCGCCGTGTCCGACACCGTCTTCGTGCACGCGGAACTAGCCAATTCCCGCCAGGACCCCGCGCTGGCACACCGGCGTGCCGAGCACGACGCGTCCTATGCCGACGCTCTGGCCACCGCTCGCGCTCTGGCCGGGAAGTATTGAGATGAGCTGGGTCATCCTCGCCGCGGCCGGTCTGGTGGAGATCGCCTGGTCGCAGAGCATCAAGCCGACCGAGAATTTCACCCGCTTCGTCCCGACTCTAATATGTTTCGCGCTCGGGGTCACCGCCGTGTACCTGCTGTCCCGAGCCATGCAGACGTTGCCGGTCGGCATCGCCTACGCGGTGTTCACCGGCATCGGGGCGCTCGGCGCGATCACGCTCGGGATCGTCGTCCACCGGGATCCGCTCAGCGCGGGCCGGATCCTGGCGCTCGCGTTGATCCTCGGCGGCATCGTGCTGGCCAGGATCACGAATCCGGAGTAGTCCCGCCGACCGCGCGGATTCGCCTGGCGCGCGGAAGGTTTACCGCCGAGTCACCGTGCCCGCGGTCCGCGCCGCGCCGTGGACTCGATCGGCGAACCGGTGGGCTCGGGCGAGTCGGCCGGGGTAGGTTCGTGCTGCATCGTCAAACGATCATCGGCGAAAGGACCGTGATGCCCACACGTACCGCGCGTACCGCCTGGACCGGCACCCTGCAGGAGGGTTCGGGACAGGTCGAACTGGCCAGTTCAGGGGTCGGTAAGTACGACGTGTCGTTCCCGAAGCGTTCCGCCGAGGAGGCCGACGGCACCACCAGCCCGGAGGAACTGATCGCGGCCGCGCACTCCTCCTGCTACGCGATGGCGCTCTCGGCGCAGATCGGCAACGCGGGTGGCACCCCCGAGAGCCTCGATGTCACCGCCGACGTGACCCTCGGCCCCGATCCGGCGGGCGGTTTCCGGATCAACGGGATCAAGCTGACCGTCCGCGGCCGTGTCTCCGGTATCGACGCCGACGCGTTCCAGGCCGCCGCCGAGGCTGCCAAGGCGGGCTGCCCGGTCAGCAAGGCGCTCGCGGGAGTCGACCACATCACTCTCGACGCGGCGCTCGCCTGATTCGGATCACCGCCTCGTGCCCCGCACCGGGAAGTGCGGGGCACAAAAGCGCGGGTGCCCGCGCGTCAGCGCTTGCCGAAGTAACGCCTGGCGGGGCGAGTGTAGAGGGCGGGGACGGCGATCAGCACGGCGATGACATGGACCGTGCGGAACGCGGCGAGCAGCAGCGACGCCGCGGACGCGTCCCGGAAGAGGTCGCGCATGTCGTCGGCGGACATGGCAGCGGCGAGTGGTTCGACGATCAGTGACAACAGACCGAATACGCCGATGCCGACGGTGATCAGCAGCCGGGCCCAGCGGTCGCCGTAGGTCATCCGTACCGCGACTGCCAGCACCAGAAGGTAGATCGCCGTGCGCGTGCCCGCCCCGGTCGCGAGGTCGGCCGGATCGGTGTGAGGAAAAGCGCGGGCGGCCCGTACGATCGCCTCGGCCATCCCCGCGAGCAGAGCGACAACCAGAGCGACGAACGCGACCCGTACTGCCCGCGGTGGTCCAGCGGGGTGGACACGCAGCGGTGCGGGCCAGACGGAGAAGGCAGTGCCGATCATGGGACCGACACTGCCTCAGCTCTCCTGGACGCGAATCACCCCGCCGTAGCGGCCGCTGCCCCTACCGGGGTATCGGTGCGCGTCGCGAATTCGGTGAGCGCCGCGAAGCCCAGGGCCAGGCAGGCCCACAAGGTCGCGGTCTCGGCCAGTGACGCCACCCGGAACTCCCACAGCAAGGTGGCCGGGAAGTTCGCGCTGACCTCGTTCACGCCGGGCAGCAGGAGATAACCGAGCGTGGTCACCAGCACGAATGCCGCGACGCCACCGATCAGCCGGAACGTGGGAAGCTGGGCGCGCAGCGCGGTGAACGCCGCCACCGCCGCGCCGACCGCCACGATGCCGAGCACGACGGCCGCCAGCCACAGCAGGGTGCGCTCGTTGATGGTGTCCGGATCACTCACCGCGGGCGGGTTCGCCGGGTACTTGAAGAACGGCACCGCGACGATCGCGGCCCACCCTGCCGCGCCGAGCGTCAGTGCGAGCCGTGGACCGGACAGCGCGGTGTAGCGCCGTGCGAAATGCGCGACCGAGGCGTAGATGGCGCCGAGCGCGAGCCCGGCCAGTCCGAGCGCCAGGAACTGCCCGAACTTCTGGCCGCCGCGGCTCACCAGCGGTTCTTCCTCGTCACCGTGGGTATGCCCGCCCGGCGATTCGGCGTGCTCGCCGTGCGTGTGCTCGGCGGCGGAGCCCGCTTCCTCGATGGCGATGGCGGCGTCCACCTTGGGTTCGCCGACGAAGTAACCGACTGTGGCGGCCAGCAGGCCGGCGACGAGGCCGGCCAGCAGGCCGCGCAGCAGCAGTGTGCGGAGCGAACCGGTCAGTGGCACGGAAGCCCCAGCAGGTGGCGTCCGTCGTGCATCAGCTCGTGCAGGTACATCCCGCTGCGCGAGATGACTCCCTGGTCGAAGCCGACCAGGTACAGCGTGAGCAGTGCGAGAAGAACGACACCTACCGTGACGAGCACGGTGGCCAGGGAATCGGTCGCCCGGCTGGGTGAATGCGCGATGGCCATTCGAGTCCTCCTTGGGATGCGCGTCCCATCGGGTGGTGGCGCGACGGTGCCGGTGTCTGGCTTTCCGGCACCGGACTCGATGCGTGGAACACAGTGGCGCGACCGCTCCGGATTCGCACCGGAATTACCGCGTCACCCTCGCGTTTGTCCTTCGAACTGTGACACCCGCATGCCCCCGGCGTCAACCAGGTCCGGCACGGGCGTACCACGGCGTCGGGCGAGTCGCCGGGCAGGCGGACCTACCCGGCGGCCGGAGTCCGACTCAGTTCGCGGGCTTCGCGTCGACGTCGAGCACGACCTCGAATTCGAGCAGGGACGCACCCGTCGAGACCGGCTTCTGGCGCTCGCCCGCATGCGCCTCGCGCGCGGGCCCGTCCCGCCACGCCGCGAAGGACTCTTCCGAATCCCACTGCGTGACAACGAAGTACCGCTTCTCCCCGGCGACCGGACGGAGCAGCTGGAAGCCGAGGAAGCCGGGGGAGCCCTCGACCGCGTGCGCGCGGTGGGCGAACCGCTTCTCCAGCTCGGGGCCCGCGCCCTCGGGAACCTCGATCGCGTTGATCTTCACAACAGCCATGCGTCCAAGCTAGCGGCTGATGCCGAGCAGGTGCTCGGTGCCTCGTATTGTCGGAGCGATGTTGCACGACGAAGGCGGAGCGGGCGCGCCGATCCTGCTGCTGCACGGACTGATGGGCAGCGCGCGCACCTGGCGCGATCAGCTGGACTGGCTGCGCGAGCACGGCCACGTCTACACCTTCGACGCCGCCGGTCACGGCAGGCCCGCGCCCGCGGAACTGACGACTGAGGCCTTCGTCGCGGACCTCGCCGCCTGCACCGCCGCGATCGGCGAGCCGATGGTGGTGATCGGGCATTCCATGGGCGGCCTGCACGGCTGGGTCTTCGCCGCGACCCACCCCGATCGGGTCCGGGCGCTGGTGATCGAGGACATCGCGCCGGACTTCACCGGCCGCACCGCCGCGCACTGGGCGGCGATGATCGAGGCATGGCCGCAGCCGTTTCCGGACGAGGACGCCGTCCTTTCCTTCTTCGGGCCGGTGGCGGGGCGGTACTTCCTGAACTCCTTCGAGCGCGGGCCGGAGGGATACCGGCTGCACGGCTCCGTCACCACCTTCCGCGATATCTCCGAGGAGTGGGGGACGCGCGACTTCTGGCGGCACTGGGACGCGGTGCGCGTCCCAGCGCTGCTGTTGGAGGGCGAGCACAGCATCACCCCGCCGGGGCAGATGCGGCAGATGGCCGCCGCGCATCGGGGGGCCGACTACGTCCTGGTCCCCGGTGCGGGTCACCTCGTGCACGACGACCAGCCCGAGCGCTACCGAGCGGAGGTCGAGCGCTTCTTGCGCAGGGTGCTGGCCGACTAGGGGGAAGGGCTTCGGCCGGTCCGATCACCGGTCACCGCGACAATTTGCCGCACGCCTGCGCGGACGGGTCGCGGCTCAGCTGGGCGCCTCGGGGTGCCCGCCCTCGCCCGCCAAGGCGAACAAGCCGTCGGGCGTCTGTTCGATCAGGCCGTCCACCAGCAGCGAATCCAGGGCGCGGTCGCGCTGGCCCGGGTCGCGGGTCCAGGCCAGGTCCAGGCGCATCCGCTCCACCGGCCCGCTGGCATGCCGCAGGACGTCCAGCAGGCGGCCCCGCGCTTGACGGTCGGTGCCCTCGTACTTCTGGGTGCGGCGGACCACGTCGCTCACCGGCCGGCCCGCGGTGACCCACGCGCAGCTCGGCAGCGGGCAGCGCGAGCAATCGGGGGTCCGGGCGGTGCACACCGTCGCGCCGAGTTCCATCAGGGCGGCGGAGAACACCGCGGCGCGGTCGACCTGGAGCGGGAGCAGCGCCTCGGTTTCGGAGAGATCCCGCGGCGAAGGGTTGCCCGCTTCCGCCCGCCCGTGCACCGCTCTGGCAACCACTCGGCGAACATTGGTGTCCACCACCGGGACGCGTTGCCCATAGGCGAAACAGGCCACGGCGCGCGCGGTGTAGGCCCCGATGCCGGGCAGGCCGAGCAGCACGTCCACGTCGGCGGGCACCTCGTCGCCGTGCTCGGCCGCCAGCACCCTGGCGCACTCGTGCAGTCGCAGCGCCCGGCGCGGATAGCCGAGCTTGCCCCAGGCACGCAGCACCTCGGCCTGCGATGAGGCGGCCATCGCCGAAGGAACCGGCCAGCGCGCCACCCACTCCCGCCAGATCGGCTCGACCCGCACGACCGGGGTCTGCTGCAACATGATCTCGCTCATCAGGATCTGCCACGCGGTGACGCCGGGCCTGCGCCACGGCAGATCGCGCGCCGTCTGCCCGTACCAATCCAGCAACGTGTCCGCGTCGATGTCCCTCGGTGCGCCGTTCCGCACTGCCCTCACTGTCCCCGTCCTACTGCCGCCAGGCGGTATTTGCCCACACGTAACCAACCGAACTCGCTGGTAGCGCTGTCATCCTGCACAATGGTCGGTATGCCGGATTCCAACCCGATCAGTGCCTGGAAGTCCCTGCGAGAAGGCAACGAGCGCTTCGTCAGCGGCGCGCTGCTGCATCCTAGCCAGGGTGCCGCGGACCGGGCCAAGCTCGTCAGCGGCCAGCACCCGCAAGCGATCCTGTTCGGTTGCGGCGACTCCAGGGTCGCCGCCGAGTTGATCTTCGACCAGGGCCTCGGCGACATGTTCGTGGTGCGCACCGCGGGCCATGTGGTGGACAGCTCGGTGCTCGGCTCGATCGAGTACGGGGTGCAGGTGCTCAACGTGCCGCTCATCGTAGTGCTCGGGCACGACAGCTGCGGAGCCGTGAAGGCCACCATCGACGCCTTGGACGGCGGCGAGGTGCCGGGCGGGTTCATCCGCAGCGTGGTCGAGCGGGTCACGCCGTCCATTCTGATCGGACGGCGCGAAGGCCTGTCCACCGTCGACGAGATGGAGGCCAGGCACGTGGTGGAGACCAGCCGCCTGCTCATGCAGCGGTCGATGATCATCTCGCAGCAGGTCGCGACCGGTGCGCTCGCGATCGCCTGCGTGACCTACAAACTGGCCGAGGGCAAAGTGCAGCTGCACCGGGTCGTCGGCAATATCGGCGAGGTGGTCTGAGCCGGGGCGCGTCCCCGGTTCGCCCAGCGTGCCGGCGGAATGTACTCGTCGCCGATGGGGGCGGGCGGCCGACACGCCGTGCCCCTGAGACGATGTGCCCGAGCGTGCCCTTACCGTTGAGTCGTGCTGGAACCGAATGGACCGCTGCCACCGGAGATCTATTGGCGTCGCCGCGCGTTCGCCATCGGAGTCCTGGTGGTCGCGCTGGCGCTGGTGATCTGGGTCGTGCTCGCGGTCGCGCGCGGCGGCGACTCGCCCGGTGACGCCAAGGCCGCCGGGTCCAGCTCGGTCGCGGCCAAGCCCGTCGACGCGGCGGCCAAGCCGCCGGGCGAGTCCGGCCCGCCGAAGACTTCGGCGGCGGCCACCAGCGGCGCGGCGGCGGGCCCCTGCCCGGACCAGTCGCTGGCGATCAAGGTGACCGTGGAGCAGCCCACCTACAAGACCGGCGAGCAGCCGGTGTTCGGGATCGTCATCACCAACATCTCGGCGGTGGCGTGCACCCGCGACATGGGCTCCGGCCTGCAACAGGTTTCGGTGCACACGCTCGACGGCCAACGACGGCTGTGGTCGAGCACCGACTGCTACCCGGACGGCCAGCCCGACGTCCGCACCATGAGTCGCGGTGAGCAGGCGGCATTCACGGTGACCTGGTCGGGCACCACATCCCAGCCCAATTGCGCGGGCGAACGCGTCCAGGTGCCGCCGGGGCCGTACAGCGTCATCGCGCAACTCGGTTCGGTACGCAGCATGGCCGAGCCGTTCAATATCGCTTGAGGTGTGTTTGATTGGCCGCGACTTCGTCGGGAACGGCGGATGCTTGGTCTCGCTTCGGTCGAAAGTCGTGGTTGCGGTGGGCTGGGCGCGCTGAGCGGTTCGGGCCGTGACCGGCGGATGGTCGGTCTGGTTCCCACATCGGTGGTTCGGCCGGTGCGCCTGCGTGGTGGGTGCCGGCGATTTGCCGGTGTGGGTGGCGGTGGCGCGGTAGGGGGGCCGGCCTATTCAGCTGGCTGCCTCTTCGGGGGCGGCGCGTAGTTTGCGCAGGCCCGCGATGCGGATGGCGGAGCGGAGGTCGGTGACCTCGTGGATCTTCATGGTGTTGCGCACCGGGGAGAGGCCGGGCGGTATCAGGGCGGTGGTGAAGCCGAGGCGTTCGGCCTCGGCCAGTCGGCGGTTGAGGCCGGTCACCTTGCGGACCTCGCCGGCCAGGCCGACCTCGCCGAGGATCACCCAGCCCGGCGGGATCGGGACGTCGGATTCGGCGCTGGCGATGGCCAGCGCGATGGCCAGGTCGGCGGACGGCTCGACCAGGCGCATGCCGCCGACCGTCGCGGCGTAGACGTCGCTCTTGCCGAGGAACACCCGCCCGCGGCTCTGCAGGACGGCCAGCACCATGGCGACCCGGTTGTAGTCCAGTCCGCTCACCGCGCGGCGCGGCTGCGGGATCTCGGTCTTCACGGTCAGGCCCTGCACCTCGCCGACCAGCGGTCGCTTGCCGTCCATGGCGACGGTCACCGCCGTGCCGGGCACCGAATCGGTGCGGTGATGCAGGAACAGGCCCGACGGGTCGTCGACACAGGCGATGCCGTCCTCGTGCAACTCGAAACAGCCCACCTCGTCGGCGCTGCCGAAACGGTTCTTGATGCCGCGCACCATGCGCAGCGTCGAGTTCTTGTCGCCTTCGAACTGCAGCACCACGTCGACCAGATGCTCGAGCGTGCGCGGGCCCGCGACGTTGCCGTCCTTGGTGACGTGCCCGACCAGCAGCACCGCGATCCCGCTCGACTTGGCCAGCGACGTCAGCGCGGCGGTCACTTCGCGTACCTGGGTGACGCCGCCGATCACGCCGTCCACCTCCGGTGCGAGCATGGTCTGCACCGAGTCGACCACCAGGAGCGACGGCCGTACCTGCTCGACATGCCCGAGCACGATCGACAGATCCGATTCCGCCGCCAGGTAGACCCGGTCGTGCACCGCGCCCGTGCGATCGGCCCGCAGCCGGACCTGCCCCGCCGACTCCTCCGCGGTGACGTACAGCGCCTTCTCCTCGCGCTGGGCCGCCCATCGATGCGCCACCTCGAGCAGCAGCGTCGACTTGCCCACCCCCGGCTCGCCGGACAGCAGGACCACCGAGCCGGGCACCACCCCGCCGCCGAGCACCCGGTCCAGCTCACTGACGCCCGTCGGCCGGGCCTTGGTGATCTTGGAGTCGATCTGCGAGATCGGCGCGGCCGCGGTGCTGGGCAACATCGCCTTGCGCCCCGGCGAACCGACCGCACCCGCTCCGACGACTACCTCGTCGACCGTCCCCCAAGCCCCGCACTCAGGGCACTTGCCCACCCATTTGGCGACTTCGTGCGAACAGGCGGAGCAGCGGAAGGTCGGCTTGGTCTTTGCCACAGGGGCACCATACGGTGTTTGATCGGCCGCGACTGCGTCGCGGCGTGTTCGCGGCCCTCTTGTGGCTCGCGTTTGCGCGGCCGCCGCTTGCTCCTTCGTCGCTTGCGCGGCGGCCGCGCAAACTCGAGCCGGGCCGCGAACGGGCAATGCTCGGTCTCGCTTCGCTCGAATGACGTGGTTGCGGTGCGCTGGGCGCGTTGGGGCTGGCCCCGGCCACATGATGTGTGCCTCTCAGCCGGAGGCTTGCCAGGTCGAGCGATCCATGTTCTCCCGGCCCGCGCGGGGTCCGAGTCTTACGGGTGGCGTTCCCGGCCCGGGAGGGGCCGGGAGACGCCGTGGGTGCGGCTGAGCGAACTCAGTGGCCGCCGCTGCCGTGGGCGCCGCTGCCGTGCTCGGTCTTGGCGGGGCCGGACTTGTCGGACTCGTGCCGTTCGGTGTGCAGGCCCGCGTCGACCGGGACCTGGATCTGGACGGTGCCGTTCTGCTTGAAGTTGAACGAGATGTTGTAGGTCAGACCAGGGGTGATGTCCTTGGTCAGGCCGGTGATCTCGATCTGGATCGGCTGAGCCTCGGGGTCGGCGGCGGGCTGGGAGCCGTGGTCGTCCCCGCCGTGCGAATCGGCCGTGGTGGTCGGCGCGGTCGTTCGCGCCGTGGTGGTCGGCGCGCCCGCGGTGGTGGTCGGCGCCGCGCTGGTGGTGGTCGGCGCGGCCTCGCGCTTGACCGGCGTGCTCGCCGCGACCACGGTCTGCTGCGGAGCCAGCTCGACGACGGACTTCCCACCAGGTCCGGTGAGCTTGACGGTGCCGAGGTCGGTGGTGATGCTGGTCAGCTCGTCGGGGACGGACGGGCTGTTGTTGATGATGGACAGCGCGATGAGCGCCTTGCCGCCCTTCGCGTTGTTGTACCCGCCGCCCTCGTTGGGGTACACGATGTGCACGTTGCGCAGCGCGATGCGGCCGACGTCGGCGTAATTGCCGTTCACGGCGGCGACCTGGTCCGCGGTCTGCGAGATCTGGCCCGCGCCGCAGCCGGACAGTGCGATCGCCGCTCCGGCAGCGAGTGCGGCAACCGTCACCATGCGACGTCGCGCCCCCTTCGGGGCGGTCACAGCTTTCAGGGCAGTCACGGGTTGTCCCTCCATGTCGACCGGGCTCTGCTCCGCGCGGGAGCGTAGTAACTAGGCAGCGTAGTAGTTCCTCCGGCAGCGCGGGCGCGGGGGCCGTGTCAACCCGGTTGCCCGGGTGTCGACGGCTCGCGCGCTCCGGAGGGCCGCGGTGGGGCGGAAGACTGGGACGTCCGTGCCGACACCCCCGTGTCGATAACAGTTCGGTCGAGCTTCGAAGGTTGCCGGGAACATGCCGGGCCGTGGGACGGGAACGACGCCGACCGAGCCGGGAGATAACTCGTTCTGGCACAACGTAATGCACACCGCCTGGCATCTGTCAAGCCCCAGGGTTGCCTCGTTGTGGCCCTGACCTGCACAGTTGATCGCGCCGTTATCGAGTCGCATGTTAAACTGTGAACATCGAAAGGGGCACGGGACACATGATTTTTAAGGTCGGAGACACCGTCGTTTACCCCCACCACGGAGCGGCGCTGATCGAAGCAATCGAGACTCGCACCATCAAGGGTGAGCAAAAAGAGTATCTGGTCCTGAAGGTCGCCCAGGGCGATCTCACTGTTCGGGTTCCCGCGGAGAACGCCGAATACGTCGGCGTGCGTGACGTCGTGGGTCAGGAGGGTCTCGATCGGGTCTTCCAGGTGCTTCGGGCGCCGCATACGGAGGAGCCGACCAACTGGTCCCGCCGCTACAAGGCCAACCTCGAGAAGCTCGCTTCCGGCGATGTGAACAAGGTGGCCGAGGTCGTCCGCGATCTGTGGCGCCGGGAACAGGACCGCGGCCTGTCCGCGGGTGAGAAGCGCATGCTCGCCAAGGCTCGGCAGATCCTTGTCGGTGAGCTCGCGCTGGCCGAAGGCACCGATGACGGCAAGGCTGAGACCCTGCTCGATGAGGTCCTCGCAGCGGCTTCCTGACCGTGTACATACCTGACAACGGTGTCCGTTCCACCGACGGGCCCGTCGTTGCTCTGGTGCCTGCCGCCGGCCGTGGCGTGCGTCTGGGTGAATCGACACCCAAGGCGTTCGTCGCGGTCGGCGGCACGCCCATGGTCCGGCTCGCCGTCGAAGGCTTGATCGCCTCGGGCGCGGTCGACCGGATCATCGTGATGGTTCCCACCGAATTCGTCGACAGCGCCGTTGCCCTGCTGCCGCCCACGGGTTCGGTCCAGGTGGTCGTCGGCGGCGCCGAACGCATCGACTCGGTGCGCGCGGGTATCGCCGCGGCGCCCGACGCCGCCTACTTCCTGGTGCACGACGCCGCCCGCGCCCTCACGCCGCCCGAGCTCATCGCCCGGGTCGCGGCGGAACTGCGCGCGGGCCGTCCCGCCGTGGTCCCCGGTCTTCCGGTGGCCGACACGATCAAATCCGTCGACGCGGCGGGCGCGGTGACCGGTACCCCGGACCGCGCGCAGTTGCGCGCCATCCAGACCCCGCAGGGTTTCGCGGCCGAGCTGCTGCGCTCCGCCTACGCGACCGAGGGCGTCCAGGCGACCGATGACGCGGGCTTGGTCGAGCGGCTCGGCGTCGGAGTCCACACCATTCCCGGCGATCCGTTGGCTTTCAAGATCACCACTCCGCTCGACCTCCGGCTCGCGGCCGCGGTGCTCGACGGCGCGGGCATCGGACCGGCGGTGGCGCGGTGACCATGCGCGTCGGCATCGGCAGTGACGTCCATCCGATCGAAGCGGGCCGGCCCTGCTGGATGGCCGGTCTCTTGTTCGACGGCGACGACGGCTGCGCCGGCCACTCCGACGGCGACGTCGCCGCGCACGCGCTGTGCGACGCGCTGCTGTCCGCGGCCGGCCTCGGCGATGTCGGCGCGGTGTTCGGCACCGGACGCCCGGAGTGGGTGGGTGTCTCCGGCGCCGCCATGCTGAAGGAAGTGCGCAGGCTGCTCGGCGAAGCGGGCTTCGAGGTGGTCAACGCCGCGGTGCAGGTGATCGGCAATCGTCCGAAGATCGGGCCCCGGCGCGCCGAGGCGCAACAGGTGCTCGGCGAGCTGCTCGACGCCCCGGTCTCGGTGTCCGGCACCACCACCGACGGCCTCGGCCTGACCGGTCGCGGCGAGGGCGTCGCCGCCGTGGCGACGGCCCTGCTGCAATCCTGTCGTTGATCCTGCTCCGGCGGACCCGAGCCGGTCCGTGAACGACCTTATACACCAGCTAGGATCGACTGCCGTGACCCTGCGCCTCTTTGACACCGACACGCGGACCATGCGCGACTTCGCGCCCTTGGTCCCCGGCCGTGCTTCGGTGTACCTCTGTGGCGCCACCGTGCAGGGCGAGCCGCACATCGGCCATGTGCGCAGCGGAGTCGCGTTCGACGTGCTGCGCCGCTGGTTGCTGGCGCACGACGTCGACGTCTGGTTCATCCGCAACGTCACCGATATCGAGGACAAGATCCTGATCAAGGCCGCTGAGGCGGGCAGGCCGTGGTGGGAGTGGGCCGCCACGCACGAGCGCGCCTTCGACCGCGCCTACGAACAGCTCGGCGTGCTGCCGCCGTCCGCCGAGCCCCGCGCCACCGGCCACATCACCCAGATGGTCGAGATGATGCAGCGGCTGATCGACCGCGGTCACGCCTACGCCTCGGCGGGCAACGTCTACTTCGACGTGGTCAGCTTCCCTGATTACGGAAAACTGTCCGGGCACCGGCTCGATGACGTGCACCAAGGCGAGAGCGCGGGCGAGGGCAAACGCGACCCGCGCGACTTCACGTTGTGGAAGGCGGCGAAGCCGGGCGAGCCGACCTGGCCCTCGCCGTGGGGGCCCGGCCGCCCTGGTTGGCACCTGGAGTGCTCCGCGATGGCCGGGTTCTACCTCGGCCCGGAATTCGACATCCATTGCGGCGGTATGGATCTGGTGTTCCCGCACCACGAGAACGAGATCGCCCAGTCGAAGGCAGCCGGTGACGGCTTCGCCAGGTACTGGCTGCACAACGGCTGGGTGACCATGGGCGGGGAGAAGATGTCCAAGTCGCTGGGCAACGTGCTGTCGGTGCCGAATGTGCTGAAACAGGTGCGTGCCGTCGAACTGCGGTTCTACCTGGGCAGCGCGCACTACCGCTCGATGCTGGAGTACTCCGACAAGGCGCTGCACGACGCGGCGCAGTCCTACCAGCGCATCGAGGCATTCGTGAATCGGGTGCTGGACCGGGCCGGTGAGATTCCGGTGGGCAAGTGGACCGACGCGTTCGCCGCCGCCCTCGACGACGATCTCGCGGTGCCGAAGGCGCTGGCGGAGATCCACCGCGCGGTGCACGAGGGCAACAAGGCGCTGGAGGTCGGCGCGGTCGACTCGGCGCGCGATCTGGCGAGCCAGGTGCGTGCCATGCTCGCCGTCCTCGGCGTCGACCCGCTCGACCCGCACTGGTACACCCCGAGTGATTCCTCCGCCGCGCTCGGCGCGCTGGACGTGCTGGTGCGTGCGGAACTCGACCGCCGCCAAGAAGCGCGGGCGACGAAGGACTGGGCGACCGCCGACGGGGTGCGCGACCGCCTGCAGTCCGCGGGCATCGAGGTCACCGACACCGCCAACGGCCCCGAATGGGCGCTCGGCGCACCGCAATCCGGAAAGGCCGAGTAATGGCAGGAAATTCGCAGCGCCGAGGTGCGGTCCGCAAGACCGGTAGCAAGAAGGGGGCCGTGGTCGGCTCCGGTGGCAAGCGCAGGCGCGGGCTGGAAGGCCGTGGCGCGACTCCGCCCGCCGAGATGCGGACCAAGCATCCGGCGGCCAAACGCGCGGCCGCGAAAGCCAAGGCCACACCGAGTCGTTCGACCGGTCGCGGCGCGGCGGGCCGGCCCGCGGGACGCAAGACCGACGACGGTCCGGAGTTGGTGCTCGGGCGCAATCCGGTGGTCGAGTGCCTGCGCGCGGGCGTGCCCGCGACGGCGCTGTACGTCGCGGTGGGTACCGAGAACGACGACCGGCTGACCGAGAGCGTGCGGATCGCCGCCGACGCGGGCATCTCCATCCTGGAAGTTCCGCGCACCGACCTGGATCGGATGAGTGCCAACGGATTGCACCAGGGCGTGGCCCTGCAGGTGCCGCCGTATCGCTATGTCCACCCGGACGACCTGCTCGACCGGGCTCGCGGTTCCGCGCAGCCCGCACTGCTGGTCGCCTTGGACAACATCTCCGACCCGCGCAACCTCGGCGCGGTGGTCCGCTCCGTCGCGGCCTTCGGCGGCCACGGTGTGCTGATCCCGCAGCGGCGCAGCGCGAGCGTCACCGCGGTGGCCTGGCGCACCAGCGCGGGCGCCGCCGCTCGGCTCCCGGTCGCCCGTGCGACGAATCTCACTCGAACGCTGAAGGATTGGGCGGCCCAGGGGGTGCAGATCGTCGGTCTGGACGCCGGTGGCGACACCTCCCTGGACGACTTCGACGGCCGTGAGCCGACCGTGATCGTGGTCGGCTCGGAGGGCAAGGGGCTGTCGCGCCTGGTCCGGGAGTCCTGTGACGCGATCCTGTCGATCCCGATGGCGGGCCCGGTGGAATCGTTGAACGCGTCGGTCGCCGCCGGTGTGGTGCTGTCCGAAGTCGCCCGGCAACGTCGCGCCTGAGAACGTCGACGCACCGCTCGGGCCGATCAGGCAGTTCTGGCCCGGTGCGGTCGCTCGGTCGACCCGGGACGTTCCCGCGTCCATGAACTGAGCGCTGGTTACGCGGAACCCACTGGTACTGCCGCCCCGGCTCGCGGAAAAACAAGCGTGTCAACTCATTTCGCAAGAGGATGGGTACCTCGCCGGTACGCCCAGAACTGCGGTATCACCAAACGTAAGTTCTGAGCGTAAATCTCGCGTTCCCGACTCGTCCGGCCTAAAGACTCGGAGAGGCGGCACATCCCAGTAGAATTCGGCTGGTGGTGATACCCAATCAGCCCATCGGTCAGACGGTCGAGCATCCGAACGCGACGGCGGTGTTGTTCCTCGGCGCGGCGAGCGTCCTCTGCTGCGGGGTGCTGGGGCCGGTGGCGTGGGCGCTGGGGCGGCGCGCGCTCGACCAGATCGAGGAATCCGGCGGCGCGTTCAGTGGTCGCGCCCAGGTGATGGTCGGCTACATCCTCGGCGTCATCGGCACCATCCTGATGATCATCTTCGCGGTGCTGTTCCTGCTCATCCTGCTCGGCGGCAACGCCTGAGCAGCGGGGCGCCGCCGGACCGAGTGGGCAAGCGGTAGCGCGCGGCCACGGGGCGGCGGGACGGAGGTTCGTGCACCACGCCGTGCTGTGGCAGGCAGGGGCCGTAGTTCGGGCCGGAGGCCCCTCCACGGCGCTGTACTCGGCTGAGCGGGGTGTTGCCTAGTCCAGGCTGGGCCGTTCGCGCTCTGCGCCGTCCCAGGCGGGCCATTCCGTGCTGACGCTGCCGGACCAGCTGGGCTGTCTGCGATCCCGGAAGGCGGCCATGGCCTCGCCGCCGTCGATGCTCTTGCTCGCGTGCTGGTTCAGCTCGGTCTCCAGCTGCCCGACCACGGTGGGGCTCATCCCGAGCCCCTCCCAGAGCAGCCGCTTGGATAGCGCCACCGGTAGCGGTGCCGATCCGTTGGCGATGTCGTGCGCGACGGCCAGCGCGGTGGGCAGCACCTCGCCCCCGGGTAGCGAGCTGTTGGCCAGGCCCATCGCCTTCGCCTCGTCACCGTCGAACGTGCGCCCGGTCAGCATGATGTCGGCGGCGTTGGCCATGCCGACGAGCCGGGGTAGCGTCCAGTGCGCGTAGCCGTCGGCCAGGACACCGCGGCGGACCTGGTTCAGCCCGTAGACCGCGTCGCGCGCCATGTACCGCAGGTCGCACTGCAGGGCCAGCGCCAACCCGATGCCGACGGCATGGCCGTTCACCGCCGCGATCACCGGTTTGCGCACCCGCCACGGCGGCGGATCGATGGTGGCGCTGACCTCGCCGACCCGATTGGACAGGTCGGCGCCCGCGCAGAACGCGGGCGGGGTGCCGGTGACGATCACGGCACGAATGGCGTCTTCCGCGTCGCAGCGCTGCAACGCGGCGCCCAATTCGGCGGCCATCGTGGGGGTGAAGGCATTTTGCTGCGCGGGCCGGTTGAGCGTGAGCACGGCGACGCCCCGGGAGACGTCGACGTGCAGTTCCGAACTCATGCCACAGGATGTTAGCCGACGGAGGCGGACCTCACCTCGGGCCGAAAGTCCTCTGCTATCCGCGCAGGACTTTGCGCCCGATAGCGTACTTGTGCACCTCGGTCGGACCGTCGTAGAGCCGGAAGGCGCGCATGTCGCGGAAGATCATCTCGACCACGGTCTCGTCGCTGATGCCGATGCCGCCGAGCACCTGTACGCACCGGTCGGCGACCTTGAACAGCTCCTCGGAGACGAACGACTTGGCGATCGAGCTCTCGTGCCGGGCCTTCTCGCCGTTGTCCATCAGCCAGCACGCGTGCCAGATGGTCAGCCTGCACTGGTGCAGCGCGATCTCGTTGTCGGCCAGCATGAACGAGACGCCCTCGTGTTCACCGATCGGCTTGCCGAAGGCGGTGCGGGTGCGCGCGTGCTCGACCGCGATGCTCTGGGCTCGTTCGGCGGCGCCCAGCCAGCGCATGCAGTGGGTCAGGCGGGCCGGGGCGAGCCGGAGCTGGGCGTAGCGCAGCGCCTGCCCCGCCTCACCGAGCAGCGCCTCCCTGGGCAGCACGAGGTTGTCGAAGCGGACAACGCCGTGCCCGGCGACGTAGTTGCGGTCCATCGTGTTCATCGTGCGTTCGATGACGATGCCGGGCTCGTCGCCGTCGGCGAGGAACAGCGTGGGGCCCTCGGGCAGGTGCGGGTTGGCGGCCAGCCGCGCCATGATGATCCAGGTCTTCGCGCCGTTGGCGCCGGTGATCAGCCATTTGCGGCCGTTGATGGTGAAGTTCGCGCCGTCGAAGGTGGCCGCGGTGGCCAGCTGGGCCGGGTCGGAGCCGGCCCCGTCGGGCTCGGTCATGGCGAAGACCGAGCGCTGGTGGCCGGCGATCACGGGAACCAGGTAGCGCTGGACCTGGTCGGGGTCGGCCACCTTGGACAGCAGGAACATGTTGCCCTCGTCGGGAGCCGCGCAGTTCATCGCGACCGGGCCGAGCGTGGACCAGCCCGCCGCCTCGTAGATCACGGCTTGCTCGATGTGGGTCAGTCCGCGCCCGCCGAGCGCTTCGGGCGCCTGCACGGTGAGCAGCTTCTCGGCGCGGGCGAGTTCGACCAGTTCCTGCCGCAGCTCGTCGGTCGGGCCGTGCGCGGTCAGGCGCGGGTCCCGCTCGTACGGGACGATCTTGTCGATGACGAACCGCCGTACTCGGTCGCGTTCGGCGGCGAGTTCGGCGGGAATCGCGAAGTCGATCATCGTTGGTCACCATTCGTTCGGGGGCGCGATGGGACGAGCATACGAAAGCATGCGTGCATGACTGAAGGCGGCTGCCATCACAGGGTGCGTCCGTTGTGCTCAGGGGTATTTCCGGACGACGCTTCCCGCGGATCACCGTCTGCGGCACTGCGCGGGCTCCGGGATGCGCCAGGTGGCGCAACTACGTCGGAGAGCGGTCTCAGCGGGCGCGGGCGAGCTTGCGGTTGCGGTTGCCCAGCAGGCGGCAGGCGAGGTAGACCAGGAACGAGATGGTGGTGACGAAGGTCGACACGGGAACGCCCGGCGCGAGCGAGAGCAGGATGCCGCCCACGGCGGCCACCTCCGCGAACAGCACGGCGAGCAGCGTGGCCCGGATCGGGTTCGCCGTGAGCTGGGCGGCCGCGGCGGCCGGGGTGATCAGCAGGGCGAGGACCAGCAACGCCCCGACGATCTGGACGCCGAACGCCGCCGTGATACCCAGCAGCACGGCGAACACGATGGACAGCCCGCGCACCGGGACGCCGCGCGCCACCGCGACTTCCGGGTCGGAGCTGGCGAACAGCAGCGGCCGGTAGACGAACGCGAGCACGGCGATCACTCCGGCGGTGCAGACGGCGAGCAGGCCGAGGCCGTTGTTGCCGACGCTCACCACCTGACCGGTCAGCAGGGAGAACTTCGAGCCCGCCCGATCGGGGCCGAGCCACAGGAACAGCACCGAGAGGCCGAGGCCGAACGAGAGCACCACCGCGATCACCGAATCGCGCTCGCGCGCCCTGGTACCGAGCAGGCCGAACAGCACCGCCGCGACCACCGACCCCGCGATGGCGCCGAGACCGACCCCGATACCGGCGAGCAGCGCGGCGGCGGCCCCGGTCAGGGACAGTTCGCTGGTGCCGTGCACGGCGAAGGACATCTGCCTGCTGATGATCAGCGGACCGATCACCCCGGACAGCAGCCCGAGCAGGGCCGCGGCGAGCAACGCCTGCTGCACGAAACCGTAGGACAGCAGGTTCGCCGTGGTGCCGAAGTCCAGCATCTTGCCGAGGACGCCGGAGAGCTTGTCGATCACGAACGCACTCCGCTTTCATCCGGATCCGCGGACCGGGCCGGGCGGTTGCCGTTACCGTCCGCCAGGTCGGTGGGAACGTGGGGGACCGGGTCCGGCGCGGTCACCCCGCCTGCGAATTCGTCGCCTGCCGGACCGTGGCAGTGACCGCCCGCCGTGCCGAGCGCGTCCATGGTGTCACCGGTGCCGACGACGACCAGGCGCCCGCGTACCCGCAGTACGTCGACCTCGGTGCGGTACAGCTGCGAGAGCACCGCCGAGGTCATCACCTCCTCCGGCGTCCCGATCCGGAACCGGCCGTCGACCAGGTACAGCACTCGATCCACCAGCGGCAGGATCGGATTGATCTCGTGCGTGACGAACAGCACCGCGGTGTCGTGGGTGCGCCGCCTGCGATCGATCAGCTCGGCGACCAGTCGCTGATTCGCCAGGTCCAGGCTGAGCAGCGGCTCGTCGCACAGCAGTACCTTCGGATCGCCGACCAGCGCCTGCGCCACCCGCAGGCGCTGCTGTTCGCCGCCGGACATGGATTCCAGTGGCGCGTAGGCGAAATGCTCCGCGCCGACGTCGGCGATGGCCGCGGCCACCTTGCGCTTGCGTTCGGCCCGGGAGCGCAGGCCGAGTCCCCAGCGATGCCCGTCGACGCCCAGCCCGACGAGGTCGACGCCGCGCAACTGCACCCCGGCGTCGATCGTCTTCTGCTGCGGCACGTAGCCGATGTCGGGATTGCCGGCGCGAGCGGGCGAGCCCGCGATCCGAGCCGTGCCGGAACTGAGGGCGAGCTGGCCGAGCAGCACCTTCAGCAGCGAGGTCTTGCCCGACCCGTTCGGGCCGAGCACCGCGACGAATTCACCGCGGGCGACGCTGAGATCCAGCCCCTCCCACAGCGTTCGGTCGCCGAACGACAATCGCGCCGCCTCCAGGCGTACCGCGGTCGAGTCGGCACCGATGCCCGGTCGCCGCTCCACCCGGTCGGTGTGCTCGGTCAGCGCGGCTCCCTCGTTCATCGGCTCAACCCAGTGCGGCGGCCAGCGCCTGCGCGTTCTTCGTCTGCCACTGAATGTAGTCCTGGCCCTCGGGGAGGGTTTCGGTCACCTCGACGATGGCGACACCCGCGTTCTGCGCGGTGCCGCGCAGGTCTTTGGTGATCTTGTCCTGGGTCTGCACGTTGTAGATCAGCGCGCGGACCCGCTTGCCGCTGAGCAGATCCTGGGTCGCCGCGACGGCCGCGGGCGCCGGATCGGTCTCCTGCTCGATGGCTTCCTGGAACTCGTGCGGCGTCAGGTCGTCGGCCCCGGCGGCGGCGAGGAGGTAGTGGGCGAGGGGTTCGGTCTGCAGCACCGGCGTTTTCGGGTGCTCGGCGGCGAGTTTGCCGGTGATGGCGGTGACCGCGCCGAGCTTGTCCTTGAACGCCGTCGCGCGCTCGGTGTAGGCCGCGGCCTTGTCCGGGTCGATTTCACCGAGCTGGGCGGCGATCCGGTCGGCCACCACGCCGACGGTGCGCACGTCGTACCAGACGTGTTCGTTCTCGTCGCTCTGGTCGGCCCGCAGGGAGAACGCGTCCACCGTGCGCTTGTTCGTGCCCGCGACCGCCTTCTCGGCGAACTCGTCGTAGCCGCCGCCGTTGTAGACCACCAGGTCGGCATCGGTGAGCTCGGCCGACTCGACGGCGGAGGTCTCGTGCGAGTGCGGGTCGGCGGACGGATCGGTGATCAGCGATCGGACGGTGGCGTCGGAGCCCGCGACGGTGGCGGCGATATCGCCCCAGACGTCGGTGGAGGCGACGACGGTCGGTTTGCCGTCGTCGGTGGAGCCGCCGCAGCCGGTCAGCGTCAGGGCGGAGGCGACCCCCACGGCGATGCCTGCGCAAGTGATGGCGAATCGGGTTCTCACGTGGGGGTACTCCTGGCAGTGCTCTAGATCATAATGGAAATCGTTGCCGTTTAACTCTAGCAGGGGGCGTCAAACGGTAGGATGCGACGCCCGCCGGGGAAGTGAAATGCGAAGGGCCCGTGAACGATTCCTCGTTCGCGGGCCCTCGGCTGGTAGCGACCGTCAGACCAGCGCGGCCTCCACCGGCTGTCCGAGCAATTGCGCGCAGCGCAACAGGCCGAGATGGCTGTACGCCTGGGGATGGTTACCGAGCGAGCGTTCGGCTACCGGGTCGTACTCCTCGCTGAGCAGCCCGGTCGGACCGGCGACGTCGACCAGCTGGGCGAACAGCGCCTCGGCGTCCGAGCGCTTCCCGATCAGCAGGTACGCCTCGACCAGCCAGGCCGCGCACAGGTGGAATCCGCCCTCGCCGCCGGGCAGACCGTCGTCGTGGTGGTAGCGGTAGACGGTCGAACCGCTGCGCAGCTCGGCCTCGGTCGCCACGACGGTCGCCGCGAAGCGCGGGTCGGACGGGTCGATCAGGCCGCTCAACCCGATGTGCAGCGTCGCCGCGTCCAGGTCGGTGCCGTCGTAGGCGGCGGTGTAGGACTGCACCTCGTCGTTCCAGCCCTTGGCCTTGACCTCGTCGGCGATGGTGTCGCGCAACACCGGCCAGGCCGGATCGGCCTCGCGGTCGAACTTCTGCGCCAGGGTCAGCGCCCGGTCGACGGTCAGCCAGCCCATCACCTTCGAGTACACGTGGTGGCGCGGGTTGCCGCGGATCTCCCAGATGCCGTGGTCGGGCTCCTGCCAGCGCCGCTGCACGGCCGAGACCATGGCGCACACCAGCTCCCAGTCGGCGTCGGGCAGCACGCCCGCCGGATCGGTGACGCCGCGCAGCTCCCTGGCGTGCGCCAGGGTCGCGATGAGGTCGACGATCGGACCGAAGACGTCCAGCTGGACCTGCATGTTGGCCGCGTTGCCGACGCGTACCGGGCGAGAGCCCGCGTAGCCGGGCAGCTGGTCGATCGAGGCCTCCGGCGGCAGCGTCTCGCCGTACAGCGTGTACAGCGGGTGCAGACGCTCGGGGCCGGGCAGCGTCTCCAGCACCCGGTGCACCCAGCCGAGGTAGTCCTCGGCCTCGGTGAGCGAGCCAAGCGAAACCAACGCCTGCGCGGTCAGCGCCGCGTCGCGCAGCCAGCAGTAGCGGTAGTCCCAGTTGCGCACGCCGCCGATGTCCTCGGGCAGCGAGGTGGTGGCCGCCGCGAGGATCGAACCGCTCGGCGCGTGCACCAGGCCGCGCAGGGTCAGCGCGGAACGCTTCATCAGGTCGGGCTTCAGCGGCGGCAGCGTGAGCTTCGAGGCCCACTCCGACCAGTACCGCTCCGCCTCCCTGCGCCGCTGCGTCTCGTCGGTCGCGGCGGGTTCCAGATCGGTGGTGCCGCAGCGTAGTTCGAGCACGACCGCGCCCTTGGACGGGTCGACCACGGCCCGCGCCGACTCGTGCGTTCCGTCGGAGACGATCTCCCAGCGCACGCCGGGGGAGCGCAGCACGATCGGGTCGTTGGTGCCGTGCACGCGCAACCCGCCGTCCTGCGCTTCGAGGTTCACCGGCACCTGGCCGAACTCCGGCCTGGGCGCGAAGGTGACCACGGCTCTCGCGTCGCCGGTGATCACCCGGGTGAGATCGGTCCGGGTGGGCGCGACGTCGTGCGGCAGGTAGTCGGTGACCTGCAGGCTGGCCCAACGGGTTTCGACGGTCATCGTGCCGTCGACGTAGCGCTGCGACAGCGGCAGCCCCGGCCGCTCGGGCTCGATGGTGAAGTGACCGCCCTGCGGGCCGCCGAGCAGGTGCGCGAACACCGCGGCGGAATCCGGTTCCGGATGGCAGAACCAGGTCACCGTGGCGTCCGGGGTGAGCAGCGCGACCGAGCGCGGGCTGGCCAGCATGGTCAGCCGCTCGATGCGCGGCGCGCTCGCGCCCGCCAGCCAGGTCCGGCGCTCCTCCAGCAGGTAGGCCAGCGCCCAGGCCACGGCCTCGGTGCTGTCCACCCGGAACTTGGCCAGGCTCTCGCCGTCGCCGACCTTGATGCCGACGTCCGGGCCCGCGAGCACCCGGAAGGCCTTCTCGTCGGTGACGTCGTCGCCGAAGAACACCGCGGCCGAGGCCCCCGCCTGATGCCGGACGGTGTCCAGTGCGGTGCCCTTGTCGGTCTGCACCACGGCCAGTTCGATGACGGCCTTGCCCTCGGTGACCTGCACGCCGAACCAGCACGCCGGGCCGAGCCGGACCTGCGACAGCGCGCGATGGCCGATCTCCGGGCTGGCGTTGCGCACGTGCAGGGCGACACTGGCCGGTTTGATCTCGACGGTGACGCCTGGGTTGTCCGAGGCGATCTGGTTCAGCGCCGTCTGCACCTCTTGGAGCAGGTGCTTGGCGTCGTTATCGATCGCGTGCACGAAACCGACGTCGAATTCCGAGCCGTGGCTGCCGATCAGCTGCACCTCGACCGGCAGGCGCGACAGCGCCGCGAGATCTCGCAGCGCGCGGCCGGAGATCACGGCGGCGGTGGTCCCGGTCAGGCCGGCGAGGGCTCGTAACGCGCTCACCGATTCCCGATGGGGGAAGGCTTTGGCCGGGTCGGACACGATGGGCGCGAGTGTCCCGTCGTAGTCCGATGCGACCAGCAGCCGTGGCACGCGCGCGACCGTCGACAGTGCACGGCGAAGTTCCAGTGGCAGATCCTGTGCGCTCACGCATCCAACCTAGTGATCGGAGGAGTTTTTTCCGGGGGCGGGCAAAACAATACTGTGTTGAATTTGCCGCACAGAAGCGCGCCGGTCCGCGTGCGCACGATAACGCAGCTGCTGAACCGGTGTCCGGTAGATCTGCCCAGCTAACGGCGACGGGATCCGAGCGGGTGAGCTACGTCGCAGCACAGGGGGCCTTTCGGGCCCGGTGGGTGACCGGGCGCCGAATTCGCTCGATGTGCGCTGAGAGATCCCGGTAGAGCTTACTGGGTACGTTCGCCGAGCAGGAGGTCGACGGTCAGTTCCAAGCGTTCGGTGACGTCGGTGGCCGAGGCGCGCCGAGTCAGCCAGGCGACCAGATTGGACAGCCACACGTCGCTGATCACCCGCGCGATGGCCAGCTGACGTTCGGTGGGCTCGCCGTCGTTCATGGCCCGTGCGAAGACGCGGTCCATCACCTTGCCCACGCGATCGACCTCGGCGGCGGCGGAGGCGTCGGCGAACATGAACGCCCGGGTCATCGCCTCGGTGAGCAGCGGGTCGCGCTGCATCATCCGGGTGATCTGGGTGAGCAGCAGGTGCATGCGCTCCTGTGGAGACTGCCCGGCAAGCGGCTTGCGTTTGCCCTCGATCTGCTCGAACTCGCGCGACAGCGCCGAGACCAGCAGGTGCACCTTCGACGGGAAGTAGCGGTACAGCGTGCCGACCGCCACGTCGGCGCGCTCGGCGACCGCGCGCATCTGGACCGCGTCGTAACCGCCCTTGGACGCGAGGGCGAGGGTCGCGTCCAGAATCCGCTTGCGCCGTTCGCGCTGCGCCGCCGAACTCAGCTCGTCCTCACTGAGCGTGGTGACCGTGGCAGCGGGCCGGGCCGCGCTCGGGTCGGCTGGCTGCGATCGGGACGGACTGGCCATTGATGAAAGTCCTTTCCGGAAACGTCGTTTCGTCGGCTGCGTGCGCGGTCTCGCCGCGGCGGCGATGGTGTCTTGACTTCCGCCGGGCTAGGATATTAGAACATGTTCTAGGTGTGGGAGTCACGCCGGAAAGGCGGTATGGAGTGTGACCATCGCCACCACTGACGAGCATAAAGCCGTTCAGGAGTCGATGCGCGGATGGGCCGCCTCGGTCCGTCCGATTGCAACAATGCGAACCGGCGCGGCCGACTTCTGGCGCGCCTACTGGCCCGCACTCGCGGAGATCGGGATCTTCCGGGTCGCGGTGGCCGAGGACGCGGGCGGGGCGGGTGGCTCGGTCGCCGACCTCGCCGTGCTGGTGGAGCAGGCGGCGCACGACCTGGTCGGCGGGCCCGTGCTGGCAACGGCTCTGGCCAACCTGATCACCGCGGGAAAGCTGGACGAGGACCTGCCGTGCGGTGTCGCGCTCGACTTCGTCGTCGGTGCGACGGTGAGCGTACCCGCCGCAAGCGACGGCGTGTTGCTCACGGGTACCTGGGATTCCGTGCTCGGCGCCGCACCGGGCACCGCCGTGCTGTTGCCGGTGGACCACCCGCGCGGGCAGCGCTGGTGCCTGGTCCCGCCCGACGCCGCCGGACTGCGGGTGGAGGCGCTCGCGCCGCTGGACCCGAGCACCCCGCTGGCCCGGGTGCACTGCGCCGATCTGCGCGTTCCTCCCGATCGGGTGTTCGTCGCGCCACACGCCGCCGAGGACCTCCTCGTCGCGCTGGTCGCCGCCGAGCTGGCGGGCTTGGCGGGCTGGTGCCTGGAGACCGCGGTCGAGTACGCCAAGGTGCGCGAGCAGTTCGGCCGCAAGATCGGTTCCTTCCAAGCGGTCAAGCACATCTGCGCCTGGATGCTGTGCCGCACCGAGCTCATCCGTGCCGTCGCCGCCGACACCGCGGCCGCCGTGGACGACGGCGGCGCGGAACTGCCGATCGCCGCCGCCATCGCGGCCGCCATCGCCCTGGACGCGGCGGTCGAGACCGCCAAGGACTGCATCCAGGTGCTCGGCGGCATCGGCTTCACCTGGGAGCACGACGCGCACCTGTATCTGCGCCGGGCGACGGCGCTGCGGCAACTGCTCGGCGGCTCCGCGCGCTGGCGGGCCCGGGTCACCGAGTCGACCCGCCGCGGCCTGCGGCGCACCACCGGCGCGGACCGGGTCTTCGCCGCCGAGGGCGTGGCCGCCGACGGCGGCGCGGACGAACTGGCCGCCGAAGTCGCCCGGATCGCGGCGCTGCCCGCCGAGGCCCGACGCGACGCGCTGGTCGAGGCGGGGTTGGCCATGCCGCATTGGCCGCGGCCGTACGGGCGCGCCGCCGACCCGATGACCGGCCTGGTGATCTCCGAGGAACTGCGGCGCGCCGGGCTTTCCACGCCGGACCTGGCCATCGGCGGCTGGGCGGTCCCCACGCTGCTGCAACACGGCACACCGGAGCAGATCGAGCGGTTCGCCTGGCCGACCCTGCGTGGCGAGGTGGTCTGGTGCCAGCTGTTCAGCGAACCCGAAGCGGGCTCCGATCTGGCGGCGTTGCGCACCACCGCGAAGAAGGTGGACGGCGGCTGGGTGCTGCGCGGGCAAAAAGTGTGGACTTCGCTGGGCGACAAGGCGAATTGGGCGATCTGTCTGGCTCGCACCGATCCGGAAGCGCCCAAGCATCGCGGTATCACATACTTCTTGGTGGATATGCACGCCGCCGGACTCGAAATTCGTCCGCTGGTGCAGATAACCGGCGAAGCGCGTTTCAGCGAGGTGTTCCTCGACGACGTGTTCGTGCCCGACGATTGTGTGGTCGGCGCACTGAACAACGGATGGAAGATCGCCCGTTCCACACTGGCGACCGAACGGGTCGCGATGGGCGGCAATGGCATCGGTCCGGTACTCGAGGAACTCATCGCGAAATCGCCCGCCACCGGGCCCGGCGCCGAACTGGTGAACGACCGGCTCGGCGGATTCGTCGCCGAAGCCGTCGCCGGACTTTTGCTCGAGCAACGCGCGGCAGTGAAGTTGCTTAAGGGGGGAGACCCGGGTGCGCAGAGTAGTGTTCGCAAATTGGTCGGGGTGCGCCACCGCCAAGCGGTCGCGGAATTCGCTGTCGAGATGGCAGGGCCTTCCGGCGCGCAGGATTCCGAAGTAGTGAAGGAATTCCTGCTCACACGCTGTCTAACGATCGCTGGTGGAACTGAGCAGATCTTGCTCACCGTGGCTGGTGAGCGGATTCTCGGGCTGCCTCGCGACGCGGACAGCTAGTCGCCGACAACCGGGAGAAAACGTGGACTTCACCAGGGACGAAGGCCAAGACGCGGTGGCCGAGGTCGTCGTGAGCTTGCTGGAGCGAGAACCCGCTCGCGATATGGAATTGTGGCCGAGATTGGTCGATTCCGGACTGCTCGTCGTCGCGGTGCCGGAGCGGCACGGCGGTGACGGCATGGGGCTGCTCGAGGTGGCGGCCCTCTTGACCGAGCTGGCGACGGACGCGGTGGCGGTACCCGCCCTCCCGACGCTGGGCTTCGGCGTGCTGCCGCTGGTGGCGAGCGCGCCGGAGAGCGTCGGGGCGCGGGTGCTGCCCGACATCGCCAAGGGGACGGTGGTCACCGCGGCGCTGAGCGAAGCCGCTGCGCCGTTTACCGTCAAACCGGAGACCATCGCGGTCACCAACGGAAACACCGTGCGCATCAGCGGGCGCAAGGTCGCCGTACCCTACGCCGAGCAGGCCAGCTGGCTGCTCGTGCCGACCAGTTCCGGGATCGCCCTCGTGGACGCGCAGGCCGAAGGGCTCACGCTGACGCCAACACCGGTCTCCGGCGGCATCCCCGAATGCACCGTGCAACTGGACCAGGTGGAGATACCCGCCGAACAGTTGTGGCCGACCGGCCTGGCGGAACTGCACCGCTTGGCGCTCGCGTCCATCGGCGCAGTAGCCGACGGGTTGCTCAAGGGGGCGATCACGCTCACCGCGGAGCATCTGCGGAGCCGGCGGCAGTTCGGCAGGCCGCTGGCCGAGTTCCAGGCCGTCGCCCAGCAGATCGCGGACCTGTACGTCGTCTCGCGGACCCTGCACGTGGCCGCGGTCTCGGCGAATTGGGCGCTCGCCCAGGATGACCCGAGCCAGGAGCACCGCGAACGCACCGACGACGACCTGGACGTCCTGGCCTACACCGTCGCCGAACAACTGCCCGCGGCCATGCAGAAGTGTCATCACCTGCACGGCGGCCTCGGCGTGGACGTCACCCACCCGATGCACCGCTACTACTCACAAGCCAAGGACATCGCTCGCTGGCTCGGCGGCGCGTCGTTCCGACTCGACCGATTGGGCGCCAGATGTTCATCGACCTGACCACCGAGCAACGTCGCCTCCGCGAGGAATTGCGTGCCTACTTCGCCGATCTCGTGACTCCCGAGGAGGAGGCCGAGATGGCGGTGAACCGGCACGGCGACGCCTACCGCGCCGTGGTGCGCAGGATGGGACGCGACGGCTGGCTCGGCGTGGGCTGGCCCAAGGAATACGGCGGCCAGGGCTTCGGACCGGTCGAGCAGCAGATCTTCTTCAACGAGGCGGTCCGGGCCGACGTCCCGCTGCCGCTGGTGACGTTGCTGACCGTCGGCCCCACCCTGCAGCAGTTCGGCACCGCGGAGCAGAAGCAGCGGTTCCTGCCCGGCATCCTCGCCGGCGACATCCACTTCGCGATCGGCTACTCCGAGCCGGAGGCGGGCACCGACCTCGCCGCGCTGCGCACGTCGGCGGTGCGCGACGAATCCGGGGATTGGATCGTCAACGGACAGAAGATCTTCACCACGGGCGCGCACGAAGCCGACTTCGTCTGGCTGGCCTGCCGCACCGGCTCGGTCGAGTCGCGCCACCGCGGCATCACCATCCTGATCGTGGACACCACCGACCCCGGCTACTCCTGGACGCCGATCATCACCTGCGACGGCGCCCACCACACCAACGCGACCTATTTCGACAATGTGCGCGTTCCGGCCAGCATGCTGGTCGGCGAGGAGAACCGGGGCTGGAAGCTGATCACGACGCAGCTCAACCACGAGCGGGTGAGCCTGGGTCCGTCCGGCAAGATCGAGCAGCTCTACGACCGGGTGCGCGACTGGGCGCAACCGCGCGGCGTGCTCGCCGAGACGGACGCGCGGCGCGCGCTGGGCCGCATCCACGCCATGGTCCGGCTGAACGAACTGCTGAACTGGCAGGTGGCCGGGACCATGGACGGCGACCAGTCCCAGGTGATCGCCGACGCGTCGGCCACCAAGGTCTACTCCACCGAATCGCTGCAGGAGGCGGGCAGGCTCGCCGAGGAGATCGTCGGCCGCTACGGCGACCCGGCCGACCCGGCCACCGGCGAACTGCTGACCTGGCTGGATCGCAGGACCAAGCAGAACCTGGTGGTCACCTTCGGCGGTGGCGTCAACGAGGTGATGCGCGAACTGGTGGCCTCGGCCGGTCTGCGGTTGCCGCGAGTACCCCGATAACGAGTGAAGGAGCCGCGCGTGCCGGACACCACTACTCCGGAAGCGATCATCGCCGCCGCCGAAGCGATTCGGGCGGCGGGCGAGAGCGCGCCCCGTTTCGGGCGGGACCCGGTGAACCAGCCGATGATCAACAACTGGATCGAGGCGCTCGGTGACGCCAACCCGATCTACGTGGACGAGCAGGCGGCGCGCGCCGCCGGACATCCCGGCGTCGTCGCGCCGCCCGCGATGGTTCAGGTGTGGACCATGTTCGGGCTGAACGGCTCCCGGCCTGCCGACGACCCGATGGGGGCGGCCACCGAGCTGCTCGACGCCGCGGGTTACACCTCCGTCGTAGCCACGGACTGCCGGCAGACCTACCACCGCTACCTCAATGTCGGTGAACAGATCTCGGTCACCAGCACGCTGTCGGACATCCGCGGCCCGAAGCGCACCGCGCTGGGCGAGGGGTGGTTCGTCACCTTCCAGACCACCTGGCGGGTCGGCGACGAAGTGGTGGCCGAGATGCTGTTCCGGCTGCTGAAGTTCGCGCCGGGCGCCGCTGCGCCGGAACCGGCCGCGGGCGAGCGGGTGAAGCCACTGGTCTCCTGGGACACCGAATTCTTCTGGGAGGGGACCAGAGCGGGCGAGTTGCGCATCCAGCGGCTGCCGGACGGATCGCTGCGGCATCCGCCCATCCCGGCCATCTGGCAGGACAAAGCGAAACCGACCGATTACGTCGTGGCCTCCGGGCGCGGCACCGTGTTCAGCTACGTCGTGCACCACGCGCCGAAGGTGCCCGGACGGCGGCTGCCGTTCGTGGTGGCGCTGGTCGAATTGGAGGAGGGTGTGCGCATGCTCGGCGAATTGCGCGGCATCGACCCCGCCGAGGTGCGGGTCGGCCTGCCGGTCGAGGTGGGCTTCGAGAAGCTCGACGACGAGGCGACCCTGCCGGTGTGGCAGGTGGTCGCGTGAGCGGGCAGGCCAGGAGGAAGCAGCGGAGTGTGACCACGCATGGCCCCGCTCCGGCGAGAGAGGAGGCACTGTGAGCGCCGCCGTGGAACCGGTGGACGTGCGGATCGGCACGGTGCTGCCGGAGCTGGTGATCGACGTCGATCCCACGTTCGTGATCAGCACCGCGCTGGCCACCCGAGATTTCCAGGACGTGCACCACGACCGGGACAAGGCCGTCGCCCGCGGGTCCAAGGACATCTTCGTCAACATCCTCACCGACACCGGCCTGGTGCAGCGCTTCGTCACCGACTGGGCGGGCCCGCGCGCCGTCGTCAAGTCGGTCGCGCTGCGCCTCGGCGTGCCGCTGTACGCCGGGGACACGCTGAGGCTGACCGGCACGGTGACCGCGCTGGACGGCGACGACATACACATCGACGTGGTCGGCAAGGACAGCCTGGGCGACCACATCACGGCCACGGCCGTCATCGCGTTGCGGAGTTCCGATGACTGAGCAGGGACTTTCCGGCCGCGCGGCCGTCGTCGGCATCGGCGCCACCGATTTCTCCAAGGACTCCGGCCGCAGCGAACTGCGGCTGGCCGCGGAGGCGGTCACCGCCGCGCTCGCCGACGCCGGCCTGACGCCCGCCGACGTGGACGGCCTGACCACGTTCACCATGGACACCAACACGCAGGCCGCCGTGGCCAGGGCGGTCGGCATCCCGCAGCTGAAGTTCTTCAGCCACATCGGCTACGGCGGCGGCGCGGCCTGCGCCACCATCCAGCAGGCCGCCATGGCGGTGGCCACCGGCATCGCCGACGTCGTGGTGGCCTATCGCGCGTTCAACGAGCGGTCGGTGTCGCGGTTCGGGCAGTTCTCCACGGCGCTGGCCACCGCGCCCACCTCCTCGGGCGTCGACGCGGGCTGGTCCTACCCGCAGGGGCTGGGCACGCCGGCCGCGCAGGTGGCGATGGTCGCCCGGCGCTACATGCACGTCTACGGCGCCACCAGCGAGGACTTCGGCCGCGTTGCGGTCGCCGATCGCAAGCACGCGGCGGTGAATCCGGCGGCCTTCTTCTACGGCAAGCCGATCACCCTGGCCGACCATCAGAATTCCCGCTGGATCGCCGAGCCGCTGCACCTGCTGGACTGCTGCCAGGAATCCGACGGTGGCGTCGCCATCGTGGTCACCAGCGTCGAGCGGGCCCGCGACCTGCCACAGCGGCCCGCGGTCATCGCCGCGGCCGCCCAGGGTTCCGGCGCGGACCAGTACGTGATGACCAGCTACTACCGCGACGCCATGACCGGCCTGCCGGAGATGGGCTTGGTCGGCGATCAGCTGTGGGCCCAGAGCGGCCTGCGTCCGGAGGATATGCAGGCGGCCATCCTCTACGACCACTTCACCCCGTTCGTCCTCATGCAGTTGGAGGAACTCGGCTTCTGTGGCCGGGGCGAGGCGAAGGACTTCATCGCCGACGGGGCGATCGAGCTCGGGGGCCGCCTGCCGTTGAACACCCATGGCGGCCAACTCGGTGAGGCGTACATCCACGGCATGAACGGCATCGCCGAAGCCGTGCGCCAGATTCGCGGCACCTCGGTCAATCCCGTGCCCGGTCTGACCAACGTGGTGGTCACCGCGGGCACCGGCGTCCCCACGTCCGGCCTCGTCCTCACCGGCGACTGAGCCGCTTCCCACGCGGCGCTTCGCACTCGCGACGGCTGATCCGAAGACCTGTCGGCCGGTGCGAAGCGCCTCGGGTGGACGGGCGGGCGCGTAGGTTGGGGGCGGTGGTGGACCGGCATGTGGTGGACGTGCATGTGCTGTTGCTGCGCGGCGCGGAGTTGTTGCTGAGCAGGCGGCGCAGCGCGGACGAGTTCGACGGGCTGTGGCACCTGCCTGCCGGGAAACTGGAAGCGGGGGAGTCGGCGCTCGCCGCGGCGGTCCGCGAGGCCGGCGAGGAGGTCGGAGTGGTGATCGACCCGGCGGATCTGCGGCATGTCCACACCGCTCACGTCGTGGATTCCGGGCGGGAAGCCCGGGTCGGGTTGTTCTTCCGGACGCGCCGCTGGTCGGGTGAGCCGGTCAACCGCGAACCCGACAAGTCCTACGAACTCCGCTGGTTTCCTATCGCGGACCTGCCGGAAAAGCTCATCCCGTATCCGGCGGCGGGTATCCGCGGTCATCTCACCGGGGTGACCTATAGCCAGCGGGGTTGGCCGAGCTGAGCCAATCACACGCTCAGATAGGGCACGAGTAGCCGGGTGAGTTGCCGCACGCTTTCCGGTGTGTCCGGGCGCAGTGCGGTGCGGTTGCCCGCGAAGCGGTCGAAAACGGCTCCTTCGACGACGGCGACGAAATCGGCCGCCCGGGTGTCCGGATCGGGTGCGCGCATGGCGCGGAAGAGGTCTCGGGCGCGTGCGATGGAGAAGAGGCTGCGCGCGAGCCGGGGACGTAGGTCGTGATCGTCCAGGAGTTCCAGCAGCAGGGCGTGGCGGGCGATCAGGTGCGCGCGCCGCTCGGCCAGCAGCCGGTCGAGCCAGATGGCGATGGCCTCCGCGATCGCCTCGGGCGCGGCGGCGCCGGTCGGCGCGAGCGCGGCGACGGCGAAATCGTCGCGGGAGCGGGTGGTGATCCGGTCCACGACGGCCTCGATCAGCGCGCGTTTGGTGCGGAAATAGTAGGAGGCCGACCCGCCGGGCAGTCCCAGTTCGGTGTCCAGCGCCCGGTGCGTGAGCGCCCGCAGGCCCCGCGCCGCGATCAGTTCGATGGCCGTGTCGGCGAGAAGCGCCCGCCGGTCGCCTGTGGACATGATCACCCTTCCTGTCTGCGGCACGACTCGTCCTCTACAAATGTAGAGGACGAGGAGGTGTCATGGAACCCGATGTTTCGCAGTGGGATTCCGGCCAGCGGCGGGCGGCCGCGCGATTGCGGGAGTTGGTGGACCGGCGCGGACGGCCGGTGCGGCGTCATCGTGGCATCTATCTCTACGGCAGGCCGGGTCGCGGCAAGACCATGCTCATGAACCGGTTCTTCGCGGAGGTGGCCTCGGAACGCAAACGGCGGTATCACTTCCACCAGTTCTTCGCCGGCCTGCACGCCGCCGCGCACGAATCCGGCTCGATCGACGCCGCCGTGGACGCGCTGCTCGGTGCCGCCCGGCTGGTGTGCTTCGACGAGTTCCACGTGCACGACATCGGGGACGCGATGCTGATCGCGCGCCTGCTCGACGCGCTGTTCGCCCGCCGCATCGTGCTGGTGGTGACCTCGAACTACCCACCGGCCGAGTTGCTGCCCAATCCGCTGTTCCACGACCGATTCGTGCCGACGATCGAGCGCATCCTGGCGCACTTGGACGTCGTGGCGGTCGACGGCGCGGTCGACTATCGCGCCCTCGGTTCGCGTGGCGCCCGCGCCGGATTCGCGGCCGGGCGATACGTCGTGGCGCCACAGTGGCGCGCACTGCCGATTTCCGCGGCGGGCGCGTGGAATACCGCTGTGGCACAGGGGGGAACGAATCAGCGGTCGAGATATCGGTGGGCGCTCGGAGTTTGCGCGCCATTGCGACGGACGGCGGCAGGCTCGTCATCGACTTCTTCGCATTGTGCGGTGTCCCAACCTCCGCTGCGGATTATGTTGCACTGGCCCAACGTTTTCAGCGTTGGGAAATCCGAGATGTGCCGCCGCTGAGTGAAGTTCCGCCCGACTGGGCGATGCGTTTCGTGAACGTCGTGGATGTTCTCTATGACGCCGATCGTGAACTCTCCCTCGTCGCGTCTTCGGCGCTCGGCGAGCTGCTACGAGGCGTTCCAGGGGTGCCGGATATCTCACGTTTAGCCAGCCGGCTTTGTGAATTGTCCCAATCCTCGCCTGAAATCACCCGGTAGCCGCCGTCGCGACAGCTGCCCGATGGCGGCCGACCACAGTCGCAGTTCAAGAGGAGGGACTCCGAAGTATTCCATTCCATCCCGAGCGGACCGCCCGGCATGTAACTATGTGGCTGTTTTGTGCAGTACTCAGATTTGGTGGTATGCAGTGGCCAGGGCGCGAGCGCCGATATCGCGCGTGATCGTGCTGATCACGCTGCTGGCTTTTGCCGCCATCACCCTGCACGGATACATCCCAGGAATTACCGAAGCCGCGCCGCGCAGGCATGCCCCGTCCGCCTTGTCGGTCGCGCTCATGCCGGTGCTGCTCTCGGTGTCGATCGTGATCCTGCTGGCGGGCGTGATCGCCAGCCAGCACCGGTTGCCGCTGGCCATGCCGGAACCGGAACGCGAGGACGAGCGCGCGCAGTGGAGTCTCGGCCGGGCCGGTCTGGCGGTGCTCGGCGCGCTGGCGCTGCTCGCGTTGCTGATCGCGGCGGCGTCGGCTATCTACTTCATCGGCGGGAGCAAGCCCAGCGAACCGGCGCGCCCGGCAGCGCCCGCCACCACCACGGGCGCCGCGCCGGAGCCCGGAACCCAGCCACCCGCCGAATACGACCCCACGTCGGCGGAGCTGACCGGGACGGCGCTGGTGCTGGCCTCGATCGCGGCCGCGGGCCTGCTGACGGTGGCGATGAGCGGATTGGTCGTGGTCGCGGTGTCCTCCCGGCGCAAGCCCGCGCCCACCGCGGCGCCCGCGGTCGCGGCGGCGCCCACCGTGGCGGACTCGCTGGCCCGCGCGGCCGAGATGGGTCTGGCCGCGATGAACGCGCCCGGTCAGGACCCGCGCACCGCGATCATCGCCTGCTACGTCGCGATGGAGCGCGGTCTCGCCTCCGACCGCGCCGCCGCCCCGCTGATCTCGGACACGCCGATGGAGGTGCTGGCTCGCGCGTTCGAACGCGGCGCCCTGCACGACGCGTCCGCCCGCGAGCTGGTCGCCCTGTTCGAGGAGGCCAGGTTCAGCCCGCACGCCATGCTCGAGTGGCAGCGCATGCGGGCCGAGCAACTGCTGCGCATCGTGCTCGCCGACCTGCAAGGGGAGGTGCCCGCATGACCGGTGGGGCCGGAAAGGACACGGCGTGAACCGGATGGGGGTGGTGATCACCTGCGTCCTCGTCGTCGGGGTGATCGAACTGGCGGCCGTCGAGCGCGCCCGCGGGCTGGTGCTGGTCGTCGCCGGGATCCCGGTGGCGGTGGCGCTGGCCTGGCTGGTCTGGTCGCTGCTCGAGCGCGCCGAGTCCGCGGACGACGAGATCGACGATATGGAGAACGGCCCCGCGGAGATGCTGCAGCGCTGGCACGCCAGGGCGCAGATGCTCGCCGACCGCGCGGACGGCACCCGCGCCGATTGGGACCGGCACCTGCGTCCGCTGCTCGCCAGGGAATTCGAGCTCTCCACCGGCCAGCGGGTGGCGAAGAACCGCAGAGCGGTCGAGACGGCGGGTATCCACCAGTTCGGACCGGAGCTGTGGCGGTGGGTGGATCCGGCCAATTCGGCCCTTCGAGATCAGACCAGCAGGGCACCGGGACGTGCGGCGCTGGACGAGATCCTGAGCCGCCTGCAGAGAATGTGAAATGGGTTGAGGCAAGTGCGGGTACACAAATGACCATGCCGATGGACGTGACCATCCAGCGCAGCGAGGCCGTGCTCCGGGAGCTGTCCCGGGTCGTGGTCGGCAAGCAGGACGAGTTGCAGTTGATCATGATCGCCGTGCTGTCCGGTGGGCACGTGCTGATCGAGGACTTACCCGGCCTCGGCAAGACGCTCATCGCGCGATCGTTCGCGGCCGCGCTCGGGTTGCAGTTCAACCGCGTGCAGTTCACCCCCGACCTGCTGCCCGCGGATCTGCTGGGGTCGACGATCTACGACATGTCCTCCGGCCGGTTCACCTTCCGCCGCGGGCCGGTGTTCACCAACCTGCTGCTGGCCGACGAGGTCAACCGCACCCCGCCGAAAACGCAGGCCGCGCTGCTGGAGGCGATGGCGGAGGGCCAGGTCAGCATGGACGGCGAGACGTTCGTGCTGCCGCAGCCGTTCGTCGTGCTGGCTACCGACAACCCGATCGAGTACGAGGGCACCTACCCGCTGCCGGAAGCCCAGCTCGACCGGTTCGCCATCCAGCTGCGGCTGGGATACCTGTCCGAGCAGGACGAGACGCGGATGATCCGGCGCAGGCTGGAACGCGGGGCACAGCAGCCGCAGGTCAACCAGGTCGTGGACGCCAACGGACTGCTGGAGATGCGGCAATCCGTCGAATACGTGACCGTGCACCCCGACGTGGTCAGCTATGTCGTCGCGCTGGCGTCGGCGACCAGGGGACATCCTCAGGTCGAGGTCGGCGCGAGCCCGCGCGCGGAACTCGACCTGGTGCAGATGTCCCGGGCGCGGGCACTGCTGCTCGGCCGCGACTACGTGATCCCCGAAGACGTCAAGGCGCTGGCCGTGCCCGCCATGGCGCACCGGATCACGCTGCGGCCGGAGATGTGGGTGCGCCGGATCCGGGGCGAGGACGTGATCACCGAACTGCTGCGCCGTCTGCCGGTCCCGCGCGCCACCGTGACATGAGGCACCGCGACGCCAGCTCCGCGGTCGACGCCGAATTGCGGTGGCGGCCGGCACCGCTGGTCTTCATGCTCGCGGGCTGCGCCGCGGCGGCTCTGGTGCTGGCGGTGATCCTCGGCAGGTGGCAGCTGGTCGTGTTCGCCGCTCCGCTGCTCGGCGTGCTGGCCACCGCGCCGTGGCAGCAGTCCTCGACCAGGATCCAGGTCGACGGCGGCGGCACGCTGCGCTGTTTCGAGACCGAGGAAGTGGTGCTCACCGTGGCCGCTTTCGTGGAGAAGGGGCACGCGCTGCTGCGCCTGAAACCGGAGCGTTCGACGGGGATGGGCATCCAGGTCGAGGAGGCCAGCGATTCCGGCGTGGCGCCCGCCGGGCTGCGGCTCGCGCTCTCGGCGGGCCGGTGGGGGCGCTATCCCGTGTCGGTGCGGGTCTCGGCGCTGAGCCCGGCCGGGCTCGCGGTCGCCACCGCGGTGCTGCCCGCGGGCCAGCTGTTCGTGTACCCGATCACCGATCCGCAGCGCATGCGCCTGCCGCGCACCGAACTTCCCGAGCGGCTCGGCACCCACTTGACCCGCAGGCACGGTCCGGGCGTCGAGTACGCCGACATCCGCGCCTACGCGCCCGGCGACCAGTTGCGCATCGTGAACTGGCCGGTGAGCGCGCGGCGCGGGCGGCTGTACGTCACCGAGCGGCTGACCAACCGCTCCGCGGACGTCGTGGTGCTGGTGGACACCTCCCAGCAGGCGCCGGGACCGGCCACCGACTCGCTGGAGCTGTCGGTGCGCGGCGCGGCGCAGGTGGTGCAGTCGACCTTGCAGGCGGGCGACCGCACCGCGGTGGTCTGCCTCGGCCAGGCGCCGCGCTGGCTGCGGCCGGACATCGGACGCCGCCAGTTCTACCGCATCGTCGACACCGTGCTCGACGTCGGCGACGAGCACATTCCGACCACCGGCACCCTCGCGCCGCACGCGGCGGTGCCGCTCGGCGCGATCGTGGTGGCGTTCTCCACGCTGCTGGACACCCAGTTCGCGCTCGCGCTGATCGATCTGCGCAAGCGCGGGCACGTCGTGGTCGTGGTGGACGTCCTGCGCGGCACGCCCTTCCACGCGGACCTCGACCCGACCCTGGCCAAGATGTGGCAGCTCGAGCGCGCGGCGATGTACCGGGACATGGGCACGGTCGGCGTCGACATCGTGGCGTGGCCGGAAGACGCGCGTCTGGATCAGATCATGCGGGTGCTCCCCGAGCACCGCAGGACGGTACGGGTGCGCCGATGACCAGATTCCTCGCCGTTCTCTCCGGGGTGCTGCTGGTGGCGTCGGTGGCGCTGCTGGAGCCGTGGGTCGGTCTGCCCGCGCTGCTGCTGGTGGCGCTCGGCTGGTGGTTCCGTCCGCTCGCGGTCTGCGCCGTGCTGCTCGCGCTCGGCGTGCTGGCGATCGCCGACGCCGGGGTGCTCGCCTCCGCCGCGACGGGATTGGTGGCCACCACCTATATGCTCAACGCCGCGACGGTGACCGCACCGCACGGCGTGGTGCCGACGACGATCCCCTCGGTGACCGGCGCCGTCGGCTTCACCGCGGTCGCCGTCTGCGCGGCCCTGGTCCCGGTGCGCCTGGCCTGGGCCCCGCTGGCCGCGCCGATTCTGGTCGTGGTGCTGTACGCGCTGGTGATCCAGGGCGTCGCCGCCCGCCGCGGACGCGGCGACCGGGAACTTCCGGTGTCGGGCGGAATCTGACCGCGCCAGCAGGTCAGGAGGCCAACCGATCCGCTATCTCCGCAACGGGTCCACTCAGGAACCTGCGGCCGGAGTGATGATTTCCGGCACAACGGACCGCGGATCGCGAAGTCAGGAACCCAGGAACGGCTTACCGGTTGTCAGCAGATTGTGCAGAAGGCCCAGCAGGAAGTCGATCAGCAAGGTGGCGTCCTTTCATGACCGGCGTCTCTTGCGCCGCTCTCCGGACCCTTTCATGAGTTCCGATCCGCGGACGAAGTCTGGTGTACCCAGACCTGGGGACGTCGAGCTGACCTCGATCTTGCGCCGGGCCGTAGCCCGGCGTGATCGGGTTCGGACGTTCCGTGGAACTCCGCGTCAGGCGGGCCGGAAGCGCAGGGTGACATCGCTGAGGACCGGTGCCTCCTCGCGTTCGACCACGGTCGCGGAGATGGTCAATTCGTCGCCTTGCCGCCAGATCCGGGTGCGGATCGTCTCACCCGGGTAGAGCACGCCGGCGAATCGGGCGCGAAACCCGGTGACGCGGCTCGCGTCGGAGTCGAGCACGGTGTCGGTCGCGGTCTTGCAGACGATGCCGTAGCTGCACAACCCGTGCAGGATGGGCGCGGGAAACCCGGCGGCGCGAGCGAATTCCGGATCGGAGTGCAGTGGGTTGCGATCGCCGGACATCCGGTAGATCAGCGCCTGCTGCGGCAGCGTGGGCGTGGTGACGTCGAAATCCGGGTCACGGCCGGGCAGTTCGGACTTGTTGCTGGGCCCGCGCTCACCGCCGAAGCCGCCCTCGCCCTTGGCGAAGATGGACGAGCGCTCGGTCCACAGCGGGGCTCCGTCGGAGCCGGTGACCGTGTGCTCCTGCACGATGACCGCCGCCGAGCCTTTGTCCCACACCTCGGCGATCCGGCTGACTTTGGTCGCCTTGCCCGCGGCTGGAATCGGCCGGTGCACCTCGACCTCCTGATGACCGTGCACCACCTTCGCCAGGTCGATCTCGATCCCGGGGAAACTGACCCGCGGCGGCTCGGTCTCGTGCACGGTTGCCGCCACGGTGGCGAAGGTGGGCAGCACCTGGGGTTCCCGATCGTCGAGATAGCGCAGCTCGGCCGGGTCGGTCCAGCGTGTACCCGCGCCCAGGCCCAGCTGGTAGAGCTGCACGTCCGAGGGGGTCCAGGCGAACTCTCGGCTCGGCAGTTGCGCGCCGAGCGCGATCTTCGGGTCGATGGGCATCAGTTCTCCTTGTGCATGATTGTGGATCGATCCGCCCGCGCGCCGCGAGCGAGACCGCGCCGGGAATCGATGGCGCCCTGCTGACGATCCTGCGCGGCCCGGCAGCGGCGAGCCAGTGCGTCGTCCGGTCGGCGGGATCAGTGCGCGATCACGGTGCGGGTCCGGCGCGACCCGCACCGCGCTCTCGTCGTCAGGCGCCCGCCGTCGCCGCGGCGGGCTGCTCCTTCTTGCGCTTGGCGATGTCCAGCACCGCGAGGTAGCCGAAGGTGATCGCGGGGCCGATGGTGGCGCCGGGTCCCGCGTAGGTGTGGCCCATCACCGGCGCGCTGACGTTGCCGGAGGCGTACAGGCCCTCGATCACCGTCCGGTCCTCGCGCAGCACCCGCCCGGCCGTGTCGGTGACCAGTCCGCCCTTCGTGCCGAGGTCGCCGGGCACGATCTCGGCCGCGTAGAACGGGCCCTGTACCAGCGCCGCCAGGCACGGGTTCGGCTTGACGGTCGGATCGCCGTAGTACTTGTCATAGGCGCTGTCGCCGCGGTGGAAGTCCTCGTCCACACCGCTGGCCGCGAAGCCGTTGAACCGCTCGACGGTGGCGGTCAGCTTCTGCTCCGGCACGCCGATCTTCGCGGCCAGCTCGGCCAGGGTCGGCGCCTGCACGATGTGGTCGTTTTCCATCCAGCGGGACGGAAACCGCTGGCCGGGCTGCAACCCGGCGAAGATGTAGCGGTTGCGGTAGCGCTGGTCGAACACCAGCCACGCGGGCACGTTCTCGCCGGGACCTTCGCCCTGGCCGTACTCGCCGCCGTACATCGTGTGCACGGCCTCGACGTAAGGAGCGGACTCATTCCCGAAACGCTCACCGTCGGCGTTCACGATGATGCAGCCGGGCAGATTGCGCTCGGCCAGGCAGAACCAGGGCTTGCCGCCCTTGAAGATCGTCGGCCCCCACCACGCGTCGGCCATGATGTCGATGTCCGCGCCGAGTTCGAGACCGGCGCGGATGCCGTCGCCGGTGTTGGCCGCAGCGCCGGTGGTCCATTCGGTGGTGATGGGTTCGCGCTGGTAGGCGTGCCGCATCTCGGCGTTGTGCTCGAACCCGCCGCTGGCCAGCACCACGCCGTGGCGGGCGGTGAAGCGCACGGTCTCGCCCTCGTGTTCGGCCTCGACGCCCGCCACGCGATCGTCCTCCACGATCAGCTTGGTCAGCGGAGTGTTCAGCAGCAGCGGCACGTCCGCGTCCAGCAGGCCCTTGCGCAGCGCGGCGGCCAGCGCCTGCCCCATGCCGAGCAGATGTTTGCCGGTGAGCCGGGCCCAGGTGGTCCGCGCGCCGACCCGCATGGCGCGCAGCATGCCGCGCGGGTGACGACGGATGAGATTGAGCTGCTTGAAATCGGCTTGGGTGACCACGACGTTCAGCGGAGCCTTGCTGTAGGCGGGCTCCAGGTTGAACCGTTCCGCGCCGAGGATCTTGGCGTTGAACGGCTTGGGTTCGCACGAACGTCCCGCGGCGCGTCCGCCCGGCGCCTCGGGGTAGTAGTCGGAGTAGCCCGGCACCCAGCGCATCTTCAATGGCGTGTGGTCGAGCACGAAGTCGAAGGCTTCGGCGCCGCGATCGATGTAGGTGTCGATCCGTTCCTTGGGCACGACGTCGCCGATGATGCTGTGCAGGTAGGTCCGCGCGTCCTCGCGGTCGTCGGGCCGACCGGACGCGCGCAGCGCCTTGTTGCCCGGGATCCACACGCCGCCGCCGGAGCGCGCGGTCGACCCGCCGTAGTGCGCGGCCTTTTCGATGACCACCACGCTCAGCCCGTGCTGGGCCGCGGTGAGGGCGGCGGTCATGCCGGCGGCGCCGCTGCCGACCACCACCACGTCGTATTCCCGATCAGTCATGTAGAACACGTTATAGAATGGACGCGCCATTGGTCTATGTTGTGTGGCAGAAGACTTGCTCGACCTTCCGTTTGTCGAGGAAACTTGTTTCAGTTTCGGACCGGAGTTAAGAACATGGGCCTCGAATGGGACCTGACCACCGACGTTGTCGTGGTCGGATACGGCGCCGCGGGCGCGGCCGCCGCGCTGGAAGCGACCGCGGCGGGCGCGCAGGTGCTCGTGCTGGAACGCTTCGCCGGAGGCGGCACCTCGGCGCTGTCCGGCGGCATCATCTACGCGGGTGGTGGCACCTCGGTGCAGCGGGAGGCGGGGGTCGAAGACACCCCGGAGGCGATGTACGCCTATCTCGAGCGCGAGGTCGGCAACGCGGTCACCCCCGAGACGCTGCGCAAGTTCGTCGACGAGAGCCCGCAGCTGATCGAGTGGCTGAAGGCGCACGGCGTCCCGTTCGAAGCTTCGCTGTGCCCGTACAAGACTTCCTACCCCAACGACCGCTACTACCTGTACTACTCCGGCAGCGAAATCTCCGGCGCGTTCCGCGACATCCCGGCCGCGCAGCGTGGGCATCGGGTGAAGGGCAGGGGCACGTCGGGCAAGAAGCTCACCGGCCCGCTGGCCGCCGCGGCCTCCCGGGCCGGAGTGCGGGTGGAAACTCTCACCCGGGTGACTCGCTTGATCACCGACGGCACCGGCGCGGTGATCGGCGTCGAGTGCCACACCCTGCGCGACGCCCCGGGCCGGGTCCGGGACCGCTACACCCGCATGGCGAAGGTCGCGGCCAAGCCGGGCATCTACTACCCCCCGCTGCGGCGCGCGCTGGAACAGCGGCTGGACCGGCTGGAACGCCGATACGGCAGCACGATTCGCGTCCTCGCGCGGCGCGGGGTGGTACTCAGCGCGGGCGGGTTCATCGCCAATCGCGACATGGTGCGGCAGTACGCGCCCGCCTTCCACGGTGGACTCGCGCTGGGCACCACCGCCGACGACGGCAGCGGCATCCTGATGGCCCAGCAGGTCGGCGCGGCCGTGGACCGCATGGACAACGTCTCCGCGTGGCGGTTCCTGCTGCCACCCAGCGCTTTCACCGGCGCGCTGCTGGTGGACGCCGCCGGTCGCCGGGTGATCGACGAGACGCGCTACGGCGCCGCGGTGGGCAACGCGCTGATCACCGAGCACGGCGGCAAGGGTTGGCTGCTGGCCGACGACCCGCTCATGCGCATCGCGATCGGGCAGATCGGCAAGCAGGGCGCGTGGTTCCAGCGGGGACAGTTCGAGACCATGCGGCGCACCGCGATCCGCGGCGCCACCCTGGAGGAAGCCGCGACGAAGGCGGGCATCGACCCCGCCGGGCTGCGCGCGACGGTCGACGCGCACAACACCGCGATCGCGACCGGAGCCCCCGATCCGGTCGGCAAGCCCGCCGAGTTCACCGAACCGGTGCGCACCGGCCCGTTCTGGCTGTTGGATGTGGGCATCAAACCGAGCCTGACCAACCCCTGCCCCATGCTCACCCTCGGCGGCGTCGTCGTGGACGAGCACACCGGCGCGGTCAAAACCGCCGAGGGCGAGGACATCCCCGGGCTCTTCGCGGCCGGGCGCACCGCGCTCGGCGTCTGCTCCGAGTCCTACGTCAGCGGGCTGTCGCTGTCGGATTGCATCTTCTCCGGCCGCAGGGCAGGCCGGTCCGCCGCGGGCGAACAGGTCTCGGCACTGGAAAACGCAACTGTGGAAGGAAACTAGCGTGCTGTCCGACGCGGTACGAACCGAACTGGCCGACGAACTCGAGCGCGCGGAGCGCGAACGGGTGGCGATCGATCCGCTGATCACCCGCCACCCCGATATCGACGTGGTCGACGCCTACGAGATCCAGCTGATCAATATCCGGCGCAGGCTCGACGCGGGCGCGCGCGTGGTCGGGCACAAGGTGGGTCTGTCCTCGAAGGCCATGCAGCAGATGATGGGCGTGGACGAGCCGGACTACGGGCACCTGCTCGCGGAGATGGAAGTCCACGAGGACGTTCCGGTGGAGGCGGGCCGCTACCTGTTCCCCCGCGTCGAGGTGGAGGTCGGGTTCGTGCTCGGCGCCGACCTGCCCGGCGCGGAGTGCACCGAAGCGGACGTGCTCGACGCCACGGTCGCCTTCGCGCCCGCGATCGAACTGATCGACTCGCGGATCAAGGACTGGAACATCGGCCTGGCCGACACCATCTCCGACAACGCGTCCTCCGCCGGTTTCGTGCTCGGCGCCGAACGGGTCGCGCCGAAGGACATCGACGTCAAGGCCATCGACGCGGTGCTCACCCGCAACGGCGAAGTGGTCGCCGAAGGCCGCAGCGACGCCGTGCTGGGCGATCCGGTGATCGCGGTGGCCTGGCTCGCGCGCAAGGTCGCGAGCTTCGGCGTCCGGTTGAAGGCCGGTGACATCGTGCTGCCCGGCTCGTGCACCCGCGCCATCGACGCCCGTCCGGGCGACGCGTTCCACGCCGAGTTCGCCGGACTCGGTTCTGTCCGTCTGCAATTCACCTAGGGAGGCTGTCGTGTCCAACGGGACCGTCACCGCCGCGATCGTCGGGTCCGGCAACATCAGCACCGACCTGCTCTACAAACTGCTGCGCTCGGAGAAGATCCAGCCGCGCTGGATGATCGGGATCGACCCGGACAGCGAGGGCCTGAAGCGGGCGCGCGGGCTCGGGCTGGAAACCTCGCACGAGGGCGTGGACTGGCTGCTCGGGCAATCCGAACTGCCCGACCTGATCTTCGAGGCCACCTCGGCGTATGTGCATCGCGCCGCCGCCCCCCGCTACGCCGAAGCGGGTATCCGCGCAGTCGACCTCACCCCAGCCGCCGTCGGCCCCGCCGTCGTGCCGCCGGTGAACCTGGGCGCGAATCTGGACGCGCCGAACGTCAACATGATCACCTGCGGCGGCCAGGCGACGATCCCGATCGTCGCCGCGGTGTCGCGCGTGGTCCCGGTGCCGTACGCGGAGATCGTCGCGTCGGTGTCGTCGGTCTCCGCGGGCCCCGGCACCCGGGCGAACATCGATGAGTTCACCAAGACCACCAGCCGCGGCGTCGAGACCATCGGCGGAGCGCAGCGCGGCAAGGCCATCATCATCCTGAATCCGGCCGAGCCGCCGATGATCATGCGCGACACCATCTTCTGCGCCATCCCCGAGGACGCCGACACCGACGCGATCGCCGACTCCGTGCACCGGATGGTCGCCGACATCCAGCAGTACGTGCCCGGCTACCGGCTGCTGAACGAGCCGCAGTTCGACGAACCGTCGGTGGTGTCCGGCGGTTTGGCCAAGGTGTCGGTGTTCGTCGAGGTGGAGGGCGCCGGTGACTTCCTGCCCCCGTACGCGGGCAACCTCGACATCATGACCGCCGCCGCGACGCAGGTGGGCGAGGTCATCGCCGAACAAATCGTCACGGCCCGGGTGTAAGGAGCTATTCGAATGGCCTACTCAGCAGAACTCGACATCCGCGTCACCGACACGTCGCTGCGCGACGGATCCCATCACAAGCGCCACCAGTTCACCGCTACCGAGGTCCGTGACATCGTGGCCGCGCTGGACGGCGCGGGCGTCCCGGTGATCGAGGTGACCCACGGCGACGGCCTCGGCGGCTCCTCGTTCAACTACGGCTTCTCCAAGACGCCGGAGCAGGAACTGGTCACCATCGCGGCCGAGACGGCGAAGCGGGCGAAGATCGCCGTGCTGATGCTGCCCGGCGTCGGTGTGAAGGAGGACATCAAGATCTCGCAAGACAACGGCGCGTCCATCTGCCGTATCGCCACCCACTGCACCGAGGCCGACGTGTCGATCCAGCACTTCGGCCTGGCGCGTGAACTCGGGCTGGAGACGGTCGGGTTCCTGATGATGTCGCATACCCAGCCGCCGGAGGTGCTGGCCGAGCAGGCGCGCATCATGGCCGATGCGGGCTGTCAGTGCGTCTACATCGTGGACTCCGCCGGAGCGCTGGTGCTGGAGCAGGTTTCCGACCGGGTCGCGGCGCTGGTCGCCGAACTCGGTGACGACGCCCAGGTCGGCTTCCACGGCCACGAGAACCTCGACTTGGCCGTCGCCAACTCGATCTACGCCATCCGCGCCGGTGCCACCCAGATCGACGGCAGCGCACGGCGTTTCGGCGCGGGCGCGGGCAACACGCCCGTCGAAGCGCTGGTCGGTGTGTGCGACAAGCTGGGTGTCACGACCGGCATCGATTTCTTCGCCATCGCCGACGCGGCCGAAGACGTCGTCCGCCCCGCCATGCCACAGGAATGCCTGCTCGACCGCCAAGCGCTGATGATGGGCTACGCGGGCGTCTACTCCAGCTTCCTCAAGCACGCCGAACGGCAAGCCGAGCGCTACGGCGTCTCGGCCGCCGAGATGCTCGTGCGCGCGGGCAAGCGCAAACTCGTCGGCGGCCAGGAGGACCAGCTCATCGACATCGCCCTGGAACTGCAACGAGAGAAGGCGACCGTCACCGCCTGACCCCCGATGCCAAGGCCGCGAGCGGATTCGACCGTTCGCGGCCCTTCGCATGATTGGACTGATCGTGTAGGACTTGCCTGCTCGTTCGGATTGTGTTGTGGGCCGAGGAGCGGATTCCGGACTCACAGGTGCAGTTGTGGACACCTGTGGACAACGTCGCGCCTACGGCAGTGGGGGGAGTGGGAAGCGCAGGAGCGCGGCGGCCAGGTGTTCTTTGAGGTCGGTGTCGGCCTTGACGTGGCGGACGGAGCCGCTCTGGTCGATGACTTCCTGAGCGAGTTCGTCGAGGATGTCCTCGGTCGGCCGGGTCCGATCGCCGGAGACCGGGCATTCGCCGCCGGAGAGGCCGAGCCAACCGCAGCTGTCGCACACCACGCCGTGCACCAGCGCGCCGTCCTGGAGCAGCAGGGTGTCCACCGCCTTCACGCCGCAGGCGCGCAGGCAGTTCGCGACGTCCAGGGTGGCCGGTGCGCCGGTGGCGATCCGCTCCAGCACATCGCCGACCCGGCGGGCATCGATGTCCCGCTCGTAGCGCGTGACCAGCTCGACGGCGTTCTGTTTCACCTCACCCAGCGTCGCCGCGCCGGTGTCGATCGTGAAGGTGCCCGCGACGCGCTCGCGGAGTTCGCGCGGCAGCGTGTCGAGGAAGTGCGGTATCTCGTCGCGATGTCCGCCGACCGCGAGCAGGTCGTAGTCGTCGGCGCCGAACAATTCGGCCAGCTCCGTCGCGGTGTGGCGATAGTGCTTCTTGACCAGTTCCTCGACCTTGTGGTGCACCTTGTTCTCGAGGCGGTTCGCCGCGTAGTTCGGATCGCGCAGCGCGGGATCCCGGATCTGGCGCGCTTCCTCGATCTCGTCGGCGAACAGCTCCCACACCGCCGCGGACGCCCGGTCGACCACCGCGACGCAGCAGCGCGCGTACTCCTCCAGGACGGCCAGCATCGGCCGCGTCCATGCGACGGCGTCCACCACGACCCGGTCCCGGACGGCGCGCGGCAGCTGCACCGCCTCGAACAGGTCCTTGCCGCCGCAGGCGAACATCGCGACCGCGCCGGGCTGCCAGTTGCCGGACCGCACCGTCTCGCGCATGCGCTCGAGGTCGTCGCGGACCGACAGTCTGGCCGCGTGGTCCGACGACCGGTCCTTCACCACCGGGTTGACCTCGTCGGCCATGCTGTTCACTCGGCTCAGGAGGCCGGAGCGCTCGCCGGGATCGACCGGAACGTGCGCGTACATCGATACGACAGGAATCCCGTCACCCCGCATCCGGCGGATCCGGCCGATCGTCTCGGCTGTGATCATTGTTCCTCGCTTCCACCGTCTGTACCCGGTCAGCGACGCCTCGCACGCCACAGGCAGGAGGGCATGGAGAAACTCCGTCGCGCCCGGACGTCCAGCTCGACCCTGATTGTTCTCGGTGGCGGGTGTGCGCACCTCGACCTGCCGGGTCCAGTAATGCCACCCGAAATCATCCGGCCGGGCCGACCCGATCAGATCGCCTTGCTCGATCGCGTAGTGACGCGCGACTGACGGTGCCGTTCGTGCCACGACCGGATCGCGAGTGCGCCCGGGGACCGGCCGCTACACCGCCAGCTCGGCGACCACCCGCCGCAGTTGATCGGCGCGCCCCGCCGGAGTCCGAGTCTTCATCAGCCGCAGGAAGTACGCGTACTGCGCGGTGCGGTCGAGCTGCTCGAACCTGCTCTGGGCGCGAGGATTCAGGCTGAGCGCGTCACGCAGGTCGGCCGGGCAGACGGCCGTGCGCTGACGTTCGTACGCGGCTGACCAGCGGCCGTCCGACCGCGCGGCGGCGATGGCCGCGAAGCCGGGTGCGCGCATCCGGCCCTCGGCGATCAGCGCTTCGGCTTTGGCCACGTTGACCTGCGACCACGGGCTCTTCGACCGGCGCGGGGAGTACCGCTGCAGGTAGTGATCCGCGTCGAGGCCGCGCCGATGGCTGTCGATCCACCCGAAGCACAACGCCCCGTCGAGCGCCTCGGCGATGCTGATCGTCGTCCCCGCCGCACGCTTCTTGGCGATCTTCAGCCATACGGCGGCAGCCCGGTCGTGGTTGGCGGCGAGCCAGCTCTCCCACTGTGCGACGTCGTTCAGTGCGAGCACTTCGGTGCCTTCGAGCTGGTCCATGGTGGTCTCCCGTGCCGCGTTGGTGGTCTCACACCATCTTCCAGCTAAAACTACTCACCAAGTGAGCGCTTTAGCGCGGTGTGGTGTGTGGCCCTTTAGTGACGCCGACGTCCACCGGAGCGAGAGTAGTACACTTATCATAACTTTACTTCTCTTAGGGGATCAGGTGCGGAAGCCGTCCGACATATTCGATCGCGACCGGGAATGGGACGCGCTGACCCGGTTCGTCAACGACCCCGCGCCGGGCGCGTCGCTCGGCGTGGTTTCCGGTCGCCGCAGGCAAGGCAAGAGTTTCCTGCTCGAGGCGGTGTGCGAGGTCGCGGACGGCTTCTATTTCTCCGCGCAGGAGGCCACCGACGCGGAATCGCTCGCCGCGCTCGGCGAGGCGCTCAGCCATCACCTGGACCTGGTCGCTCCCTTCACCCCGGCGAACTGGGGACAGGTGATCGATGTGCTCCTTCGCATGGGCGTCGAGCGGAACACGCCCGTGGTTATCGATGAGTTTCCCTATCTGGCCAGGGCGAACCCTGCACTGCCCTCGATCATCCAGGGGGCGTACGCGCCGAGGCGCACCGAGCGCACCGCTTCCCGCACCCGGTTGCTGCTGTGTGGTTCCGCGCTGTCATTCATGGGCGGCCTACTCTCGGGAAACGCCCCGCTGCGCGGCCGCGCGTCGCTCGAATTGCCGATCGCCACCTTGAATTACCGCCGAGCGGCGGAGTTCTGGGGGATCACCGATGCCCGGCTGGCTCTGCTCGTGCACTCGGTGGTAGGCGGAACGCCGGCGTATCGGACCGAGATGATCCGCTACGACGCCCCCGCGGATCTCGCGGACTTCGACGACTGGGTGGTTCGAGCGATTCTGTCCCCCGGAAGCCCGATGTTCCTGGAGGCACGGTACCTGCTCGCGGAAGAGCCCGATCTCCGGGACGGCGCGCTCTATCACTCCGTGCTCAATGCCATCGCCAACGGCAACACCGGCCGGGGTGGCATAGCCGGCCACGTCGGCCGCCCGGTCAACACGCTGGCGCACCCCTTGACCGTGCTCGAGGACGCCGGTTTCATCACCCGGGAGGCCGACGCGTTCCGTGCCAACCGCAGCGATTTCCGGATCGCCGAACCGCTGATGAGCTTCTACCACGCGATCATGCGGCCGTTCTGGCCTCAGTTGACTTTGGCCGCAGACACCCATCGCATCTGGCAACGGGCGTCACACCGGTTCGTCAGCAACGTGGTCGGTCCGCACTTCGAGCGGATCTGCCGAGAATGGGCCATGCTTTTCGCCCAGGAAACCACCGGACGGAATCGGCTCGGCGACCTTCCGGTGCGGGTTTCGTCCGGCACGGTCAATGATTCGGCGAACCGCACGACCCACGAGGTCGACGTCGTCGCGATCGGTTACGCCGAGGACGGTCGCCCACCGCTGCTCGGGATCGGAGAGGCGAAGTGGAACGAGGTGATGGGCCTCGGTCACTTGGACCGGCTGCGGCGCATCCGCCTGCTGATCACCGCGAGCGGAAAATTCGATGTCACCGGCACGCGCCTGCTCTGCTTCTCCGGCGCGGGGTTCAGCGAAGACCTCCGACGCGCCGAGCGCGACGGCGAAGTCGAGTTGGTGGGGTTGGACGAACTGTACGGCCGTTCGTGAACGCGCGGCGGCCTCGAAATCGGCGCGGAACCTGGACGCGTCCGTGGCGGGGGTGATCGTCGAGCGATCGGCGGCGTAGTGTCTCTGCCGCCGTGCATGCGCAGGCATCCCGGCCGGTGACCGGGCCCTACAGTCGAGAGGATCGGCGAATGACCATCGATATTCGCAAGGTGACCGTGCTCGGCACCGGAGTGCTCGGGTCGCAGATCGCATTCCAGACCGCCTTCCGCGGTTTCGAGGTGACGGCCTACGACATCGACGACAAGGCGCTGGCCGCGGCCAGGGAGCGACTCGACAAGCTCGCGGCGGTCTACCGGGAGCAGGTAGCCGGCGGCGGGGAGGGCAAGGCCGAGCAGACGGCGGCGGGCATCGCGCTGAGTTCTGATCTGGTTCGGGCGGTGCAGGACGCGGACCTGGTCATCGAGGCCATTCCCGAGGTGCTGAGCATCAAGCAGCAGACATATCAGGAGCTCGGCCGGGTCGCTCCGGAGCGCACCATCTTCGCCACCAACTCCTCCACCCTGCTGCCCAGCGCCATGAAGGACTTCACCGGCCGCCCGGACCGGTTCCTAGCGCTGCACTTCGCGAATCAGGTGTGGCACTTCAACACCGCCGAGATCATGGGTACAGCCGACACCGACCCGGCGGTGTACCGAGCGGTAGTCGACTTCGCCTCGAATATCGGCATGGTGCCGATCGAAATCCACAAGGAGAAGGCCGGTTACGTCCTGAACTCGCTACTGGTGCCGTTGCTCAACGCGGGCATGAGCCTGGCGGCGGGCGGCTACGCCGATCCCGAAGCGGTGGACAAGACCTGGCAGATCGGCACCGGCGCACCGGCCGGGCCGTTCCGCATCCTCGACATCATCGGTCTGACCACGCCGTACAACATCTTGGTCAACAACGAGGACGAGGACTCCCAACGGCTGGCCCGGTGGTTGAAGGAGAACTACATCGATAAGGGCAAGCTCGGCATCGCCACCGGCGAGGGGTTCTACAAGTACTGACCTGCGAGGGCGACAGCGCCACCCGCTCGGTCGGCCACACGGCCGATCGAGCGCTTGATGCGCTAGACCGCGACGATCTGGAGCATGCTTTCCAGCCCGCGGAAATCCGCGCTGTGGCGGGTGTACAGCGGTAGTCCACGTACCGACGCGATCGCCGCTATGAGCAGATCCATCCGGCGCGGGGCCGCGGGTCGCGTTTCGCTGCCAGGGTAAGTGCTACCAGGGTGCCGTAGCGTGTCGCGGCCTCCGCGTCGAAAGGCAACGGATCGAAATCCACTATGGCGGCGCCGAGTTGCTCGTATCGTGCGGCGCGAGTAGCCGCCGCTGAGTTGTTGCGGAACTCGCGCTGGGTGATCACCTTCATCACACGGTTGTAGCCCCATGTAGCGCGACGAGCTACAGACGTTCGTTTCTTTCGGGTCGCTACAACCAGGTATCGAGCGTCGTCGTGGTGAGGAAGTGCTCCAAGTCCGCGCGCCAGGGGGCCGGGGTGGTCTTCTCCGGTTCGATGGCGGTGTATTGGCCGCGGTAGAACAGCAGGGGGCGGCCGGTGGCCGTGCTCTCGGAGAGGGCTTGGACGCGGCCGATCACGATGTAGTGGTCGCCGCCGTCGATGACGCTGTCGACCTTGCACTGGATGGTGGCCAGGGCGTCGTCCAGGACCGGTAGTTCCAGGTCGGAGGTGTGCCACGCCGCGCCGGCGAACTTGTCGGGTTCGCGGGAGCCGAAGCGGGCGCACAGTTCGCGCTGCTGTTCGGCGAGCACGTTCACGCAGAAGCGCCCGGATTTCTCGATCGCCGCCCAGGACCGGGACGCCTTGGTGGGACAGAACAGCACCAGCGGCGGTTCGAGGGAGAGGGCGGCGAACGATTGGCAGGCGAAGCCGATCGGGGCCTGCTCGCCGTCGAAGGTGGTGATCACGGTGATGCCGGTGCAGAACTGTCCCAGCACATTCCGGAACTGCCGTGGATCGATCTCGGATCCGTCCGCGGTCATCGTTTCGCTCGCCCTCTCGGTCACTGCTGCCGCTGTCCGACGGTGAAGTCGTGGCCCCACAGGCTCACGGCGGTGGATTCCCGCGCGATCCAGTCCTGGTCGTCCACTTCCAGGCCCTCGCAACCGAATTCGACGTCGAAACCGCCCGGCGTCTTCATGTAGAAGGAGAGCATCTTGTCGTTGACGTGCCGTCCGAGCGTAGCCGACATCTTGACCTTCTTACGCAGCGCGCGGTCCAGGCAGAGCCCGACGTCGTCGGCGTTCTCCACCTCGATCATCAGGTGCACGATGCCGCTCGGCGTCGGCATGGGCAGGAACGCCAGCGAGTGGTGGCGCGGGTTGCAGCCGAAGAAGCGCAGCCAGGCCGGCTCGCCGTCGGCCGGGCGGCCGACCATCTGCGGTGGCAGCCGCATCGAGTCGCGCAGCCGGAAGCCGAGCACGTCGCGGTAGAACTCCAGCGCCGCCTTGTCGTCCTTGGTGCTGAGCACCACGTGCCCGAGCCCCTGCTCCTCGGTGACGAACCGGTGCCCGTAGGGGCTGACCACCCGGCGATGCTCCAGTGCCACGCCGTGGAACGCCTCCAGCGTGTTGCCGGAGGGGTCGTCGAACCGGATCAGCTCGTACACCCGGCGATCGGCCAGTTCGGCGGCGGTGCCCTCCTTGAAGGGGACGCCCGCCGCGTCCAACCGGTTGCGGATGTCCTGCAGCTCTTCGGCGTTGGCGGTTTCCCAGCCCGAGATCTGCAGCCGGTCCTTCTCGCCGGGGACGATCACCAGCCGGGCCGGGAACTCGTCCATGCGCAAGTACAGCGCCTCGGGATCGGCGCCCTTGCCCTCGACCATGCCGAGGACTTTCAGGCCGTACTCCCGCCAGGCGGCCATATCGGTCGCCTCGATTCGCAGATATGCCAGTGAACGGATTCCCATCACTTCTCCTTGACGCCCGCGAGGAAATCGATGGCCAGGCGGTTGAACTCGTGGAACTTCTCCAACTGTGCCCAGTGTCCACACCCGCCGAAGACGTGCAACTGCGCGCGCGGGATCAGCTTGGTCGCCACCAGCGCGCCGTCCAGCGGGTTGACCCGGTCCTCGCGACCCCAGATCAACAGCACCGGCTGACGCAGCTTGTAGGCGTCGCGCCAGAGCATGCCCTTCTCGAAGTCCGCGCTCGCGAACGACTTGCCCATCGCCCGGGTCGCGGCGAGCGCCTCCGGCGTGCTCGCCGAGGCGAACCGCTCGTCGATCAGTTCGTCGGTGACCAGCGACTGGTCGAAGACCATGATGCGCAGGAACGCCTCCAGGTTCTCCCTGGTCGGCTCGTAGTTGAACTTGGCGAGCAGCTTGACGCCCTCGGTCGGGTCCGGGGCGAACAGGTTGGTGCTCAGCCCGCCCGGTCCCATCAGCACCAGCTTTCCGGCCCGATCCGGGTAGTCCAGCGCGAACCGGACCGCCGCGCCGCCGCCGAGCGAGTTGCCCAGCAGGTGCACCCGCGAAGTGATCTCCAGGTGGTCGAGCAGGTCCTTCAGCGCCGCGGCGCTGTGCACGAAGTACTGCGGATGCTCGGTGGGCTTGTCCGAGCGGCCGTAGCCGGGCTGGTCCACCGCGAGCACGTGGAAGTGCTCGGCGAGCACCGGGATGTTGCGCGCGAAGTTCGACCACGAGGACGCGCCCGGTCCGCCGCCGTGCAGCAGCACGATCGTCGGTCCGTTGCCGACGCCCGCCTCGTGGTAGTGCAGCCGCAGATCCGGCCGCACCTGCGCGTAGCGGGAGGTCGATTCGGCGGTGAGTTCCACGGTCGATGTCACTGCTACCCCCTACACCATGCCGTCGGTGACCGGCAGGCCGAACTCGTGCGTGCCGTACATCAGATACGCGCGCTCGGGATCGTTGGCCGCGTGCACCCGGCCCGCGTGCGCGTCGCGCCAGAAGCGTTGCAGCGGTGTGCCGTTCGCCAGCGCGGTGGCGCCGGAGCTCTCGAACAGCTTGTCGATCGCGGCGATCGAGCGGCCGGTCGCGCGCACCTGGTCGCGCCGGGCCCGCACGCGCAGGTCGAACGGAATCTCCTGGCCCGCCACCAGCAGCGCGTATTCGTCGGCCACGTTGCCCGACAGCTGTCGCCACGCGGCGTCGATGTCGCTGGCGGCCTCCGCGATGCGCACCTTGGCGAACGGGTCGTCCTTGGCCTTCTCGCCCGCATAGGCCGCGCGCACCCGCTTGCCCTGGTGCTCCACGTGCGCTTCGTAGGCGCCGTAGGCCATGCCGACGATCGGGGTGGAGATGGTGGTGGGATGGATGGTGCCCCAAGGCATCTTGTAGACCGGATCGGTGTTCTGCTCCAGGCCGGGCGATTTCAGTTCGCTCATCGCGCGGAAGCTGAGGAAGCGGTGTGACGGTACGAAGACGTCCTTCACCACGACGGTGTTGGAACCGGTGCCGCGCAGGCCGACCACGTTCCACACGTCGTCGATGCGGTAGTCGTCGCGCGGGATGAGGAAGCTGCCGAAATCGACCGGCTTGCCGTCCTTGATCACCGGGCCGCCGAGCACCGCCCAGGTGGCGTGGTCACAGCCGGAGGACCAGGCCCACGCACCGTTGACGAGGTAGCCGCCGTCGACCACCGTGCCAGCGCCCATGGGCGCGTAGGAGGAGGAGATCCGCACTTCGGTGTCCTCGCCCCAGACGTCCTCCTGCGCCTGCTGCGCGAACAGCGCGAGGTGCCAGTTGTGCACGCCCACGATGCCCGCCACCCAGCCGGTGGAGCCGCACGCGCCGGCGATCTTGCGCACGGTGTCGTAGAAGACCACCGGATCGGCGGCATGACCGCCCCACTGCTTGGGCTGGAGCAACCGGAAGAAGCCGGTCTCCTGCAACGCCTTCATGCTTTCGTCGGGGATGCGCCGCAGGTCCTCGGCCTCCTGTGCGCGTTCGCGCAACGTCGGCAACAGCGCTTCGACCCGTTCGGTCACTTCTTGCGTCATCTCGGGACCTGCTCCTGCCTGGTCGGTTGATGTCCGGAATCTCATTTGCCTCTGAGACTAGAACAGGTTCCTATTTCTGTCGAGAACCGGTGTCCACCCCTGCGCGGACATGCGCTCATGCAGGAAGTGAGGGGAATCGCTGGCGTCCGGAGCGCCAGTTTTGTAACGTGTTCTAGTACAGATGGAGGAGGAAACGCGATGGCAGTTACCCCACCGCCGCCGAGCGACGGGCACGGAGGCGGCAGCGTGCGTAACCACGGAGGGCCCCGGGAGGCGGCTCGATCGACACCGGGCGGTGCGAAGGTCCGTGAACTGGATGTCGGCACCACACCGACCCGCTATGCGCGGGGATGGCATTGCCTGGGTCTGGTCAAGACGTTCCGGGACGGCAAGCCGCACGCGGTGAACGTCTTCGGCACCAAGCTCGTCGTCTGGGCCGACAGCAACGGTGAACTGCGGGTGCTCGACGCCTACTGCAGGCACATGGGCGGCGACCTGAGCATGGGCGAGGTCAAGGGGGACGACATCGCCTGCCCCTTCCACGACTGGCGCTGGTCGGGGACCAACGGCAAGTGCACCGCGATTCCGTACGCGCGCCGGGTGCCGCCGTTGGCGCGCACCAGGAAGTGGACCACGCTGGAGCGCAACGGCCAGCTGTTCGTCTGGCACGACCACGAGGGCAGCCAGCCGCCGCCGGAGATCACGATTCCGCACATCAAGGGTCCTTACACCGACGCGGACGGCAACCCCACCGAACAACTCGACAGCGGATGGACCGACTGGACCTGGAACTCGATGCTGATCGAGGGCGCCAACTGCCGCGAGATCATCGACAACGTGGTCGACATGGCCCACTTCTTCTACATCCATTTCGCCTTCCCGACGTACTTCAAGAACGTCTTCGAGGGGCACATCGCCACCCAGTTCCTGGAGACCAAGGGCAGGCCGGACATCGGCATGGCCTCCAAGTACGGCGGTGACACGCTGCTGAAGTCCGAAGCCTCGTATTTCGGACCCTCGTACATGATCAACCCGCTGATCAATATCTACAGCGGTTACGAGGTCAAGAGCGTCCTGATCAACTGCCACTACCCGGTCACGCAGGACTCCTTCGTCCTGCAGTGGGGCATCACGCTGGAGAAGCCGAAGGGCGTCGAGGGCGAGATGGCGACCAAGCTGGCGGAGAAGATGACCGAGGGCATCAGCGTCGGCTTCCTGCAGGACGTCGAGATCTGGAAGCACAAGTCCAAGGTCGAGAACCCGCTGCTGTGCGAGGAGGACGGGCCGGTCTACCAGCTGCGTCGCTGGTACGACCAGTTCTACGTCGACCTGGCCGACGTCACCGAGAAGATGACCCAGCGGTTCGAGTTCGAGGTGGACACCACCAAGGCGAACGAGGCATGGGAGGCCGAGGTCGCCGAGAACCTGCGGCGCAAGCGCGAGTCCGAGGAAGCCGAGGCGAGCGTCTGATGGCGGCCACCTGGGCGAAGGCACCCGATTTCGCCGACCAGCCCGCTCGGCGAGCCGAAGTGCGCGCCCAGACGGTGGCCGACAAACAGCGGTATCTGGACGACGGCCTGACCCCGCTGCGGTGTCAGGCATGCCACAGCCAGGTGCTGGTGCGCAAGAGCAGTACGCACCAGACCTCGGTGCAGTGGACCGGCGACCCGGCCGAGCGCTGCCCGGTTTTCGCCGAACTCAGTGCGAGCGGTCACGGGCCGGGCCGCCCGGACTCGTGTCCCGACCTCGAGCGCACGATCGCCTGGGCCGTGACCGAGGGATTGCTCGAAATACCTGACTGACAGGGCATTTCGCGGTGTGCGGAGCCGATCGGTTTGCCCGCAGTTCGCCACGGCGGCGACCGCGCTGTCGCGGCCGCGCCGTGCGCGGGTTACGTTGACGGGAACAGTAAGACCTTGGCGCCGGGTCGGAGCAACGCCGATCCGGCACCGCAGGAGGGAGTTTCCGCGATGCTGGTGCGGCATCTGGACTGCGCGACCATGTGCCCGGTCGGCGGGCGCGCGCTGCTCGGCAGCGGTGGGCTGTTGACCGGCGGGCTGGTCGGCCATTGCCTGCTCGTCGAGTCCGATGACGGGCTGGTGCTGGTCGACACCGGCTTCGGCATGGCCGACGTGCTCGACCGCGGCCGACTCGGGGTCGGCACCGCGCGGCTGCTGCGGCCGCGGCTGCGTCCGGAACTCACCGCGCTGCACCAGATCCGCGCGCTCGGCTATCGGCGCGAGGACGTCCGGCACATCGTGCTCACCCATCTCGATGTGGATCACGCCGGCGGGCTGGCCGACTTTCCCGACGCCACCGTGCACGTCTTCGCCGATGAGCTCGACGCGGCCACCCAGCGCCTCACCCTCGCTGAGAAGCTGCGCTACCAGCCGCGCCAATGGGAGCACGGGCCCCGCTGGCTGGCCCACGAAACCGGTGCGGACACCTGGTTCGGCTGCACGGCCGTCCCGGTGCTCGAGGACATCATGCTGATCCCGCTGGTCGGGCACACCCGCGGGCACAGTGGCGTGGCGGTCCGCCAGAGCGACGGCTGGCTGCTGCACTGCGGTGACGCCTACTTCCACCACCGGCAGTTGGCGGCGGGGAAGGGGCGTCCGCCGGTCGGGCTCGGCGTCTTCGAGGTGTTGGCGAGCACGATGGCGCGTGCGCGGGTGGAGAACCTGGAGCGCCTGCGCGCGCTGCGCGCCGATCACGGCGACCGGGTGCGGATGTTCTGCGCGCACGATCCGCACGAGCTCGCCCAGTTCACCGCGGTGCCGGTGCGCTGAACCCGGTCAGTCCAGCCGGAAGTCCGCGAAGTCGAATCCCGGCGCGACGATGCAGCTGACCAGCACGTACTCCGCGCCCGCCGGTCGCGCCGACTGGCTGACACCGCCGGGCACCACGGCCTGGAGCACTTGACCGCGCTCCAGGCCGGGACCGAGGATCACCGTCTCGCCGCCGATGTCCAGCGCCAGCGGGCCGCCGCGATGCCAGAGCCACAGCTCGTCGGATCGCACGGTGTGGGGGGCGGACTGCTCGCCCGGCAGCAGCAGGAAATGGATCGCCGTGGCGGCGGCACGCGGACCGGGGTAGCCCTCCGGCGTGAATTCCACCGGGCTGCGCCAGGTTTCGCGAAACCAGCCGCCCTCGGGATGCGGCGCGAGGTCGAGGGCGACGGCGAGCGGCGGTCGATTGTCGGTCATCGTTCGACTATGCCCGATCCGCTCAGCTCTCCTCGATGCGCCAGGTGATCCCGAAAGGCGCCAGCGCGTCGAGGAACTCGGCGGCGTCGAACGCTTCGGCGGGTGCTAGCGCGCCCGGCGCGGCCGCGCCCTCGGCCAGCCGGACAGCCGTCTCCACCGCCATCAGCGCCGAATCGCGATAGGAGTCGACCCCGCTCACCACACCGCGGACCTGGCGACCGTCCACGCCGAACGTATCCACCACGAGGTCGTAGCGCAGATCCGAACTGGGCTCGTCGGGCAGCGTATCGATGAGTTCGGCGGTGAATGCGCTGAGCGTATCGAGGATCGACGTGGCGAGCACGCCCTCCACGTAGGCGACCCGCGCGTGCCGGGGGATGGTGAGAACCGGGGGTTGCGGGAACTTCGCGACGGCGGTCGGCTCCGCGTGCCCTGGGAAGGTCATCTTGTCGTGGCGTGCCGTCGCGCCGGTGCGGAATTCGCCGTCCGCGTAGTGCCAGCCACCGGTACGGAACCAGTCCAGGCTGGCGTACACCGTCTTCGCGCTTCCTTTCGAACCGTTGCCGCCGCTCTTGCTCAGGTGGCTCAGCACCACTTCGGCCGGTCCGGCCACCCGGCGGGTGGTCAGGTGAGCCAGCAGGTCGCCGGGGAGGTTGCTGTCGGTGATGCCGGAGACCAGGGTGACCCCCGCCGCTTCGGCGCGCGGACCGAACTCGTCGAAAACCCGCCGCGCGAACAGTTGTTCGCCGGACATGTCGGTGTAGTGCGCGTGAGCGTCGATCGACGCCGCGAGCACCGCCGCACCGTGCTCGACGTAAGCGGGCAAGCTGCTGATCACGACGTCGGCGCCGGTGAACGCGGTGACGAGGGCCGCGTGGTCGGTCAGCTCCGCTACCCGGATGTCGGCGTTCGGCAGGTCGACGGCATCGGCGGCGGACCGGATGCGATCGGCGTCGCGGCCAACCAGGATCGGGGTGATACCGCGGCGGCGCAGTTCGGCGAGCAGGTAGCCGCCGGTGTGGCCGGTGGCGCCGTAGACGGCAATGGCGGGAGTGGCTTCGGTTGATGTCATGGGAAGAAATCTATTGCCCAGCAGTGAGTCAACCAATGCTTGTAAAGCTCGATGTTTTGTCCATAACGCTCACATCGGGAGTGATACGGTGATCTGGTGGACATCCTCAGCGAGGCCATCGCCGCCATCCGCACCGGTAGCCCGACGTCGGGCCTGTTCATCCGGCACGCGCCCTGGGGGCGCCGGTATCCCGTGGTACCCGGCGCGGGGTTCCACGTGGTCTTACAGGGCTCGTGCTGGGTGGTGCCGCCGGACGGCCGCCCGATGGCGCTCGGCGCGGGGGACGTGTTGTTCATGCCGCGCGGCGCCGACCACGATTTGGTCGACAGCTTGGACTCCCCGGTCACCGAGCACGCGCTGCCCGGCGAGCCCAGGGAGATCGTGGGGCCCGGTGTCCGGACCGCGTTGCTGTGCGGCGCCTACGAACTCGGCCGCGGCCGTAGCCATCCCATCCTCGACGAGCTGCCCGAATTCATCCACCTGCCCGCGCGCCCCGGGCGCCATCCCGCGCTGCGCGGCGCCGTCGATCTGCTGGCCGCGGAGATCGCCGAGCCGCGCCAGGGCAGCGACGCGGCCGTACCCGCGATCCTGGAGACGTTGCTGCTGTTCATCCTGCGTGCCTGGTTCGACGAGCAGGCCGACGTGCAATCCTCCGGGTGGGCGGGCGCTTTCGCCGATCCCGCGGTGGCTGCGGTGCTTCGAGCCGTGCACGAGGAGCCCGCACGCCCCTGGACCGTCTCCGATCTCGGTCGCGTCGCGGGCGTCTCCCGCGCCACCCTCGCCCGCCGCTTCACCGCGACGGTCGGCGAACCGCCACTGGCCTACGTCACCCGCTGGCGCATGCTGACCGCCGCCCGCCTGCTCCGCGACACCGACAGCAGCCTCGGCGCTGTGGCCCGCCGCGTCGGCTACACCTCCGAATTCGCCTTCGCGAAGGCATTCAAGCGCGAATACGGTTCGGCCCCAGGGCAGTACCGTCGCGCGGGCGACAGCACGCCCCTGGTCGCTGTCTGATCGGTTCCGAGAGTCATTGCCCGTCAGCGCCGTTCGCTGCTCGGCGCTTGTCGGCGGTCACGGCCGACCGCGGATTCGCGCCGCGTTACCCGTCGCAGCGCCCGGCCGGTGGCGCGAATTCGCCCGGACGGTCCTGGCTGTCCGACGGCCGACCAGGGTCGCGAGCCGAGCGCGCACTCGGCGCGGCCGAGGGGCTCGCGGACTACCGCTGAATTCAGCTGAACGGCGAGTTCGGCCGTTCCTGGAGTTCGCCGTCGACGTAGATGTCGACCTTCTCGTTGTAGAAGCACACCAGCCCGGCGACCTTCTGGCTCTCCGGAAGCGGCGTGCGGTAGCCCCAGACGTAGTCGGGGTACTCCTTGCCTGCTACCCGGGCGGTCCAGTAGTCGGCGGTGCCCTTGTACGGGCAGCTGGTCTGGGTGGCCGAGGGGTGCAGCAGGTCCATGCGGACATCGGTCATCGGCAGGTAGTACCGCGCGGGCAAGCCCGTCTCGAACAGGATGCGCGGCGCTCGGGAGTCGGCGACGGTGACGCCGTCGATCTCCACCCGCACATGCCGTGAACTGGCCAGGATGTCGACGCGCGAGTAGGGGTTGCGCGGATGGACGTAGATCGGTTCGTCTTCCTCGAACCACTCGTCCATCGCGTTCCACTCCAGCCGCACCAGATCGCGCAATGCGGTGAGCGGCGAGTCGTGATACCGCAGCGCGGCCCCGCCCGCTGTCGTTCCGTCGACCATGACGTCGTAGACGGTCGCGTCGCCGCGGCTCGCGGAGTGCTGGGTATGCCCGTTCGGCTCGAGCTTCGCGCGCACATCCGCGACCGGCAGATAGTAGGCCGGGTAGTGCGGGTTCTCCCAGACGAGCACCGGCCGCACGCTGTCGGCCACCAAGTGGCCGCCCAAGTAGACCCGCACTCGCTTCTGGCTGGTCTCGACGCTGACGCGGCCCCGCTTCGCTTCGGTCATATCTGTCGACCGTACTCCTCGCACCAGGCGCGCGCGGAGTGAGAACGACGAAGGCGGCCACGCTCGTGGCCGCCTCCGGTGCGCGGTCGGCTCAGTTGTCGCCGACCGTGCTGGCCTTGGCTTCCTCGACGCTGCGCGGTGCGGGATCGCGCTCGTGCTCCGCGGGGCTCGCGCTGGAATCAATTCTGTTGCGGGGCAGTGGGTTCGGGCGCCGGCTCGGCGTAGTGGATGTCGTAGGCCGCTGCGATCGGATTGATCTTCACCGGGTCCAGCACGCCGTCGGTCAGCACCGACGCCCCGGCTTCGAAGAGGTCTTCCAGGTAGCACTCCCATCCGCCGGGTGAGGAGATCTGCAGTACCCGCGGCGGTGGCTGCGACCCGCAGCGCAGGGCGTGCGGCACGCCATGCGGCAGGAGCACGAACATGCCTTCGGTCGCGGAGAGGGTCCGGTCGTCGAACTCGACCTCGAGCGTGCCCGCGAGCACGTAGATGCATTCGTCCGCGACGTGGTGCGTGTGGCGGGGGATGTCGCGCGCGAGGGTCACCTCGAGCAGGGAGAACCTGCCTTCGGTGTCGGCGGTGGTGGCTTTCACCGCGAACGCGGGCGGTAACGGCACTCGGCCGGGACGCGCCTCGCCGGGCTCCAGGAGGCGGAAACGATTGTCGGACATACTGCTACCCTTCGATGACATGAAACGGAATCGGATTCCGATTCCGTTTGAAGCGTAAACATGGAGGGATCGCCAGTGTCAAGCCCACCGACGCCCCGGCGGCAGCGCGCCGACGCCACGCTCAACCGCGCCCGCATCCTTGCCGTGGCTCGCACGCTGTTCGCCGAACGCGGTGCGGCGGTGCAGCTGCCGGAGGTGGCTCGCGCGGCCGGAGTCGGCGTGGGGACCGTCTATCGCCATTTCCCCACCCATGCCGACCTCATCGAGGCGGCCGCCGAGCAGCGTTTCGCCGAGATCGAGGACTTCGCCCGCACCGTATGCCTGCGAGCCGAGCCCGGTACGGGGCTGGCCCGCTATTTGCACCACGTCGGCGCGGTCCTCGCGGCCGATCGCGGACTCTCGGCGGCGATCGGGGCGGCTCGGCAGTCGGCGGGGAGCGAGCCGCGGGGCGAATCCCGCACCAAACTCGAGGGTGTGATCGGCGAACTGCTCGAGCGGGAGCGCGCCGCGGGAACGCTACGCGACGACTACACGGTGGCGGACGTCTACCTGATCGTCGGCGCGATGTCCGCGACCATCAGCGCCGGTAACGACTGGCGGCGACTGGTGGACATCGTGCTCGACGGCCTGCGCCCGCGGGCCGCCGACGCGGCCCGCGAACGCGGGTGATCCGCCCGGCTCAGCCGGGGACGATATTGGCGTTGCGGTGGAAGACGTTGCCCGGGTCGTAATGGGACTTGATCTCGGCCAGCTTCGCGTATTTGGCGCTTCCGTAGGATTCGCGGACCCGGTCGTGCTCCGCCTCCGCCATAAAATTCACGTAGCCGCCGCGGTTGGACGCCATAGGCAGCAGCGCTTCCCACGTCCTGCGCACCCACTCCCGGTCGATGGCGAGCGTCTCGGCGTCGGGAGTGATCGCGGTGATATTGCAGCCGTAATGCGGGGTGCGCGCGCCGCCGAATGCGGTGTCGGCTTCGCGGACAGTGCTGAACGCGCCGTTGAGCGGAAAGATCGGCATGAACGACAGCGGGGCGGTTTTCTCGGCGGCGTTCGCGGTGAGCACTGCGATGACGTCGTTCGAGAAATCGTCCAGATCGAGCGCCTTCTCGTACCCGTGGACGCCCCACGGCGCCGCCGCGTCGAGCATCCGCTGCAACCCGGTATAGGGGATCGGGCTGAGGAATTCGAACAGCGGCGGCATCGCGTCCCGCATCGGCGCCACCGCGGCTGCGTGCTCCTCCGCGGTGCCGAAACCCACGACGATCAGGGCGTGGCCCGCTCGGCCGTGGTATCGCTCCGGGACGAAAGCAGCGGGCGGCGCCGACATCGCCAGCGCTATCAGCGCTCCCGACCGGCGCGGCAACGTGGGAATGAACTCGCGAATCAGCCGGAGTGCGTCGGTGCCGTCCGGCATGTCCCAGAAGAACAGGCCGAGATGTACTTCCGGCCCGACGCGATGCAGGCGATATTCGAATTCGGTGACCACGCCGAAATTCCCGCCGCCCCCGCGAAGTGCCCAGAACAAATCCGCGTTCTCGGTCTCGGACGCCCGCACCACCGAGCCGTCGGCGAGAACCACCTGCGCCGAGACGAGATTGTCGATGGCCAGCCCGGCCATCCGGGTCAGCCAGCCCATGCCGCCGCCGAGCGTGAGGCCGCCGACGCCGGTATCGCTGATCACCCCGCCGGTCACCGCCAGCCCGTGCGCCTGGGTCGCGGCGTCCAGGTCGGCCATCGTCGCCCCGCCGCCGACGCGGGCGCGCTCGGTCTCCGGATCCACCGCGACGCCCTTCAGCGCGCTGAGGTTGATCATCAGGCCGCCCTCGCCGACCGCGGTCCCGCTGTAGGAGTGGGCGCCACCGCGAACGGATATCTCCAGCCCGCGGTTCTCGGCGAAGCCCAACGCCGCGGTCACGTCACGGGGCGACAGGCACTGGGCGATCACCGCGGGGCGCCGATCGATGTCCGCGTTCCACACGGCGCGGGCCTGCTCGTATCCGACGTCTGCGGGGCCGTACACCGGCCCGTCCATGGTGGACCGTAATACCTCGAGATCGGAATTCACTGTTTGCGTCATGGCATCCTCCCGGCTGGTAGGCCCCGACGACTTGTTGGGAGACGAGCCGGCATCTCGACTCGCTACGGCACCGATCCCGACCTGCGGTGCCACTCGAAAACGCACCCCCGACCATGCAAAATGTGGCGCGTATCACATCATAGTTCATCGTATCCGGCCACCGGCGGTTTCCGGACAGGGCGCACCGCCGATCAGCGCGGTGCGCCGCTGCCCCGGCTCACGCGGGCTGCGTCGCCGGGCGGTGCGCGGAGCCGAACAGCTGTGCGTCCCCGTGGGCGCGCTTGAAGAACAGGTGCGCGTCATGTTCCCAGGTGATCGCGATGCCGCCGTGCAGCTGGACGGTCTCGGCCGCGATCGCGGTGAGCGCTTCCGAGCAGTGCACCCTGGCGACCCAGACGTCCTCGGCGGCCGACGGACGGTGCGCCGCCACCGCCGCGGTGGCCGCGACGGACGCGGACCGGGCCGATTCCAGCAGCACGTACATGTCCGCCATGCGGTGCTTGAGTGCCTGGAAGCTGCCGATCACCCGGCCGAACTGCACGCGGGACTTGGCGTAGTCCACCGTCATCTCGAGGCAGCGGTCCGCCGCGCCGACCTGCTCGGCGGCCAGCGCGGTCCACGCGATCTCGCGCAGCCGCACTACCGTCGCCGCCGGGTCGCCCGAGCCGAGCCGTCGTGCGGGCACGCCGCTGAAGCCGACTTCGGCCAATCTGCGGGTGGGGTCCATGGTGGGCGTGGATCGCCGGGTGACGCCAGGTGCGGTGGGCTCGATCTCGAAGAGGCCGGTCCGGGTGACCACGACGAAGGTGTCCGCCGACATCCCGTCGAGCACGTAATGCGCGGTTCCGGTGAGCGCGCCGTCCGTCTCGTGCACGCCCGGTTCGTCCCAGCCGCGCTCGCCCGCCCAGCAGACCGCGATCGTGCGGGTACCCTCCGCCACTTCGGGCAGCAGCCGCGCGCACGCCTGCGCGTCACCGGACAGCAGCACGGCCTGTCCGCCGAGGACGGCGGAGCCGAGCATCGGCACCCCGGCGAGTGTGCGGCCCAATTCGCCGACCACCAGCAAGGATTCGACCAGGCTCGCACCGAAGCCGCCGTACTCCTCGGGAATGGCCAGCGCGGCGACGCCGATCTGCTCGCAGAGCAGCCGCCACAGCGCCGGGTCGTAGCCGAGTTCGGTGTCCATCGCCGCCCGCACGGCCGCCGACCCGGCGTGCTTGGTCAGCAGCGCCCGGACCGACGCGAGGAATTCCTGATGTTCGGCGGTGCTCATCGGTGTCCTTTCGCGCATGAGCGGGTGGTCACGCTGCGCTGCCGCCTCGGGGACCGGCCGCTCATGCTGTGCGCGTATTGGGCGTGAGCGGGGCCCTCCGTGGTGGTCATGCTGCGCTGCCGCCTCCGGGCCTGACCGCTCATGCGATGCCTCGATCGGCGCGATCCCGGTCGGTGTCCTCGCGCAGCGCCGCCGCGATCCGGGAGCGGTGCAGATCCGGCGTGCCCCACGCCGAGCGCAGTGCGGTCACCTTGGTCAACCACAGCGACAGGTCGTATTCGGCGGTGTAGCCGATCGCGCCGTGCACCTGGAGGGCGGCGCGGGCAGCCCGATAAGCCGCGTCGCCGCAGGCGATCACCGCCGCCGAGACATCCCGGCCACGGGTGGGGCCGGTCATGGTCAGCGCCGCCCGGTACAGCAGTGGCTCGGCCAGATCCAGTGCGATCAACACGTCCGCGAGCTTCTGCTTCACGGCCTGGAACTCACCGATCGGCTTGCCGAACTGCTTGCGCTGCTTGGCATATTCCGTCGACGCGTGCAGCAGCGCCCGGCCCGCACCGAGTAGTTGGGCCGCGCAGGCCAGCGCGCCGGCGTCGAATCCCGCGGCCGCGGCCGCGCGGACCTGCTCGCCCTCGGCGACGCTCTCGCCCGCCGTGACCGCGAACAGGCGGCGTGCGGGATCGACCGAGCGCACCAGACCGGCGCGGTGTCCGGTGGCCAGCTGGTTCGCGTCGGCCAGCAGGACCACCTCGGCGGTGTCGGCGTCCAGCGCGACGCCGCCGAGGCCGGGCGAGGCGAAGGCGACGGTGCCCAGCGTCGCGCCCTCCGCGAAGCCCGGCAGCCACCGCGCGGCCGGTTCTTGCTCCGGGAGCGCTTGCAGCAGCGCCGGAAGCGCCGCGGCGGTCTCCACCAGCGGTCCCGGCACGGCTGCCCGGCCGATTTCCTGGAACGCCACGACCAGATCGATCGGCTCCGCGCCGATGCCGCCGTGCTGCTCGGCGACGGCCAGGCCGAGCACACCGGCCTCGGCCAGCTGCCGGATCAGCGCGCGACCGGGCCCGCTGTCGCCCGATGCCCACGCGCGCACGGCGGCGGGTGCGCGCCCCGCCTCCAGCAGTTTGCGCAGGCTGGCGCCGAAGTCGAGTTGTTCGGGGCTGAGCGCGAATCTCATCGGCTGCTTCCTCTCGGTAGTCCGAGCAGCCGCTCGGCGATGATGTTGCGCTGGATCTCGTTGGTGCCCGCGTAGATCGGGCCGGACAGGGCGAACAGGTATCCGTCGGTCCACGGCCCGGAACGTTCCGCCGACGCGCCGAGCACCTCGAGCGCGGTCTCGTGCATGGCGATGTCGAGTTCGGACCAGAACACCTTGGTGATCGAGGATTCCGCGCCCAGCTTGCCGCCCTCGTTCAACCGGGTGACCGTGCCGAAGGTGTGCAGCCGGTATGCCTCGCTGCCGATCCAGGCGTCCACCACCGCGTCGCGCTGCGTGGTGTTGGCCTCCTCGCCGGTCTCGCGCCACAAATCGATCAGCCGCTGCGCGGTGGCGCTGAACCGGCCGGGACTGCGCAGCGAGAGGCCGCGCTCGTTGCTGGAGGTGCTCATCGCCACCCGCCAGCCCTCGCCGGGCGCGCCGATCACGTCGCGGTCGGGCACGAACACGTCGTCGAGGAAGATCTCGGCGAAGCCGGGTTCACCGTCCAGCTGCGGGATCGGGCGCACCGACACGCCGTCGGCGGTCAAGGGGAACATCACGTAGGTGAGGCCCTTGTGCCGCTCGGCCTCGGGGTCGCTGCGGAACAGGCCGAAGGCCCAGTCGGCGAAGGCGGCGCGCGAACTCCACGTCTTCTGGCCGCTGAGCACCCAACCGCCGCTGGTGCGCCGCGCGGTCGAACGGATCCCGGCCAGGTCGCTGCCCGCTTCCGGCTCCGACCACGCCTGCGCCCAGATGTCGTCGCCGCGCGCCATCCGCGGCATGATCCGTTCCAGCTGTTCGGGCGTGCCGTGTTCGAACAGCGTCGGCGCCAGCAGGAATATGCCGTTCTGGCTGACCCGGCCCGGCGCGCCCGCCGCGTAGTACTCCTGCTCGAACAGCACCCATTCCAGCAGCGCGGCGTCGCGCCCGCCGAACTCCTCCGGCCAGGAGACCACCGAGAGCCGGGCGTCGGCGAGAGTGCGCTCCCACGCGCGGTGCGCTTCGAATCCCGCTTTCGTGTCCATCGAGGGCAGCGGTTTCGCCGGTTTGTTCGCGGCCAGGAATTCGCGGACCTCCCGCTGGAATTCCTGGGTCGCCTGGTCGAGATCCAGATCCACTACGTCGTTCCGTTCTGTTCTGCGGTGCTCGCCGAAGCCTTCATCGACTTGGCGTTCATGCCGCCCAGCGAGTCGGCGCCGACTTCGGCGTTGTGCGCGTGCGCGAAGTGATGCAGGCCGAAGACGGAGTCCATGCCCGACCGCATGCCCATCAGGTCCTCGGCCTGGTTGACCGCCTTCTTCGTCAGCGCGAGACCGAATTGCGGCATGGTGGCGATCTTCTCGGCCAGCGCCAGCGTCTCGGCCTCCAATTCGGCGCGCGGCACCACCCGGTTGACCATGCCCCATTCCTTGGCCTGCGCGGCGCCGAACCGGTCGCCGGTGAACAGGAACTCCTTGGCCGCGCGCGGACCCATCACCCACGGGTGCGCGAAGTACTCGACGCCCGGAATGCCCATGCGCACCACCGGATCGGAGAAGAACGCGTCGTCGGAGGCGATGATCAGATCACACACCCAGGCCAGCATGAGCCCGCCCGCGATGCAGGCGCCCTGCACCATCGCGATGGTCGGCTTGGGAATCTCCCGCCAGCGCCTGCACATTCCGAGGTAGACCTCGAGCTCCCGGGCGAAGCGCTGATCGCCCCCGGCCCGGTCCACGTGGTCCCACCACAGCGCGGCCTTGTTCTGGTATCGCACGTGGTGGTCGCGGCCTGGCGTGCCGATGTCGTGCCCGGCGCTGAAGTGTTTCCCGTTGCCTGCCAGCACGATCACCCCGACCTCGGGGTCCTCCACAGCCCGCTCGAAGGCCGCGTCGAGCGCGTAGGTCATCACCGAGTTCTGCGCGTTGCGGTAGTCCGGCCGGTTCAGCGTGACGATCGCGACGCGCCCGCGCCGCTCGTAGGTGACGACCTCACCCTCGTCCGGGATCGCCGGACCCTGGTCCGGGGTTGCCGGTTCCGACATTACGACTTCTCCTCACGTAGTTGACGCTTGAGCACTTTCCCGGCGGCGCTGTAGGGCAGCTGATCGCGGAACTCGACGAAGCGCGGCACCTTGAAGTTGGCCAGCACGGTGCCCGCGTGGGCGAGCACCTGCTCCTCGGTGAGGGCCGAGCCGGGCTTGCGCACCACGTACGCCTTGCCCACCTCGCCCATCCTGGTGTCGGGCACGCCGATCACCGCCGACTCGGCCACGCCGTCCAGCCGGGCCAGCGCCTGTTCGACCTCGGCGGGATAGACGTTGAAGCCGCCGCAGATGTACATGTCCTTGAGCCGGTCGGTGATCTTCAGGTAGCCACGGTCGTCGACCGTGCCGATATCGCCGGTGTGCAGCCAGCCGTCGGCGTCGATCGCCTCCGCGGTGCTGTCCGGATCGTCCAGGTACCCGAGCATCACGTTCGGTCCGCGCAGCAGGACCTCGCCCGCCTCGCCGATGCGCAGTTCGAAGTCCGCGATCGGCCTGCCGCAGGTGTTCGCGATGGTCTCGGCGTCGTCCTCGACGCGGCACATGGTGCCGAAACCCGCGCTCTCGGACAGGCCGTACGCGGTGATCACGACGTCGAAGGCAAGTTCCGAGCGCATCCGCTCGATCAGCACCACCGGCACCGTCGCCGCGCCGGTGACGGCCACCCGCAGCGAGCTCAGGTCGAACTCGGCGCGGCGGGGGAAGTCCAGGATGGTCTGGTAGATGGTCGGCGGGCCGGGCAGCACGGTGACCTGCTGCGCGCCGATCAGCCGCATCGTCTCCGGCACGTCGAAGGTGGCCTGCGGGATGATCGTGGCCCCGGTGACCAGGCAGGCGAGGATGCCCGCTTTGTAACCGAAGTTGTGGAAGAACGGGTTCACCACCAGGTACCGGTCGTCACCGCGCAGCGTGGCGCACTCGGCCCAGGCGCGCACCACCGACAGCGCCTGCCGGTGCGCGACCAGGGTGCCTTTGCTGCGGCCGGTGGTGCCGGAGGTGAACAGGATGTCCGACAGGTCGTCCGGGCGCACCGACTCGGCGCGTTCCTCGGCGTCCGCCACGGTCACCCCGGCGGCGACGGTCGCCAGTTCCGACCAGTCCAGCGCGGCGATGTCGGTGTTCTCCGTGCCCGGCTCGGCCGGGATCACCACCACCGTGTCGATGGCCAGATCCGGCGCGGCCGTGCGCAGTTCGGCGAGCCGGTCGCGACCGAGGAACGGACCCGCGATGAACAGCGCCTTCGCGTGCACCCGGCCCAGCACGTCGGCGGCCTCGTCGGCCACGTAGCGGGTGTTCAGCGGTACCAGCGCCGCGCCCGCGTAGTGCGCGGCCAGCGCGGCGATCACCCAGTGGTGGGTATTGGGCGCCCACATGGCCACGCGGTCGCCGGTCCGCACGCCGCGCGCGATGAGCGCCCGCGCCACTTCCTGGACCGCCTCGAGCAGCCCGGCCCAGTCCAGCCGGACCTCGCCGTCGGCTATCGCGGGGGCGTCGCCGAAGGTCCGAGCGGCATGGTGCAGTGCCATCGGTGTCGTCTGTGCAGGGGTTGTCACGGTTTTCCTTACCGTCGGCGAGTCACTTATGCGAGTGCTCTACAAAGCAAGTGCTTGGTAGGTTATCCTACCGGCGTGGGTGCGATCCAGACCTCAGAATCCGACACCGCCGCTCCGGACGGGCGGTTTTCCGCCGCGCAGGACGAGCGATTCGCCGCCGACGTGCGCGATTGGCTGGAGGAGAACCTCAACGGCGAATTCCGCGAGTTGCGCGGCCTCGGCGGTCCCGGCCGCGAACACGAGGCCTTCGACGAGCGCCTGGCCTGGGACCGGCACCTGGCCGCGGCGGGCTGGACCTGCCTGGGCTGGCCGAAGGAGTACGGCGGCCGCGCGGCCACGGTGCGCCAGCAGGTGATCTTCCACGAGGAATACGCCAAGGCCAACGCGCCCGCGCGGGTGTCGCACGTCGGTGAGGAACTGCTCGGCCCGACCTTGCTCGCCTTCGGCACGCAAGCCCAGAAGGACCGGTTCCTGCCCGGCATCCGCAATGTCGGCGAACTGTGGTGCCAGGGTTACTCCGAACCCGGCGCGGGCTCCGACCTGGCCGCCATCACCACCGCCGCGCACCTGGACGGCGACGAGTGGTCGATCAACGGGCAGAAGATCTGGACCTCCCTGGCGCACGTCGCGGACTGGTGCTTCGTCGTTGCCCGCACCGAGCGCGGCTCCGCACGGCACAAGGGCCTGTCCTACCTGCTGGTCCCGATGAAGCAGCCGGGCATCGACGTGCGCCCGATCATCCAGCTGACCGGCACGTCGGAATTCAACGAGGTCTTCTTCGACGATGCCCGCACCGCGGCCGACCTGGTGGTCGGCGAGCCGGGTGACGGGTGGCGCATCGCCATGGGCACGCTCACCTTCGAGCGCGGCATCTCCACCCTGGGCCAGCAGATCCGGTTCGCCCGCGAGCTGGCCGACATCGAGGCGCTGGCCCGCCGCATCGGCGCGGCCGACGACCCGCTGATCGCCGACCGGATCGACCGCGCCTGGGTCGGGCTGCGCGTACTGCGCGCGCACGCCATGCGCACGATGGAGGGCGCGGGCGTGGACGACGGAGCGGGCCAGGCCTCGGTGGCGAAGCTGCTGTGGGCCAACTGGCATCGCGGGCTCGGCGAACTGGCGATGGCGGTGCTCGGCGCCCGGGGCCTGGTGGCGGGCGAGGACGATCTCGACGAATGGCAGCGGCTGTATCTGTTCACCCGCGCCGACACCATCTATGGAGGTTCGAACGAAGTGCAGCGCAACATCATCGCCGAGCGCGTGCTCGGCCTGCCGCGCGAGGCTCGCCCATGACCGGCCCGCTGTCGGTCGCCCCCGAGCCCGTCGCCGGGCACGGCCTGCTGACCGGGCGCACCGCCGTGATCACTGCGGCTGCGGGCACCGGCATCGGCTCGGCCACCGCGCGCAGGCTGCTGGCCGAGGGCGCGGACGTGGTGGTCTCCGACTGGCACGAACGACGGCTGGCGGAGACCGCGACCGAGCTGGCCGCCGAGTTCCCGGACCGGCGGGTCGCCTCGATCGCGTGCGACGTGCAGAGCACCGAACAGGTGAACGCCCTCGTGCGCGGCGCTGCCGAGGCCGTCGGGCGGATCGATGTCATGGTGAACAACGCCGGGCTCGGCGGCGAGACGCCCGTGGTCGACATGACCGACGAGCAGTGGGACCGCGTCCTCGACATCACCCTCAACGGCACCTTCCGCTGCACCCGCGCCGCGCTCGGCTATTTCCGCGAGGCGGGCCACGGCGGCGTCATCGTGAACAACGCCAGCGTGCTCGGCTGGCGCGCGCAGTACGGCCAGGCGCACTATGCCGCCGCCAAGGCCGGCGTGATGGCCCTGACCAGGTGCAGTGCGGTCGAGGCCGCCGAATTCGGCGTCCGGGTCAACGCGGTGGCTCCCAGCATCGCCAGGCACGCGTTCCTGGACAAGGTCAGTTCGACCGAGTTGCTGGACCGGCTCTCGGAGCGGGAGGCGTTCGGCCGCGCGGCCGAGCCGTGGGAGGTCGCCGCGACGATCGCGATGCTGGCCAGCGACTACACCACCTACCTGACCGGCGAGGTGGTCTCGATCAGCAGCCAGCGCGCCTGAGCCGCACCGCTTCCGGGATCGTCCGCTTCGCCGCGGGCGCACGAGCCCACCCGGCGACCGCCGAGCAGCCGCTCGTCCGGATCTTCGAGACCGACCTCGCACGCCGTATTGCGATCGCCTTCTCGCATCGCGTGCACCCCGCGAAATGGGCGGCTGATCAGCTGAAAAAGCGCGAGCAGGAGGGCGCCGAGGTGTGCCATGCTGGATGAGATCTGATCGGCGCTCTCCGAGGGGGCGATGGCTATGGGCCTGGATCGCCCACCTGCCCGCGAACAACTGGAACTCGACGTCGTGCGCGAAGTCGTGCTGGCTCGGCGACGGCTGGACAGCCTCGTCCTCTCGGCGCTGACCCTCGGCGCCGAGCTCATCGAGCACACCTCCGTACGCACGGTCGCCACGGCCGCCGTGCGCATCCTCGAGCAGCACGCCGTCGACGAGGGCGAGGTCGCCCGCGACCCGCGCGGCGCGCTACGGGCCGATCTGGCACGCGACCGCGAGCGCGCCCGCCGCATCGGCCTGGGTGCCGATGGCGCCGACGCCGAACAGGAGCGGCGCAGGCAGCGCCGAACGGCTCTGCTGTGCGAGGTACGCGCCGACCTGCTCGCGGTGGTGGCGAAATGCCGGAAATTCCGCTTCGACCGGGTGACTTTCGCCGACGAGATCGCCCAGGGGCTGTGCGCGGCCACCGACAAACTGGTGATCGGCGCCGATATGGACACCTACCACGCCTGGCAGCGCGGCATGGTGCTCAAGCTGATCGAGGAACCGGTGCGGGGCGGGCCGCCGCGGGTGATGGCCACCGTGGACGCGGGCCCGGACCGCGGTCAGCTCACCGTCGAGTGGGACAGCTGCGAACGTCGTCTCGCGCTCGTCGCGCGGATGGCGCGGGCGGGGGTCTCGCCCGTCGTCATCTGTGATCGTCTGCTCGCCGACCTCTCGGTCTCCTCGCCGCTGCGCTACTCGGCCCGTTGAGCGAGGCCACTCGACCAAGCAAATGCTTGGTTGTATGATGGCCGTGTGACCGCACCAGACGCCTCTAAATCAGCACGGCGCAGCGAGTTGCTCGCCATGGCGGCCGAATTGTTCGCCGAGCGGGGATTGCGCGCCACCACAGTGCGTGACATCGCCGACGCGGCCGGAATCCTCTCGGGCAGCCTCTATCACCACTTCGACTCCAAAGAGTCGATGGTGGACGAGATCCTGCGCGGATTCCTCGACGACCTGTTCGGCCGCTACCGCGAGATCGTCGCCTCCGGTCTGAGTTCGCGAGACACGCTGGAAGCCTTGGTGCTCGCGTCCTACGAGTCGTTCGACCGGTCGCACGCCGCGGTGGCGATCTACCAGGCCGAGGCGAAGCGGCTGCGCGCCTCGGAACGCTTCACCTATATCGCCGACTACAACCGCGAATTCCGCGAGCTGTGGCACCGGGTGCTCACCAACGGCGTCCAGGACGGCAGCTTCCGTGCGGAACTCGACGTCGAACTGGCCTACCGGTTCCTGCGCGACACGGTGTGGGTGGCGGTGCGGTGGTACCAGCCGGGTGGCTCCATCACCGTCGAGAACCTCGCCAAGCAGTACCTGACCATCGTGCTCGACGGGCTCACCGTCCCCGAGCGCACCACGTAGGAGTCCTTACATGTCAGCACCTTCCACGTCCCGCCGTCCGTATGCCCCGCTGCGGGACGCCTACGTGATCGATGCGGTACGCACCCCGGTCGGCAAGCGCGGCGGTGCGCTGGCGGGCGTGCACCCGGCCGACCTGGGTGCGGCCGCACTGCGCGGCCTCCTGGACCGCAGCCCGATCGACCCTGGCATCGTGGACGACGTCATCGTCGGTTGCGTCGACAACGTCGGCCCGCAGGCGGGCAACATCGGCCGCACCATGTGGCTCACCGCCGGATACCCCGAAGAGGTTCCCGGCGTCACGGTCGACCGGCAGTGCGGATCCAGCCAGCAGGCCATCAATTTCGGCGCGCAGGCCATCATGAGCGGCACCGCCGAGGTGATCGTCGCGGGCGGCGTGCAGAACATGAGCGCGATCCCGATCTCCGCGGCCATGTTCGCGGGCCGGGAATACGGCTTCGAGACCCCGTTCGTCGGCGCCCAGGGCTGGGACCACCGCTACGGCACCGGTGAGGTGACGCAGTTCCGCGCGGCCCAGCTGATCGCCGAGAAGTGGGGTATCAGCAGGGAAGAGATGGAGCGCTGGGCGCTGCGCAGCCACGAGCGGGCCCGCGACGCGATCAAGAACGGCCGCTTCGACAACGAGATCGTGCCGGTCGGCGACTTCGGGATCGACCAGGGACCGCGCGAGACCAGCCTGGAGAAGATGGCGTCGCTGCCGCCGCTGGCCGAGGGCAGCCCGCTCACCGCCGCGGTGGCCAGTCAGATCTCCGACGGGGCCAGCGCCACCCTGCTCGCTTCGGAGTGGGCGGTGCAGGAATACGGCTTGACCCCGCGAGCGCGCATCCACCACGTGAGCGCGCGCGGCGCGGACCCGATCTTCATGCTCACCGCCCCCATTCCGGCCACCAGGTGGGCGCTGGAGAAAACCGGTCTCACCATCGACGACATGGACGTCATCGAGATCAACGAGGCGTTCGCGCCGGTGGTGCTGGCCTGGCTGAAGGAGACCGGGGCCGACCCGGAGCGCGTCAACGTCAACGGCGGCGCGATCGCGCTGGGCCACCCGCTCGGGGCTACCGGCGCGAAGCTTTTCGCGACCTTGCTCAACGAACTCGAGCGGATCGAGGGCCGCTACGGCCTGCTCACCATCTGCGAGGGTGGCGGCACGGCCAACGCGACCATCATCGAGCGTCTGCCCCACTGAGTCGCGGCGAGCGGCACGTCGGCGAAAAACGAGTCGCCTGACGTGCCGCTCGGGTGCGCACATCGTCGGTTCGGCGGCGCGAGGCGAGTTCGTCGGACCGCGTTCCTCGGGCTCGCCCCGCTCGAGCGCCGTCGTGACAAGCTCGACATTCCGCCGTGACGCGACCGTTCGGTGCGGCGAGGCTATCGCTGGGAGCGCAGATACTCGTCGTGTTCGCGGTCTTCGCGGTAATAGCGCTGGGTCAGGACGGCGAGGCGGTTGATCTCGGCTGCCATGGCGGCGGGTTCGAGAGGCTTGGCGATGATGGGGTCGCCGGTCTTGACGTAGTAGCGGCCGTCCGCGTAGTCCATCCACCAGAAGCCGCGCCCGAAGCCCGGGCGGGCATCGACGGCCGGGCCCGCGAGCACCGTGATCTCGCCCAGGCCGAGTCGTTCGCGTTTGAAGACCCGGTCCAGCTGCGCGACGATGCCGATCTCGTACGGCTTGCGGACATGCCGTTCCCGGTCGGCGGTCACCTCTTCGCGGCGCACTTCGATCGGCGGGTGGTTGCCCGCCGGCATCTTGGGCAGCGCGGCTACCGCCTTCGCGGCGACTCGTCGGGCGGCGCAGTAACTCACGATCACGTCACCGCCGGTGTCCGGCGCTGTACCGGGAAGCTGGACCAGGGTGGCGCCGATCTGCCCGCGCACGGCCCCGTGGAAACGGAAGACGATCGACATGTCCGGGCCGCCCATTCCTTTGGACTCGACACGAACCTCCGGCTCCAGCAATACGTCGAGCGCCCGTTCCAGGTCGACAGCGTATCGACCCAGTAGCGCGTCGACCGCTTCCTCACGCTGACGCTTCAGGTCGGCGAAGTCCATCTCTTCCGGCCGGTATTGCAGCGGGTAGGGCAGGCGGTCGCGACCATAGGCGGCCCAGAGGATCTCGAATTCCTGTCCGGTGAATCGCCAGTCAGCCATTCGGGTTGTCCCCGATGACCGGAGGAACCGATTTCGGCAAAAAGTCCAGACCGGTGAGTTCCTCGCCGTTGTGCTGATTGACGAGGTAATCCTTGACGCCGGAGGTCTCGTGCTCATCGTCTTTGCCGCGAGCCCCCGTTCCCGGGGCGATGCCGGACGTGCCAGCCGTGCCGGTTCGAGCCGCCGGGCTGGCCGTGGCGGTGGCGGCGGGCACCGCACTCGGCTGCTGCGGACCGACCGGGATATTGCGGCCCGGGGCGGGAGTTCCGGTGGTGTGCGGGGTGCCTGGAGTGCCGAGACGGCCGGGACCGTTCGGGCTCGTCACACCGGGACGGCCCGGTGTCGTCGGAGCGGCGGTGGTGAGGGCCGGACTCGGTGTATTGGTGCTGTTCGGTGTGGTCGACGGCGCGGTGGAAGTGGTCGGCTGCACGCTGGTCGGCTGATCCATGCCCGCCGGGGTGACCGCTTGCGGTGTGGTGGCGGCGGGGTCGGTCCCGGGCGATCGCTGCGGGTCGCCGTCGGATTGTTCGGTGGACTCCGGTTGCGCGCCTTCCGGGTTGGTGGACTCAGGGGTCGCCTGTGGTCCAGAAGAATTCGCGGTACCAGGTGACGACGTACTTGGCTGTGGCCCGGCATCCGCCACGATCTGCGGGGCAGTGGGAAGGACGGGCACGCCATGGTCGGTCTGATAGGCGACTTGCCCGTACACCGTGCGCAGGATCCGCCGCGCCTCCTGCGTGGCTTCCTCTTCGGTGTAATCGCCCGCCTTCATGACGCCGTCTTGGGGCAAGGTTTTACCCAGCAGGTCCGGGCGTTCGGTGGCCTGCGGCATCAACGCCTGCGTCTGCTCGAGGCCGGTATGCATCTCGGACAGTTTGAAGCTCACGAGGGCCGCGGCATCGGCCAGATTCCCCGACTGGTTCCGGTAGTTCGTGACCGCGTCGGCGGCCGCCTTGCCGGATTGCCCCGTCCAGCCCGGATTGGTGCCGTCCCCGGTCACCGTGCGGCCGAACTGCTCGTTGAACGCCTGAATCGCGCCGGTCAGGTTCATCCCGATGTTCAACCACGCCTCGGACGCCTCCCGCACCGTCCCCGGCCGCATCGCGTTCACCGCGTCGACCATCTGCGCCAACGTCATGCTGTCGTAGTTGTCCGGCCCCGGAATCCGCGGCGGCTCGTACTCTCCCTGAAACGACGTGCCCAACCGATCGGTGAAGTCGTAGATCGTGTCGCGCTCCCGATTCCACTGCTCCTGCGCGGCGATGATCCGGTCGCGATACTCCTCGTAGGTCATGGTTGGGGGTCCAAACCGGTGAACTGATCGGCTCTCGTCCGATCCAGCTCTACGAAGTTCGCAATGGCTTTGGCGACAACTTGTTTCGCGATCTTCACGGCGTCGATGTGTTGCATGAGGACGGCGTCCAAGGATTGGTCGGTTCCGCTCGACTTCAGCCTGAACTTCTCCTGCAGCACAACCCCCGACGGAAACGGGCCGAACCCGGTGACCTCGATGATTCGGTCGGTCATCCGCATAATGCCGTCTAGACGATCGAGGTAGTTGTCGCATGCTGTATCCAGACCTCGGCCGACATCCGGATGCAGCATCAACTCACCAGCGTTGGCTTGGTCCAGCAGCCTGCGCCATTCCGCTGGATCGACCCCTATGACCATCGCCCCTCCTCAGCTCGTGGGCAGGTACCGCACCAGGTCGTCGGCGTGACGACCTGCCTCCTGACACGGATCGCCTTGTCTTCCAATCGAGTAGCGCGTCGTCACCTTGAAAATTACTGTTCCGTGAGGGTTCTCGACCGCGACGCTGCATTTGAGTCGCTTGCTATCCCCGACATCCAGATACTGCAGGGCCCGGTGCGGGCCGACCTTCAACGGAGTAAACGATTCCTTGTCCTGACGTTGACGAACTTCGTCCAAAGCGAAGACTCCGGACAGGATGCCGAGGTCGTACCATCGCGCTGCGGCCTGCCAGCCACATACCTTCCACCCGGTGAAGTCCACCCCGGCTACATCTCTCTCCTTGGTCGCCTGATTGAGACCGGTGCCGGAGATTGCTGATTCCGGCAGCGTGCACGGATCCCACAAAGTGGCTTCGGAGTCGGCCGACCTCGAAGCCGATGAGGACGGTGAGGCCACGACAGTGGTCATCGTTGTCGTCGGCGTATCCGTGGCGTCATCGCATCCGACGACAACAGAAGTGGCAGCGAACGCGAGCGCGGCACCGCGCAGAACCTTCCCCCAGCTCGTCATCGGTTCCTCACCGCCGGTGCCGTAACGCATCGACGGGGGCCGGACCGGCTTCTCCGCCCCCTGCAAGCTGGGATCGACGCTACTGCCCGGTCCCCACCGGTGCAATAAACTCGGTGTTGATCACTCCATCCCGATTGTGAAGATGTGCAACGCGTTTCAACTGCCACGATCGTGTGCGACGGTGATGGTCTTACGCCCTCAGTGCGGGCGGCTCGCGTAAGGCTCGCGTCGAGGCTCCAGGGTCAGGTAGCGGATGAAGGCGACGATCAACTGCCCCTGGGGGTATGCGCCGCGCGGCGGCTCGATCCAGTGGCGGAAGCGGGCGCACTTGTCGGTGGGTGAGGGGAGCGCGATCTCGCCGCCCGCACGCACCACGGACTGTGACCAGGTCGAACACCGTGTCAGTGCATGTGTCAGGTCAGTATCAGGCCGGTATCAGCCGGTCTGGCGACAGTATTCGCATGAACAACGCAGCGAACATGATCACCACAGCGAACAACGCGCCCTGGACGGGCATGGTGCCGGTCGACGACACGGCCCTGGCCGTGACCGACACCGGTGGCGCCGGTCGTCCCATCGTCTATTTGAACGGCGCGTACGCCGACCAGTCGCACTGGCGGCACGTCATCGCCGAACTCGGTAGCGACTACCGGCACATCACCTTCGACGAGCGCGCTCGCGGCAAATCGAAGCGCTCGGCCGACTACTCCTTCGAGGCGTGCTTGCGCGATGTCGATGCCGTCCTGGCGGCGAGGGGCGTGCGGCGGCCGATTCTCGTGGGCTGGTCCTACGGTGCGGCGACCGCGGTGCACTGGGCAGATCGGAATCCGGACCGCGTCGCCGCTGTGGTGTGCGTGGACGGCGCTATGCCGTACGGCCTGACCGGCGAGGAGGGTCGTGAGCGGATCCGGAAGCTGTTCCACCGGATGCGTTTGCTGCTGCCGCTGGCGCGCCCGCTGGGTCTGGCCGCGCGGATGAGCGCCGACCAGCACGCCGAGGTCAACATCGAGGTCAACGAGATCAACGCCGCTATCGCGCCGGTCCTCGACCGGGTGAGCTGCCCGGTGCGGTACGTCCTGGCCACGGGAGCCAACCTCGGTGGAGGCGAGGATGAGATGGAGCAGGTGCGGGCCTCGCTCGATCCGGTGCTCGCCCGCAACGCGAACATCCAGGTGGGCGCGAAGGTCGCGAGCAATCACTCGCATATCTTGCGCAAGGATTTCCGAGCCGTCGCCGAGATCGTCCGGGAAACCGCGATGGCCCGAGAGGGTTGACCCCGACTGCCTTCATCCGCTCGATTTCCGAACAGCAGATTTCAAGGAGCACATCACCATGTCCCTCACCCTGACCGACCAGGACCGTCCTCGTCGCCCTCGAAGCCGGCCGGATCCGCCGAGACCGGCCCAGCCCCGCCATGGCCGAGATGACCCGCAAGATCACGGCAGCCCTCGACGCCGCCTGATGGATCGGGCCGGGGCCAGACACCGGCGTGAGCCCAGGATTATGCGCACCGGGAGACCGGACAGGGCTGATGCTCTGTCCGGTCCCGGAGGGCTAGCGCTATGACCTGCCGGTATGGTCCCGCGCGCCGTTGATCTGAGAAACGCTTCACCATAGGTGACGTAAGAGTCTGCTCACGGCGCGGCGGTGAACAACTCGTAACTGTGTCCGTTGGGGTCGCGGACATAGACCCCCCGTCCTCCGCCGAGGTGGTTGGTCCGCCGGTCCCAGCCGTTTTCCGGGCCGGATCCGTAATCGACATCGGGCCAACTCATCAAGCGACGCAGCACCGCGTCGAAGATGCCGTCATCGACCAGGAACGCGTAGTGGCCCGGCTCGACTCGTCCGCGTTGATCGAAGTCGAAGGTCAGGTCGTCGTTGACACGCACCGGTGCGAACGGCCCCGCCGAGGCCGCGACCTCCAGACCCAGCAACTCGGCGAAAAAGCTCGCCGCCGCCTGCTTGTCGGCCGCAGGCACGATCGTGTGATTCAGGACGATGGGCATTGCTGCCTCCACTCGATTTGTATGCGATACGCATGCAATCTATATGCGCATCGCATGTATTGTCGAGCTGTGCACCGAGACGAGTACTGGTAGGTTGGCTGGCCGTGAACCGCTCCAGCGCCGATATCCCGGAGGCGGACGGCGGACCCGCGCTGTTCCGGCTGGTCCGATTCTGGTCGCGCCGCTGGGTCGGTCAGGCGCTGACCGGCGTACCGGCGGAATCCGGCGGTGACCAGCGCCGAATCCAGCACGTCCAAGTCATCGAAGCGGTCGCGGCCACGCAGCACACCGCCGAGGAAGCGACCGTCGGCACCGTCGCCACGCAACTCGGCCTCGACCACTCCGGAGCCAGCCGAATGGTCCGCGACGCCGTGGCGGCGGGCTACCTCGCCCGCGCCGACTCCGCACACGACCGCCGCCGCGTGGTCCTCCATCTCACCGGAGCCGGCAGCCAACTGCTCACCGCATCCCGCGACTGGCAGCGCAACTGCTTCGACCAGCTCACGGCCACCTGGGACGAATCCGACCGCCGCCGCTTCGCCACCTACCTGCAACGCCTGGCCGACGAGGCGAACACCTGAACCCGGCCATCACGGCGTAATCGACTGCCGCTGAGACAAATTAGGCTCCCGAAGAAACGTTGATTCGTGCGGCACCGATCGCCAGCTCCTCAGACGCGCGCTGAGCGGGTGGAAACCTCTCCGCGACAAGCTGTCCCAGCACGGTGGCACGGCTGGCATCGGGTCGGCCAGTAGCTAATGGCGAGACGCTCGAACGCACCTAGCCTACGGATGCTCCTGCTGGCGCTGCTCCCATTCCGCCTTTTTGTGCAACCATTCCGCTTCGCGCCGGTCGCGGGCCTCCTCGGTTTTCGATTGCTGATACCACTCATCCTTCTCGGTACCGGCTAGATCATCTTTGAATCGCTCAGGCAGATCGTCCCAGTTCACTTGCGGGGGCCGCGCGTCGAATTCCGCGAACGCTGATTCTGCGGCGGCCCTCACGTCCGGAGGAATATCGTCGGGACTGCCAGGACTGAAAGTCTTCCCGAACGCTCGGAACGTATCATGCTCATGCTCATGATCCATGATGTTCTCCTGTCTACTTCGGCACTACTTCGATCATGCGGATGACTGTCCGGCCGGTCGTCCAGTCGGTTCCGATGTAGGTGGGCTTGAAAGTGGTGCCCGCCTTGAAAAGAACTTCTGGGTTGCCCGGTGCCGAATGCTGCGTTATGTCTTTACCGGTCTGCGAGAAATAGCGGAATTCGACACTTCCCTCTCGAACGCCGCCGCCGTCTTTCAACGGTGATGTGCTGGTGAATGCATCCTCTGTTACATTTCCGTTTCTGCGGTATGCCGCGTAGTACTTGTCGAGCTCTTCGGGCTCCATATTGGTAATGCGGGTGACCGGGCCTTGATGGTTGGGCAGTTTGTCCAACGCGGAGTTCAGTGTGTCGACATAGCGCTGCTGCTCCGGGGTGAGGGGCCGCCCGGCCCGCAATGGAAGATTCGCGTACTGGTGACCCGAGCCGGAGTAATCGGCGATCGCGTCCACCTCGGCACGCGAGAGGGAGGCAGGCCGCGTCGGTGTTGCCGCCTGCTGGCCCATCCGCTTGAGCCGCTGTAGCTCTTTCTCCTTCTGCGCCAGGCCGCCGAGTCGGTTGGCGCTGAACGGCTTGAGCTTTCGTGCGATCTTCCACCCGTCGACCAGTGCGCGAATAGGTGCCGAGCAGCGCGCGATGATCTGGGTGACCCGCGCGGCGCCCAGTGCCGCGCCGAGACCGGCCGTAATCACCGACGCGGCCACTGCCAGCGCAATCGTTATTCCGACTTCTGCGGCGATTTGTTTACCGAGGTCCTGTAGCAGAACGAGGAGCTTGTCCCGCAACTCTTTCAAGTCGGCCTTATGGTCCAGGCACGCCGTGGAGAACTCGCCGAAAGCGGCAATAGCTTCGTTCGCAGAATCCCGCAGAGTGTTCAAGTTCTCGACGATGAGTAAGATTTCCGGGGCGGTGTTCTGACCGATTTCCTTCGCGATCTGATCGAGCGCGTCCGAGAAACCGGCCACCGCCGGATCGCTTTGAATCTGCTTCCAAGCATCCGCTACGGCCTGCAACTTGTCGGTATCCCCATCCGGGACGATGACGCCGATCTTCTCGATAAGCTCGACCGAATCCGATACCAACCCATTTCCCGGCCCGCCCGCGCTGGGCAGTGGAACGCGGCACAGGTATACAGCTGGAGGAAACGGGGCAGGTTTCTCCGGGCCGGAACCGCCCGCGTTGATCGTCGCCGTGAAATCGGCTACCGCGTAGTTGTAGCCCACCGTTTGGAGGACGGAGGCGAAATTTCCCGCCGCTTCGGCGATGAGCGTGGTCTGCCGCAGGAGCTCAGCGGCACCGTTGTCGTAAGCGTCGGCCCATTCCCGGGCCTCGGTGTAGCTTCCCGCCATGCCGGAACAATTCGACAGGGCGCCGAAACGTCCGTCGATCGCGGAAAACCAGTTGGTCGCGACTTCCTGCAATCTGGTCGCTGTCGAATAGTACGTTCGCGGGTCGACATCCATCACGGTCATGCCGGCTCAACTCTCCAGCATTCGCATGTTGGTACTGATCGCCTCGCTGTAGGCGGCATGTGCTGCTGCGGCAGCGGCACGCATCGCGGCGATGCCGTCGCGCACGTCGGCCGCACCTTCGGCCCAATCCCGGTGCGCCTCGGCATGTGCGGCCGCAGCGGCGCCGGTCCATGTGCGATGCAGCGCGGCTACTCGCTGCTCGACTCCGGTGAAGGTGTCCTCGGTGAATCCGACCAATCCGCCGATGCGCGCGGTTACGGCGTCCAGGTGCGCCAGATCCACACCGAATGCCGCCGTCATGGCAACTCCAGTGAGGAAGTTGCCGCGGCGCGGTCGACGTCGACCGACACCATGGCATCGACCGAGACGCCGAGTAGATCGCCCATGCCGTCCAGCGCTTCGAGGACGCGCACCGCACCACGGCGCGCCTCATCCCATGCCGTGGAGTAGGCGTCGGCGGCGGGGCCGCGCCATGTCGCCATGAGTCCGGCCACCTCCGTATCGGCCGAACGGATGCCGTTGATGAGCGTTTGCGCGGCCTGCTGGACGTAGCGGCCCGCATCGGACACTTCGGCCGGGACGATCGCGAAATCGGAGTCGGCGCCTGCGGTGTCGGTCATACAGCCCCTTTCTGCGAGATACGCCATGCGTTCTTACATCGGCGATCTTGTCCTCTTGGACGTACCGACGCGCTTGTCGGTTCCATTCGGGATGGTCTCGCGGCATAGGTCGAGCCCGCAACAGCTTTCGATCGTACGGTGACCGAGCTGTGCTACGACGCGCAGAACAGCAGCATCGAGTCGAAAACCGTTGATGGATGTCGAAATTCGTAAGTCCGGTGCGGCGCCAGTTTCAGGACTTTCACCGGTCGGTGGTGTAGGTGCCGACCAGTTGTCCGTCGCCGAGGCTCGCGTCGACTATCGCGGATCGCGCCTCGTCCGGTGGGGTGTCCGTGTCCACCGGTACGGGACCCGAGAGCGCGTACACGATGAATCGGTAGTGGTGGACGCCGGTGCCTGCGGGTGGGCACGGGCCGAAGTATTCGGCTCGGTTGGCGCTGTTCAGGCTGACGACTCCGCCCGCCGGTGTTTGCCCTTCCTCGGTGGAGGTGGTGGTCGGCGGGATATTGCTGACCACCCAGTGGGTGAACAGGCCGCTGGGGGCGTCCGGGTCGTCCACGATCAGTGCGAGTTTGGTGGCTGTGGGTGGGGCCGTCCAGGTCAGGGGCGGTGGCTGGTTCCTGCCGTTGCAGGTGTAGACCGTCGGGATCGGATCGCCATGGTTGAAAGCGGTACTACGCACCGAGATCTCGGTCGTCGCGGGCATCGCGGCCTCCGCTCGGGTCGAGGGACAGTGGTCGAGTCCAGCGATTCGCCTGTCCCGGTCCTGCGGACGAGCCCGGCGCACGACGGCGGCGGATACCAGGCGAACCCGGTATGTCGTTATCAGTCCAGCGTAAGCCGCTGACGTCCGGGCAACCAGGCTCGACCGCGAACGCGCAGATACCGGCAGGGTCCCTGCGAGGCCGCCGCACTGTGTAGCCCATCTCCGGTGCCGGTGCCGGTGCCGGTGCCGGTGCCGGTGCCGGTGCGTAGTGCCGATGCGCGGTGCCGATGCCGATGCCGGTGGGGATGCCGATGGGGAGAACGGCGGCCGCCTATCGCGGCCGCCAATCCTCAGTCGGCCCCATCACCACCGCTCAGTCGGACCCCGCGACCGCCGACGACCTGTCCCCGGTGAGCGCAGCGATCGTCTCGATCCGCGCCACCGCCTCGGTGACGATCCGCTCGATCAGCTCCTCGCACGTGGGCAGGTCGTCGATGATGCCGGTGACCTGTCCCGCGGCGAGCACGCCCGCCTCGGTATTGCCCTCGACCAATCCGGCGCGCAGCAGCATCGGCGTGTTCGCGGCCATCACGACCTGAGACCAGCTGAGGTCCTTGGCTTTTCGCATGGCCAAGCCGTCGCGAACCATGGTGGACCACTTCATGCCCGTCATGCTCTTGAACCGTGCGGCGTTGCCGACCGCGGCGGCGAGGCCGCGCCAGCGGCCCGAATGCTCCAGCCGCTGCACCAGTTCGGTGTTCAGCACGCGGTGGGGCATGCCGTCGACCTTGAGCGACACCACCGTGTCCTGGAGCTGCCGCCGCAGATACTCCTGCTTGACGGCGTCGGGAACGGTGCTTTCCTGGGTGAGCAGGAACCGGGTACCCATCGCGACGCCCGCCGCGCCGTAGGCAAGGGCGGCGGCCAGGCCACGCCCGTCGAAGAACCCGCCCGCCGCGACCACGGGGATGTTCACCGCGTCCAGCACGGAGGGCAGCAGCAGGGTGGTGGCCACCGGGCCGGTGTGCCCGCCGCCCTCGCCGCCCTGCACGATCACCGCGTCCGCGCCCCAGGACGCGACTTTGACCGCGTGCTTGGCCGCGCCGATGGACGGGATCACCACCACGCCTGCGTCTTTCAACTTGGCGATCAGGTCCTGTTTGGGCGCCAGCGCGAACGACGCGACCGCCACCTTCTCCCGGATCAGCAGATCGATCCGCTCCGGGGCGTCCGCGGCGTCGGCGCGGATGTTCACGCCGAACGGTTTCGCGGTGTGCGCCTTGGTCTTCGCGATGGCCGCTTCCAGCTCCGCGAAGGTCATGGTGGCCGAGGCGAGAATGCCGAGGCCACCCGCCTCTGCGGTGGCCGAGACCAAGCTCGGGCCCGCGACCCAGCCCATGCCGGTTTGCACGATCGGGTGTTCGATGCCGACCAGATCGGTCAGCGCGGTGCGTAAGCGCTGGCTCATGACGGGACCTCGGTTTCGCGAATCTTCTTGGGGTCGAGCACCTCCCGGATCAGCCGCAGCTCCTCGGCGGTGGGCTGGCGCGTCTCACCCGCCTCGGCGAGACCGGCGATCTCGAACGAGGTGTTCTCGGCGACTTCCTCGGCGGTGACGCCGGGATGCAGACTACGGGCGCGCATGGTGTTGTCCGGGCCATCGAAGTCGAAGACGCCCAGGTTGGTCACCACGCGATGCAGATGGTGGAAGCGGTAGGCGGGGTTGGCGGCGTCGACCTTGTCGTATCCGACACCGGAGACGATGTCGACGCCGTCGGTGAACACGCGCTTCGTGTGCCGCGCGACCCAGTAACTGGTGGCGTGGTTGATCGTATTGCCCGGCGCGCCACGCACACCGAACATCTGCCGGGTCGGCTGCTGCAACGGGCCGAACGCCGAGAGGTTCTGGTTGCCGAACCGGTCGATCTGATTGGCCCCCATCACCACGTGCCGCCGCCCGGAGGCCACCACGTCGAAGACCTTCCGGAACGGAATCCAGCCCTCGATGGGCGCTTTGCCACCGAGCGGGGGAGTCTCGGCGAACAGCAGCGCCTCACCGTCGGACAGCAGCAGGTCGGGCTCGGTGGTGAGCTTGGCCAGGCGCGCGCCGATGATCGACATCGGCGACATCGGGCTGGCCATGATCTCCCCCGCGCCGCTGAAGATCTCCGCGCAGGCGACCGCGCAGATCTCGGCGCGGGTGATCGTCTCGGTGCTGGTCATCACGCCTCCTCGGCGAATCGGCGGACAGCGGCCTGATACTGCTGCTCGGAACCGGTCAGGTAGGTGTCGACGAACCGCTGCCACGTCTCCGGCGTCTTCGCCGCTGCCACGTAGTGCTTCTGGAACTTCTCGTCGCGGCCGTAGTCGTCGCCGGCCAGGGTGAAATGCGCGCCGCCGGGGGCCTCGACCACGCCGTCCACCATCATGCGGTTGAGCAGCAACGCTTGCAGCGGAACGGTTTTCACCAGTTCGTCGGTCTCCACCACGCGCTCCACGGAGACGTAGCGGCGCTGCGCGGCGAGGCAGAACAGGTCGTCGAAGTACGGGTCGACGCCGGTGTAGGCGGCGTTGCCGTGCGCGTCGCCGAGGTTCAGGTGCACGAGTGCCGCGTCGAGATTCAGCGCGGGCATGGCGATCAGGGTCTCGGGCGTGCCGTCGACGGGGTAGGGCGATTCGATCGTCTTCAGCTCGCCTTCCCAGAAATTCGGCACGTCGGAGCCGAGCCCGGCGCGGATCGGCAGGAACGGCAGTCGCGCCGCGGCCGCTTCCAGTCCGCATTTGAGCATGCCCTCGTCCATCTCGCGGGCGGCCAGTGCGCCCGACGTGCGCGCGTGGGCGAACCACGGGTCGTAGAACGGCGCCGAATCCAACGACACGAAACCGTAGTACGCCTTGCGCACCTTGCCCGCCGAGCACAGCAGCCCGAGGTCCGGGCCGCCGTAGCTGACCACGGTCAGGTCCGTGATGTCCGAACGCAGGATGGCCCGCACCAGCGCCATCGGCTTGCGTCGCGACCCCCAGCCGCCGATGCCGATGGTCATCCCGCTGCGCAGCTCGCCGACGACCTCGTCGAGCGACATCCGCTTGTCTCGCATGGGGTGTTTCCTCTCCTGTTGGCGGCGCTCTCGGGGCCCTCCGTGGTCGCGCATACCGCCGGCTGCGGGCCCGTCGTTCGCGCCGCGTCTCACTGGCCGCTCTTGCGCGCCGCGAGGTCGTCGTCGAACCGGGCGCGGATCTCGTCGGCGACGCCGGCGAGGTTGAGTTCGAAGGTGAAGCCCTGCTCGTACCGGTAGCTGCGGTGCACGTCCTGCACGTCGATGCCGTTCAGGGCGCGCTTGGCGGCCCGGATCACCCGGCCGTCCTTGGCTGCGATGTTCTTGGCCAGCTCCAAGGCGGCGGCGTCCAGCTCGGCGCGCGGCACCACCTGGTAGACCGAGCCGTAGTGGTGCAGCTGCTGCGCGGTGATGGTGCTCGCGGTGTAGAACAGCGCGCGCATCAGGTGCTGGGGCACCAGCCGTGCGAGGTGCGTCGCCGCGCCGAGTGCGCCGCGGTCCACCTCCGGCAGCCCGAAGGTGGCGTCGTCGGAGGCGATCACGACGTCCGCGTTGCCCACCAATCCGATACCGCCGCCCAGGCAGAACCCCTGCACCACCGCGATCACCGGTACCTGGCACTCGTACACCGCGGCGAACGCCTCGAAGCAGCCGTGGTTGGCGTCGATCAGCGCTTGGTGGCCGGGCTTGCTCTGGATCTCCTTGATGTCCACGCCCGCGTTGAACCCCCGGTTCTCCGCGCGCAGCACCACGACCTTGGTGTCGGGATCGCGGCCCGCCGCGCGCACTTCGTCGGCGATGGCGAACCAGCCGTCGGTAGGGATGGCGTTGACCGGCGGATAGTCCACCGTGACCACGCTGATGCCGGTCGATTCGGAGTGGCGGTTGATCCCCATGGCAAGTCCCGTCCTGTGTGCGCGCATTGGCAAAGCAAGCAGTTGCTTGGTAGGTTAGCACGGTGGCACTCGAAATCGATCTGGCCGGGCGCGTCGTTCTGGTGACGGGCGGCGTACGCGGCGTCGGCGCCGGCGTGAGCAAGGCATTCCTCGCCGCGGGCGCGACCGTCGTGGCTTGCGCGCGGCGACCGGCCGACGCGCCGGTCGAAGTCGACGGTCGCGCGATCGATTACCTGCCCTGCGACGTGCGGGACGAGGACGCGGTCCGCGCGCTGATCGACACGATCACCGAGCGCCACGGCCGTCTCGACCATCTGGTCAACAACGCCGGTGGCGCTCCTTTCGCGCTCGCCGCCGAAGCGAGCAAGAACTTCCACACCAAGATCGTCGAGCTGAACCTGCTGGCCCCGCTGCTGATGGCGCAGGCCGCCAACGCGGTGATGCAGCGGCAGGACGAGGGCGGCTCGATCGTGAACATCTCCAGCGTGAGCGGGCACCGCCCGTCGCCGGGCACCGCGGCCTACGGCGCGGCCAAGGCGGGCATGGACAGCCTCACCGGCTCGCTCGCTGTCGAGTGGGCGCCGAGAGTGCGGGTCAACTCGCTGGTGGTCGGCCCGGTGGACACCGAGCTGAGCCGTCTGCACTACGGCGACCAGGACGGCGTCGACGCGGTGGGACGGACCATCCCCATGGGCCGCATGGCCCGCCCCGACGACGTGGGCCGCTGTGCGGTATTCCTGGCCTCGCCGCTGGCTGCCTACGTCAGCGGCGCGACGCTGCTGGTGCACGGCGGCGGCGAGCGGCCCGCCTTCCTCGCCGCCTCCACCGCCGAGGACCACGGAGGTCACCGCTGAGGTCGGAAGGGACACCGGGCATGAGCGGTCAGGCCCGGAAGCGGCAGCGGAGCGTGACCACGGAGGCCACCGCTCGTATCGGAAAGGGACACAGTATGGACACCGAGCAGATCTGCGCCGGGCGCGTCGTCATCGTGACCGGCGCAGGCCGGGGCATCGGCCGGGCACACGCCCTCGCCTTCGCCGCGGCGGGCGCCCACGTGGTGGTCAACGACATCGGTTCGACGCTGGACGGCGCGGCCACCGCGGAAACGCCTGCCGCGCAAGTGGTCGCGGAGATCGAGGCGCTCGGCGGCCAGGCCGTGGCCAACGGCGACGACGTCGCCGATTGGGCAGGCGCCCGCAATCTCGTCCGTCAGGCCGTCGACACCTTCGGCAGGCTGGACGTGCTGGTCAACAACGCCGGTTTCGTACGCGACCGGATGCTGGTCAACCTCAGCGAGGACGAGTGGGACGCGGTGGTCCGCGTGCACTTGAAGGGCCACTTCGCCACCATGCGGCACGCGATCGAATACTGGCGCGCGGAAGCCAAAGCGGGCCGCCCAGTCGACGGCCGGATCATCAACACCAGCTCCGGCGCCGGTCTGCAGGGCAGCGTCGGTCAGGGCAATTACGGTGCCGCCAAGGCGGGCATCGCGGGCCTGACGCTGACCGCCGCCGCCGAGTTCGCCCGCTACGGCGTGACGGTGAACGCGATCGCCCCGTCCGCGCGCACCAGGATGACCGAGACGGTGTTCGCGGACATGATGGCCAAACCGGAGAACGGCTTCGACGCCATGGCCCCGGAGAACGTGTCTCCGCTGGTGGTGTGGCTGGGCAGCCCGCAATCGGCGGCGGTGACCGGGCGGGTGTTCGAGGTCGAGGGCGGCAAGGTGGCGCTGGCCGACGGATGGCGGCACGGGGTGGCCGTCGATCGCGGCGCGCGCTGGGATCCGGCCGAGCTCGGACCCGTGGTGGCCGATCTGATCGCCAAGGCGACTCCGCCGGAGCCGGTCTACGGGGCCTGATCGGCTTCGCCCTTTCCGGGGCGCGTTCCCGGGCCGGGGTCTAATATGGGCACCCATCCGTTCGGAAAGTCCCGTGTGAGAGTGGCGACCGGGCACAGAACTGCGCTTCGACTGATGAGGGGAAGGCTCGGCGCATGGCAGGAGGTCGCGCACTCCGTGTGCTGGCCGCAGCCTGCGCCGTCGCGGGCTCCGCGCTGCTCGGCGGGCGCGGCCTCCGCCGACGCGCAACCCTCCCGCCCCTCATGCGTCGCAGTCCCGCTCCGCCGCCCTATGCCAACGGCGACCCCTGGTACCCACTGACCGTGCCGGGCCAGCAGTCGCAGATCAGCGCGGCCGCGGCCGACCCGACCGCCGGAACCGGATCGACCAGAGGGGATTCCGCGTCCGCTGGTTCCACTGCCGGTCCAGCCGAGTCGGGTGCGGTTCTCGATTCCGGGTCGACTGGTCCGGGTGCGGTGCTCAGCACCGGTGCGACCGCGCGGGCGACGGATTCCGCTGGGTTGGGTGCCGGTTCCGCTGCCGTGAGTGGCACGGGTTCTGCTGCGTTGGGCACTGGCTCGGCTGGGGGTAGTGGTCCTTGGTTCCGGTTCGTCCGGTCTGGCGCCCGCCCTCGGTTACGGTTCGGCTGGTCTCGGCGTGGTGCTCGGCACCGGTTCGGCGGCCGTCAGCTCGGTCGTGACGGGCACCGGATCGGCGGTGCTCGGCACCGGATCGGCTGCGCTGGCACGGGTTCCGCTGGATTAGGTACCGGTTCTGCTGTCGTGGGCGGTACCGGTTCTGCTGCGTTGGGTATTGGTTCCGCTGTAGTGGGCGGCACCGGCTCAGCCGCGGTCGGCTCGGCTGGTATCGGTTCGGCGGGCGTCGGTTCGGCGGGTGTCGGTTCTGCCGCGACCGGTTCGGCTGGTATCGGTTCGGCGGGTGTCGGTTCTGCCGCGACCGGTTCGGCTGGTATCGGTTCGGCGGGCGTTGGTTCCGCCGCCACCGGTTCGGCTGCAACGGGTTCTGCCGCGACCGGTTCGGCCGCAAGGGGTTCCGCCGCCGTCGGCTCGGCTGCACGGAGCGCGCCCGGCAATCCGGCTTGGGCCTGGCCCGCCTGGGCGCTCTCGCGCCTGCTCATTGCGCTCGGCGCGGTGTGGATCGTGATGGAACTCGGGTGCGCGCCCGGGTGCCGCTGCGCCGGATCCGGTCGCTGCACCAAGTCGTGGTCGACCGCTTCCCCGAAATGGTGGCGCACGAACAGAGTGGATTCTCCGCGCAGTTCAAAGCTTCCGACCAAGTGGCGCAGCTCATCGACGCGCTGTACCTGCAGTCCGGCAGGGCTCGTGCTGGCGGAACTCGCACCGCCGCAGGCCTCGGTGCCGGACCGGCCGATCGGGTCGCGCGGTGGGCGCACGATCCCGCGGGGGAGTTCGCGGTGGATTGCTCCGCCCGAAGCATTAGTCCTCGGGGCTGGGTTCAGGCCATCGTGCGCGCCTATCGGGCCACCGGGGTTGTGAACGCGCGAAATTGACCAACTTCGCGCGAATACGATCACTCCGACGCAATAGCGCGACCGATCGGACTTTTCGGACAGACCGGTTGGATCAGGAATCTCGTTCGGCCCGAACGTAGACCGCTCTATCGAGTTGAAAGCGGTTAAGCGGGTGAGTGATCCGTACCACAGCGAAGACCGGAGCGCGTGCGTGCCCGTAATTATCGGGGCACGCACGCGCGCCGGCAGTGTGCTGTGCGCACATTTGCACGTGCATAACGCAGCACAGTGCGACCCGGTGGGTCGCACTGTGCAGCCGTGCGGTAGAACCTATTCGGTGCCATCCGGAGGAATTTCGGGCAAGCCTTCGCTGGCCCGCAACTTCTCCGCCATGGACGTGAGCAGGTTCTGTGATTCTTCGGACAGGTCGAACGCTCTACTCGACAGCCGTCGCAGTCCGTAGCCCTGCAGCTGGGACAGCAGCTCCAGATCGTGATCGATCTTGGCGGCATAGATGTCGTTGAAGAAGTAGTCCGGCTTGACCTTGAAGAACTTCGCCAGGGCGGCCACCGTCTCATCCGACGGGTTCGTCCGTTGTCCCGACCGCAACTGCGACAGGTACGGTTTCGAGATCGGATGTCCGGAGGCCGTCAGCGCCGCCGCAACCTCCGCGTTGGTGTGCGGCTTACGCCCCGGGGGATGCACGGTTTCGAACAGCTTGTTCAGCCGCGCCGCGAAATCAGCCATTGTGAGCCGCCCAATTCCCTTCGCTGTACTAACAGTCGTTATCTCGGATACGTATCATTGATATTAGCGGCTCAGTAACTGAAAACCTACGCCTGATTCCGGATTTCCTTGAAGCTTCTAGGTCGAAGGGCGGCGAAGGCACTGGGACGGTCGCGTTTGCGGGTCACGCCAAGGCCTCTCGAGAAGCCGCAGTACGAACCGGTTCTGGCCCGTCGCTGCGGTCTCGACGCAAGGGGTCTTGATAGCCGCAAGATAGCTGACGTCTCATGGACTCGGCGGTACATGAGTTTGTGTGGCGTACGACACGTTTGTGCCCCTAGGGGATGAACGTTCAACCAACGCGCACGAAATGGTTGAAGTCACAAACGTTCGATGATGGTTCCTGTCGCGAGTGCGCCACCGGCGCACATGAGAACCATTGCGGTGGAGCGATCGGAGCGCTCGAGTTCGTGCAAAGCCGTTGTGATGAGGCGTGATCCGGTGGAGCCGACCGGATGCCCGAGGGCGATGGCGCCGCCGTTGACATTGACCCGGTCCATATCCGGCTGATGGACCGAGGCCCAGGACAGCGCGACCGAGGCGAACGCCTCGTTGATCTCGAACAGGTCGATGTCCCCGATGCTCATGCCGGACCGCTCCAGCAGCCTGCTGCACGCCTGCACCGGGCCGTCGAGGTGGAACTCGGGCTCGGCGCCGACCACCGCCTGGGTGACGATCCGCGCCCGCGGCCGCAAACCAGCACGCTGGGCGGCCTTTTCGTCCATCAGCAGCACCGCCGCCGCGCCGTCGGAGATCTGCGAGGACGAGCCCGCGGTGTGCACGCCGCCTTCCAGCACCGGCTTCAGCTTCGCCAAGCCCTCTACGGTGGTCTCGCGCAGGCCCTGGTCCCGTGACACGTCGAGCTTTTCGCCGGTGAGATTGCCCTCTTTGTCGACCGCGGGCGCGGTGACGGTGAGCACTTCGCGATCGAACCGGCCCTCCGCCCAGGCCTGTCCGGCCAAGCGCTGCGAGCGCGCGCCGAACGCGTCCACGTCCCCGCGAGTGATGCCGCGCCGCTTGGCGATTCGCTCCGCCGCCTCGAACTGGTTGGGCAGGTCGATGTTCCACGACGCGGGCCTGCGCGGCCCGGCGTGCTCACCCACGTTGGCGCCGAGGGGAACCCGGCTCATCGCCTCCACGCCGCAGGCCATGCCGATCTCGATGGCGTCGGTCGCGATCAGCCCTGCGATCAGATGGTTGGCCTGCTGGGCCGAGCCGCACTGGGTGTCGATCGTGGTGGCGCCGACCTGCCACGGCAGGCCGGCGTGCAGCCACGCGACCCGGGTGACGTTGTTGGACTGCTCGCCCGCCTGGGTGACGCAGCCGCCGATGACCTGTTCGACCTGTGCGGGGTCCAGGTGCGCGCGCTCGAGCAGTCCGCGCTGGGCCGCGCCGAGCAGTTCGGCCGCGTGCAGGCCCGCCAGCCAGCCGCCGCGCTTGCCGATCGGGGTGCGTGCGGCCTCGACGATCACGGGTGTGCCCATGTCCAACCTCTCCTTATGGGACAGAAAACTGAAACGCGTTCATAGCACTTGCCAGGGGCGGATCTGTCCGGTTTCTTTCCTCATACTCGCGCCTGTGCTTCAATGATTATAGAACGTGTTTCAGTTTGTCGAAGGAGACATCTGGTGGTAGACACTCGGAATGCCCGGCCGAATCTTCCGGACGGGTTCGACGTCACGGACCCGGACATCTACGCCGAGCGTGTTCCGGTCGAGGAGTTCGCCGAACTGCGCCGGACCGCGCCGATCTGGTGGAATCCGCAGTCGCCCGACGTCAGTGGCTTCCACGACGAGGGCTTCTGGGTGGTCAGCAAACATGCCGACGTCAAGGAGGTCTCGCGGCGCAGCGACGTGTTCTCCAGCTACGAGAACACCGCCATCCCGCGATTCAACGACGACATCGCCCGCGAGCAGATCGAGCTGCAGCGGATCGTCCTGCTGAACATGGACGCCCCCGAGCACACCAAGCTGCGCAAGATCATCTCCCGCGGATTCACCCCGCGCGCCATCAACGGCCTGCGCGCGGAGCTGTCCGCGCGCGCGGAGTCGATCGTGAAGGCGGCGGCCGAAGCCGGCTCCGGGGACTTCGTCACCCAGATCGCCTGCGAACTGCCGTTGCAGGCCATCGCCGAGCTGATCGGCGTCCCGCAGGAAGACCGGATGAAGGTCTTCACCTGGTCCAACGACATGACCGGCTACGACGACCCGGAGAGCACCGCCGACCCGGTCGCGGCCTCCGCCGAGATCCTGGGGTACGCCTACCAGATGGCGGCCTCCCGCAAGCAGTGCCCGGCCGACGACCTCGTGACCACGCTGATCGAGGCCGACGTAGACGGTGACAAGCTCAGCGAGGAGGAGTTCGGCTTCTTCGTGATCATGCTCGCCGTCGCGGGCAACGAGACCACCCGCAACGCCATCTCGCACGGCATGATGGCGTTCCTGGAGAATCCGGACCAGTGGGAGCTGTTCAAGAAGGAACGGCCCGCCACGGCCGCCGACGAGATCATCCGGTGGGCCACGCCGGTCACCTCGTTCCAGCGGACCGCCCTCGAGGACACCGAACTCGGCGGCGTGCGGATCAAGAAGGGCGATCGGGTGGTCATGCTGTACCGCTCGGCCAACTTCGACGAGGAGGTCTTCGACCACCCGGAGAAGTTCGACATCATGCGCAAGGACAACCCGCACCTGGCCTTCGGCGGCACCGGCGCGCACTTCTGCATCGGGGCGAACCTGGCCAGGCTGGAGATCGACCTGATCTTCAACGCCATCGCCGACCATCTGCCCGACATCACCAAGGTGGCCGACGCGAAGCGGCTGCGCTCGGGTTGGCTCAACGGGATCAAGCAGTTTCCGGTCGACTACAAGACCTGCCCGGTCGCGCACTGAAACACGAGAGGGCTCTCGCGCCACGGTGCGAGAGCCCTCCTTCGTGTGCCCGCTCAGTCGGCCGGTCGCGCGGTCTTCATGGCGCGATCGACCTCCCAGAACGCACGTAGCGCGGAGATCTTGCCCTCGTCGTCCACCCGGTAGGTGAACACGCCGTCGGCGTCGATCCGGTGACCGCCGATGGTGCTGCGGATGGTGCCGGTGAAGGCGACCTCGTTGCCGCACGCGAAGGAGTCACCGAACAGGAACTCGATCAGGTCGGTCTTCGCGATCGCCTTGTCCCAGAACGCGGCGATGGCCTCCGTGCCGCGGTGGCCCTTGCCTTCCGGATCGAAGCCGGACGGGCCGATGGGGTCCTCCACGATGCCGTCCGCCGCGAACAGCGCGACCCAGGCCCGCTTGTCCCGTGCCCGCACGGCGGCCTGCGAGGCCAGGCCCGCGGCCCTGGCCGGATGCTCGGTGGTGGTCATATGGCCTCCCTTGGCCAGCGGGTAGTCCTCACCGCGCGGCGAGGACGGGTTCGGCTATGTACTGCTGCGCGAACTTGCGCAGTGAGTCCTGTTTGGCGGACAGCTCGCCGTCGAAACCGATGCCGTCGGCCAGCCAGGGCACCACGATCGCGTCGGTGACGCCCGCGTCGGCGAGGTCCTGATAGCCGGACCTGCCGAACCGGTCGACGCACACCGCCTGGATCTCGAACGGCTCGCCGGCCCGGCCGAACTCGGCGCGCAGCGCGTCGAGCTTGCCGATGGTGCGTCGCAGTTCGTCGTAGGTCATCATGGCCGAGGTCCAGCCGTCGCCCACCCGTGCGGCGCGGCGCAGCGCCGCCTCGGTGTGCCCACCGATGTAGAACGGCACCGGCGCGCTCGGCGCCGGGCTGATCTGCAGCGGATCGAAGTCGAAGAACTCGCCGTGGTACTCCACCATGCCACCGGCCAGCACCAGCTTGATGACCTCGATCATCTCGTCCACCCGAGCGCCGCGGCGGGCGAACGGCACCCCGCACCACTCGAATTCCTCCGGCGCCCAGCCGATCCCGACGCCGAAGCCGAAGCGGTTGCCGGACAGGTTGGCCACCGAGCCGACCTGCCGGGCCAGCAGCAGCGGATTGCGCGAGCCCAGCTTCAGCACGTTGGTGTAGAAGCGGATGCGGCTGGTGACGGCCGCCATCGCGGTCGCGCCGATGAGCGGGTCGACCCACGGTGTGTCCGGTCCCCAGAACCGGCTGCCGTCGGCGGTGTAGGGGTACTTCGCCGACGCCGACTTCATGTAGAACAGCGAGTCGGGCAGCGCGATGGAAGCGAAACCGCACTGCTCGGCCGTTTTCGCGAGCTCGGGGAGCTGGTCAAGTGGACTCAGCGCGATGCCGAGGGTGAACTTCAGCGCGGTCACCGCCGCTCCGATCCGACCACCCACATCGAGAAGTACTGCGAACCGCCGCCGTAGGCGTGCCCGAGCGCTTTGCGCGCGCCCTCGACCTGATAGTCCCCGGCCCGCTGCATGACCTGCTTGGCGGCCTCGGCGAACCGGATGAGCCCGGACGCGCCGATCGGGTTGGACGACAGCACGCCACCGGACGGATTGACCGGGAGGGTGCCGCCGACGTCGGTCTCGCCCTTGTCGGTGAGCTTCCAGCCGTCACCCTGCGGCACGAAGCCGAGGTTCTCCAGCCACATCGGTTCGAACCAGGAGAACGGGACGTAGATCTCGGCCACGTCGATCTCTTCGAGCGGATTGGTGATGCCCGCCGCCTCCCACAGCGCCGCGGCCGCGTCCCGGCCCGCCTGCGGGTTGACCTGGTCGCGCCCGGCGAAGGTGGTCGGCTCGGTGCGCATCGCGGTGGCGTGCACCCAGGCGACCTTCCGGCCGGTGGCCTCCACCTCGGTCGCCGCGTCGGCGTCGCCGAGCACGATCGCGCACGCGCCGTCGGAGGACGGGCAGGTCTCGTCGAAGCGGATCGGGTCCCACAGCATTTGGGAGGCCAGCACCGATTCCAGCGTGATGTCGGGCTGCTTCAGGTGGGCCAGCGGGTTCTTGGCGCCGTTGCGGCGATCCTTCACCGCGACCATGGCGCCGATGTGGCTCGGGGCGTTGGAGCGCCGGATATAGGAACGCACGTGCGGCGCGAAGTACCCGCCCGCGCCCGCGCCGACCGGCATGGTGAACGGCACCGGAATCGACAGCGCCCACATGGCGTTGGACTCCGACTGCTTTTCCCAGGCCACCGCGAGCACGCGCTTGTGCACGCCCGCCTGCACCAGGTTGGTCGCCACGATGCCGGTGGAGCCGCCGACCGAGCCCGCGGTGTGCACGCGCAGCAGCGGCTTTCCCGTGGCGCCGAGGGCGTCGGCCATGAACAACTCGGGCATCATGACGCCCTCGAACAGGTCGGGCGCCTTGCCGACCACGACCGCGTCGATGTCGGCGATGGTGAGACCGGCGTCGGCGAGGGCGCGATCGATCGCCTCACGGCACATGCCCGCCATGGACACGTCGGTCCGTTTTGTCACGTGATGGGTTTGTCCGGTGCCGAGCACCGCCGCTGGCAAGGTCATCGGGTCTCCAAAACGGTCACAAGGTTCTGCTGCAAGGCGGGGCCGCTGGTGGCATGGGCCAGCGCTCGATTCGCCGAACCCGCGATGATCGCCTCGGCCGCGAAGCCGATGCGCTCGAGGCCCGCGGCGAACATCGGGTTGGCCGCGAGCGCGCCCCCGGACGGATTCACCTTCGTGCCGTTCGTCAGCCCGATCGCCTCGGCGAGGATCAACTGCTGGTGACTGAACGGGGCATGCAACTCGGCGATGTCGAAGCCGCTGACGTCGCCGCCGGTGACCGCTCGGGCGGCGGCGGCTGTGGAGGGCGAGACCGTCAGGTCACGGGCGCCGAGCACCGGAGTGTCGACCCGGTGCGCCATGCCGGTGATCCAGGCCGGACGCTCGCACAGTTCGCGGGCGCGGTCGCCCACGGCGAGCACGATGGCGGCCGCGCCGTCGGTGACCGGCGCGATATCGTGCGCGCGCAGCGGATCGGCGACATAGGGCTGGTCGAGCAGGCTTTCGACGTCGCCGTCACCGGCGGACACGGCCGCCATGTCCCGCTCGGTCCAGCGGCCCGCGTCCAGACCGGCGCGCGCCTGCAAGCCCGCGATGGACCACGCGTCCGGCCACAGCGGCGCGACCAGGTAGGGGTCCAGCTGCATGGTGAGCAGCTGGCGCAGCGTGCCCGCGGAGGACTTGCCGAAGCCGTAGACCAGCGCCGTCGTGGCCTGCCCCGAGCGCAGTTTCACCCACGCCTCGTACAGCGCCCAGGCCGCGTCCATCTCCACGTGCGACTCGTTGATCGGCGGCACCGCGCCGATGGCGTCGATCGCCGAGATGAACGAGAACGCGCGTCCGGCGAGGTAGTCGGACGAGCCCGAGCACCAGAAATCGATATCGGACTTGGTGATGCCGAGTCGGTCGTAGAGCTGCTGGAAGCAGGGCACCAGCATCTCGACACCGTTGGTGGTGCCGAAGGTCTCCGGCACGTGCGGCGCGTGGGCGAACCCCACGACCGCGATGTCGGTGGCGTTGTCAGTCAACGTGCGCCTCTCTCAGAGGTGATGGGAGTAGGTCTCGTACTCGGCGTCCGGCTCGCCGGTGGGACGGAAGTGGTCCACGTTCTCCAGGCCGTAGCCCCACTCCTCGCGCGGCTTCCACACCGCCTCCACCCGCATGCCCATGCGCACCTCGCTCGCGTCGCAGCCGAGCACCAGGTGCAGCACCGGGATGTCGGCGCCGTCGAGCAGCACGTACGCCGCGACGTAGGGCGGCTTGATCCGCTGCCCGAGGAACGGCACGTTGACGATGCAGAAGGTGGTCACCGTGCCGCGGTCGGACAGCTCGATGAACTCGTCGGTCGGCCTGCCGTCGGTCGGGTTCGCGCCGCGCGGCGGGAAGTACACCTTGCCCGCGGCGTCGGTGCGCGCGCCGATGAGCTTGCCTTCGGCGAGTCCGCGCAGGTAGACGGTCTCCTGCGGGGACGCGGTGTGCTTGTAGGACAGGTCGACCGGCGTGGTGATCACGGCAACCGGTTCGGCGGACGCGGATTCCACCGGCGCGGCGACCTTCTCGCCCGGCTCGAAGCAGACGATGTCGCGGATGCTGCCCTCGGTCTGCTCGGCCCACCGTGCGGTCACCCGCAAGCCGGTGCTGATGTCCTCGGGCGCGGCGACGTCGACCGCGTGCAGCAGGGTGGTGTCCGCGCCGTCCAGCCGGATCAGCGCCCAGGCGAACGGGCGGTCGAACGGCTGGCCGGGCAGCGGCTCGCGCACCCAGGTCCACGATTCGACGGTGCCGGTGGCGGCGACGTCGACGAATTCGGTCAGCGGTTCGGCGGTGATCGGGTCGTATTCCGGCGGCGGCACGATCACCCGGCCGTCCGAGCCGCGCGCGCCGACGATCTTGCGGTCGCGCAACCGGTTCAGAAAAGTGCCGATGGTGGGTCCGACGGAGCGGGTGTAATCGAAACGCATCCGTAGGGGCGCGCTGAGTACATCGGGCACGGCGGCTGTGTTCAATGCCGTGCCGCTACCACCAGCGATTGCCGTGGATGCAGTATTCCCCTGAGTCACGATATCGAGTAGAACAGGTTCTAACTCTGGTGGCAAGCAGTTGATCGGAAAGGGGTCCGGCGTGAAGTTCGGATTGCAACTCGGGTACTGGATGGCGCAGCCGCCCGCGAACGCGGGGGAGCTGGTGGTGGCGGCCGAGGAAGCCGGGTTCGACGCCGTGTTCGCCGCCGAGTCCTGGGGGTCGGACGCCTTCGGTCCGCTCACCTGGTGGGGCTCGTCCACGCGGCGGGTCCGCCTGGGCACGTCGGTGGTGCAGATGTCGGCGCGCACGCCCGCGGCGACCGCCATGCACGCGCTCACCCTCGACCACCTCAGCGGCGGGCGCGCCATACTCGGCCTGGGCGTCTCGGGTCCGCAGGTGGTGGAGGGCTGGTACGGCCAGCCGTTCGCCAAGCCCTTGCAGCGCACCCGCGAGTACGTCGGGATCGTGCGCCAGGTGCTGGCGCGCCAGGCGCCGGTCACCAACGACGGGCCGCACTATCCGTTGCCCTACACCGGGCCGGGCTCGATCGGGCTCGGTAAGCCGCTGAAGCCGATCGTGCATCCGCTACGTGCCGATTTGCCGATCTGGCTGGGCGCGGAGGGGCCGAAGAACGTCGCGCTCACCGCCGAGATCGCCGACGGCTGGCTGGCCATCTACTACGCGCCCCGTTTGGCCGGGATGTACGACGACTGGCTCGACGAGGGGTTCGCGCGGGCCGGCGCGCGGCGCAGCAGGGACGATTTCGAGATCGCCGCGAGTTGTCAGGTGGTGATCACCGACGACCCGGCGAGCGAGCTGGAGCGGATGCGCTGGATCATGGCGCTCTACATCGGCGGCATGGGTGCGCCCGAGCTGAACTTCCACGCCCAGGTGTACCGGCGGATGGGCTACAACCGCGAGGTCGACGAGATCGGCCGGTTGTTCCAGTCGGGCAAGAAAGCCGAGGCGGCGGCGATGGTGCCGGACGAGCTGATCCTGGACACCGCGATCATCGGCGACGAGGAGCATGTGCGCAAGCAACTGCGGGTCTGGGAGGCCGCGGGCGTCACGATGATGCTGGTGTCGGTTCCCGATGTCGCGCAATTGCATCGGCTCGCACCCCTTGTCGAACAGTAGAACACGTTCTAAATTCATTGGGGTGAATGCCTCACCCTCCCCGTCGGCTCCGCCTCCCTCCACGCAGGAGTCAGTGAAAATTCTCGGTCTGTGGAACATCGCCGAAGCCGAACCCGATCGGATCGCGATGGTCGATCCCTGGGGCCGGGAGGTGACGTATCGCGAATTGGCCACGCTCGCCAATCGGTACGCCACCGGCCTGCGCGGGCTGGGCCTGAAAACCGGTGACGTGCTGGTGAGCATGGTGCACAACTGCGTGGAGGCGATCGCGGCCTATTTCGCGGCCTACCAGTCCGGGTTGTACATCGTGGCGGTGAACTGGCATCTCACCGGTCCGGAGGTCGCCTACATCCTCGGCGACAGCGAGGCCAAGGCGTTCATCGCCAGCGATCGTTTCGCCGCCGCCGCGAAGGCCGCCGCCGACGAGGCGGGGCTGCCCGCGACGGCACGTTTCGCGGTGGGCGAGATCGAGGGCTTCAAGTCGGTGGCCTGGCTCGGCGCCGCGGACACCGGGCGCCCGTCCGACCGCAGCACGGGCGCGCCGATGCTGTACACCTCGGGAACCACCGGACGGCCCAAGGGTGTCCGTCGGCCGCTGACGGGAGCCGACCCCGATGTCGTTCCGCCGCACACCACCGCGTTCTTCGGCCTGTTCGAGCTAGCGCCCTACGACGATCACGTGCACATCTGCGGTTCGCCGCTGTACCACACGGCGGTGCTGAACTTCGCCACCATCTCGATCCAGCTGGGCCACAAGCTCGTCCTGATGGATCGCTGGGACGCCGAGGACATGCTGCGGTTGATCGACAAGCACCGGGTGACGCACAGCCACATGGTGCCCACCCAGTTCCACCGCCTGCTCGCGCTGCCGCAGGAGGTGCGCGCCAAGTACGACGTGTCCTCGCTGCGCAGCATGGTGCACGGCGCCGCGCCCTGCCCGCAGGAGACCAAGCGGCAGATGCTCGAGTGGTGGGGGCCGACGGTCACCGAGTACTACGCGGCCACCGAGGGCGGCGGCACGGTGATCAACGGCTCCGAGTGGTTGCGCAAGCCCGGCTCGGTCGGCAAGGCGTGGCCGTGGTCGGTGATCAAGGTGCTCAGCGAAGAAGACGGCTCGGAGGTCCCGGTCGGTGAGCCCGGCCTGGTCTACATGCGCATGGGCGCGTCGAGTTTCGAATACCACCACGACAAGGCCAAGACCGAGGACTCGCGCGTCGGCGACCTGTTCACCGTCGGCGACATCGGACACCTCGATGAGGACGGCTACCTCTACCTGCACGACCGGCGCTCGGACCTGATCCTGTCCGGCGGTGTGAACATCTACCCCGCGGAGGTCGAGAACGTCCTGATCACCCACCCGAAGGTCGCCGACGTGGCGGTTTTCGGCATTCCGCACCCCGATTGGGGTCAGGAGGTGAAGGCAGTCGTGCAGCCCGCCGACGGCTCCACCGCCGACGAAGCGCTCACCGAAGAACTCCTCGCCTTCGCCGCCACCCAACTGGCGAAATACAAGATGCCGAAGTCGATCGACTACCTCCCCGAACTACCCCGCGACCCCAACGGCAAGCTCTACAAGCGCAAACTCCGCGAGCGCTACATCCCCGCGTCCTGACCCGCGCCGCCGGACGGCCTCGGGCGAGAGCCTGCCCGGGTCCGGCGGAGACCCGGCGGTCGAGTAGCCGGTTCGCTGGGGCTGCGGTCCGGCCGCGCGACGACGCCGAAAAGCGAATGCGCCTGCCGTGATCGCTGCGAAGGGCGCATTCGCGCGCTGCGGTCAGATACTCTCGCGGAGTTCGGGGGCCAGGCCGAACAGCGGGAACAGCTTCTCGGTGTCCAGGAAGAAGTTCAGGCCGGAGATGGTGTCGCCGTCGAGTTCCAGGACCGTGATCGACCAGGGCACCCACACGCCCGGCTCGTCGCTCGGCTTGTAGTGGCCGAAGGCGGGCAGGCCGTTGGCGCCCTCCAGGCGGACCATCCGTGAATCGCGGCAGGCGCTTCCGTGCCCGAGCATGAACGCGGCCACGTTCTGCGGGCCGGAGACCCACAGCTCGATCGGCGGCATGGCCAGGGCCACATCCGCTTTCAGCAGGGAAGTGAGCGTGTCCATGTCGTATGCCTCGAACGCCTTGACGAAATTGTCCACCAGCTTGCGCTGGCCCTCGTCGGACTCGTCGTAGGTGTCGGTGGCCGCGGGCTGGACCTTGGACATGGTGGCGCGCGCCCGTTGCAGCGCGCTGTTGACCGACGCGGGGGACATGGTGAGCGCCTCGGCGGTCTCGTTGGCGGAGAATCGCAGCACCTCGCGCATGATCAGGATCGCGCGCTGGGTGGCGGGCAGGTGCTGGCAGGCGGCGACGAAGGCCAGGCGCAGCGTGTCCTTGGCGCTGGCGTGCTCAGCCGGATCGGCGCCGAAGGCCAGCGCGTTCGGTATGGGCTCGATCCAGACGTAATCCGGCTGGGGCGCGGGCAGCGGCGCGTCCGGCCGCGACGGACCGGACAGATCCATCGGCCGGGCCCGGCGCTGCGGGCCGTCGAGCATGTCCAGACAGACGTTCGTGGTGATCTTGTACAGCCAGGAGCGCAGGCTGGCGCGACCCTCGAACGAGTCATAGGACTTCCACGCCCGGGTCAAGGTCTCCTGCACGGCGTCTTCCGCCTCGAAGGAGGAGCCGAGCATGCGGTAGGCATACGCGCACAGTTCCCTGCGATGGGTCTCGAATGCGGCGAGCACATCGGGAGCGAGGCCGGCAGAGGAGCCGGACGAGTCGTTCATGGGAGCCACCCTGCCACAGGCCACCGACACAAAACAGGCCATCGAACTCGAGTTCTCCTCTGATCAAGATCGTTAAACCTGTCCGCCCTGTGGGACCTGTCACGGGCGCTCTGGCGATGAGTTCTCCGGGCGTGGCCCGTCATATCCAGTGACACAACGGACTTGCTCGAGAGGAAGAGGCCATGAGCAGCAAGATGATCTTCATCAATCTCCCGGTCGCCGATCTGAACCGGTCGAAGGCGTTCTACGAAGCGCTGGGCTGGAAGGTCAACCAGGAGTTCACCGACGACAACGCCGCCTGCATCGTGGTCGACGACAACATCTGCCTGATGCTGCTCACCAAGGACTTCTTCACCACCTTCAGCAAGCGGCCGGTGGCCGACACCCAGACGGCGATCAACGCCGCGTACGCGCTCGCGCTCGGCAGCGCCGAAGAGGTGGACAGCCTGACCGACGCCGCGGTCGCCGCGGGCGCGACCGAAGAGGTGAACGAGGACAAGCGTGCGCAGGAGGCGCAGGTCGGCATGCACGGCCGCACCTTCATCGACCCGGACGGCCATCAGTGGGAGCCGTTCTGGATGGATTACCCGGGCGCCGACTGAGCCCGGCGAGGGGTCGTCCCCGATGCGCGCACCGGCTCGGTGCGCGCATCGGGGGCGTAGGGCTCTCGCCGAATCTTCAGTTTCCGGTGAAAGAAGGCTTGCGCTTTTCCGCGAAGGCCCGCGGGCCCTCCTTGGCGTCGGCCGAGCGGAATACCGACATGCCGAGCTTGGCGTCGATTTGGAAGGCGTCCTCCTCGGGCATGGCCTCGGTCTCCCGGATGGTGCGCAGGATGGCCTGCACCGCGAGCGGTCCGTTGGCGGCGATCTGCCCGGCGATTTCCAGCGCCTTGTCCAGTGCCGTTCCGTCCGGCACCACGTGCCCGATCAGGCCGATCTCCTTGGCCTCGGCCGCGGTGACGTGCCTGCCGGTGAGCAGGATTTCCGCGGCTACGGTGTAGGGGATCTGGCGGACCAGTCGCACCGCCGAGCCGCCCAGGGGGAACAGCCCCCACCGCGCTTCGGACACGCCGAATTTCGCGCTCTCCCCGGCGACCCGGATGTCGGTGCCCTGCAGGATCTCGGTGCCGCCCGCGATGGCCGGGCCCTCGACCGCCGCGATCAGCGGCTTGGTCAGCCTGCGGCCCTTGAGCAGCGCCTCCAGCTTGGCCGGATTCCAGCCGCCGCCGTCGATGGTGTCGCCGGGGTGCTCGGAGGTCATGCCCTTGAGATCGGCGCCCGCGCAGAACGCGCCACCCGCGCCGGTCAGGATCGCCACCCGGATGTCCGGATCCTCGTCCACCTGATTCCAGGCGTCTTTCATGATCGCCATCATCTCCCCGGACAGCGCGTTGCGCGCCTCGGGCCGGTTCATGGTGACGATGAGGACATGGTCGCGCTTCTCGACGAGGCAGTGCGGCATCGCTGATTCTCCTGACTTCGAGCCTTGTCAGAAACAGTAACACGTTCTATTTTTAAGGCTGTGAGCTACAACATAGCGGACCTTGTCGAACATGCCGTCGACCTGATGCCCGACCGCGTCGCGCTGGCCGACGACGGCCGCGAGGTCACCTACGCCCAATTGGAGGAGCGGGCCAATAAACTCGCTCACTACCTGCAAAAACAGGGAGTCCAGCCGGGCGACAAGGTGGGTATCTACTCACGGAACACGATCGAGGCCGTCGAGGCCATGGTCGCGATCTTCAAGGCGCGCGCCGTGATGATCAACGTGAACTTCCGATACGTCGAGAACGAGTTGCAGTACATCTTCGACAACTCGGACATGGTCGCGCTGATTCACGAGCGGCGCTACAGCGACAGAGTCGCTGCCGTCCGGCCGAAGACCCCGCAGCTGCGCACCGTCATCGTCGTCGACGACGATACGACCGGCACGATTCCCACCGCAGCGGATTCGGCGGATTACGAGACGGTGCTCGCGCAGTCCTCGGGCGAGCGCGATTTCGGCGAACGCTCCCCGGACGACCTGTACATGGTCTACACCGGCGGCACCACCGGCATGCCCAAGGGTGTGATGTGGCGTCAGGAGGACGTGTGGCGCGTGCTCGGCGCCGGCATCAATTTCATCACCGGCGAATACGTCCAGGACGAGTGGGAACTGGCGAAGGTCGGCGCGGGCAGCCCGGCGATGGTGCGGTTCCCGATTCCGCCGATGATCCACGGCGGCGCGCAGTGGGCCACGTTCCACAGCCTGTTCGGCGGCGGCAAGGCCGTGATGATCCCGGAGTTCTCCGGGCACGGCGTGTGGCGGGCCGTCGACAAGCACAAGATCAACCTGATCTTCATCACCGGTGACGCGATGGCGCGCCCGATGCTCGACGCGCTGATCGAGGGCAACCCGGAAACCGGTCAGCCCTACGACCTCTCCAGCCTCTACGTGATGGCCAGCAGCGCGGCGCTGTTCTCACCCGCGCTCAAAGACCAGTTCCTCGAACTGCTGCCCAACCGGATGATCTCCGATTCGATCGGTTCATCGGAGACCGGTTTCGGCGGTATCTCCATCGTGACCAAGGGCGCGACGCACACCGGAGGCCCGCGGGTGAAGATCGACGCCTCCACCGACGTGCTCGACGAGGACGGCAATCCGGTGCAGCCGGGCTCCGGGGCGGTCGGCATCCTGGCCCGGCGCGGGCACATCCCGCTCGGCTACTACAAGGACGAGGTGAAGACCGCGGCGACCTTCAAGGAGTTCAACGGGATTCGCTACGCCATTCCCGGTGACTTCGCTCGGGTGGAGGAGGACGGCACGGTCACCATGCTCGGCCGCGGCTCGGTCAGCATCAACAGCGGCGGCGAGAAGATCTATCCTGAGGAGGTCGAGGGCGCGCTCAAGACGCATCCCGAGATCTTCGACGCACTCGTGGTTGGCATCGACGACGAGCGCTGGGGGCAGCGGGTGGTCGCCGTCGTGCAGTGCCGCGGCGCGGCCCGCCCCACCCTGGAAGAACTGCGCCCCATGCTCACCCAGGAAATCGCGCCGTACAAGCTGCCCCGCAGCTTGTGGTTCGTCGACGAGATCAAGCGCTCACCGGCGGGCAAGCCCGACTACCGCTGGGCCAAAGAGCAGACCCAGGCCCGCCCGGCCGACGACCACGCCGAGGCGAGCGCGAAGTAGCAGCACTTCGCATGGTCGGCCGCCACGAGTGGTGGCCGACCATGAAGGATCTATGCGGACATCCCCCGCAGACCGTCCTGCCGTGCAGCCTGGTGCGGACGAGTGCAAGTCACAGCTCGGGAAGACGTCCGGACAGCTTGCCGGATGAGCGGACCGAGTGACCGGCAACCCGTCTTCGGCTTCGCTGCACCCACCTATCAGCGGTTGGCGAGTTCGGCCAGTTGGTAGGCCAGGCGGTGGCGGAAGGCGGGGATG
>NZ_JABLTE010000140.1 GCF_013315795.1 Nocardia barduliensis
AAGGGGCTCCGGCGGGGGTTGCGGCTTCGGGTGCCGGAACGGGTGGTGGCTGGACGGTGTCCAGTTGCTGGGCGCGTGGGGCGGATGGCGCGTCCACGGCTGGAGCGCTTGGCGGTTCTTGGACGAGTGCCGGCCGTTGCTCGGCAGACGGACCACTCGGGGGCGGAGTGCTCGGCACTGCTGGAGCTTGGGCGAGTGGGGTTCGGGCCTCGGGAGCCGGGATAGAAGGGGCAGACGGGGTGGCGTCGGCCGGAACCGTGGCGTTGCCGGGAGCCGTGGCGTTGTCCGGGACCGCGGCGCTGCCTGGGACGGGTGCGCTGTCCGGGATCGGCGCACTGCCCGGGACCGGGGCGCTCACCTGGGCCGCGACCGGGTTGCGGCTCATTTCTTCCCGGTAGGTGTCGTTGTAGGTTTTCCACACCGTCGTGACGAGGCCGGTGAGCTGGTTGAGGATCAGGGAGCCGCGCTCGAAGTCGGCGCGCAGGCCGTCGGGGACGGGGTAGGCGTTGCGCAGCGGGAGTCCGAGGACGCCCGCGTCGGCGCCGAGTTGCCGGAAGCGGTCCAGGATGGTGCCGAGCACCTCGACGACCTTCCCGTCCGCCGCGGTGTAGACGTAGCCGTTGGAGAACTGCGCGTATTGCTGGCCGTGTGCGGCGGGCAGCACGTCGGATCGCGCGGTTCCGAGGGGTCCGTTCGGTCCGCCGGACTGCGACCAGTGCCTGGCGATGATGTTGTCGTGCACCATGTTCAGCAACTTGGTGGTGAGGGCGGCGAGGGCCGCCACGTCGACTTCGCCGGATTCGGGGGTTTGGTTGTCGGGCGTGCTGGGCGTGCCGGGCGCACCGGCGGCGATGTCGCGGATCCGATCCATCAGCGCGTAGGCGGCATCGCCGGGGCAGGCGGTGTTGCCGACGTCGCGGTGGGCGAAGACGATCGGCAGCCGCACCGTTTCACCTTGGGCATACGGGGTGAACGAGGTGCCCTCGGAAATCATCGTGGTGTGGCCCTTGGGATCGAGACCGGCGACTTTGGTGCGCCAGCCCACGAACGCCCCGAGGGCCTCGATCGACGCCTGCGTCGGTTGCTCGGACTCGTAGTTGCCCATCAGCGCGACGCCCGAGGTGTTCTCGTTGAACCCGCCCGCGTGCGCGCCCTGCACCGGGCGGTCGAGGCCGCCGAAACGTCCCTCGAAGACCTGGCCGTACTTGTCCACCAGCGCGTTGTAGCCGATGTCGCACCAGCCCAACGTTTTCGCGTGGTAGGTGTAGATCGCGCGGACGATCCCCGCCGACTCGGACTTGCTGTAGTCGTTGCGGCCCGCGGTGTGATGCACCGTAACGCCGCCGAGGCTGTCGTCGTAGGTCGGCTGATCGCAGCGGATGGATTCGTCGGCGCCCCACTGGGCGCGGGTGATCACGCTCGGCCCGCCGCCGGGCAGCGCCGCGGCGACGTCGCGCAGTGCGCCGTCGGCGGCGCCACGGCCCGGATCGATGAGCACGGCGGTCAGATCGGCGGACTGCTGGGCCGGGTCGTCGGAAGCCGGGGCGGGGCGCTGAGCGGGGTCGTCCACGATCGGGACGGCTTCCGCTATCGGCCGGATCGTCCCGGTCGCCGCCTGTTTGCGCGTGACCAGGACCTGGACCGCATCGGTGTCGCCGACGTAGATCGGTTCGGTGCCGATGGTCGCGCCGGGGCCGGAACGGTCGGTGCGATGAGTGTCGACCGGTTCGGCGTCGTACCAGGGCCCCCACGTGCCGTCGGGCTGCCGGGCGCGGATCGTGGCCGTGGTGTCCGCGAGCTCCTTGGCGGTGAGCGCGACCATGCTGAAGGGGGTCTCGCTGGAAAGTTCCTTCACCTGGGCCCCCACTTGGCTCATCAGTTCGGGGGTCACGGCGCCGGGAGACAGCGCGGGCGTGTCGGGAGTGGTGCCGGGCTGGAGCCGGGCGGGGTCCGCGATGAAGCGCACGCTGCCCGGTGCGCGTTCGGGACTCGGCTGAGCGGGGGAATTCGCGCCGGCGGGCGTCCGGCCGGAAATATCGGGGCCGGAGGTTTGGCCGGAATTAGCACTGGGTAGTCGTATTTCTTCTGGTCGCGGCACGCCTGGTGGGAGCGGAGCCGGAATCTGCGTGGACTCCGGAATCGGCAGCATGCGCAGATCGGAAAGGCGCAGATCAGGCAGGCTCAGGCCGGTGAGTTCGCGCAGGGGCAGCACGATATCGGGCGCGTGGGTGAGCGCGACCTCGGCGAGTTCGGCCGCGACGGCGGCCGGTTCGGTGTCGGCGGTGCTGCGGTAGTCGGTCGAATCGCTGAGCGCGAGGGTGGCGAGCGGGGCCGCTACCGCGATGATCGTGACTACCGGGAGCACGTAGGAAACTTTCGGATTGCGGTACCGCACGAGCGTCTCCAATCAGGTCGAACCGGTGATCACCTGCGATTCAGATTGCTTCCTGATGTATCAATGGTCACAATAGCCACAATTGTCACATAGCTAAACCTCTCGTTGAGGATTATGGGATTGCTCGAATGTAACTCTTGTATTGCTGACGCATCTAGAAACTGGCGATTCGACCCGCAACCGAAACCGTGGGAGTGAACGTATGCACCGCAATGCGAGCGCGCCGAGGGCAGAACAATGCTGGTGAGAACCATTTTTAGGCGGCATGGTTGCCGCGTGTTCCGTCAGTGCCCCGGCGGCTCGTTGTCGGGCGTTCCTCTGTTGCTTGGTGGAGTCTTGACAATCGCCAGCGTGGTCATGGCGGTGCGTTTCACGGCGGTCGATGTCCCTTTTCAGACACTGTCTGGACCAGGACACGGCCGCGGTATGAGCCAACTGGGCGCGTTCGAGAGTGCTCGCGAGGGGTGGTCGGCCGAACGCATTCTCGCGCACTACTACCCCGGTGCGGCGCTGGCGACCATCGCGCCGACGGCTGTCCGCGTCCGGCTCATGCGGCAGGACGGCTCGGCTCTCGACGCCTTCGCCGCCGCCGGTTTGCGCGTGGGCGGTCGGGAGGTCGCGCCCGGCCAGGTCGCACACCTGACGCCGCTGCCGAGTGGTGGTGCGAACGTGGTCGTGACCGTCGGTTGCGACGGTGACGTGCTGTGGCAGGCGTCGACCGACGACCCGTGGATCCATCCGATCGATCCACGGCCGAATCGTCCCGCGGCAGAACATCTCACGCTCTGTGGTGGCTCGGCCTACCGCGGTGCGCTGGGCGTCGCGCTGGAGGACGGCGCGACCCGCGTTGTCAACCAGGTGGACGTCGAGGACTATCTGCTCGGCGTGGTCCCGGCCGAAGTGCAGGCCAACTGGGCGGACAAGGGCGCGGTGGAGGCGCTGCGCGCCCAGGCGATCGCGGCGCGCTCGTACGCCCTTGCCGAACAGCGTTATCCGTACGCGCAGACGTGCGACACCACGGCCTGCCAGAGGTATCCGGGTACCGCGCAGGAGGATTCCCGGACGTCAGCCGCCGTCGCGGCCACGGCGGGCGCCGTCCTGCTGCGCGAGGGCCGGATCCTGCGCACGGAGTACTCCGCCGCGCCCGATGGCGGGGCGCCCGCGGACATCCAGACCTCGGCCGTCGGACCGGCGCCCGGCGAGCTGGTCACCGGCTCGCCGCCCGCGGACTCGCGCGAGCAGGCGGTCGCCGAGTCCGCGATCGACGCCGAGTATCGCCGGATCGGCGGCGCGAGCAGCGCCATCGGCACGCCGCTCGGGCCGGAGATGATCCTGCCCCAGCGCGCGGGCACCTACCGGCAATACACCAACGGCGTCATCATCGTGACACCCACGCTCGGGGCACAAGTCGTCGACTACTCGCGCATGGTGCAGCCGGTGCCGGAGGCGCAGGAGGTTCCGGCTACGCCACGGCCAGACGATGCGCCTTCACTCGGCGTGATCGCGCCTGGTGGTGCGGGTCGGTCCGGCGGTAGCGCTCTGCCGGGCGGCGCTGCTGCACCGCCGGGTGTGTCTACGCCCGGTGGTGCGGCTCAGGTCGGCGGGCCTCGCCTCGGTGTCGGGGCACTGCCTGGCGGTGGTAGCTGGACCGCGCCTGTTCCGGCACCTGCGCAGAGCGGCGAGAACTTCCTGCCGAATACGGGTTGACCTTGACGTAACGTCAACTTGCAAGCTGGTTACACCGACGAGAGAGGGGGGCAGGGTCGTGGCAACCGGGGAATGGTCCATTCAGGATCTGGCGAAGGCGGCCGGTACCACCAGTCGCACGCTGCGCCACTACGGGCAGTTGGGGCTGTTGCCGCCCAGCCGGATCGGGACCAACGGTTACCGCTACTACGACCAGGGCTCCCTCGTGCGGTTGCAACGCATCCTGCTGCTGCGGGAACTCGGCCTCGGCCTTCCGGTCATCGCCGAAGTCCTCGCCGGAGAGCAGGGCACCGCCGCCGCGCTGCGCACGCACCTGCGACTGCTCCGGCAGGAACAGGATCGGATCCGGCGGCAGATCGAGTCGGTGCAAACCACGCTGTACAAGACGGAAAGAGGTGAACAACTCGTGGCAGCAGAGGTTTTCGACGGCTTCGACCACACGCAGTACAAGGACGAGGTGATCGAACGCTGGGGCAAGGAGGCCTACGAGAGCGGTGATCGCTGGTGGCGCTCGATGTCGGACGCGGACAAGAAAGCTTTCCAGCAGACCCATCTCGACATCGCCGCCGACTACGGCCGCGCACGCGCCGCCGGGCTCGCGCCCGGCGCCGACGAGGTGCAGGCCATCGTCCAGCGCCACTACGACTGGATCGGCATCGGCTGGCAGGGCCGTCCGGTGGTGCGGGAGGCGTTCGTCAACCTGGGCGAGATGTACGTGGCCGACCCGCGTTTCGCGGTCAACTACGACGTGCACGGCGCGGGCACTGCCGAGTTCGTGCGCGACGCGATGAAGGTCTACGCCGAGCAGCGGCTGTAGGTCGCAACCAGACGACGGCCGGTACGCGTGCACGCGTACCGGCCGTCGTCGGTTCGAAGTTCGTCCCACGTGCTCGATCCGCTGTGTGGAAGCCTGTTCGAGTCGATCACCGCGGGACGGCGCGGTATGGGTTCGGCGCAGAAGGGTTCGCCGCGCACCGTAGTCACGTCACGGCGTCGCTAGGCGCGGTTGTCGTCCCGCCCGAGCGCGCGCATCAATTGGTCTTCGGTGATCGGCGGCACCGGTAGGGGGTGGGCGGCTGTCGCGCGTAGTCCGTCGAGTGTCAGGCCGAGGTGGCGGCGCCAGGCTTCGGGGGCGATCTGACTCGTCGCCTCCACGATCCTGGTGTGCGACCAGGTGATGAAGGCGATGTCCTCCAGTACCCAGTCGGTGCGCAGGACTCCGGCTTCCTGCGCACGGGCGATGATCCGCCGCATCAGGCCGTGGCCGTACTCCTGGGCCTGCGCGATGGCGTGACTGGGTGCCGACCGTACCGCGAGTTCGCTGAGCAACCGGTCGGCCGCTTGCAGCGCGCAGACCTGCTCCACCAGGTAGACGAACGACTCCCAAGGGTCGTCGATGGCCAGCGCTTCCTCGGCGATGCGGCTGCCCGCTTCGATCCGGTCCTCGACCGCCGCCGCGATGAGGTCGTCGCGGGTGGGGAAGCGGTTGTAGAGCGTGCCGATGGCGACCCCCGCGCGGGCGGCGATCTCCTTCAACGGTGCGTCGAGGCCGCGTTCGGTGAAGACGGCGCGTGCGGCGGTCACGAGCGCGTCCCGGTTGCGCTGGGCATCGCTGCGTAACGGCTTGTCCACGGGCCGATCCTACAAATCGGACTCCGCAGATATCTTGAGTATAGGTTCAACTTAGACTACCGTCGAGCGCGAACTTGAACCATCGCTCAACTTATTCGGGAGTGGAAATGACCAAGACCATCGCGATCTTCGGGTACGGCCCCGGCCTCGGGGTCGGCACCGGGCGCAGATTCGGACGCGAAGGGTTCCGCGTGGCGGTCATCGGGCGCGATCCCGAGAAGGCGCGGCGGCATGCCGAGGAGCTGACGGCCGAAGGTATCGAGGCCGCCGCCTTCCCGGCGGACGTGACCGTCGCCGCGCAGGTCACCGGCGTGATCGAAAAGATCGAGGCGGCCTTCGGGCCGATCGACGTGGCAATGCATGGCGCGGCGGGCAATATGAGTGACCGGACGCCATCCACCCTGGAGGTGGACGTCGCCTCCCTGGACGCGCCGATCGCGCTGAAGCTGCACTCGCCGATCCTGATGACGAGGGCGCTGGCCCCGGGAATGGTGGCGCGAGGCGACGGCGCGCTGCTGTTCTCCTCGGGCTCGTCCGAGCATTTCGTCACCCCCTACCTGGCGAACTTCGGCATCGCGCTGGCCGCGCAGCGCGGTTACCTGCGCCAGCTCGAGGTGGAACTGCGCGGCACCGGCGTCTACGTCGGGCTGCTCAATATCGGTGCGCTGATCGACCGCAGCAAAGCCGCGCAGATCGTCGACGAGCACCCGGAAGTGATTCCCGACGGCCTCGAGATCGTCCGGATGAGCGGCGACGAACTCGGTGACCACTACTGGCGGCTGTACACCGAGCGGGACAAGGTCGAGCTCGACGTAGGTTTCCCGGCCTGAGCCCAGTCGTAGGTGAAAAGGCCAGGGGAGTAAACAGCCCGTCGGTTGCCAGCGGGGCCCATTTTGGCAAACATCGGGCGAAATCGGGAGGTCGGAGGCGTGAAACCGGGGGCGGCGAGCAGTGCCGCTCAGCGCACTTCCGGCTCCACCCGGACGCGGCGAGGACTTCCGATACTCTGGGCTCCCGTGACCGTCGCATCGTCCCCGGGTAACTCCGTCCATTCCGCCTCACAGTTCGATCTGATCGTCGTCGGCTCCGGATTCTTCGGGCTGACCGTTGCCGAACGCACCGCCACCGTGCTGGGTAAACGGGTTCTGGTGATCGATCGGCGCCACCACATCGGTGGCAATGCCTATTCCGAGCCGGATCCGGAAACCGGGATCGAGATCCACAAGTACGGCGCGCACCTGTTCCACACGTCGAACAAGCGGGTGTGGGACTACGTCACGCAGTTCACCGAGTTCACCGGCTACCAGCACCGCGTCTTCGCGATGCACAAGGGTCAGGCCTACCAGTTCCCGATGGGCCTCGGTCTGGTCTCCCAGTTCTTCGGCCGCTACTTCTCGCCGGAGGAGGCGCGCGCGCTGATCGCGGAGCAGGCCTCGGAGATCGAGACCAAGGACGCGCAGAACCTCGAGGAGAAGGCGATCTCGCTGATCGGCCGCCCGCTCTACGAGGCGTTCGTGCGCGACTACACCGCCAAGCAGTGGCAGACCGACCCGAAGGAACTGCCCGCGGGCAACATCACCCGGCTCCCGGTCCGCTACACCTTCGACAACCGCTACTTCAACGACACCTACGAGGGCCTGCCCCGCGAGGGCTACACGAAGTGGCTGGAGAACATGGCCGCCTCCGACCTGATCGAGGTGCGGCTGAACACCGACTGGTTCGAGGTGCGCGACCAGCTGCGCGCCGAGAACCCGGACGCGCCGGTCGTCTACACCGGCCCGCTGGACCGCTACTTCGACTACCGCGAAGGCGAGCTGGGCTGGCGCACCATCGATTTCGAGACCGAGGTGCTGCCGGTCGGCGACTACCAGGGCACCTCGGTGATGAACTACAACGACGCGGACGTGCCCTACACCCGCATCATCGAGCCGCGCCACTTCCACCCGGAGCGCGACTACCCCGGCGACAAGACCGTGATCATGCGGGAGTACTCGCGGTTCGCGCAGACCGGTGACGAGCCGTACTACCCGATCAATACGCCGGAGGACCGGGCCAAGCTGCTGGCCTACCGTGAGTTGGCGAAGAACGAGACCGCGACGGCGAAGGTCGTCTTCGGCGGCCGCCTCGGCACCTACCAGTACCTGGATATGCACATGGCCATCGGCAGCGCGCTGAGCATGTTCGACAACGTGCTCCAGCCGCACCTGACCGACGGCGCCCCGCTCGTGGACCAGGAGGCTTAGGAGCCCGATGACCTCCCAATCCATTCTGGAAGACATGACCACCGAAACCCGCGCGAAGTCGCTGCTGCAGCGCATCATCCTGCCCCGGCCGGGTGAGCCGCTGGACGTGCGCACGCTCTACGTCGAGGAATCGCAGACCAACGCCCGGCGCGCGCACGCGACCACGCGCACGTCGCTGTCGATCGGCGCGGAGTCCGAGGTCTCGTTCTGCACCTACTTCAACGCGCTGCCCGCGAGCTACTGGCGGCGCTGGAGCATCCTGTCCTCGGTGGTGCTGCGGCTGGAACTGGCCGGTCACGGCCGGGTGGACGTGTACCGCTCCAAGGCCGACGGCTCGCGAATCCACGTGCAGGGCAAGGAATTCGCCGTCGCGACCGGGGCCGACTCGGTGACCGTGGAATTCGAGACCGATCTCGGCCCGTTCGAGGACGGCGGCTGGATCTGGTTCGACATCACCACCGACACGGCGGTCACGCTGCTGTCCGGCGGCTGGTACGCGCCGGTCGAGGCGCCCGGCGAGGGCAGCATCGCGGTCGGCATGCCCACCTTCAACCGGCCCACCGACGCGGTGAAGACCCTCGCCGCCCTCGGGTCGGACCCGCTGGTGCTGGCGAAGATCGAGGCCGTCATCATCCCGGACCAGGGCACCAAGAAGGTCGTCGACGAGCCCGGCTTCGCGGAGTCCGCGGCGGCGCTCGGCGACCGCCTGTCCATCCACGATCAGCCCAACCTCGGCGGCTCCGGCGGCTACAGCCGGGTCATGTACGAGGCGCTGAAGACCACCGACGCCGAGTACATCGTCTACATGGACGACGACATCGAGATCGAGCCGGACTCGATCCTGCGCGCACTGGCCTTCGCCCGCTTCGCGAAGTCGCCGGTGCTGGTGGGCGGTCAGATGCTCAACCTGCAGGAGCGCTCGCACCTGCACGTCATGGGCGAGGTCGTCGACCGCGGCATCTTCATGTGGACCGCGGCGCCGAACGTCGAGTACGACCACGATTTCTCGAAGTACCCGCTCAAGGACCGGGACAACTCCAAGCTGCTGCACCGGCGCATCGACGTCGACTTCAACGGCTGGTGGACCTGCGTCATCCCGCGCCGCGTGGCCGAGGAACTCGGCCAGCCCCTCCCGCTGTTCCTGAAGTGGGACGACGCGGAGTACGGCTTGCGCGCCCGTGCCGCCGGGTACCCGACCGTCACCCTTCCCGGCGCCGCCGTGTGGCACATGGCATGGAGCGACAAGGACGACGCCATCGACTGGCAGGCGTACTTCCACCTGCGCAATCGCCTCGTCGTCGCCTCGCTGCACCTGCCGGGCAACGGGCGCGCCATGGTGGTCAACACGATCAAGGCCACGCTGAAGCACTTGCTGTGCCTGGAGTACTCGACGGTCGCGATCCAGAACCTGGCCATCCGCGACTTCCTCGCCGGACCCGAGCGGCTGTTCCAGTTGCTGCCCAGCGCGCTCGGCGCGGTGCACGAATTGCGCAAGCAGTACCCGGACGCGGTGATCCTGCCCTCGTCCACCGAACTGCCGCTGGCCAGCCATATCGGCGTCGGAGCGGTCGGCGAGCCGGCCAACCCGATCGCCAAGGTGGTCCGGTTGGCCAAGGGCGTGGTGCACAACGTCCGGCCCGCGCACACCGAACACCACGAGACCCCGCAGCTGAACGTGCCGACGCTGGACGCGCGCTGGTTCCTGCTCTCGCAGGTCGACGGCGTCACCGTCACCACGGCCGACGGCCGCGGCGTCGTCTACCGCAAGCGCGATCCGCGCCAGGCGCTCGGCCTGTTCAAGGAGGCCATGCGCCTGCGCAAGGAACTGGCCGCCCGTTTCCCGGAGATGCAGCGGCGTTACCGTGCCGCGCACCCGCAGCTGACCAGCACCGCGGCGTGGGAGAAGGTGTTCGGCATCGACACGAAGGACGGTCAGCAGTGAGTCTGGGAGCGAGCGCGGCCGACGACGCGGCGGTGCGGCCGCCGTTGCACAGCGCCAACGGTCATGGCGGCCCGGTGTCCGCGCAGCCCACGGCATCCGAGCAGGCGCCGCCCGAGGTCGCGATCATCAACGCCGTGCAGGCCACGCTCGGCAGCAAGCCCGCCGTTGTTGCCGCCGCGCGGAGCATGTCGCACTTCGGTGAGCACGCGCTCGGCTGGATCGGCATCGCCGCCGCGGGCTGGCTGGTGGACAAGCCGCGGCGCAGACAGTGGGCCGGGGTCGCCGTCGGCGCGGTCGGCGCGCACGCGGCGTCGATCGTCATCAAGCGCGTGGTCCGCCGTCCGCGCCCGAACGACCCGTCGGTGCAGGTCAACGTGGGAACGCCGAGCAAATTGAGTTTCCCGTCCTCGCACGCCACCTCGACGACGGCGGCGGCCGTGTTGCTCGGCAGATTGGCCGGGCTACCCTTGCCTGCGGTGCTCGTCCCCCCGATGCTGCTTTCCCGGGTGGTCCTCGGGGTGCACTACCCCTCCGACGTGCTCGCCGGTTCCGCGCTCGGCGCCGCGTCCGCCGCCGCCCTGCTCGCCGCCGAAAAGAGACTCGACAGTGACCGCACAAGAAAGAGCCTTGGTTGACATGAGTGAAGAGCCGACCGGCGCCGACCTCGCCGAGGCGGTAGTCAAGGGTCCGCCCAAGACGCTGGCCGGCGGTCTGTTCAAGGCAGTCCGTCCGCGGCAGTGGGTCAAGAACGTCCTGGTACTCGCCGCGCCGCTGGCCGCGGGCACGGTCACCGAGGTGGACGTGCTCGCGCACGTCGGCATCGCCTTCGTGGTGTTCTGCATGGCGGCCTCGGGCATCTACCTGGTGAACGACGCGCTCGACGTGGAAGCCGACCGGGCGCACCCGACCAAGCGGTTCCGGCCGATCGCCGCGGGCGTCGTGCCGGTGAACCTGGCCTACCTGCTGTCGGCGGCGCTGCTGGCCGGATCGATCGCGGGGTCGTTCCTCGCGTCGTGGCACCTGGCCGTGGTGATGGCGGTCTATATCGGTATCCAGCTGGCCTACTGCTTCGGCCTCAAGCATCAGGCCGTACTGGACATCTGCATCGTCTCCTCCGGCTTCCTGCTGCGCGCGGTGGCCGGTGGCGCTGCCGCGGACATCGAGCTGTCGCAGTGGTTCCTGCTGATCATGGCCTTCGGCTCGCTGTTCATGGCGGCGGGCAAGCGCTACGCGGAACTGCAGATCGCGCTGGGCACCGGCGCGAAGATCCGCAAGTCGCTGGAGTACTACACGCCCACCTACCTGCGTTTCATCTGGACCCTGGCCGCGACGGCGGTCGTGGTGTTCTACGGGCTGTGGGCGTTCCAGCAGGACGGCATCAAAGACACCAACTGGTTCGCGATCTCGATGATCCCGTTTACCATCGCAATCCTGCGTTACGCGGTCGACGTCGACGGGGGCGAGGCCGGGGAGCCAGAAGAGATCGCGCTGGGGGACCGCATCCTCCAGTTCCTCGCAATCGCCTGGATCGGAGCGGTAGGTGTCGCTGTCTATCTCACCTGACGAGATGCTGGTAGCGGAGCAAACGGAATACGCGGCGGAGCGGGCCGATGAGCAGACCCGCTCCGCTTCGCGGTTCGCGCGTCTATCCAAAGCCACGTTCGTCGGTGGGGTCGCGCTCACCGTTGTCCTTTTCGCGATCGGAGGCTGGCAGCGGCGGTGGATCGCCGACGACGGCCTCATCGTGTTGCGCACCGTGCGCAACCTGCTGGCGGGCAACGGCCCCGTCTTCAATGAAGGCGAGCGCGTCGAAACCAACACCAGCACCGCGTGGACCTACCTGGTCTGGTTCTTCAGCTGGCTGACCCAGGCTCGGCTCGAGTACGTGGTGCTCGGCGTCGCGCTCACGGTGTCGCTGGCAGCGGTGGTGTTCGCCATGCTCGGTTCCGCGCGGCTGTGGGGCGGGACCGGCGCCGGGCTGTTGCTGCCCGCGGGTGTGCTGGTCTACATCGCACTTCCCCCGGCACGCGACTACGTCACATCCGGCCTGGAAAGCGGCCTGGTGATCTGCTGGATCGGCCTGCTGTGGTGGCAGCTGGTGCGCTGGAGCCAGGCGAAGTCGGTGCGCTTGCCCGGCCTGCTCGGACTGGTCTTCCTCGCCGGGCTCGCCCCGCTGATCCGTCCCGAGATGACAATGGTCGGCGCGCTGGCGCTGTTGCTGATCTTCTGTGCCCCCATGCCGGAGAGCAGGGTGCGGCCGATCGTGCTGCGCGCGGCCATCGTCGCGGTGGCCGGGCTGGTTCCGCTGGGTTATCAGATCTGGCGGATGGGCTACTACGGCCTGCCCTACCCCAACACCGCCGTCGCGAAGGACGCGGGCGGCGCCAAGTGGGGTCAGGGCTTCACCTACCTCTGGGACCTGGTGGGTCCGTACTTCCTGTGGGCGCCGCTGGTGGTGCTGCTGGTCGCCGGTGTGCTCGCCGCGCGCACGCGGGCGGGCCGGAGCGCCGCCGCCGATCGGGACGAGGCGCGCCGCTGGTCGGTCGGCCGATTCCGGCAGCGGCTGCGCTCGCCGGGCGCGGTGGTCGCCTTGGTCCTGTTCAGCGGGTTCCTCCTGACCGTGTACGCGCTGCGGGTCGGCGGTGACTTCATGCACGGCCGGATGCTGCTGCCGCAGCTGTTCCTCCTGGTGCTCCCGGTGGCGGTCCTGCCGATCCGGGCGCCCCGGGGTGGCGTGCGCGCGGCGACGCCCGCCGACTGGCCCCTCGCGGTGCTCGCGGTCGCCTGGATCGGCGTCGTGGGCTGGGCGGTATTCGCCGCCGACACCACCGCGATCAAGACCGGCACCAAGATCACCTCGACCGGCATCGTGGACGAGCGCGTCTACTACGTGCTCAACACCGGCCACGACCACCCGATCCTGGCCGAGGACTACCTGGACTATCCGCGCATCCGCGCGATGGTCAACGACATCGCCAACAACCCCAACGGCGGCCTGCTGCTCAATTCGCCGTCGTTCATGTTCTGGTACATCGCTCCGCCGCCGCAGCCCATTCCGGATGGCGGCGCCGGGCACACGGTCTACTTCCTCAATCTCGGAATGACCAGCATGAACGTCCCGCTGGACGTGCCCGTGCTCGACCCGATGGGCTTGGCCTACCCGCTGGCGGCGCACACCGATCGACTCGCCGACGGCCGGATCGGGCACGACAAGAGCCTCTACCCGGACTGGGTCGTCGTCGACACCGGCATGGTGGACAAGAAGCCGTGGATGCCCTGGTACCTGGACGAGAAATGGGTCACCCAGGCGCGCACCGCGATGTCCTGTCCCGACACCCAGGCGCTGATGATCTCCTACCGCGATCCGCTCACCTTCGAGCGCTTCCGGCACAACCTGCGCAACGCGCTGCGGTTCGCGAAATACCGCATCGACCGGGTGCCGAAGTACGAGATCCAGCGTTGCGGGCTGGTCGATCCGTTCCCGCAGCCGCTCGCGCCGCGCTGACGCTCGGACCACAGGGGCCCATCCGCCGGGATGGGCCCCGGTGCTCTCCTCAGGGGAGGTAGATTTAGTGGCGTACGCCGCTTTATCTCTTTTTGGTAACGCCACCGTGTCGATACCGATATACGCTACGACCGTATGCCCGGCCTGGCGTCCACCGGTCGTGGGCATCGGCGGGTTACCGTGTGGACGGCTTGCCGCTGTCGCTTGTGAAACGAAAGGTTGAAACTGATGCGAGGCGTGATCGGGCGTCGTCTTAAAACTCGAAGAGCAGGTTCTTGGCTCAAGCGGTCCATGCTGGTGTCGCTGGCTGTTCTGCTACCGCTCGGGGTGTCGGTGGCAGGTCCTGCCGCCCCGGCGTCCGCCGCGTTCAATCCGGACGGTTTCGACTTCTGGGTCGATTCCGAGATGGGGCCGATCAAGTCGCGCGTCTTCCGCGCCGCTGACGGCAACACCGGGCGCGTGGTCTACGCGCTGGACGGTATGCGCGCGCGCACCGACCTGAGCGGCTGGGAGATCGATACCGAGGTCGTCCGCGAGCTGACCAAGTGGAACATCAACGTGGTCATGCCGGTCGGCGGCCCGTCCAGCTTCTACGCCGACTGGAACGGTCCGAGTGACTTCTTCGGTCTCGGCAGCGCGGGCTCGTCCTCCACCGGTTCGGCGAACTCCGGCTCCGGCCTGCTGACCGGTTCCGCGGGCGGACCGGGCAAGACCTCCACCTACAAGTGGGAAACCTTCCTCACCAACAACCTGCGCTGGGCGCTGCGCGACCGGCTGGGATTCAACCCGAACGGCAACGGCGTGTTCGGCCTGTCCATGGGCGGCAGCGCCGCGCTCACCCTGGCGGCCTACCACCCCGACCAGTTCCGCTACGCCGGTTCGTACTCCGGATACCTGAACATCTCCGCGCCGGGTATGCGGGAGGCGCTGCGGGTGGCGATGCTGGACGCGGGCGGCTACAACATCGACGCGATGGCGCCGCCGTGGGGCCCGCAGTGGCTGCGGATGGACCCGTTCGTATTCGCGCCGCGGCTGAAGGCCAACAACACCCGCCTGTGGGTCTCCGCCGGTAGCGGTCTGCCGAGCGGGGCCGACGGCCTGAGCTTCAACACCATCAACGCGATGGGCCTGGAAGCGCTGGCCCTGGCCAACACCCGGGCCTTCCAGGTCCGCATGCTCACCCTGGGCGCGAACAACGTCACCTACGACTTCCCTGCCGTGGGTGTGCACAACTGGAACTACTGGGCCGACGAGGTCTACCGGATGATTCCGGACCTGTCCGCGAACATCGGGTAAAGCCCCGACGTCTCGGCGAAAGACCGCTCCGCGTCATTGGCGCGCAGCGGTCTTTCGGCGTTTCTACGGTCGTCTGTGGGTAAACCCGCAACGAATACGAAGAGAAAACGGCTTCGGTAGTTGTGGTCTGGATCACCATCCAGCAACATGAAGGCATTCGTTCCCGATTGATGCGCGAACAACATGTGCCGTGGTCGACTCGGCCGGGTACCGGCGATAGTCGAGCGGCGGTGTCCGTTGAGGGCGCCAGTAGGGATCGCTACATGTTTGCTGATCGGACCGCCCGAGGGAAAGGTCGAATGTGATGCGAAGTGCGCGCGGCAAACGCGAGCCGCAGAGGTCTCGAACACCCGGTTCGTGGTTGCGACGGTCCGTTCTCGGCGTCGCCGTGGCGATGCTGTTGCCGCTCGGCACGGCCGTCGCCGGTACGGGCGCCACGGCATCGGCGGCGTTCAACCCCGCGGCCTTCGACTTCTGGGTCGACTCCGGCATGGGGCCGATCAAGACCCGGATCCTGCGTGCCGCCGACGGCAACACCAATCGCGTCGTCTACGTGCTGGACGGCATGCGCGCGCCGGAGACGCTGAACGGCTGGGAGATCGAAACCAACATCCCGGAGGTCCTCGCCGGCCACAACATCAACGTGGTCATGCCGGTCGGCGGCATGTCCAGCTTCTACGCCGACTGGAACTCCGCCAGCGAGTTCTTCGGCGTCCCGGCGGGCAGCGGCTCCAGCACCGGTTCCGGCGGCCTGGACGGGTTCGCGGGCGGACCGGGTAAGAGCTACCGGTACCAGTGGGAAACCTTCCTGACCAACAACCTGCGCTGGGCGCTGCGCGACCGGCTGGGATTCAACCCGAACCGCAACGGCGCCTTCGGCTTGTCGATGGGTGGCAGCGCCGCGCTCACCCTGGCGGCCTACCACCCGGATCAGTTCAGCTTCGCGGGCTCGTTCTCCGGTTACCTGAACAACTCGGCGCCGGGCATGCGTGAGGCGATCCGCGCCGCCATGCTGGACGCGGGCGGCTACAACGTCGACTCCATGGCCCCGCCGTGGAGCCCGCAGTGGCTGCACATGGACCCGTTCGTGTTCGCGCCCAACCTGGTCCGCAATGGCACCCGCCTGTGGATCGCCGCCGCCAGCGGCCTGCCCTCCGCCACCGACCCGCCGAGCTTCGGCACCCTCAACGGCATGGGATTGGAAAGCCTTGCGCTGGCCAACACGCGTGCGTTCCAGGTCCGCATGGGCAGCCTGGGCGGCGGCAACGCCGTCTACTCCTTCCCGCCGTACGGTATCCACGCCTGGAACAACTGGGCTGATGAGGCGCTGCGGATGATTCCGGATTTGTCGGCGCACATCGGGTGATGGTGTTGGTTTTGCTGTGTTGGATTTGCAGCGCCTGCGGCGCTGCGTGTTCGCGGCCCCTTCATGGCTCGCGGCAGAGCGGACCAGACTTGCGCCTGCGGCGCGTGCGCTTCGTCCGCTCTGCCGCGAGCCGGGCCGCGAACGTGCTCGTAAGACTCGCACGCGGTGGGGTGGGGGGAG
>NZ_JABLTE010000141.1 GCF_013315795.1 Nocardia barduliensis
GGCCGGTGGCGATGATTTCGACCGGTGCGAGTGCTCCGGCGGGGAAGTTGGTGGTCAGCGCGGTGCTGGCGCGGCCGGTTGGGGTGTCGTCGAGGGCGGTGGTGCCCATGTCGAGGCCGTAGCGGATCCCGAAGACCGGTAGCGCGGCGAGGACCAGCACCGCGACGGCGGCCGTGCCGAACAGGACGGGTCGGCGCATGACGAGGTACGCCCAGCGCGCCCAGCGGCCGACGAGAACGCCCGAAGTGTCGGTGGCGCTGTCGGCAGGGCGCCAGCGGGCCGGGAGACTGCCGCGGTTGACGGCGGGGCCCAAGGCGGCGAGCAGGGCGGGCAGTAGGGTGACGGCGACGGCGAGCATGCTGGTGACGGCGGTGGCGACGCCGATGGCGATGCCACGGAAGATCGGTGCCTGGATGATGATCAACGCGCACAGCGAGATCATCACCACCAACCCCGAGACCAGAATCGTTTTGCCTGCTGTGGCGAGGGAGCGACCGACGGCGCCGCTGATCGCGGCATGGTCTGGCCCGGTGTGATGGGTGAGTTCTTCGCGGAAGCGACTGACGATGAACATCGCGTAGTCGATACCGACGCCCAGACCCACCATGGTCGCCATGGCCACGGTCAGCGAATCGAACGCGGTCACAGTAGTGAGGGTGAACAACACTCCGACCGCGGTCAGCATCCCGGCGATGGCCACCGCGATCGGGACCGCCGCCGCGGCCAGGGCGCCGAGGGCGAGGACGAGCAGGACCAGCGCGACCGGGATGCCGATTGCCTCGGCGCGGGCCAGGTCGGCGTTCTGCAGTTCGGTGGCCGCGTTCTGTACAGCCGAGTACCCGGTGACCCCCACGTCGATGGAATCGTCGCCGGTGGTGGCAATGGCGTCTTGCAGGTCGCGCGCGACTCTCGCGCGTTCGGCCATGTCGCCGTCCATGCCGGCCAGCGCGATCGCGACGTGACCGTCGGCGGAGATCTGGGATCCGGGCAGCCCGTCGTAGGGGCCGATGACATCGACCACGCCCTGGACCTCAGTGGCGGCGGTGATCGTGCGAGCCACCGTGGCGCGGAAGTCGGCGTCGGTGGCGGTGAGGGCGCCAGATTGCAGCACGATGACCGCCTGTTCCGTACCGAACTGCGGGAAGTGCTGGGCAACCAGGCGATCCACCTCGGTGGACTCCGAGCCCTCGACACCGAAATCCATCGCGCCGAGCCGGTTCTCGAGCAGCGGGTAGGCCACCGCACATACCACTAGCAGCAGTCCCCAGATCGCCAGGACCGCGTGTCTGCGCCGGGCCATGAGAACGCCCCACCGATACAGCGCTCCGGGCGAGCCCGGTGGCGATGGTTGCTGGGGCGAGTTCTCGATGACGGCGGACTGCTGCTGCTGGTTCACGTGTTCTCCCTCCGTAGCCGACCACAATTGATCGTCAGACAACGATGTAATCGTTGAAACTAGATTAATATCACCCTCCCTCGTTATCAATAGCTTCCCCCGCTATCATCGCCTTATGGCGATTAATCATGGTGAGGGCTGCCTCGCCGAGACGCAGGGGTTGGATTTGGCGGTGGCGTTGTTCCACAGCCTCTCGGATGCGACACGGTTGGCGATCGTGCGTCGGCTGGCGTGCGGGGAAGCGCGGGTGTCGGACCTGATGGCCGGGCTGGGGTTGGCGCAGTCGACGGTGTCGGCGCATGTGGCGTGCCTGCGCGACTGCGGGCTGGTGGTGGGGCGTCCGCAGGGGCGGCAGGTGTTCTACAGCCTGGCCCGCCCGGAGTTGATGGACCTGCTGGCCTCGGCAGAGACCCTGCTGGCGGCGACCGGTAACGCGGTGGCGTTGTGCCCCAACTACGGCACCGACTCCACCACCACGACGGAGAGTGCGGAGGTGCGGGCATGAGCGACGCATGCGGCTGCGGCCACGACGAACCCACCGGCGAGAACGGTGAGGCGGAGGAGCGGGAACCGGAAAAGCTGTGGGAGGTCAGCGAGCTGCGCGCTGCCGCGGTCGCCGGGGTGCTGCTTGTCGCGGCGCTGATCGTCGGCTGGACCGGCGGCCCGCGCCTGGTCGAGCTGGGATTGGAGACTGCCGCACTGCTGGTCGGTGCCTACACCTTCGTCCCGTCGACGTTCAAACGGTTGGCCAAGGGCAAGATCGGGGTCGGCACGCTGATGACGATCGCCGCGATCGGTGCGGTGATCCTGGGCGAGGTCGGCGAGGCCGCGATGCTGGCGTTCCTGTTCTCCATCAGCGAGGGCCTCGAGGAGTACGCGGTCGCGCGCACCCGCCGCGGGCTGCGCGCCCTGCTGAACCTGGTTCCCGACCGGGCCACCGTGCTGCGCGAGGGCACCGAAACCGTGATCAGCCCTGCGGAGTTGCGGGTCGGGGACCGGATGCTGGTGCGCCCCGGTGAGCGCGTCGCTACCGACGGTGTGATCATCGACGGGCGTAGCGCGCTGGATGTGTCGGCGATCACCGGCGAATCGGTACCGGTGGAAGCCGGACCGGGCGCGGAGGTGTTCGCGGGGTCGATCAACGGCACCGGCGTGCTGACCGTCGAGGTCACCACGACCGCCGAGGACAACTCCCTGGCACGGATCGTGCGGATCGTGGAGGCCGAGCAGGCCCGCAAGGGCGACGCCCAACGCCTGGCCGACACGATCGCCAAACCGTTGGTGCCCGGCATCATGATCGCCGCCGCCGCCATCGCGGTGATCGGGGCGCTCTTCGGGGATCCGGTGACCTGGATCGAACGGGCGCTGGTGGCGCTGGTCGCGGCCTCGCCGTGCGCGCTGGCGATCTCGGTGCCGGTCACCGTCGTCGCCGCGATCGGGGCGGCGAGCAAGCTGGGCGTGCTGGTCAAGGGCGGTGCCGCACTCGAGGCAATGGGCCGTGTGCGCGAGGTCGCGCTGGACAAGACCGGCACCCTCACCGCGAACAACCCTGCCGTCGTCGATATCGCCGCCATCGACGGTGTGCACGGGGACCGGGTGCTGGCGGTCGCGGCCGCGCTGGAATCGCGCAGCGAGCACCCGCTCGCCCGCGCCATCCTCGCCGCCGTCGACACCGTCACCCCCGCCACCGACGTCGAGGCGGTCACCGGCGCCGGGTTGACCGGCCGCGTCGACGGGCGTCCGGCACGACTGGGCCGACCGGGCTGGATCGAACCGGGCCTGCTGGCCGCCGATGTGGAACGGATGCAGCACGCGGGTGCAACCGCCGTGCTGATCGAGCTCGACGGCCAGGTGATCGGTGCGATCGCTGTGCGCGACGAACTACGGCCCGAAGCACACGAGGTCATCGACCGGCTGCACGCGCTGGGTATCCGGGTCTCGATGCTCACCGGTGACAACACCCGCACCGCCGCCGCGCTGGCCGCCGAAGCGGGGATCGAGGACGTGCACGCGGATCTGCGCCCGGAGGACAAGGCCCGCATCGTCGCCGACCAGCGCAGCGACCGGTTCACCGCGATGGTTGGCGACGGCGTCAACGACGCCCCCGCGCTGGCGACCGCCGACCTGGGGATCGCGATGGGCGCCATGGGCACCGACGTCGCCATCGAAACCGCGGACGTAGCGCTGATGGGTGAGGACCTGCGGCACCTGCCGCGGGCTCTCGAGCACGCCCGCCGCGCCCGCCGGATCATGGTGCAGAACGTCGGTTTGTCGTTGGGGTTGATCACGATCCTGATCCCGCTCGCGCTGTTCGGGGTCCTCGGGTTGGCGGCGGTGGTGCTGGTGCACGAACTCGCCGAGATCGTCGTCATCGCCAACGGTGTCCGCGCCGGACGCACCAAACCCCTGGCCTCGCTGACCGATTCGGCGGCCAAGCCCGCACCGGTACTGGCCGGAGCGCCCGCGTGACCGCTACCGCGTCGTCTGCTCCCACCGTGTCGCGGTGGGGGCGGCGACTGCGGTGGGTCGCTGCCGCGGCCGTGCTGGCCGGTATCGACCTCGCGCTCAAAGCGTGGGCGCAGACCACGCTGGCCGGGGCCCCGATCGAGGCGGGTCCGGTGGACCTGAGGTTGGCGTTCAACCCCGGCGCCGCGTTCTCGATCGCCGCCGACGCACCGAGCTGGGTGATGCTCACCCTCACCACCGTGATCACCACCGCGGTCGCGGTCGGCGGATGGGTGGTCGCGCCGCGCGCGAACCTGCTCACCCGGGTCGCACTCGCCGCAATCCTGGGCGGTGCCGCCGCCAACGTCATCGACCGGGCCCCCGACGGTGTGGTCACCGACTACCTGCACACCGGCTGGTGGCCCACCTTCAACCTCGCCGACACCTTCATCGTGCTCGGCGCGACCGCCCTCGTCATCGCCACTCTGATCGGAAACTCCGATGAGCGAGAACCACTCTCACCCGAACACCACACCGACAACCGGGACTGAACCGGGCCCATCACGTCGGTGGGCAGGGCTGGCGGCGCTGGTCGTCGCCCTGCTCACCGTCGGGCTGGACCTGATGGTTCTCAACGTCGCCCTGCCCACCCTGGCCCAAGACCTGGGCGCGAGCACCACCCAGTTGCAGTGGATCGTCAACGCCTACACCCTGGTCTTCGCCGCGCTCATGCTGCCCGCCGGCGGCTTCGGTGACCGCTACGGCCGCAAACGGCTGCTGCTGGTGGGCCTGGTCGCCTTCGTCGCCGCCTCGGCCTGGGCCGCTTTCAGCGGGTCCACCAGCTCGCTGATCGCCGCCCGCGCGGTCATGGGCATCGGCGCCGCGATCATCGTCCCGCTGTCGCTGGGGATCCTGCCGACCCTGTTCGGCCCCGACCAGCGTCGTCGCGCGATCGCGGTGTGGGTCGGCGCGTTGGGTGTCGGCCTGCCGCTGGGGCCGATCGTCGGTGGCTGGCTGTTGCAGCATTTCTGGTGGGGCTCGGTGTTTCTGATCAACGTCCCGGTCGGTGTCGCCGCCCTGGTTGCCTGCGTGATGCTGTTGCCCGAATCAGTCGACCCGCACGCACCGCCGCTGGACCGGCTCGGGATCCTCACCGCCGTCGCCGGTACGGCGGCGGTGGTATTCGGCATCATCCAAGCTCCCGAGTACGGGTGGACCGACCCCGTCGTGCTCGCCGCTCTGGCAGCCGGTGTTGTGCTGATCGCGGGATTCCTGGCGCGGGAACGGCGTACCCGCGACCCTCTGGTCGATCTGGCACTGTTCACCAATCCGGCCTTCACCTGGCCCACACTGGCCGCGACCGCGGGCACCTTCACGCTGGTCGGCGTGCTGTTCGTGCTGCCGCAATACCTGCAGATCCTGCGCCGCCACGACGCCTTCGGCACCGGCCTGCGTCTGGTTCCTCTGGTGCTGGCGATCATCGTCGCCGCGGCCGCTGTCGACAAGATCGTCACCCGCCTCGGCGCCAAAATCCCGATCGTCACCGGAATGGTGATCGCCGCGGCAGGATTCGTGCTCGCTTCCCGCATCACCGTCGACTCCGGCTACGGCTTCGTCGCGGTGTGCCTGGCGATCGTGGGCCTGGGCGCCGGGCTGGCGTTGGCGCCGGCGGTCGATGCGGTCATGGCGAGCCTGCCCGAGCACCGCAGCGCCGCAGGAGCTGGGTTGCTGATGGCCATTCGACAGGTCGGTGCCGCGTTCAGCGTCGCCATCCTGGGCACCCTGCTCACCGTCACCTACACCCGCGACCTCGACCCCCACCTGAGCGGCCTGCCCGATCCACTGGTCAGCGCGGCGCGTGACAACATCGCCGGAGCACAACTGGCCGCGACCCGGATTCCCGGCCCAGCTGGTGCTGATCTGGCCGCTACCAGCGCCCACGCCTACAGCCAAGCCATGTCCGCAGTGTTCCTCGCCAGCGCCGCCGTCAGCGCACTACTCGCCGCGGCCATCGCCGCCAAACTCCCCAACCAGACCCCTGCGCCCGCGCCGACATCACCGGCGCGTGATCGGCAATGAGATAGACAGTCCGTAACGACCGCTGCGAGCGCGGCTCAACCGCGCATGTTCGGCCGAACAGCAGTGCACTCCCCGAGAAAGGCATCCGCCGGCATGGTTACCTCGATCCTGCAAGCCATCGGACTGTTCCTGGTGACCAACATCGACGACATCATCGTGCTCTCACTGTTTTTCGCCCGTGGCGCGGGAACCCGCGGAACCACGGCCGCCATCGCAACAGGACAATATCTCGGTTTCGGAGCGATCCTCGCCGCGTCAGTCCTCGTCGCGCTGGGAGTGACGGCGCTGCTGCCCGAAGAAGCCATCGCCTACTTCGGGCTGATCCCTCTGCTGCTCGGTCTGCTCGCCGCCTGGAGAGCATGGCGAAACAACGGCGACGACGAACGATTCGAGGGCAGAAAGGTAGCGGTCTGGTCGGTGGCCGCGGTGACCTTCGCCAATGGAGGCGACAACATCGGTGTCTACGTCCCCGTCTTCGCCACCGTGGGAACGGCAGCGATCATCGCCTACTCGATCGTATTCCTGCTGTTGGTCGCAGTACTGGTGCTCACCGCGAAGTTCCTCACCACCCGCAAGGCCATCGCCGAGATCTTGGAACGGTGGGAACATATTCTGTTCCCTCTCGTCCTGATCGGTCTCGGAATCGTCATCCTCCTCAGCGGCGGCGCCTTCGGCCTCTGACCGCCGCCCCGGTCTGCACAGCCCAGATCATGGAGAGGGCAGCGTCGGCCCTAAAGAATGAAGTGTTATTCGAGGCTGTAACCAGCGTGTAGCCGTACTTCGGTGCGGCACCCGGGCTGTAAGCCGCATTGCTTGTCCGCCAAGGTGCCTGCCATGCGATGAGGTGGCCCGAACTGAACGGCTACCGCGCCAGCACCAGCACTGCGAGTGCGACCCAGCCGACGCTGGTGCCGACGAACAGCAGCCCTTCGAGCGCGCGAAAGGCGGTTGCGCGCTGAATCGAGGCACGAAACGCCAAAGGCAGGAACGTCACCGGTTGCCCGTATGCCCCGACTACGAGCAGGACCGCGATCCAGGTGGGAACATCCGGCACGGCGGCGCCGACGGCCGTCAGGATCACGCCCATGAACAGCAGGTCCAGGTGGGCCTGCCGGATGCGCCCGAGGTGGGTGACGCCATGGGCTCGCAGGGTGTCGGGAATGGTGACGGTGGCCACCATGAGCCAGCCGGTCAAGGCTGCGACCGCGAGTTCGACCACTCCGAAAACGACCAGAGGTGCCACGGGGAAACTCCTAACTAGTAAATTGCAGTTGATATGCAGAATTGCATGCCACCTGCACTATAGCTATTGTGGGGTACATGTCCAGCCCTCAATCCACGGAAGCCACTCGCCAGGACCGCCGCAAGGCGCGCACCCGGGCGGGGATCCTCACCGCCGCCGAACAGCTTTTTCTCGCCCACGGGTACCAGGCCGCAACGTTGGAGCAGGTGGCCGACGTCGCTGATGTCTCGGTCCGTTCGATCTATTCGCACTTCGGCGACAAAGCTGGTCTCTACAGCGCCCTGGTCGACACAGCGCTCGAACTCGACGCGCAGTACTGCGACGAAGGTTGGCGATCGGGCACCGATCCACTCAGCCGTTTGATCGGATTGTCCGAGGGATACCTGCGCTTCTACCGCGACCATCCGGGGCTGTTCCGGATCTTCCGGTTTCCGCCTGCGGATGCCACCGGCGCCGCCGGGCTGGAAGCGGGGGCGCAGCGTGTCGCCGAACGAATCAAATCCGAAATCGCCCGCATGTCCGGCGCTTTGACCGAGGCGATCGAGACCGGTGTCTTTCGCCCGGTTCCGGTCGAGGCGACTGCCACGTTCTTGTGGGCTGCGTGGGACGGCGTCATCGCCTGTCACCTGCTGCCCGACCACATGGGCCTCGACGACGCCGGCTTCGACGCCGTGCTCGTTCAGGCCCGGACACTGCTCGCAACCAGCCTGCTCGCCCAGCCCGGCCATGGAGAAGTCGAATGACCCACACACCCACCTGGACCACCGTCGACTATGAGCGCGACTATGGCCGGCCAGCCGCCTCGGCCTGGCGAGACATCAACTGGACCGAGCACGAACGCGACATCGACATCGACGGCACTCCCCTGCACTACCTCGACTACCGCGCCGACGAAGGCCGAAGCGAACGGACCTTCGTGCTGGTGCACGGACTCGGGGGGCGCTGGCAACATTGGTCGGAGAACATCCCCGCCCTCGCACGGCACGGCCGGGTCATCGCGGTCGACCTGCCGGGGTTCGGGTGCTCACCTCGGCTGCGTGGGCGCTATTCGGTGGACCGGCTAACCGATGTGGTCGCGTCGGTGGTTCAGCGTTTGGACCTCGGCGAGGTCATTGTCCTGGGTCATTCGCTGGGGGGACCGCTCGCGGTGCGATTCGCCCTGCGCCACCGTCACCTCGTCCAGGGCATCGTCCTTGTCGCCGGAACCGTGCAGGGCTTCGCCGATGCCCTCGGCATGCGAAACATGGGATGGAACCTGCGCCACCGCCTGGCCACTGTCGTCTCGACCTACTTCGAGGTGCTGACGGCGGGGATACCTGCGCCGGCCTGGCTGCGCCGGCTGATCATCGCCAGTCCTGTTCTGCGGCAAATGATGCTGTGGCCCTACCTTCGCCGACCCGCGGACCTGCCCGGTGACAGCGTCGAATTGCTTGTCGACGGTGTCGGTGCACCTGGCGTGTTACCCACCGCGCGAGCTGTCGGCGCGCTGCCGCTTGCCGACTGGCTCGTCGAGGCGGATGTGCCGACTCTGGTTGTCGGCGCCGACCATGACCCGATTTCACCGCTGAGTGATCTGCGCGCGTTCCTCGACAGCGTCGGCCCTGTCCAGGCAGTGGTGCTCGAAGGAACCGGCCACATGCTCATGCTCGAACGCCCCGACGCGTTCAACACCGAAATCCTGCGTTTCATCCAGACGCCCGGTCCCACAGGCACAGCCAGATAGGGAAAACGTCCGATGCGCCGTGGGGGCTGTCTGTCACCCGGTCAGTGCCGGATGTCGGGCTTCCGGCTACCCCAGCACCTGCTTCGGGCCCTCTCATCGCCTCGGTCCACGGTCGACCCAGAGCGATCTCGGCCCATCTACTACCCTGGCGACGTGCAGGGCAGGCGTCGTAGGAAAGCTGTGCGAGTGGGACTCGCTCGGTTGACCGCCGTGCTCGCAGCTCTGGTGGGGCTGGCGATGATGCAGACTTCGCCGCGGATGAGGTGTTCGTCGGCCACGACGCCGTGTGCTCGACCGCCGGTTAGGGCGCGACTGCTGTCGCCGACATGGGAATGGCGGCGTCGGAAGTACTCGGAGACCTCGAGGATGCCGCCGGTGTTCCTGCCGTGAACCCACTTGCCCCGCAGGCTCCGGACTGGGTGCTCGGTCTGTGCGTTGTTCTGCTCCTGAGTGCCTTGCTCGCGGTGACGTGGCGTCCCGGCCCCGGCACCGGCACCGTCGAATCGACTCGAGGCGGGCCGCATCCGCCGCCTGCCCAGCGACGCTGCCACGCGCCCAGCCTCGCGATGCTCTGCGTGCTGCGCACATAGAAGCACCCGGCAGTTCTCGAGCCGCGCGTGCACTGCCGAGACCAATCTCGGCACGCTGCACCATCGACCTGGTAGCCGCCGATACGCGGCCGAGCGGCATCCGGCTCATGCAACTGCCCATCGTGGTCATTCACATGGTCGGCGGGTAACGCTGTCAGCAATTGTGCGCGCCTTACGGTGCCCGGACGCTGCGTATCACCGCGACCTGCCCGACTCGCAACGGAAAAAGGACAAGACATGCCACAGCGGCAGGACAATACCGGCAGCGACCAGCTCCCGAACGTGGCGCGCCAGGGAAGGCCCGCTCCTCACCGTACGAAGAACTTGATGATCTCGGCGGCAATCGTTGCCGTCTTCCTCGTGGTAGCCGCCGTACTCGTCGCGATCAACTCCGGCTCCGATGACAACAAGGACCAGCCCGTCGCCGAGGCCGACACGCGGAGCATGCTCGTGCGCGACAACAGCCATTGGGTCGGCCCTGCCGGTGACGGCAAGGTCACGTTGGTGGAGTTTCTCGACTTCGAATGCGAGGCCTGCGGGGCGGTGTTTCCTTTCGTGGAGCAACTGCGCGAAACCTACAGCAGGCGAGTGACCTTCGTCGCGCGCTACTTCCCGATCCCGTCACACTTCAACGCCGAACGCGCGGCACGGGCAGTGGAGGCCGCCGCCGGACAGGGCGCGTTCGAGGCGATGTATCAGAAGATGTATGAAACCCAGCCCGACTGGGCCGAGCAGCACGTCGCGAAGGACGACGTCTTCCGTGGCTTCCGCACGCGAGCTGGGCTTGAACATGACGCAATGGGACAACGCCTACAACGATCCTGCCACCCTGCAACGGATCAACAACGACGTCGCCGACGGCCGAACCCTCGGGGTGCAGGGAACGCCCACGTTCTTCCTCAACGGTGTCAAGCTCCAACCACGCTCCGCTGAAGACTTCACGAAGGCCATCGATGCCGCACTCGCCGGATAAAGCCGAGGTTGCCACGGGGGCGCCGGCGAGTGGGGCTCATCAGGAGCCGTTCCCGCAGTTGTTGCCGTGGCTGCTGCTGATCGGCGGTCTCCTCGGCACGGCGGCAGCGAGCGTGCTCACCGCGGAGAAGATGGCACGTCTGCGAAACCCTACCTATGTGCCTAGCTGCAGCCTGAACCCCATCATCTCCTGCGGGTCGGTCATGGACAGACCGCAGGCCACGGCGTTCGGCTTCCCGAACCCCTTGCTGGGGATCGCCGGTTTCGCGGTCGTCACCGCCGTGGGCGCCGGGCTGCTGGCCGGTGCACGGTTTCATCGCTGGTTCTGGTTGGGACTGCAAGCCGGTGTCACCTTCGGCGTGGTGTTCGTGCACTGGTTGACCTACCACACCCTGTACAGCATCGGGGCCCTGTGCCCCTACTGCATGGTGGTCTGGGCAGTGACCACACCGGTCTTCGGCTACGTAACCCTGCGAAACGTCGTAGCGGGTGTTCTGCCTGCACCGGTGGTGGTTCGCCGGCTAGCCGATGTCGCGGCGGGATACCACGGTGTGGCGCTCACAATCTGGGCACTCGCCATTGTTGCCTTGATCGGTATCCGCTTCTGGAACTACTGGAGCACGCTGCTGTGAACGCGAAACTGGCATGTACTACGATATGTAGTAGATAGAGGGTGATGATGGAGAAGGGATCGCGCATGCAGCCCAAGGCTCGCTGGCTCGTCTTCTCCCTGGTCGTGATTGTCGCGTTGATCGTGGCAATTTGGCCGCGGTCGACCTCGTCGTCGGAGACTCGGTTCGCGCGAACGGGTGCGTCGGCGACCGCGGCCGCAGGCTCCGCCGCAACTGCTCCCGAGGTGGGTCGCGCGGGCCTGGCACAGCCGCGGCCTTGCCCGGCACCGGCTGTGTCGGGGTCCACCGTCGCCAGCTTGCGCGGAATCTCAGCGCGGTGCCTCGGCTCGCCCGACATGGTGGACTTGGGTGCCGCGCTGAGCGGAGAGGTGACGCTGATCAATCTTTGGGCCTCCTGGTGCGGGCCGTGCCGGGCAGAGATTCCCGTGCTCGACGAATATGCGAAGCAATCCGGTTCGGTCCGCGTCGTGGGAATCAACGTGCAAGACGACCCCGTTGCCGCGCTGGAGCTGATGACAGGCCTGGGCGCAGGCTACGCCTCGTTCGTCACAACCGGTGACGTGGGCAGAGCGCTGGCCGCGCCTCCGGTGTTGCCGCTGAGTTTTCTTGTCCAACCGGATGGTTCGGTCGAGCGGATCACCACTCCGGCCGTGTTCGACGACCCCGCCCAGATTCGGGCCGCGATCAGTGAGGTGACCCGGTGATCCAGCAGCCGGGGATCAGACCCACGATCGGTGTGAGCGGCTGCGCTTCCGGCTCCGATTCGGTCGCCACCGGTGGTGGCACGTTCGATTTCGTGTCACCAGGTGGGCAGACCGACATCTTCTACGACCCGCCGGCGAGCCGCGGCAAGATCGGGGTGCTGGCCGGCCCCGATTTCATGGCCGAGGACAAGACGGTGTCGGTGTCCGACTACGCCGGGCAGGTGGTGGTGATCAACCTCTGGGGTCAATGGTGTGGTCCATGCCGCGCGGAAGCCGACGACCTCGGACGCGTGTATGCGTCCACCAAGGACTCGGGCGTGCAGTTTCTGGGCATCAACGTCCGCGATCCCCAGCGGGACAAAGCACAGGATTTCGTCATCTCCTACAAAGTCGGCTATCCGTCGATCTACGACCCCTCGATGCGCACCCTGATTGCGCTCGGCGGCAGCTATCCTACCCGCGTCATCCCCTCCACCCTGATCCTGGATCGCCAGCACCGGGTGGCGGCGGTGTTCCTGCGTGCCCTTTCGGCCGAGGATCTGCAACCCGTGATCGAACGCGTGGCGGTAGAACGGTGACAACACTGGCCCAGGGGATCGGTACAAGTTTTCAGACCGCCGCCGCGACCGGGCCATTGCTGCTCGCGCTCGCCGCCTGCATGCTCGCCGGTCTGGTCTCCTTCGCCTCGCCGTGTGTGGTGCCGCTGGTGCCCGGATACTTGTCCTACCTCGCTGGTGTTTCCGGGGCCAGCACATCACACGCGGGTGCCGGTGAGCGAGGTTCGGCCGGGGACCGATGGCGGGTCGCCGGCGCGGCGGCGTTGTTCGTCGCTGGGTTCACCGTCGTCTTCGTCCTTGCTACTGCGTCGGTGTTCGGCGTCATCGGAGCGTTGCGGCTCAACGAGGATCTGCTTCAGCGTGTCGGTGGGGTGGTCACGATCGTGATGGGGCTGGCGTTCGTCGGGCTCATCCCGGCGCTGCAGAAGGACACACGCTTCGCCCCGTTGCGGGTCTCCTCGCTCGCCGGCGCCCCCTTGCTCGGGGGTGTGTTCGGGTTGGGATGGACGCCGTGTCTGGGACCGACACTGGCGGGTGTGCTCTCGGTCGCGGCCGGAACCGAAGGCACAACCGCCGCACGTGGCGTGGTGCTGATCATCGCCTACTGTGTCGGACTCGGATCACCGTTTGTCCTTCTCGGTTTCGGCTCCGCGAAAGCTCTGCGAGGTGTCGGATGGTTGCGCCGACACTCCCGGACCATCCAGATCGCTGGTGGGATCATGTTGATTCTGGTCGGCGCAGCCTTGGTCAGCGGCGCGTGGGCAGTTTTCATCGGCTGGCTGCGCAATGAATTCGTCACCGCGGTCGTACTGCCCATATGACGGACGCCCTCACGATCAAGTCCACCGCCACGCCGACCCCGCGGCTTATCAGCACCCAGCCGGGGGTGACCGGTATCACCCCACTGAAGCGCTCATCGTCACCGGCTGGCGACCCCAACCCTCAGGCAGCGGCGAAGTCGGCTGATTTCTTCAAGCCGCCACCAGGGTCCGGGCGCGACGAACCCATGTCCGCACTTGCCCGCCCGCTCATCCGCTACGGCTACGGGCTAGTGGGTCAGGGATCGGCCGGAGTTGACAGCTCGCGACGCGCGAACCACCTCACTGTCCGGTCGCTGCACCTGGGCTGGGGGCAATTTCGACCGAGCCAGAAGGCGCTGGGGACGGTGCCGGTGCAGCATCTGCAGGTCCGGTGCAGGTGGGACTTCTGCTGATGCAGTCGTCGAGGACGTGGTAGACGGTGTCGGATGATCGAGGGCGGCCGGTGGGGTGGTCCGAGTGTGGTGACAGCACCGGTCTCCTGGTTGAACACCAACGACCGACGACCGAAATCGACCCGGACACCACCGGGCACGGGGTACTCGTTGCTGCGTGGCGCGCCCAGCACGCCGTCGTTCCCGCCGAGCTGGGCAAACCTTTGCCCGATGCGCCCGGCTACTTCATGGATCTGACCGTCGGGAGCCTGGAACAGATCACCGTTGACGAATCTGGCGTACTGTCCTACTCGAGCCGATTGATGTCAGTGCGCCTTCCCGGCTGGACATGGGGCAGCGGTAGTTGCAGGGGTCAGCCGATGACGGCAACCGCTGTCAGGCCGCCGCTCGTTGCGAGGAAGGCGATCATGCTGGTCGCTTGGTAGCCGAGGGTGCGGGTGAGGTCTTCGCGCCAGGCGAGTGGAAGGAATAGGGCTGGATTGAGCCAGGTTCCGAAGACGACGATCGCCGCTGTCCAGGTGGGTAGTTCGGGAGCGGCGAGGCCGATCGCGACGAGTATCAAGCCCATCATGATGAAGTCGATATGTGCCTGGAGCAGTCGGCGCGGCGCGATGATTCCGAGCCGTCGTGCCAGATCGGCCCCGGCCAGCTGGATGACCACGATCCATCCCAGCATCGCTCCGAATGCCAGTTCTATCAGCCCGATCCGGGCGAGAGTGTTCATCGGCTGCCGCCATGGCGTGCATACCAGCGCTGGCCGTGGGTGCGTTGGTAGGTCCATGCCAATGCGGGAAGTGTCCCGCGGCGATGGAGCCAGAAGCGGTTCGGCGGCTGCTGGTGCGGTGGTTGCGCGCCGGGAACGATGTCGCCGATCACGTATCCTTCTCCCTCGCTGTGGTGCCGTCGCGCGATGACCTGACCGTCGGCACTGGTGATGGCCGTGCAGCCCTCGAAATGGCCGCGGTAGCGCAGCGGGAACCAAGGGGTGGGGCAGTCGAGTGGGCCCGCGTGCGCGGCGTGTACGACCGGTGCTCCGACATAGCGTGCGAAGCTGATGGCGGCAGTCCGCGCCGTTGCCTCGTTGCGCGCTTCCATCAATCGGAACAGCCGCGCGGGCCGCCAGGCGGGAATCGACCACCAGCCCGAGCCGGCGAGCACCACATCCACCCGGCCACGCAGTCGGTGCACGGTCTGTGTGCGCATCAATTCCCAGCACAGCGCGACCCCGATGCGATATCCGGGGGCGGTGAGCACGCCATCGTCGGTGCCGCCGATGTAGAAGCTGTTCTCCCACATGGTCGGCAGATCCTTGTCGTGGCGGCCGAGGATGCCGTCGGGTCCGGCGAGCAGGTAGGCGTTGCGGACGTGACCGTCGCGGTCGCGACACAGAAACGATCCGCCGATGAGGATGTCGTGCTGGGCAGCGAGCTCACACAGCAGCTGGGTGGCCGCACCATCCGGTGGTAGCGCCGCAGCCGGCAACCGGTCGTCGAACCCGATGCCGGTGGTGAAGAACTCCGGCAGCGCGACGATTTCGGCGCCGTCACCGACCGCGGCCGTCGCCAGCCGTTCGCAGGCGGCCAGGTTGGCGTCGACGTCGGTCGGCACTGCCGTCAGTTGAACCGCTGCTACACGAACCATTCTTGAACGTTACTACAAAACTGAACGACACTACAAGAATTATGTGGTGAGGCCGCGCAGGAGGATCTCGCGTCCGATCGCCAGCACTCGATCCAGCTCGTCGGTGTCCAGGGCCAGTCGATCCGGCCGCATGTGCAAGGCGAGGACACCGTTCCAGGAGCCCCAGAGGAAGATCGCGGTGCGCTGTGGGTCGGGGCAGACGATGGCTCCTGTCGCGGCGGCGCGCGCCAGAGCGTCGGCGATATCACCGACCAAGGTTTCGACCTTGTCGGCGATGCGTGCTTCGACCTCGCTGGCGATGTCGCCGGGGGGAACATCGAGCACCCGCAGTGCGATCATGCGGAAGTATCCGGGGTTTTCCAGGTGGAAGCGGCAGTAGGCGTCGCTGGCGGCGAGCAGTTCCTCGACAGGAGTGCGCCCGTGCCCGTACGCCTGGGCCATCACCTGCTCGTTCACCGTCAACGCGCGTTCGACCAGCGCCAGGTAGAGGCGCTCCTTGTTTCCGTAGTGGTGGTAGATCGACCCGACCGCGATATCGGCCTCGGCGGCAATGGCATCCATGCTGACGGCGTGGTAGTTGCCCTCGGTGAACAGTTTTTCTGCGGCATCGAGAATGGCTGCGGTGGTACGCGCAGTCCGCCGATCCATGCGACGCTGCCCAGGTTCTGCCATCCGCTCAGGGTATCGACCCGCAGCAGCCCGACCTCGGGATGGCTGTCGGCCCTCCGAGGCGGTCCCCTGCCATCCGGGCCGGGCCGGGCCGGGGA
>NZ_JABLTE010000142.1 GCF_013315795.1 Nocardia barduliensis
CTGCGGGGTACCGCGATCTACGTCTCGACCGGTACCGGGGCACCGGGACCACACGACACCCTCCACGGCGCCGGTATCGAGCACAGCCCGAACAAACTGCTCGATCAACTCCTCATCGGCGGCGCACTGGAGGCGTTCGCCGACCGCTGCACCCGTCAACTCCGGGAACGGTTCGACCAACCGGCGATTCCTGCCACCTTCGAATTGCGCGCCCGCGGTACTCATTCCTGGTCCTACTGGCGCGAGGACCTGCACAGCTCCTGGCCGGTGTTCGCCGCCGCGCTCGCCGCCGAACCCTGACGCGGCATCAACCGGTCCAGCGGAGATCTCCGCACTGATGCGCGGCCCTGGCGAGCGGATTCGCGCTAGCTCGCCATGAACCAGGGCGGGCGGCTTGCATGCTGTCACCAGCCGGATTTCCGGTGTGAACGATACGCGCGGGGGTAAAACCAGCTCGGATGCAGCTGATGCTCGACAGCTCGCGCTCGCCGGAGCCGGGTCCGTAGTCGTCCGACACGAAGGCTGGTGCTCGTCATGGTGTTGCAGTCGCTCGGCGCGCGGGCCGGGAAACCGTCACAGGGCGCCTCGTGAGCGCCGGGGGCTCGTCCGCCTCGTCCCACTCGGTGGTTCGCACCGATCGGCCGGAGCGCTACGGCAAGCAATTGGTGGCACACCTGGGACGGCGCAACGGCGGTGAGTGGTCGGCGGAGGACTCCTCCGGCTGGATCGACCTGGACACCGGCCGAGCCACGGTCACCGCGCGGCCCGGCGAATTGTCCCTTCGCATCGAGGCCCCCGCCGAGGACCTGCCCCAGCTCGAGGACGTGCTCGCCAGACACCTGGTGCGATTCGGCGAGCGCGACGGACTGAGCGTCACCTGGCAGCGCGATCCGTCCGCCCCCGGTGCCACCGACGCGGGCGTCGACCGCACGCAGGAGTGAGACCACCGCGACCGTGCGGCGGGCACCTGTCCGGCCCATGACGTCGCCTGGCACTAGCCCGAGTCATAGAAGGACAGTGTTCGATCGTTATCGCGAATCAGCGCCCACGCGGAACGAGCGATTGATAGTCTGAACGCAGTTGAACTATCAATAGCTCTGCTTTCCCCGCTCGGAGTGGTAGCCGGCCCTTCGGGCGCGATGGATCGTTGCGCGAGGAGTAGAACGTGTCCGAGTACGCGGCGGCCGCTGAGTGGTCTTCCCCGGGCAGGCCAGAGCCCGTTCCGCTCGCGGTCGCGCTGAGTCACCGAATCGCTTCGAGCACCAAAACTTTCGGCCGCACGGTCCGACTCGGCGTACGGTCCACCGCGCTGCTCGCCGCGGATCTGGCCCTCGGCCGGTTCCCCGCGCGCGAGGCGCTGGTCCAGGCGTGGTTCTTCGCCTCGGTATCGCTGCTGCCCGCGATTCTCATCTCGCTGCCGATGGGCGTGGTGATCGCCGTCCAGGTCGGCAGTATCACCGAGAACGTCGGCGCCGGTTCGATGGCGGGCGCGGTGGGCGGCATGGGCGTGATGCAGCAGATCGCCCCACTGGCCGCCGCCTTGCTGGTGGGTGGTGCGGGCGCGTCAGCGATCGCCTCCGACCTTGGCGCCCGGACGATCCGGGAAGAAATCGATGCGTTGCGCACCATGGGCATCGATCCGCACCGCCGCCTGGTCGCGCCACGCGTTCTCGCGATGACCGCGGTGGCGCCGATGCTGGCCGTGCTGGTCATCCTGATGAGCATTCTCGCCAGCTTTCTGGTCGCCTCGGTGGGCCAGGGCGTCGCGCCGGGTTCGTACTGGCTGTCGTTCGGCAGTTTCGCCACCGTGACCGATCTGGTCATCTGTATCGCCAAGGCGGCGGTCTTCGGCTACCTGGTCGCGGTGATCGCCTGCCAGCGCGGCTTGGAGGCGCAGGGCGGGCCGAAGGGCGTGGCCGACTGCGTCAACGCCGCCGTCGTGCTCGGATTGCTGACGTGCCTGGTGGTGAACCTGGTCATCACGCAGGTCGTGCTGTTGTTCGTGCCGTTGGGATTCCTCTGATGGCGGCGCGCAGCGGGCTGCCGACCGCGCGGCCGTCGGAGTATCGGCCGCGGGGTCTGCGCTGGACGCGATATCTCGGGCGGCTGTGGGAACCGTTGGAGGAATTGGGCTTTCAACTGCGATTCGGGATCGCGGCCTGTCTCGGCACGGGATACGCGCTGCGCCGCTACCGCAAGCAGGTCGTCGCCGTTTTCACCGACCTGGCCTGGGGCGGTGGACGCTCGGTCATCGTCGGCGGCGGAGTGGTGCCCGTGCTGGTCATCATGGGCGTGGTGGCGGGGGCGATGATCGGCATCGTCGGATTCACCGCGCTGGACATGCTCGGCCTGGGTCCGCTCGCCGGTGCGATGTCGGCGCTGGCGAACCCGCGCGAACTCGCCCCGCTGATCGCCGCGGTCGGCTTCGCCGCCCAAGCGGGCTGCCGGATGACCGCCGAGATCGGCGCCATGCGCATCTCCGAGGAGATCGACGCGCTCGAAGCGCAGGCGATCGACCCGATCCCGTACGTGGTGTCCACACGGGTGATCGCCGCCGTGATCACGGTGATTCCCACCTACCTCATCGCGCTGGCGCTCGGATTCCTCACCACCCGGCTCACCGTCACCGCGGTACACGGCCAGGCCTCGGGTGCGTTCGCGCATTACTTCGACATGTTCGTCGCCCCGGCGGACCTGGTGTATTCCCTGGTCAAAGTGGTGGTCTTCGTTCTCGTGATCACCGGCGTGCACGCCTATCAGGGTTTCTACGCGACCGGCGGGCCCGAAGGGGTCGGCATCGCCTCGGGCCGCGCCATCCGCGCGAGCCTGGTGCTCATCGCGTCGACGGACATGATGATGACCATCGCCATGTGGGGCTTCGACACCGATATCAGCTTCGCGGGGTGAGTCTCATGAGTCGTGCGGTGCAGTTCTCGGTTCGCGGACCCGGCCGTGCGGGTCTGCGGTTGCGGGGGTTGGCGCTGCTCGCGGCGCTGGCCCTGCTCGCGACAGCGGTCTGGCGCACGCTCGAGCCGAGCCGGGAGGGCCTCGTCGGCTTCGACATCGTGCTGACCAGCCTCGGCGACGGCATCGGCGCCGACAGCGCGGTGCGCCTGCGCGGCATGACGATCGGCTCGGTCGTAGCGATCGAACCCGTCGGCGCCGACCGGCAACGGGTGCGCGTGGGCGTCGAAGCGGCGCGCCTGACCGAGTTGTCGACGGCGATGCAGACCCGGTTCGTCTCCGCCAACGTCTTCGGATCGACCGCCCTCGAATTCGTTCCTATGCCGGGTGGCGATCCGCTCGTCGCGGGCGCGGTGCTCGACCTGGGCGATCGGGTCGACAACTTCACGGTGACCCGGATCCTGCGCGACTCCGGCCGCGCCGTGGCCGACGTGCTGACCGCCCGGATGTCGGCATCGCTGGAGAACGGGGCGCGTCTGACCGAGGCGATGGCGCCGATGCTCACCGCGGCCCTGCTACTGGCCCGCACCTGGCAGCGGGCTCGGCCCGCCCCGCTCACCGAGTTACTCCGCGAATCGGCGGATGTCACCGAAGGCGTCGCCGCGTTCACCCCTTCGGCGCTCGGCATCCTCACCGCCCTCGCGTCGGTGACGGAGCTGGACGACGACCTTCGGACGCGCCAGGCCTCCGACACGATCTCCGAGGTCTCCAACCTCGTGTTCGCCTTCGCCGGGGAACTGGTCGGAGCGCTCGGCCCGACCTCGCAGGCGGTGGACATGCTGCTGGACCTCGTGATCCCGCTCGACCAGGCGATGCGCGGCGTCACGCCGAGGCAGGTGCGCGATCTCACGGCGGCGATCGACGGGGCGCTGCGGCACCGCGACGACCGCCTGGTACTCGACGTGGAATTGCTGATCGAGGCGGTGCCGGCGTTCCGCGTTCCGGCCGAGGCGGCGGGCGGTGCGGGACGATGAGGACACCGCGGGCCGCCGCAGTACGCCTGCTGCTGTTGCTGCTGGTCGTGATCGCCGTGGTGACCGTGGTCGTGCAGGCGATCCGCCGTCCGGTCGGCGGCGAGACGATCGGCTACCACGCGGAATTCGGCGACGTCTTCGGACTTCAGCAGAACGCGGACGTCCGCCTGCGCGGCGTGCAGGTCGGCAAGGTGACCGGCATCTCGCTGACCTCGGACCATCGCGCTTCCGTGCGCTTCACCCTGCTGGCGCGGTATCGGTTGCGCACTACCGACCGCCTCGCGATCAGCTTCCAGAACCTGACCGGCCAGCGCTATCTCGCGATCACCGCGGCGGCGGAACAAGGGCCGTACCTGGATCCGGCCGAGCCGGTGGCCGACACGGTCGACTCGTTCGACATCACCACGGTCTTCAACGGCTTGCGACCGCTGCTGCGCGAAGCCGATCCACAGGTCTACAACCGGTTCGCCGCCGGCCTCGTCGCCATGATCGAAGGCAGCGGCGGCGATATCGCGCCGCTGCTGCGCGATCTGGCCGCCCTGACCGCCTACGCCGAGGATCGCACGACCGTCATCGCGACCATCGTCGCCAATCTGGACGCGCTGTCGCAGCGGCTGCGCGGCCGCTCGGCGAACCTCGAGAACATCCTGCGCGTCTTCCACTCCATCTTCATGCCGGTGGCCGGACGCATGGAGGAGTTCCTGAGTCTGATGGACAAAGGCTCGGTCGAGATGACCGAGATCGTGCGCACCGCCGAGGCTCTCGCGCGCCTGCTGCTCGGCGCACGCGACAGCTCCGACGCGCTCACCGAACGGATCCGGCAGGCCATTCCCGACACCACCGCCGCGGTGCGGTCGCTGTCGGCGCTGCCCGGGCTGCTGGAAGCGCTCAACGCGCTGATTCCCCGCTCCGAGCCGTCCCGGCAGTGCGCGAACGGCACGATCACGCTGCCGGTCACCGCGGCGGTGCTGCTGCACGGCCGTCCATTGACCGTCTGCGCGGGGAGTCGATGATGAGAGATTTCTCCGTTCGCACTGCTGTTTCCCTCGGTCCCGAGATCCCCTCGCCCCGTAGCCAGGTGATGTGGGCGCTGGTCAGCGTCATCGCTGTCACGCTGGCTTTCGCCACGGTCGGTGTGCTCTATCTCCGCCCGCCGAACTACGCGACCTACCGGCTGCACCTGCCGGAAACCGGGGGCCTGACGACCGGCGACAGCGTGCGAATCGCCGGCGTGAAAGTGGGACGGGTGTCGTCGATTCGACTGGCCGAGGAGCACGTCGACGTCGAGTTCATCGTCGAGGCGCGTTACCGCCTCGGTGACCGGACCGCCGCGGACATCCGCATGCTCACACCGGTCGGCGGGCTGTATCTCGCGCTGCTGCCCGCGGGCGAGCAACCGCTGCGCGCGCCGATCCCGGTGCAGCGGGCGCGCCTGCCGTTCCTGGTGCACGAACTGATACCGGAATCGGTCGAGGTCGCCGAACAGGTCGACACCGAATCGCTGCGCAGGACGCTCGACGCCGCGGCGCACGCGCTCACGGACGCCCCGGGGACGGTCCGCCGAGCCGTGTCCGCACTGGGCGTGGTGGTCGGCGCGCTGGCCGAACAGAAGAACCAAGTCGAGGGCCTGCTCGAACTGTCCAACGAATACCTGAGAACCGCGCGGGACAACGAGATGCTGGCCACCGAGGTGATCCGGGCCTACGCCATCCTGGGACCGCAGATCGTGGCGGCGCGTTCCGAAGTCGAGATCTTCGCCGACAAGGTGACCGCTGTCGTCGGGCTGCTGTTCGACTTCCTGGCCGGTCCCTACGCCGAGAAGCTGGAGCCGCTGCTGTTCCCCCTGGAGCAGAGCCGCGACCTGGGCCGCGATCTGCTGAACTCGACGGAGGCGATCATCGCGGCGATGACTCGCACTATGGAGGAACTCGCCGCGCTGGCCGGGCCGGAGGGCCGAGCGCTCATCGATCAGAGCGGCCTCACCGTGCGGCGCCCCGACGTATGCCTACCGGTGCCGGGAGCGGGGTGTTGACCATGCGCGCGGTGCACGGGAGAAGAGTCCGGATGCCCGCGGTGCTGATCGCGACCGCGGTTGTGGTGTCGGCGGTGGCGGGGGCGGCCGTGTACCGCTCCGAAGGCCCCGCTCGCGCCGTCTGCGCCCTGTTCGACGACACCTTCGGTCTCTATCCGGACGCGCCGGTGACGATTCGCGGTGTAGCGGTCGGGAAGGTGCGAGCGGTCGTGCCCGACCACGAGCACGTCCGGGTGGAGATGGTTGTCGAGGAGCGTCCGCTGTCGGCTCGCACGCGGGCGGTCGTGGTGAATTCTTCGATACTGACCGACCGTCGCGTGGAGTTGGTGGACACCTCGCTGCGGGACGAGCGAGCGCTGCCTTCCGATCGGTGCGTCCAGCCCGACCACACGGCGACGCCGGTGAGCGTCTCCGACGCGCTCGGCTCGTTCACCGGACTCCTCGACGACATCACCCGCCCGGGGCCGGACGGCAGCACGCCGTTGCGGGCACTGCTGGACGGCGCGGACCGCGAGTTGCACGGGCTGGGACCGGCTCTCGACCGGCAACTGCGGCAGCTGTCCGACGTGCTGGCCGCGCCGGACACCTTCGTGACCCAGCTCGGCGAACTGCTGGACAACTCGGCGGAGCTGAGCCGGTTCGTCGCCGCGGAGTGGAACGACATCAAGACCTCGATGATCACCTTCGGCCCGGGGCTGGCGCTGCTCGAGCGCACCCTCGTGATCGTCAAGATCCTGGTCGGCAAGCTCGCGGCGGCGCTGGGCCCGCTCGACCGCCTGTTCAACCATCACTTTCCCTACCTGATGGAGGTCCTCGAATCCTCGGTGCCGATCGTGACGCTGGCCCGAACGCGTGCCGAGGAATCCCGCGATCTGCTCGCGACCATACCGGGGGTCATCACCATGTTGCGGAGCATGATTCAGGGCGGGTACGGCGGCGTCACCTTCGACTATCGCCCGCCCGCGGTCGTCGTCGGCGCGGCCGATGCCCGGGCCTTCTGCGCGTCCATGCCGAGTCCGGATACCTGCGAGGCGCTTTCGGCGCACGCGGCCCGGATGCCGTTGCCCCTGGCCGTTCTCGTGACCGCCGGGGGTGCACGATGACCAGGTGGCGTCGAGCGGGCGGCCGGAGCCGACGGCTGCTGCTCGTGAGCATCACACTCGCGCTGCTCGTACCCGTCGGTTGCGGTTTCGACCCCAGCGACCACGCCCTGCCGGGAACCGGCGTCGACGGAGCCACCTATCGACTCGCGGTCGAGTTCGAGTCGCTGTTGAGCCTGCCCGCGGGCGCCAGGGTCCGCAGCAACGGCACCGACGTCGGCCGGCTGCGGTCGATCGAACTGGTGCCGCACGCCGCGGTGGCGCACCTCGACGTGCGCGCCGACGTCCGCTTCCCCGTCGGCACGCGGGCCGAACTGCGGCAGACGACCGTCCTCGGCGACATCTACCTCGCGCTGCTTCCGCCGCCCGACGACCGCGCGGGCCTGCTGCGCGACGGCGGCACGATTCCCCTGCGCGACACCGACACCGGGCCACAGATCGAGCAGATCCTCGAGCGAATGGCCGCGTTCGTCAACGGCGGCAGCGCCGCCAGGATGCAGGACGCGGTCGAACAGTGGAACCGCGCCCTACCCGAAGACCCCGCCGAGACCAGAGAACTGGCCGGGCGCATCGCCGCCGATCTCGCCGGCGCGGCCGACGGCATCGGTGACATCGACCGAATCGTCGCCGCCACGGACCAACTGACCCGGCGATTGCACCAGATGCGCGCGGAGGTCGGCTTCGTCTTCTCGGAGACGGCTCGACGGCGGCTCGAACGTGTCCCGGAATTCATGACCGCGGTGCTCAACGTCGTGATCGACGTCAACACGCTCACGACCGGGCTGGACTGGCTCATTCCCCGGCTACCCCATCTCAACGACGCGCTCGAACGATCGGCGGTCCTGTTGCGCGAGCCCTCGGCCGATGCCACGCGCTGGGAAGGCAACGGAGCGCTGATCGCGGAACTGCTGTCCGGCAAAGTGATCCCGCTTCTCCAGGACCCCGCACTGGATCTGCGCAGGGTCGGGCTCGCGGGCAGCCCCGACCGTGACATCGACGCACTGATCCTGCTTCGCCTGATCGGGGTGCTGCCTTGACCAAGATTCCCGCGTGGTTGTCCGGCGTGGCCCTCGCCGTGGTCACCGCACTCGGCAGCGGCTACCTGATGCTCGGCGTACTGGACGTGGCGCCGATGGCCGAGCGCAATCGGGTCACGATCCGGATGGACGACGCCGCGGGTTTGCGGCCCGGATCGGCCGTCGTCTACCGGGGAGTCGACATCGGAACCGTGGACGAGGTGCACAGCGTGCCCGGAGGTGTCCGGATACGGTTGTCCTACGACCGTGCCCACCCGATTCCGGTGCACACCGCGATGGAGATCGAGAATCTCTCCGCGCTGGGCGAGCCGGTATTCGCCTTCCTCCCTGGCCCGGTCGGCGAACCCGACCGCACGCGCTATCTGCACGACGGAGACCAGCTCACCGGCTCGGTCGACATACCCGCCTCGGTGCCGGAATTGCTCGCGGCCTCGTCGGCCCTGCTCGATCAAGCCGATTCGGCCGCGATCAGCCGGTTGGTTGACACGTTCGCCACCGCTGTAGAGCACGCCGGGCAGGTGGCTCCGGCCATCGCGCGCGCCGCCCAGCTGCTCGCGCTCACCCTGGCCCGGCATCAGCCGTCCCTGGAAGCGGTGCTGCGCAATCTGCTGCGGCTCATGCCCGATGTCGACTGGGTGCGGCCCGCGCTGACCGCCGCGCCTCCGCAGCTCGACCAGTTCGGCGAAACGCTCGGCGTGTCCTACCAGTACCTGTTCGAAGGGTCGGCCCTGCTGCGTGGCCGCGAAGTGCTCGGTTCGTGGCGGGAAGAGGAGCAGCGCTTCGTCGACTTCCTGCGCGGGCTCGCCCCCGAGCTCGGAGCGCTGGGCGTCGCGCTGCGGCCGGTGACCTCGGCCGCCGGACCCGCGCTCGGGGCGGTCGACATGGCGACCCTGCTCGACCAAGCCCTCACCGCACTGCCCGGCGATCGCCTGCGGATCATCCTGCGGACACCGCCGGTAGCCGAAGGAGAACGATGAGCACCACCGCGGCAGAGCCCGGCGACACCTCGGCCGACGACGGCGGGACGGCAGACCCGCCCACCAAGCAGGGCAGAACCCGATCGGTGCGCGTTCCGGCACTGCGCGCTCCCGCGGGGATGACCCGTTCCACCGCCGCCGCGCTGGCTGTGGCCGCCGTCGCCGTCGTCACAGCGGTCGCCTTTGCCGTCGGCCTGCTCGGCGACAGTTCCGCCGACGAGCTGGCCGCGCTGCGTGCGCAGCTCGACGCGGACGCGGCCGCCGAGCAGGCCGCCTCGACGTACGCGCTCAACGTCTCGCAGGTACGCGCGGGTGACATCGAGGGGTGGCGAAAAGCCTTGCAGACGGACGTGAGTCAACAGCTCGCCCCGAAACTGTCGGCCGCCGTCGACGTCGTCGGACCCTGGCTGAACCAGATGGAGTACACCGCCACCGCGAAGCTCTTGGCCGCAAAAGTCGCTCGCCGAGAGGGTGACCTGTACGTGGTCCAGGTGTTCGTCGACATGAATTCGCGCAGCAGGCAGACCCCGGAGGGCGTCACCGCCACCGCCGCCTACACCGTCACGCTCAACCGCGCCGCCGACTGGATCATCACCGACGTCGGCGGCGTGACGCCGGATCTGCCCGCACCGGCGCCCGAGACGGCACCCGCGCCGCGCTGACGCGCCGACGATTTCCGCAGTGCACGAACAGGAGAAGATGATGACCGCAGCCTCTCGCAATCCCGCGAGCACGATCGAGACGACAGCCCCGGACGCGACCGCTACCCGGGTGGTGTCGGTCGACGGCGAACCGATCGAGCTGGTGTCGCCGGACTCGCTGACCGCCGAAATGGTCGGGCACTGGACCTATCTCGTCGTCGAGGGCGCCGCGTTCGCGATGCAGGGACTGCACCCGGTGATCCGCGATGTCGTCGACCGGTATTCCGTCGCCCGCACCGATCCGCTCGGCCGCGCGATCCGCTCCGTGGACTCGGTCTTGCGGTGGACCTACGGTGGCCTGGAGGCGATCGAGGAGGGTAAGCGGCTCCGTTCGCTGCACGAGCCGCTGACCATGCGCAACGGGGAGGGCAGACGCATCAGCGCGCTCAATCCCGAGGCGTACCAGTGGGTCATCGCGACCGCATACGTCACCACGGCCAAGGCCGGACCACTGCTGGTCGGTCGCGAATTCACCGCGCGGGAACTGGACGATCTGCTCGCCGACAACCTCCGCATCGCACGCATCCTGCGCGTGCCGATGAAGGGTTACCCGAGGACCCGGGCGGAATTCGACGCCTACTACGAGCACATGGTGTCCGACGTGCTCTGCGCCACCGACGACGTGCGCCAGCAGTTCGCCGACCTGCGTTCCGGTGACACCGAACAACTGCGCGCCCTGCCCTTTCCCGTCCGCTCCCTCGTCCGCGCGCTGGCGCGACCCCTGCTGCGCTTCAACTACCTGTCCATCGTGGGACTGCTGGACCCGCGACTGCGCGCCATGGTGGGGGTCGAATGGAGCGAGCAGGAACAGCGGCAACTCGAACGCGTCTACGCCGTCATCCGATCCGCCTACCGGGTGCTGCCCGAGCGGTTCACCTACTTCCCCATCGCCTACCACGCCAGGAAGCATCACCGGTGCATCCAGCAGATGAAGGAGCGCGAACTGAAGTCGGCGGCCTATCGGGTGCGCCCGAAACAGTAGCCGGGCCGGTGGCTAATTGCCGCCGGGGTGCGGGAACAGCAACGGCGCCAGGAAGCGCCGGGCGAACTCCTTGGCCTCGGCGGCATCCGCGAGCGGCAGCGCGCCACGCGGATTCGAGATGAACGACATCGTCAGCCGGACGAACAGCTCGGCGACCACTTCGGCGTCGAAGACGCCGAGCTCACCGCGCCGCTGCCAGTGCACGATGAATCGCGCCACCAGTGTCCGGCCCTGTTCGATGAATTCGTCACCGGTGAGGAACCGCGTGAGCTCGCCCGCCGCCGACGAGACGCGCAAGCTGTGCGTCAGCAGGCGAGGGGCCTTCGCCTCGCTCACGAACGCCGAGAACATCTCCGCCAGCGCGCTCACCGGTCCCGCCGAGCGCTGCACCGCCTCGGCCACGATGACGCCCACCCGTTGCGATTCGGCCATGAGGGCAAACCGCACCAGGGCCGATTTGGTGCCGAAACGGCGATAGACCGTCGCGACGCCCACGCCCGCGCCCGCGGCGATGCGGACCATCGTCGTCTCCTCGAAACCCACTTCGGCGAAGCAGTCGCGGGCGGCATCGACGATGCGGCGCGATTTGGCATCCAGCGCGGTGAGGTCGGCCCACGCGTCGCCCACCGCGGCGAGGAACTCCGCGACGGTCGGGTCGTCACCGCCGCGCTCCGGCGCGCGCACGGCGCGAGCGTGTTCGGCCCGGCCGAGGTCACCCGAGGCATTCTTGCGGCGGGTGTTCGCCGCGGTCTCGCTCGAATCGTTCCGGTGCGCCCTCATCGGCGAGAGCCTACCGCCCGCCCGTCGCGCCACCTCGCCACCATCGTCAGCCCTTCCGCGGCCGCGGGCGCGGCGAATATCGCCTGTCCCACCACCAAAATGATAGCCTTTAAGGTGCATCACTATCACCGGTAGGCCAGAGGTGACCCATGGCAACGAACGCAGAGCTGCCCGTTGTTTCCCAGTCCAGCGCCCGCGCCGCGACGCGGTCCCGAGTGCGCCCCGGTGTGCTCGCCGAGTTCCGCAAGCACACCGGCAGCGTGCTGTCGGGCGTGTTCGCCGGAGCCGCCTTCGATCAGGTCGCGCTCGTCCCCGTAGCCGCCGCGGTGGACCGCACCGGTCGCTTCGCCGCGAACTTCGCCGATCGCGGCGTCCGTTCGGGCTTCTCCGCCCTCCTGGCGATGTGGGGCGATCCGGCCGACCGGTCGGCCGAGGCGGAGTGGCTCAAGCAGCGGCACCGGGACGTGCACGGCCGGGGTCGAGGCGACTACCACGACGTCCGCTACAGCGCGCTGAACCCGCAGACCTGGATCTGGGTGGGCGTCAGCGGAATGTTCGTCGCGCTCAACACCTTCACCTACTGCACCGGAACGGTGCTGCGGCCCGAGGAGAAGGAAGCCGCCTATCAGATGCTGCGCGAGGGGTTCTCCGGTTTGGAACTCGCCGCGCGGTCGGGCAAACTGCCCCCGGATCTGGCGTCGGCGACCGAGTACTACAACGCGATGGTGGAACGCGAGCTGGCCGCGAACCCGTTCCTGGTCGAGCAGTTCGCCGGGCTCACCAGGCTTCCCCTGCCCACCCTCGGCCTGCCCCCGCTGCTCCGGACCGCGCTTCTGCCGATGTGGCTGATGCTGCGCCGGCTGGTCGGTCACGTGATCCAGGTGTGCTCGGCCGAAGTCATGCACCCCGGCGTCCGCCGCATGGTCGGCTTCGAGCTGAAGCGGCGGCACCATGTCGAATTCGCGGCATACATCTGGCTGCTGCAAGTGGCTTGGAAAGTGCTGCCGGATCGGCTGCTGCTCGCTCCGCTGGCGTACAACCGCCTGCAATACGAGAAGCTGGTCCGCTTGCACCGCAAGTACGCGCTGGATTCCTTCTCGCCCCCGTCGGGCGCGGCGGGCGGCTGCCCTGTCTGAGCACCCGTCCAGAGAGCAGGACCAGGTTGCGCATGATAGTGGATTCCGGGGATTGCTATCACCGCGGACGCCTTCGCGGCGCCGCGCCCGGATCGCGTTCGACCCCGCCCGGCCCGGATCACGCAGACGCGGCCACCTCACCGCCGTCGTACTCGTTCCCGAGCCCGGGCGCCGCGGCCTGCCTGCCCAGGGCGGGCGCGATCAACTCCACGGTGTCGTGCAGGATCTGTTCGTAATCGGCGCGACGGAACTCGTACGGCAGTTCCAGTCGCAGTTCCGACGTCTGCGCCAGCACCGGATCGGCCCGCAACCGGTCGATGATCTCCGCGGCGGTGCCGACCAGATCCGGGGCGAAGAGGACACGACGCTCCCCCTGCGGCGCGAGGGTCCGCTCGTGCCGACCGGCCGCGTACTGCCGGTACCGCTCGCGGGTCGCGCGGTCGGCGCTGTCGAACGGGACGATCACTCGCCCCACCGCGACGCGGGCAGGCCGGGCCGGATCGACCGATCGGCGATACTCGCCGATCAAGGTCGACTGGGTGGTGCTGAAGTCGTCGCTGCGCTCACCGGAGACGATGTTCCCGGTCAGCAGGTTCAGGCCGTTCTCCCCTGCCCAGCGGACCGAGCGGATACTGCCGCCGCCGTACCAGAGCCGGTCGATCAAGCCGGGATTGTGCGGCTGCAAGCGGGGCCGCTGCGTGTTGCCCGGAGAGTGGATCACCGTGTCGGCAGCGCCGAGGTAGTCGCCGCGCAGGTTCTCGATCAACCGGCCGATTCGTCCGTAGGACAGGTCGTAGGTGCGCCAGTCGCCGTCGAAGACCCGGTGTCCGATCAACTCGGCATGCGGCGGGGTGCCCGCGCTGAAACCGGCTTGCAACCGGCCCCGGGAGAGCACATCGGCCAGCGACAGGTCCTCGGCCAGCCGGAACGGGCTCTCGTAACCGATCGGAATCACGGCCGTGCCCAATTCGATCCGGCTGGTGCGCTGCCCGGCGGCGGCCAGGAAGACCGCCGCCGAACCGACGCCGTGCTCGAGATGTCGTTGCCGAATCCACGCACCGTCGAAACCGAGGCTTTCGCCGTACTCGAACAGTTGCAGCGTGTCCTCGAGCCCTGCGTAGGGGTCGTCGTCGGGGTAGTTGCCCGGAGTCAGGAACGACAAAGTCCTGATCCGTGGTGTGGTGTCGGTCATAGGGTCAGCGGGCGCTCGTACGGCATCGGCTCACCGGCTCCGATCGCGACCGGGAGGTGCCGGTTCTCGATGAAGGCGGCGGGCGGGGTGTGGACGGCGGCCTGCGCTGTCATGCGGTGCTCCTCGTCTGGAACTCTGCCGTCCCGGGCTCGGCACTGTCCGCGACGCCGGAACCGGCGCCGCGGACAGGACGATGACGTACAGAGGTAATACCGGATCCAACCGGTGGCACCCGTCGATGAACAGGATTCCGCTCAGCTCGAACGCAATACTCCACTGCCGCCGTAGTACCGCGTCCGCCGCTCAGCCCCGCACAGGTTCTCCACGGCTCGACCCGTTTCCCACGGCCTGGGTCGGCGCCGGGCAGTCGGAACGGCGCAATGCCGAATCCGACTCCCGCGATAGGAGTAGATGCCCGGCCAGGGTGCCCCACCTGTACGACCGCACGACGTCGGAATCGACGCCGCGCAGGATGCATCACCAATGGGCGGACTTATGCGGATGTGTCGTTTCTGTGTCGTACCGGCGCGACGGCATTACACCGGCCCGCGATGTGTGGACGCCCGCTCGGCGCCGACTCGGCCAACGCGTCCTCGACAGAGGCGTAGACGGGCAGCAAGGCGTCGAGTTCGATGACGGTTACCACGCGCGCGACGACCGACCAGGTGCCGACGACGCTCAGTCGAATGCCGCGGCGTCGGCATCTCTCGGATTCCTCGGCCAAGACCACCAGCGAACGGCAGGCCATGAAAAGGAGGCCGGTGGTATCGATCACCAGGGGACCTGCGGCCGTGACCGACGCGACCGCTTCGGACAATAGTCGGCGCCACGTCGGCAGCGTGTAGGCGTCGACTTCGCCATGGACATGGATCACCACCGCGCTACCGCGGCGTTCGGTGGTCGCGCTCAGGAGGAGACGAGCGTCTTCCGGCTCGTCAGCCGGGGGTGGGAGGGAGGAGCCGAGGCCGTGCAGTGCTGTGCTCATGGGGCACTCGATTCGTTTCGCGCCTGTAGGCGCTCGACAGTCGGGGCCCACCCTGCGTCCTCAAGACAGACCTGTCTTTCTTTCCTAACATAGACAGGGCGGTCTGTACAGCTATATCCTCGAGGGAAGATGGAGACCCCGAACCTTGCGCGGACCGCATCCGCCGTACCTGCTCGCGAGCGAATCCTGAACACGGCCTACACGCTGTTCACTCGCCGCGGCATCCGAGCGGTGGGTACCGACGAGGTGATCGCGATGTCCGGCGTCGCCAAAGCGACGCTGTATCGCCACTTTCCGTCCAAGGACGATCTCGTGCTCGCCGTGCTCCAGCGCCGTGAGCAAGTGTGGACGCTCGGCTTGGTGGAGACGCAGTCCCGCCTGCGCGGTGACACGCCGGAAGAGCGATTACTCGCGATCTTCGACGTCTTCCACGACTGGTTCCAGAAGCGCGAGGACTTCGACGGCTGCTCGTTCATCAACGTGCTGCTCGAACTCGGCGGCGGTCATCCGGCCGGGCAGGCCAGCATCGGATACCTCGACAACATCCGGGCCATCGTCCGCGAACGGGCCGAAGAGGCCGGACTGCGCGACACGGATGACTTCGCCCGCTCCTGGCACATCTTGATGAAAGGCTCGATCATCTCCGCCGCCGAAGGCGATCTCCAGGCCGCGCAGCGCGCCAAGCTCATGGCCCGCGCGCTCATCGAACAGCACCGACCGGTCGAGCCGTAGCGACGCGCCTACACTGGGAGCCGCCACCTGCCCCCGGGTCGATGCCTTGTCCGAGACGAACCCCGACGGAGAAGCCTATGTCCGGCCGACGAAATGCGCAGCGTCCCAATCGAGTTCGTCGCCCGGATGTGCTACCCGCGGTGCGCTACCCCGCCC
>NZ_JABLTE010000143.1 GCF_013315795.1 Nocardia barduliensis
GACGGCGACTGAGCGGATGACTCCGTCGGGGTCGGTGGCGACGCGAACTCCTCCGCCGGGGAGGTGGAAGTGGCGCAGGGAGGCGGTGAAGTACCTGGGCAGGGCGCGGTGGCGCTGCTGCGGGTTGGGCCAGATCGCGCTCATGAGCGGGTCGTCGCGGAAGGCGTCGGCGAGTACCTGGGCGCAGTCGGTGATGTCCGCGGTGGTGGCGGCACGGGTGGTGATCGGCACGGCGGACTCCTGATGGGTTGGCACACTGATGGGTATGAAGATGGGGCGGTGCCCGTTCACGGCGGGAATTCATGCGGTCGACGAACTTCACGAGGATCTCAGAACCAGTGAACCCGGTGTGCACGAGGCCGAGCTACCGGACGGGTCACCGGTGTGGGTGGTCACCGGATGGGACGCGGTGACCACACTACTGGCCGATCCCCGGATGTCGGCGGCCAAGGCCGACTCCACCACCGGCTTCCGAGGCCAGAACCTGCCCGCGGCATTGGAGGCGAACCTGCTCAATATCGATGGGGAGCAGCATCGACGTGTACGGAAACTGGCGGCCGAGGCGTTCGCGCCCGCACATCACGCCTCACAGGAACAGGTGGTGCGGGCTGCCGTGACGGAGTTGGTCGACGCATTGCCGGCGACTGGCGATATCGACTTGATGGGCGGGCTGTGCGAGCCGTTGCCGCCGCAGGTGATCGGCACCTTGCTCGGGTTGCCCGCCGACAAGCTCGATGCCTTCCGTGCAGCGGCCCGGCCTCTGTTCTTGATCGACACATCGACGCACGGCGCGGCGGTGCAGGGTGCGATGGGGACGATGTTGATGCTGGTGGCCGGGGTGATCGACGACAAGAGGCGCGATCCTGGCGATGATCTGCTCTCGCGCTGGCTCTCAGCCCGCGACGGGCAGGACCGTCTCAGTGAGGACGAGTTGATCAGTTTGGCGTTTGCCGTGATCATCGGCGGATTCGAGAACGTCACCTCGCTGACGTCTGCGGTGCTGGATGAACTGGTCCGGTACCGCTGCGAGGAGGCGCGCGAGTTACTGGGGTCACCGCCGGAGTTCGCCCGGCTGGTGCGCAAGGTGATGGGTGCCGTGGCGCCGGTGAACTATGCGCTGCGCCGGTTCCCGCTGACCGACATCGATGTCAACGGAATCCGAATCCCCCGAGGACACACCGTGATCTTGTCCCTGCGGTCGGCTCATCTCGACCCCGCCCGGCGGGAACGTCACGACCTGGTATTCGGACACGGTCGACATTTCTGTATCGGTGCCGCCTTGGCGGAGATGCAAGCCGTCCATGTCGCCCGCGCGGTCTTGGAGAAGTACCCGGTACTGAAACCGGTCAAGCCGCGCGAGCAGTATCTGTTGCGGCCGTCGTGGCTCACCTATGCCCTCGCGGAACTTTCCGTATCCACCGCGTGACCTGCGGTTCGAGCACCGTTGCGGCGCGCTGTTCTAAGATCGTTGAAAGATTCAACCAGGAAGGATCAGCGACCTCGGAGATCGACGCGATGCCGAAAAGCGGATGGACGCTCATCGAAACCTTGGAGCCGGGTCGGCTCACCGTCGTTGCGCGCGATCACGAAGCCCGAGATCGAACCTCCTTCGAGCGAGCCGTCACCGACCAGCTGGGAATCGGCAAAGCCCCAGGGCACGAGGCTGCACAATGGCTGGAAGCGCTGATCGCCGACATGCGGTCGCATCCCGAAGCGGCGGCCACGCATCGCGTCCTGCGCAACGGTCACACGGTCAGCGCCCGTCTCGTGCCGGTGATCGGGCCGGACAATGCGCTCCACGGCGCGCATGTGTGGTTGGGTCCCGATGGGACCCAACCACAGCAGCGGCCGGTGTCGGCCTTCGCGTTCACCTGGGACTCCCACCTGCGGCTCGCGGAATTTCCGGCGGCGCTGACCGGCGGGACGCCGCGCTCGCAACTCACGGCACCAGAAATCTTCCGCTTCGTCGAACCAGCAGACGGGCTTTCACTGATCAGGGCGCTGCTGTCGTCACAACCGGGTGACAGCTGGAGCGGTGCGGTCACCGTAACAGTCGGCAAGAACAACAGGCCGGGTCATGTCGTCATGGCCGCTGGCACGCCCCCACAGCCTCCAGCGAAGTGGCGTGGACTGCTGTTCGAAACCTCGACTCCGATGGCCGGGATGAGCTTGGAGGCAGCGGCACTGGCCGCGATACCGCGCATATCGCAGGTCCATATGGTGCTGGTCGACATCGCCAAGATGCGGTTGATCCGCTGGATCACCGATCCGCTACCCGACGTCCAGTGGAAAGGGCAGGTCGACCAACGCGACACCCCACACCCTGACGACGTGAAACGCATCTTCGCCGCCGCCGCCGACGTGTTCACCGGCAAAGCCGAATCCGCTGAAGTGCACGATGTGCGGTTGAGGCGCCGCGGGGGTGGATGGGTTGTCGTTGACGGCTCCGGTGCCATAGTCGGAACCTCTGACGCGGGTCCCGCGCTTGCCGTGCTGCAACTGCGGGTGACAGGGCACTCCGACGAACCCGACCCGGTGGCCCCCACAGATGCAGGGCATCCCGGGCTTGACGATCCAGAACAGCCGGACCCGCTCCCGAGCTGACGGAATGTGAACACCTACCACCTCGGATAGGCGTTTGTTATGATGGCGAAGTTCTGATTCCCGGTACCAGTCTCTGACGGACGCCGGATGAGCGCTCGAGTCCTGCGGACCGAGCGTGGTCTCATCCAGGCAACCAGGGAGGGTACCGATGAAAAGCTCGCCCATTGATCAACGGCAGTCAGCCACAATGGCCGACGAGATCATCGAGTTGCCGACGAGGGTGAACCGGCTGTTCAGCACGTTCCACCCTCGCACGGAACCCGAGCAAGACCCGGCAGATGTCGCTCGCAGTGTCAGCGCCATCGTCGGCGAGACCATACTTGCCGAGGAAATCATCGCGCTGCGGACCGGCAGCACGAGCGGTGGAGTCGACCCCACGGTGCTGCAGGCCATTGCCCAGCACTTCCACGTCCTGCCGGTGTATCTCACCGGTACCTCTGACGAGGCTCGCCCCGTCGACCGCCAGTTGCGGTTGCTATCGGCGGCACGCGATGCCGGCGTCAGGCATATGGCGTTGCGCGGCAACGACATCGATATCACCGCTTTGACTCGCGAGCTGTCCAGGCTCGCGCCTCCAGACCACAGCGCAGCCTGACCAGAGGGACCGGGCCGTGCTTTACCGACACAACGCCGAATGCGAAGGAGATCGCCGCACACGCGACGCCACCGGGAGGGATGAATAGCAATGAACGACACGGCAGTACATGTCCAGGAGACCGCACGGATCGTGCCGGTGCCATGGCCGTGGGATCCGAACGAGTACGTGAAGCGGGTCGCGGAGTATCGGCAACGGCCGATCACGGTGTGCCCCATCGACGCGAATGCGTTGTCGGGAGCCGGGTGCGGGACCGGTAGCGGGTTGTGGATCGCTCGGGAGTACGACGACATCATCATGGTCGGGGCCGAAACCGAATGGCACGCTGGACACATCATCGCCCACGAGATCGGGCACATGCTCCTGGGACATGGCTCGTCCACTCCGGAGCCCGACGGTGATGTACTGCCGTTGCAGACATTGATGCCCTTACTGGATCCGGCGTCGATCCGCAGCGTTCTCTGGCGCCGGGACTATGGGACCGCCCGCGAACAGGCTGCCGAATCATTCGCCGGGTTGGTGATGGTCGAGGCGACCTTGCCGCGGCGACGACCCTCGCCGTTCCGATCCACCTTCTTCCTCGGGCGGCACCGATGACCTCGCCGATTCCCGGCCTACTGGCCTGGCCCGTGCTGTTCGCTGTCACCGCGATCACCGCCGGACGGTGGTGGCTGCTGGGCGACAAGGTCGTCGATCGGCTGATCAACCGGGCTCTGCTGGCAGCGATTGCGGGACTACTGATGCGGGAAGCGTGGGCCGAAGACCTGGCCGCGCGCCTCGTGTGGTTCGTCGGTGATGCCGAGATGGTGCAGCTGTGCCGCCAAGCTTCGTTCGGGGCAATCCTGGTATCGGTCTCCTATATCTATGGCATTGCGAAATTGTGGGACGGAGCGGACCCTGCAGATACCTGGCGTCGACAGCGCGTTTATGACCTCGTCGCCCTCTCGGCGTCCGCGGTGATCCTGATCGCCGGCACCCCCGCGCGCCGTGCCGATCAGCTGATCGACGAGGCATTGGGCTGGCCGGCGGTGATCGCGTGGGTGGCGTTCTATCTGCCGCTCGGAATCACCGCATGGGTAATCGCCCGCATCAGCTTCCGCGAGTTGCGCAGCGACGCGTTCCTGCGCGAGCGTGTGCTGTACCTGGGTGTACTTGTTCTCGCCGCCGGACTCGGGCTCAGTTCGCTCGCAATTCCATTCCAGACCGGGTTCGCCGTCGTGCAGAACCAACCGTCTGCGGACCCGGATATGAGCAGCAAAGGCTGGACCTTTTTCTTGGCCAATGTTGTCGCGTCTGCTGCAGTAGCAGTGCCGTTGGTGAGCACAATCCTCATAAGAACCGGACACGACCGGACCAGCCGCTATTGCCGCCGCCTGCAGCCCGTGTGGCGCGACCTGACCGCCAGTGTCCCCGAGATCGTGCTCGCCCCACCAGGAGATGGCGGCGGGGTGGAACCGGCGCTGCGGCTTCACCGGATGATCGTCGAGATCCGCGACGCTCTCCTGCACCTCAAGCCTTACACCACAGCCAGATACCCGGCCGGCCCTGACCGTGAGGGCATGCTGTCCTATGCAGTGGCAATTCTCGCGGCGATCGACCAGAAGAACGCCGGGCGAGCACCGCAGGACGAGCCCAGCCCCGGGCTCCAACCGGTTCGGCTCGGTCCGCGAGACTTGACCACCGACCTGAACGAACTGCTGGACCTGGCCGGTGTGTGGCCGACAGCCCGACATATCGCCTCGATCGAAACGCCCTTGAGCACTCGGTGCGCGACACCTTCGACCAGTAGGAGCACGATGTGATGGCGATGAGTCCGCCCCGGACCGGCAGGGACGAGGCGGCAGTATTGCCGCATCCGAGGTGGAGGCTGCCTGTCGTCGGTGACCTGTTCACCATGAACGTGGCCAAACCCACCCAGACATCGCGGCGGGATGCCCGAAGGCTGGGGCCGATCTTCGAGCGGCGCATCACCAATTGGCCGATGATCGTGGTCTCCGGCGCCGACCTCATCGCGGAAATCAACGACGAACACCACTGGACCAAGCACCTCGGAGTGCCCCTGCGCAAGCTGCGCCGAGTCGCCCGGGACGGACTGTTCACCGCCCGCAACGACGAACCGGCCTGGTCGGCAGCACACAACATCCTCGCGCCAGCCTTCACCCAAACAGCAATGCGTTCCTACCACCAGACGATGGCCGCCACCATCGGTGAATTGCTCGACACCTGGGGCGACACGCACCACATCGCCGACATCGCGGAGGAAATGAACCGGCTCACCCTGGAAATCATCGCCCGCACCGGGTTCGGCTACTCGTTCGATTCGTTCTCCTACACCCCCGGCCAAGCGCACCCCTTCGTCGAAGCCATGCTGCGCGGCCTGACTTACATCAACCGCAACGCCAACCTCCCCCCGCTGTTGCAGAACACCCTGGGACGGCGCGCCGCCGGGCAGCATCGCCGCGACATCGCCTTTATGCACCGAACCGTCGACGACGTGATCGCCGCACGCCGGACCAGTGGCACCGTCGGCCAGCACGACGATTTGCTCGACCGCATGCTCACCACCACCGACCCTGACACCGGCGAGCATCTCGATGCCACCAATATCCGCAACCAGATCCTGACGTTCCTGGTCGCTGGCCACGAGACCAGCGCGGGCGCACTGGCCTTCGCGCTCTACGAGCTGGCGAAGAATCCCGAGGTCGCGGCACGAGCGCGCGCCGAGGTCGACGACCATTTCCCGGGGCGCGACCGGCCGATAACCAGCTACGAGGACGTCGCGAAGCTGCGGTATCTGCGGCGGGTGGTCGATGAAACGTTGCGGTTGTGGCCGGTCGCGCCCGGTTATTTCCGCGAGGCGCGCCATGAGGTCACGATCGGTGACGGCAAATACCGCTTCCAGCAAGGCGATTGGGTATTCGTGCTCACCTGGTATGCGCACCGCGACCCGGAAACCTGGGGTCCGGACGCAGAACGTTTCGACCCGGACCGATGGGCCCCTCAGCGGCAGCGTGAGCTGGACCGCCGTCGCGTATACAGGCCGTTCGGGGTCGGGCACCGCGCCTGCATCGGCCGCCAATTCGCCAATCACGAAGTCCTGCTCACTCTCGCCCACGTCCTCCACCAGTACGAGATCCACATCGACGGTGACTACACCCTCGACGTCGCAGAGCAGATCACCCTCAAACCAGCCGGACTGCGGGTACGAGTCGACCGCCGCACGGATCTGACGACGCATTAACCGGCCGACCCTGCGATCAAGCGTGCCCGCCGTCCAGGCCACCTGTCTCAGCAAGTAGATATCGCCGGATTCAGTTTCGAGTCCGGGAGGCCGTCGATGTCGGGTGTCGGGTCGACGGGCCCTCCTTTCGTGCACCGTTGGGAGAGGCCGACCGATGGTCGGTCACATGTTCTGAGTGCAGAGCGGGTGGGACGGCGACGCCGGCTGCGTCGAGCTCGCCGAACATGGTGAACATTCGGTCGAGCACGTCCTGCTGGTGCTGGTCCAGCTTGGCGAGAGCAGCGTGTACTTGATTTCGCAGCTTGGCCCCGGTCGCCAGGGTTTCGCGCGCGTCTTGGACGATCCGCTGCAGGTGGGCGAAGAACCCGCCCCGGTCGACGTATTCGAGCAACCGGTCGGCACGCCCACGACGGGCCTTGCCCGCAATCGCGTGACGTTTGTTGTCGATCACCGCCTGCCGCAACGGAATGGACATGTACGTTGCCAGGTCGGCGGCACACAGGAGGATGCCGTCGCGGATTGCCACACCATCCACCGTGGCCGGCATCGACGCGCTCACGAGCACTCCGAGACCGGCGTGATCACGATCAACATCACGGACAAGCTTAGGAATCCACGCCGAGCTGAAGTGCTTGGTTCTCTTGCACTCCCACAAAATAGATCCCCAGCTTCGGCCGTCGACACGCACGATCTGGAGGACATCACCGCCCTTCTGACCGTTCCGAATCACCGAAATCTCATCTTCGGGGTAGCGGCGCTGCAGTTCCTCAGCGAATGCGTGCTGGTAGGCGACTCCCGTCGGCTGTGGTGGTGGCCCCGGCGAAATCTTGCTCTCAGCCAGAGCAAGCTGGTCCAGCGCCCGCTTCTCCCGGTTCTGGTACTCCAGAATCACCGGACGATACTTCCGTTCGGCCTCCTGCTGCGCCCGTTTGCGTTCACTGCGAGCGATCTGATCTCGCATCCGCGACTGCTCGGCCTGCATCTGCTCGAGTTGTTCCTGAGCCTCGGCCAGAGCGACCGTCGCGGCCTGAGCCCGCTGCTTCTCCGTTGCCGCGGTTTCGCTACTTCGCTGCGCTTGGTTCCGCAGCCGATTGACCTCGTTTCGCATCCCGGCGCGGACCCGTGTCAGGACGTCGTTCTCCATGGCTTTCTCTCGGGCAGCGAAATCCTGTTCCAGTTCGAGGCGCACTCTGGCGACCTGCGGTGCTGCGACCTGTTCGATAAAGGCAGAGCCGAGCTCTGCGCCGCACCGTGGACAGATTGCTGCCGGCTGGAAGCAACCAAGACACTCGAACGGGCCCAAGTCCGGCCCCTGGTGGTAGGCGAGTTCAGCGGCCTCGACGATCACCTGCCGCCGCACATCCCACGCCACGTCCATCTCGAGCTCCTCCCCGCTCGTGCTCGCGCTGCACCTCGTGGTAGCCGAGCCCGTCCACCAGGATGGCAGCTCCGGATCGACCGCTGAGCGGTTATCGACGCGGTTGTGAGGCGGTGAACAGGGTGACGTCTCCGATGTCGGTCAGGTGATACTCGCCGAAGGCCGCGTCGAGTGCTGCGGCGAGGTCCGCCCGGGTGTCGTGGCGGTTGTTGAAGGCGCCGACGCGCCGGTAGGTGGTGGTGAGAAGCCGGCCGAACCCGGTGTGCGGTGTGTGGTCTCCGAGGATGGTGGAGCCGAACAGCGTGCCGTCATCCGCGAGCACCCGGGCAAGGTGGCTGAACGCAATACCCTTCGCGGTGAAATCGCCAGGGACACAGTGTAAAACGAAGTTGATGCCGATCGAGTCGTAACCCGCTCCGGCCGGGGCGGGCACTGGCTCGAGAACACTGGCGACGGTTTCGTGCACGGTGTGTCCTGCCTTGCGCAGTCGACGGGCGGCGTAGGCGAGGGAGGTTCGGTTCAGATCCGTCAGCGTGATCTCGGCGTCGTCGGGGAATCGGGTGTGGGCTGGATACCAGCCTGAACCGGGTCCGACTTCGAGGTGGCGGCGGCCGGCGTGGCGGTGATATGGGGCGAGCATGGTGTCCGCGGGGCACCGCCACCCGAATCGGTTGCTCAGCCGGATCACCCAGATGTCGTAGATGGCCAGAAACGGCAGGCAGTACGGTGCCGCCGCCCTGCGGACTGCATCGCCGGACACCGGCGACCCGGTGTCATTGTGGGAACCGCCCATCACCACCCCGTATTGTCTGCTCGTTGTCAGTCCCGGGACACAGCTTTGCACACGCCTACCCCGGTGCCCAGGGTGTTGTGGATTTCGCCAGAACCGCAGCCATTTCGGGCCTATCAGGGTGAGGCCCGGCGTTCAGTTCGGAGCGACCGCGCGAGATGTGGTCGCAGCGTCCTGGTTGCGTTTCTGGAAGCGCTGTTCGAATGCTTGCTGCAGGGCATCGTCGAGATCTTCCGCCCGTCCGATGAGCCAGCGCCGGTACAGCTTTTCCGTGGCGTCGGGGTCATCTGGGGAAACCGGCGCGGCGAGAGATTCGCCGAAGGCGATCTCGACGAGCGGATGGACTTGGGTGCCACGGTTGGCTTCGAGGACGCTCGTGACGAACGGGCCGACAATGCCGCTGATGGCATCATCGAGCTTGCCGATCGCGTTCGGCAGCTCGGCGATGGGGGCGGTTCGGAGAAACCGTTGGGCATCCAGTAGTGGCAGGAGCTGTTCGAGGCTGAGGCTGATGCTGGATGCGCCTGGCTCGAACGCGGGAGTGTCGGACTCGACCGGCACCGGTGGCCGACGGTCGTAGTAGGCGGCCCGCGCTGAGCCCTCCTGCCATCCGAGGCCGGTGTCGAACTTGGCGAAGGTACTCGGCCGCACATTGGCCGACAGCTCGCAACGGTCGGCCCGCTGCTGGGCAGGGACCGCTGGTCCGCCGCGCTGGTGCACCTCCGGCATCGTCAGATTGCCCAGCTGCTGACGCCGCTCGCGCACCATCCGGGCGAAGAACTCGTCGTGGGCTCCCATGAGCAGAACTGTACCCGTAAAGTTCGGAAAAGTCGCCATCAGGAGCCAAATCCCTCGGCATCCAGAGAAAAGTTACTGTTTTATTCTTGAAAAGTTCGAGATACGTGCATAGTTTGGGTGGTGTATCTCACGACTTGGTGGGAGGAGGGGCCGCCCCGGGGTCGTGACCGACGCAGAGAGCGAGGTAAGTCATGACTACATCGATGAACAGCCGTTCGGATGCTGCGGTGTCCGGCGCGGCGGTGGTGGCGGCAGCGCGTGCTGCCGGAGGGGGCCGTAGCTCCTCCGTGGGGATCTGGGTGATCTGGATGCGCGGCAGGCGAGTGGTGAGTTGCGAGGCGGTGTTCCGGCTCGACCAGGACATTCCAGCGTGCCGACCGGACGGGGTCGACGCTGCGGTGGTGGTTGTCGTCGCGCCGTCGCGGTTGGCCGACCCGGTGATCGGCCGTGCTGAGGTCATTGTCGACTACCTCGACGGGCAAGGCGTCGATGTTCGTGTGGTACACGCCTGCGCCTTGCATCCAGGGGCGTTGTGGACCTCGTTGCGCGGTCCTGCGGTCGGTGGGGTCATCGGGGCGACCGGACCGGTGGTGCACTCGTCTCGGAGGCATCGGTGGCTACCTGGATTCGGAGCCTGTGCAGGGCATCGTCTAGCGATGGCCGCGCTTGTCCCGTTGGCGGCGGCGGTGTTCGCAGCACCGGTTGCGCATGCGGGTCCAGTGGGTCAGCCGGGAGTGATCTCGGACCCCCGGCCAGGACAAGCGGGCGTCGTAGGCCCCGTGGTTCCGGAACCGCGGACCAGGACCATTCCTGTCGGGCCGGACCGGTCGACTCCCGATGAGAAGACCGATACCCCGGCGCCCGCTCAGATGCCGGCCCCGATCTCACCGGCACCCCAGGTCCTGCCCGAGCCGGAGGCCGTTCCCGAGCCCCGGATAGTTCCTGAACCCCACGTGTGGTCGGAGCCCCCGTCGGTGTCCCGGCCCGAAATGGGCTATGAGCCGCAGGTGGCGATCGAGCCGCAGGTGGCTGTGGAACCCGCGCAGCCAGTGGTCGAGGTATACCCGCAGCCGGGCACCAGCGACGGTTACGCCGAGGTGCAGGCGTCGGTGGTGGGCGAGGATTCGCTGCATTTCGGTGGGGTGAGTGTGCCGCGGCCAGAGGGGATGTCATCCGAGGTCGCGCAACGGGAACGCGACTGGAACGACATCGTGGTCGCCGAGGCCGCCGAGGTCTTGGATCAGGCTGGGCTGGCGGACCCTGATGTGGATGCTGCGCTAGGTGTCGGCACTGAGCCTGTGCCGCTCCCGGTGGTGGTCGCGGAGGTCGAGGCCGCGGTACCCCAGCCGATCGTCGAAGAGGTGACGGCGGTGGTGGTCAGCGAACCTGTCGCCGACGTGGTCGAGACGGTCGAGTCCCAGGCCGCGCAGGTGCTCAACGACGTGCTGGCGCAATGGCCGCCGGCGCTCGGCTGACCAAGCGGGGTGCATCGGTGATGAGAAGAATCGACCCCCAGGACGAGTCGAACGATGACCGGCAGATCGTGCTCGACGGGCCGCCGCCGACCGAAATAGCCGAATGGCTGGCCTCCGCCGGTGCACCCGATACCGCGGAAGATCGACGCTGGCTGACTTCCGAGTACCGCACCGGCGGGCCGGGTAGGGCGCGAGCCGTCCTGGGCGGCGTGGTGATGCTCGCTGTGGTCGCTGCCACCGTGGTGGTGGCAACCATGCTCATCTCCGGCATCGACGGCGTAGACCACGGTGTTGACGTGCCGATGTCTCTCACCGTCGCGCTTTCGCTTTCTCCCGGTGGCCTCGAACACGCACTCACCGTCACCGGGAGCACCGCCGCTTGTGGTCCCGAAACCATCGAGGCCACCGAAGCCGTAGCCGGGCCTCGCCCCCTACGGCCGGCCACCGGCGCAGCGGCAATTGCTGCGTTCGAGGCCGCCTACTACCACGCCCGCGACGGCGTACTCGCTCGCGAAGTCGTCGCGGCCGACGCCGCGATATCGGATGCCGCCACCATCCAGGCCGGCATCGACTCGGCGCCGCTGGGCACCACCTACTGTGCCCGGATCCGCCGGTTGAACCCCGGCTTGTACGCGGTCGAGATCACCGACACCCCGCCCGGTGCGGCACCACGGGTGTGGCGGCAACGGATCTCCACCACACAACTCGACCGGCACTCGGTGATCACCGCGATCGTGTCCGAGTAGCCGGGCCCCATCCCTGTACCCCATCGTCGACCCAACGTGACGATTGGATCGGCGACCAACAACCAAAGGGGGCGGTGACCGTGCTGATCGCACTCACCGGACTGAATCCTCACACCGGAGTGACTACTACCGCGGTCGCCCTCGCCAACGCATGGCCGGGCACGAAACCCGCTGTCGTGGTGGAGGCGGATCCTGCCGGGGGACGACTCGCGCGACTCGCCGACGCCGACCCGCACCGCGGACTGGCCAGCCTTGCCGCTGCCACCACCCAGTCACCAGGAGATTCTCCGGTTTCGACACAGTTGTGGGAGCACGTCCAGACGCTGGGTTCGGGTGTGCCGTTCCTCGCCGCACCTCCAAGTGCCGATGCCATGGCAGCGACGCTGACGGCCCCGGTGAGCATGCCCGCCGCCGCAGTCCCAAGGCTGGCAGATCTGGTGGTCATCGCCGACTGCGGTCTCGCCGATCCGGCCTCGCCCGCCACTCCGATCGCCGCTGGCGCCGACGTTCTGATCGTCGTGGTCCGTGGCGACCTCGCCGACCCCGTCCGCGCCGGCCGGCGCGTCCGCGAGGTCACCGCCGGCTGTCGGCGCTGCGCGGTGCTGCTGGTCGGCTCGGATCGCACGGGCGAGTTCGCCGAGCCTCTCGGAGTCCCGGTGCTCGGCAGGCTTCCACTCGACCGCCTCGGTGCCGAAGCGCTGCTGACCGGCGCCCGATACTCCCGCCGAGGACGCAACGGGCTCGCAGCGGCTGCCCGCGTCGTTGCCGCCGCACTGCACACACAACTGACCCCAGCACACTCGAATCCGCTTCTAGGCCGGCAACCGTCACCGTGGCCCCGGTTACCGGGCCGGTGGCGTCACGGTCTCGGGGTCTGCATCCGGGCGGATTCGCCCCGGGTGTATCGAGCCCGCCAGCCAGTTCCCGATCGAATCCCGGGCCAGGACGCCGCCCCGGCCGTATCCCCAGTAGACGACCTCGGTCTCGAGGTCACCGAGACCGGCCAGCCCCCTACGGAGACAGTGCCCGTTGCGCGTGATGCTACCCCCGTCGCCACCACGGCAAACGAATCGGCACCGGGTGGGCCGACCCTGGCAGTCGAGGTGTTCGGGCCGCTACGTGTCTGCTGGCACCGCGACGACGGCGTTGTCGACATCACCACCCACTTGCAGCCCCGGAGCCGCGAACTGCTGGCCCTGCTGACCCTGCACCCAGAAGGGATTTCCCGCGAGGCCCTGATCGCCGATCTGTGGGGGGAACGATGCCCCCGCCGACCGGTCAACGCACTCAACACCGCGATCAGCCGACTCACCGCCTCCATCAGAGACGCGACCGACGGCACGGTGCCCCGGATTCTGGCCGGCGACCACATCCGCTATCAGCTCGACCACACCATCATCGCCACCGACTACCAGCAGTTCGCTCGCGCGGTACGTCAACGCCGCCACGCGGGCAACGGCACGGAGCGCGGTGAAGCGTGCCGCCACATCATCGACACCTCCTGCCGAGGGATCCTGGCCGCAGATCTCACAGCGGACTGGGTAGCACCGATCCGGGAATCCGCCCGCCGCGACACCATCACCGCGGTCGGCGCCCTGGCCGCCACCGTGGTCGAGCAGGACCCACGCCGCGCCCTGGACCTCCTCGAAACCGCCCTCGACCACGACCCGCTCAACGAACTCCTGTGGCGCGACATCCTTCGCCTGCACGCCCGCCTCGGCGAACACACAGCCATCGAACGCACACTCGGCCTCCTGGCACACAAACTCTCCAAAATAGGAGAAGAACCCACCGCAGAAACACGAGACCTTGCAGAAAGGCTCCAAAAACAAGCCCGGCACTGAAACCGGAGTCTTCTATCCGAGATGCGTAATGGCCGAGAAAACGCCTCGGCGAACACTCGAGATGAGATAGGCGGAAACGCTGGGTCTAAGGTAAAAGCTCGTCTGATGAGGCGGAGGCGAGGATGGGGAAGTCTCTCGCCTGACTCGAGTGCGGAATCCGCGCGGGACAAAGGCTAACATCCGCCTCGGGAATTCGAGGCGACACCCGCCGCCAAGTATTGACGGTACGCAATAATAGCCAGAAGGTGTGCGTGCTTCTCGGCGTTCGTCGGGTAAGGTATTAGCCCAGTAGGGTTTGCGGATATCTGATCGCTATTTGTGGAATTCAATTGAGAATGGGATTCCGTACGGCAATTTCACGGCACAACGGGTGGATGTTCGCAATTTCTTCGGGTTGTCGGAGATCGCCGCCACGGGGGGTGCAGCTCGCGTTATCGCGGCCTGGCTGATCGTGGAGATCGTTAGGTGGGTCGTTAGGTGGGTCCATTGGCGGGTCGCTAGGTGGGTCAGTCAAATCAACCCACCCCGATGCCGCAAACTACCAGCTAGAAGCCACTATCCGACCCAACTGGCTCCCCAGGATTACCCGCAGGGAACAGAAAGAACACGTTGGGGCGGGCGTGGCCCGCTGGCGTCGCTGCCATCGTTCGGCTGGCCCTGCTGATATGACTCCGCTATTCAACTATCGATATCCGTCCTCATTCGATGCATTCCAATCGGTTTCAAATCAATAGTTTCCTCATGTACGGTCTGCTGCCGGCCTGGCCGCGTTAACGCATTCCATTCTGTGCTTGCCATGCAATTGTTGCCCTGATCTGCGGAAATTGGTTGAGAAAAGGTTGAAAACGGGGTTGAATTCCCGGGATGAGTCGAGATAGCGTCGACCCACACCCCGGGGAAACGAATTGTCAACCAATCCGAAATGACCACCGCGCCACCGCTGTGCCAGGATCCGCCGTGAGCGGCGCAACAAAATTCGTGCAGTGCGAAGGAGAAACGAGATGACTTCCCCCACCGGCCCGGCCCCCGCACCGGCCAACCGCCTCGGCAATGGCGAACTGCGCCGCATGGTCGCCAAAATCCTCACCGACAACCCCGGCACCGAATACACACCCCGCGAAGTCGCGAAACTCACCGGCCGTTCATCCGGTGCGATCGGAAACGCGATGAAAACCCTCACCGCCGCCGGACACGCCGACCAGACCAGCGCCAAACCGCTGCGCTACCGCGCCAACACGAACACCAGCAGCGCCGCGACCGGAGCCCCCACCCCGGCACCCGCCACCGGCACGCCCGCCGCAACCCCGGCCAAGCGGCCCGCCGCCCGTCGGGCGCGTAAGGCCCCCGCCGCGCCATCGGGCACCCCGAGCCCGGCCCGCACCGGTTCGGCCGTGACACGGCCGAACGGGCAGCAATACCACCTGCGGACCCTGGCGGGCCGCGCCGATGTGGACGTGCTGCGCACCATGCGCGACCACGAGGTCCCGGTCCTGCTGTACGGCCCGCCCGGCACCGGCAAAACCTCGCTGATCGAGGCCGCCTACGGCGACCTTCTGACGGTCCAGGGCGACTGCGACACCACCGTCGCCGATTTTGTCGGGGAATACACGCAAAACCCCGACGGGACCTTCGCGTTCGTGCACGGGCCGCTGGTCCGCGCCATGCGCGAGGGCCGGGTGCTGTTCATCGATGACGCCACCCTCATCCCGCCGACCGTGCTGTCATGCGTGTACCCGGCCATGGACGGCCGCCGCGAGATCGTGATCAAAGCCAACAGCGGCGAAATCGTGACCGTCGCGCCGGGGTTCTTCGTGGTGGCCGGGCACAACCCCGGCGTTCACGGCGCGATCCTGTCCGACGCCCTCGCCAGCCGGTTCGCGTTCCAGGTACAGGTCGGCTCCGACTACGACCTCGCCAAACAGCTCGGGGTGGACCCGAAAGCAGTCCGCGCCGCGCGGAACCTGGCCACCCGACAGGACAAAGGCGAGATCGGGTGGGCACCCCAGCTGCGCGAACTGCTGGCGTTCCAGAAAATCGCCACCGCCACCGACACGAACACCGCCGCCGCGAACCTGATCGGGGCCGCACCCGAAGACGACCGCGCCATCGTCGCCGACGTGGTGCGCACCGTGTTCGGCACCCGGCTGGAACCCCTGGCCCTCGGCCCCCGC
>NZ_JABLTE010000144.1 GCF_013315795.1 Nocardia barduliensis
GGTTGATACGTGGGCGCGGGAGCCGGAGGGGACGGAGCGGGCGGCGGAGCCGGAGCGGACGGCATGGGAGGCGGAGCCGGTTCGTCGTCGATGTTCACGCCGAAAGCCGTTGCGATACCGGCCAATCCGTTGTCATAGCCCTGCCCGACCGCGCGCACCTTCCAGCTGCCGCCGCGGCGGTAGATCTCCACGCACACCACGGCGGTCTCGGTGCTCAGCCCGGTCACCGGGAAGGCCAGTGTGCCGGACGGGGAGGCAATGGTCGCGCGCAGCGAGCCCGCGGCCGCGAAAGTGGGCGGACCGCTGCCGTCCAGGCTCGCGGTGACGACGACGCGCTCCACGTCACCGGGCAGCGCGCCGGTCTGGATGTCCACCACGTCACCGGCGCCGCGGCCGTGCCGATAGGTGACGCCCGGCGCGACCGGTTGGTTGAAGAACACGAAATCGGCGTCGGAGCGCACCCGTCCCGCCGAGTTCAGCAGCAGCGCCGAGACGTCGACCGGAGCCGAGCAGGTGACGGTCACCGTCAGCCGGTCGCCGGGCGCGGGGCGGTTCTCACCGCGGGCGAGGTCGGTCACAGCAGGCCGTCCGATCCGCGGGGGCGCCCTCGGGTTGACATGCGATTCACGGATCCAGTGTGTCGTGCACCGGGAACGCGCGCCACATGCTCGCCCCGTCCGCGCGTTCACCAGGCATTTCGCGGGCGCGTCGCCGGTGCGCCGATCGCTTGTGACGCGACTGGAGCCCGGCCGTGTCGACCGGGCTCCAGTCGGGAGCGGGGGTCAGAGGACTTCGGCGTACATGGTGCCGTCGAGGATGCCGAACTCGACCTGCCCGGGAAACAAGGGCAGTGCGCCGGTGGCGTGCTGGGTGTGGTTGATGGCGATGGTCTCGGTGGCCCACCGGTGCAACGGCTCGGGTAGCCGCAGGACCCGGTGGTCGGTGCAGCGGACGTACGGGTAGGTGATCTCGCCGGGCCGGGCGAGCGGGTTGTGGATGTCGAGGGCGGCGATGTCCAGGACCAGTCCGGTGTGCTTGGCGGAGGCGACGGTCGGTGGCTGCAGTTCGATGTCGTCCATGACCGAAGACGGTAACTCGAAGGATGCCCGATGTGGGTTATTCCGCGCGAATGTCCGTGGGATTTCATGGGAAGTGGGGGACGGCGAGGTTCATCGAATCGGGTGAACCCCACCGCTACCACCAGCGATCGCGGCCGGCTTGGGCATACCGGGGCCGCGCTGGATGTCCCGGAGCCACCGGGACTGTGCCGAGCCTAAGCGACGCTGGAGGTTCGCGGTGGCGTTTCCCGGAAATCGGCGAGGGTGGCCGCCCGGCCCGGACCGGGGAGCGACCGGCCGGTAACCCGCGTCGGAATGTCCGGTTCGCGGGAGGGCGGCTTAGTATGCGAGCGGCGTGAATGAAGCTGTGCGCGTTGAGTATCCGGCACGGCTGTGGGTGCTGTTCGTTTTTTCTTCAGGAGAGGGTGTAAAGACGTGCTCTATGTAGTCATCGCGGCCATTGTCATCACGTTGTTGGCCGTGTCGGCCGCGGCGATGGTCTGGGATCCGCGCCGTCGTGCCGAGCTGGACGAATACGAGTACGACATGGACGAGGACGCGGGCGCGTCGGACGGGTACGCCCGCCAGCACAGCGTCGAATGGCCGCGCAGGGAGAGCGTCTGATCTGTGGGGACGGCCGCCCCGCGGGCGTGAGCGAATCCGGTGCCCAGCCGAATGCGGCTGGGCACCATTCGTTTCGGCGGCCCCCACGCGTTCAGGCAGACTCCACGTGTTCAGGCAGACTCCACGTGTTCAGGCAGACACCGCGCGGTCGGCGTGCCCGGTCAGTTCACGGTGAAAGCACGCCATGCCGCGTGCAGGCCCTGCCCGCGCAGCGAGGTGCTGTGCCCGTCTTCGATCGGATGCAAGGTGATGACGCCGAAGCCGATCTGCACGGTCTCCGGCAGCTGTGGCGCGTAGGCGCGGTACACCGGGATGCCGTCCACGTACCAGCTCGCGGTGCCCGCCGCACGGTCCAGGGTGACGGTGTAGCGGTGGAACTCGCCGGGCTTGATGTCGACTCCTGCCAGCGGGGCGTGCACGACGTGGCTGAACGCCTCCGCCGCGGGGACGACGCCCGGCACGAGCAGCCGTTCGTGGATTGCGTACGCATGCTTGCTCGTCGCGATCAAGTCGAAGACCTGGGCGCTGCTCATATCGAGGACATTGAACGCGGCGAACCCGTCGCGGTAGTCCTCGCCGGTGACGCCGATGTTCTGCGCCGCCATGTCGACCGCGAAAGTCCGTGGTCCGCCGGTGAGATCGAACGCCTCGGTCGACACCAGCAGATGCTTCGGGTTGTCCAGGATCTGGACCTCGGCATGGGAGCGGGTGAACGCATCGATGCGGACCGACACGGTGCCTTCGCCGATCTCGGTGCGGGCGGCCGGGTCGGCGTAGCGCCAGGACTGGCCGTCACCGAGGGGAACCTCGAGGAAGCGCCACCGGTCTTCGCGTAGATCCGGTCCGTTCAGGTCGTCGTATGTCATGTGGGGCAGTCCTCTCAGCCGAGTCCTACTCGGCGGGATCCGATAGGTCGTCCTGGGTCGCCCGGCGGCGCAGGGTGGTCACGACGCCGTTCGACGATCCGGATTTGTAACCGACACCGCCCAGCAGCAGACGTTCCTCGGTCAGCCGCGGACGCAATGCGGGCCCCATCGGCCACCAGTCGTCGAGTTCGACCAGTCCGGGCTCGATCAGTTCCAGATCACCGAAATACGAGGCGATCTGCTCTCGAGTGCGGTACCAGCCGGAGCCCAAGCCCATTTCGGTGAACCGCCGTTGCAGCTCGATGGCCATCTCGTGCGCCTCGCCGCCGTCGGCCGGATCGTAGAAATGCGTGATCGCGACGTAGGAGCCCGCGGGCAGCGCATCGATGTAGCGGCGCATGATCCCCGCGGGATCGAGATCGTCGTCGACGTGATGCAGGATGCCGCAGAGGATCAGCGCCAGCGGGCGAGCGAGATCGAGGTGCGGGGTGACCTCGGAATGTGCCAGCAGGGTATCCGGATCGGTCAGATCCGCAGGCACGAAATGCGTGTACGCGTTGCGCTCGAGTAGGACGCGGCCGTGGATGTTGCAGACCGGGTCGTTGTCGACGTACACCACGCGCGCCACGGGATTCTCCTGCTGCGCGATCTCGTGGGTGTTGCCGACGGTCGGCAGACCCGCGCCGATGTCGAGGAATTGATCGATGCCCGCGGTCCCGGCCAGGTATCGCACCACGCGGTGCAGCCAGCGCCGGTTCATGCGGGCCACGTCGCTCTGGCGCGGCGCGACTTCGGCGACTTTGTCGCGCACGTAGCGGTCGACCTCGTAATTGTCCTTGCCACCGAGGGTGGCGTCGTAGACGCGGGCGATACTCGCGCGTGTCGTGTCCACGCCGACCGGTGCGCGGACACCGGTCTGGGGAGCGGGATCGGACATGGAGACCTCTCTCTGGTTTTCGTCGCCTGGCTCACCAGCCTAGGGTTCGCCGAATCACCGGGCAATCCGTCGGATGCGTTCGGCCAGTGTGGATTTCGTCGCCCTGCCGGTGTCTGCGGTACTCGACGGGATGTCGAAACTGGTCGGTATGTAGTGGATGATCGCGCGGGGCGACTCAGGACGCGCCGGGCCGGTGCAGGACACGTCCGGGCAGCCAACCGCCCGCGACGTGCGTCACGCGCCACCAGTCGATGTGCACCACCACCGCCTCGATCGGCGTCGACAGGAACGGTTCGATCTGCGGTTCCTTGTCCAACAGCGCTCGGAAGGTCTCCTCCCGCTCGTGCGTTCCCGTTCGCGCCACCGCCGTGCCGAGGCCCTGCGCGAACGGGTCGAGGAATCCGCCGGGGACGACCTTGACCCCGATACTCGGATTGGTTCGCAGACAGTCCAACGTACGGCCGCCGGACTCGAGCACGAGCGTCAAGCGGAACGGATCCCCGTCCAGCTCGGCGAAGAACGCGTTCGAGCACCAGTTCACGCCGTCCTTCGACGTCGCGAGGTCGATGCTGGTGAAGCCGAGTACGCCGGTCAGCTTGTCGCGGATGTCCTGATCGGTGATCTGCACGTCGTTCGATGTCATGTCGCGCTCCGTGGTGGGGGACGGGTGCTGTGATCCGCGGCCGACGCTGCCGAGGAGGGGACGTTCGACGGGCCCATCGTCGACGTCGTGGCACTCCTCATCCGCCGGGCCACCGTCGAAGGCGACTCTACGCACACCTGTCCCGCCGTGCGCCGATTCTGGAACAACATATTGCGTTGTCCCTCTTGCGAATCCATGCGTGCGCACCCAATTTCCGGCACGCGCCCGCATCGGGGCGGTCGTCCGGGTTCCGCCGAGTAGGATCGTCAGCCGACGTTTCAGAAAGCTGTGATGGTGGAGGCACTACGCCCCGCGGCTAACCCCCGATCGGCCGGAGGCACGCATGAGCAACGACGACGACAGCGCGGATTTCCCTGCCGCGGAACGTGGTCCGACGGTTCTGCGGATCGCGCTCGGCAGCCGGTTGCGTCAGCTGCGCGAGGCGGCCGGGATCGGCAGGGAGGCCGCGGGCGACGCCATCCGCGGATCGCACGCCAAGATCAGTCGCCTCGAGCTCGGCCGCACCGGGTTCAAGGAACGCGATCTGCGCGACCTGCTGAGCCTCTACGGAGTTGTCGACCCCGCTGAACGCGAAACCTACTTCGAGCTGGCTCGCCGGGCCAACGACCCGGGTTGGTGGCAGCACTACAGCGATCTGCTCCCGGCCTGGTTCGAGACCTATCTCGGCCTCGAACAGGCCGCCACCACCATCCGCACCTACGAGGCGCAATTCGTGCCGGGTCTGCTGCAGACCGCCGACTACGCGCGCGCCGTGATCCAGCTCGGCAACACCGACGAGACCGAACGCCGCGTCGCCATTCGCATGCGCCGCCAGGAGATCCTCTACCGGGCGGCCGCCCCCACGCTGTGGGCGGTCGTCGACGAGAACGCGCTGCGCAGGCCGGTCGGCGGGATGGAGGTGCTGCGCGAGCAGATCGAGCATCTGCTCGCGATGGCCGACCGTCCCAGCATCAGGATCCAGGTGCTGCCCTATTCGGCGGGCGGGCACTCGGCCGCGGGCGGTCCGTTCAGCATCCTTCGTTTCCCGGAACCGGAGCTGGCCGACATCGTCTACACCGAGCAGCTCACCAGCTCGCTGTACTTCGACAAGCAGCGCGACGTCGAGCTGTATATGTCGGTCATGAACCGGCTCAGCGTGGAGGCGCTGTCCCCGGTCGAGAGCGTGGGCTTCCTGCGGGATCTGATCACCGAGATGCGATCCGGCGAATAGGGCGCCCGGCCGGCGATCGGGCGGACCGGCGTCTCGTGCCGGGAGTTTGCCGATCGAGTCGCTCGTCGCCTCGCCCGGGCTGCGATGGGGTGCTCGGCGCGGACGTGTGAGGGGTATCGGAGAACCGGTCGGTCTGCTCGGTTCAACGACGCTGCGCGCGAAAGTCGAAGCCTCGGAATCCGATCCTCGCTTCGAGGCTCGAAAGGCGTTGGCGGCAAGGTGAAGTCGTCGAGATGGCGTCGGCGAAAGGTAACAGTTCTGCATCTGGACCGCTCGATCGATGCTTAGTTGTTATCAATCGTGATCCGTTCACCTCGATTTTCGAGGTTTTCCAGCCCGGGGGCGCGCATGCACATGCACGCGCGCCTGTATGTACTGATGGACGATCACCGATGCGACGCGCCCGCTGGGATGTGGCAGTATCGCTCCCGAGGTCGGGGTCTGAGGATCGAGCTCGGGCACTGGCTGGTTCGGCCGCGGCGGCCCCAGCGTGAGTTGGGGTCGCCGGCGGAACCATCGCGAACCGCTCCGCTGTCCGGATTGCCCGGAGTTCACGGGGTCAGCACTATCCGGATCGGATCGCCCTTTTCGCCCTCCAACGCGCGCACCGCTTGCTCCGCTTCGGCCAGCGGGAGGACCGCAGTCGCCGACTCGGCGAAATCGAAGCAGACCGATCGGTCGACGTGCGCGCTGCGCGAAGCCGCCGCCGGCGGCGGTTCGGCTAGGGGGTCCAGGTGATGCGGCCGCCTTCGAAATCCTGGGCTTTGCCGTTCTCGAAGTCGTACTCGTCGCTGGTCGGGTAGCCGTAACGGCCCGCTTCGCCGCCCGCGGCCTCCCAGGATTCGCGAATGGCTCCCCAGATGACGTGCGGGCCGGTGCGCACGGACGAATAGATGGCGCCGCCGCCGAAGAGGTTGTAGCGTCCGTTGCCCGCGCGGGCGGGGGATTCGTCGGTGATGGGGAAGCCCAGGGGGCTGCTCTCCCAGCCGTAGGACGCCCACTTGTCGCGGATCACGCCGCCGATCTGGTGCGCCGCCGTGCCGAGGGACCAGTAGATGGAGCCGTTCTGGAAGACGCTGAAGCTACCGGGTTTCGACGGCGTCGCCGCCTCCCGGGCCACGGGGTAGCCGAGCGCCCCGCTCTCGAAGCCCAGGGTGCCCCATTTGTCGCGGATCGCGCCGCCGACCTGATGGGCTCCGCTGTCGGGATGGAAGTAGATGGACGAGCCGCGCTCGAACGCTTGGTAACGGCCGCCGCGGGCGGCGGGTGACTCGGGTGTGACCGGGTCGCCGAAGAACGCCGGTCCTCCCGCCTGGTCGTATTCGACCTCGATCGCTCCGCCGACGTCGTAGGGGCCGATCGGGCGTGCGGCCGCATCGGGGCCGATGCCGGCGAACAGGGTGCCGAGCGCGGCCGTGACGGCCAGAGCGCCGCGGGTGCGCGAGCGGTGCGGGCGACGGTGCCGTGCCAAGGTGAACTCCTGTGCATCTCGGGTGGGTGCGGGATGGCGCTGAAGCTGTGGTCGGCGTTGCGAAGATCAAATTACCTCGCGGCGTCCCGATGCGGAGGAATACGAGGTACTCGACCGGCCTGGTGTCGTGGGCCTCGCGCCTGCGCGGACAGTCGGCGAGAGCGGCCCATCCAACTCGTGCGGGGCTCCGAACAAACTGGCGGTGCTACCGTGCCCACGGTCGCGCCTTCTCGGATACGGACCCGCCGGGCCAGGAGGCTCGCACTCCTGACCCGGCGGTGTCGAACGCCCGAAGGCGGTGCCGGGCATGGTGTTCGGTCGCGGTCATCGCAGCACGTTCGCCGCCTCCGCCGCGATGGTGGCGGCGACGGCGCTGAGCGCGGCGGAGTCCAAGCGCCACTGCTGGGTTACGCGGTCCTGGCGGCACGACGGGCGTTCGGCAGCGCCGCGCTCAACGCCGAAGCGGGGCGGACCACCGCGGCGCTCGGCGCGACGGTAATTACCGCCCTGGCGCTGACCTGGCTCAACCCGCACGTCTATCAGGACACCGTGGTGTTGCTCGGCTCCTTCGCCGCCGGTTACGCGAGCCCCGATCGCTGGTTCCTCGGCGCGGGGGCGATGCTGGCCGGCGTGCTGTGGTTCACCGCGCTCGGTTTCGGAGCGCGACTGCTCGGTCCGCTGTTCGCCCGTCCGCTCGCCTGGCGGGTGCTGGACTCGGTGATCGCGGCCGTGCTGCTCGGCCTCGGGCTGGGATTGTTGTGCACCGGCTGAGGATCGGAATCAAAGCTGTTCTTTGATCTTCGCGGCGAACTCGTAGCCGGCTTGCCACTCGGCCCCCGATGGGGCCAGTACGACACGTTCCGCGCCCGCCTCCGCGTAGGCGGCCAGTTGCTCCGCCGCCTGCCCGGGATCAGTGGCCAGAGGTGGCGCCACGACCGTCACGCTGAGCGGTCCCCGACCGCGTTCGGCGGCGAGGGCGGCCAACTCGTCCACGCTCGCGCGGACCTGACGCGGTTCGAGTCCGATGGCGACCCAGCCGTCGGCATAGGCGGCGGCGCGACGGCGAGCGCGCGCGCCGTCACCCGCGACCAGTACCGGCGGCATGGCCGCGCCCGGCGCCAGGGTGACCTCGGTACCGTCCGGCAGGAGGGTCGGCCGGCCCGCGACCAGGCCGGGCAGCAGGCGCAGCGCCTCGTCGGTGCGACGGCCGCGCTCGGTGAAGGGCACGCCCGCCGCGCGCCATCCGACATCACCGTGTGCCGGGTTGCCGGTGCCGACCCCGAGGATCAGCCGGTCGCCGGAGACGTACTGCAGGGCCGCGATCTGCTTGGCCGCCCACGCGACCGGCCGCAACGCGAGCAACAGCACGCCGTAGCCGATGCGGATGCGGTCGGTCACGGCGGCGGCGGTGGCCAGCACCACGCCGCTGTCCAGGATCGGCGCGCTGGCCACGAGATGATCGGTGGACCACACCGAGTCGAGGCCGATCTGCTCGGCGAGGCGGGCGGCGGCCCGCACGTCCCCCAGGATGGGATGCGCGGGATCGGGCGTCGAGGTGGGCAGGATGGTGCCGATTTCCAAGCTCATGGTCTCGACGCTACGAAGCCGCGCCGCCCGTGCCAATGTTCGGCTCGCTCGAGCGGATATCCAGAACGCTCATCCCGAAACTGCTGTGGCCAGAGGTTGCGTCATTCGGTACTTGAACGGCATAACCCTTTGCGCCACAGTGTTTTACGTCATTCGGTACGCGAATGGCCGGATTCCGTGGCGGTGGTCGGCGTGTACGGCCGGGCAGCCTGGTCGGCCAGCGCCTGCGGCACCGCGCTGGAGCGGCGCGGACATCGTCGACGCGGTCGCATTCTTCGCCTCCGACGACGGGCGCTGGGTCACCGGCCGGACGCTGAAGGTGAACGGCGGCGTGTTCCTCGGGCCGAAATCGCCGTCCTGGGGTGATCGCCGGACACGATCGGGCGCGGGCGGCTCGGGGGGCCGCGCTCCCGGCTAGGGTGGGCGCATGGTCGAGTCGACGCGAATTGTGCTTGCTTCCCGGCCGGTGGGTGCGCCCACGCCGGAGAATTTCCGGATCGAGACCGTGGAACTCCCCGCTCCGGCCGAAGGGGAAGTTCTGCTGCGCACCCGGTATCTCTCGCTCGACCCGTACATGCGCGGCCGGATGAGCGCGGCGAAGTCCTACGCCGAACCGGTGGAGATCGGCGCGGTGATGGTCGGCGCCACCGTGGCCGAAGTGCTCGAGTCCCGCGACCCGTCGGTGGCGAAAGGCGATGTGGTACTGGCTTATTCGGGGTGGCAGACCCATGACGTCGCGCCGGCCCGCGGCGTGCGCAAGCTCGATCCGGCCGCGGCGCCGGTCTCGACCGCGCTGGGCGTGCTCGGTATGCCGGGCTTCACCGCCTACGCGGGGCTGCGCGAGATCGGCAAACCCCGGCCCGGTGAGACGCTCGTGGTCGCCGCGGCCACCGGACCGGTGGGTTCGGCCGTCGGCCAGATCGCCAAGCTCGGCGGCACGCGCGCGGTCGGCATCGCGGGCGGGCCGCGCAAGGTCGCCTACCTGAGCGAACTCGGCTTCGATGTCGCGCTCGACCACCGCGCCCCCGATTTCGCCGAGCAGTTGGCGGCAGCGGTTCCCGACGGCATCGACGTCTATTTCGAGAATGTCGGCGGCGCGGTGGCCGACGCGGTCTATCCGCTGCTGAACACCTACGCGCGGGTGCCCGTCTGCGGGCTGATCGCCAACTACAACGCGGTGGGCGCGCCGGAGGGCCCCGACCGGCTGGCCGGCTTCTACGGCCGCATCCTGACCAAGAGTCTCACGGTGCGCGGATTCATCCAGACCGAGTTCGTCCGCGCGTTGTACCCGGACTTCCTGCGCGAGATGGGTGATTGGGTGGCCGACGGGCGGGTGCGGTACCGCGAGGACGTGGTGTCCGGCCTGGCCGCCGCCCCGGAGGCGTTCATCGGCATGCTGGAGGGCCGCAATTTCGGCAAGGTGGTCGTGCGCGTCGCGGAGTGATCAGCGCGCGACCGCGCCGCCGCCGATGCCGAGATAGACCGTCATCAAGACGAACAGGAACCAGCCCGCGCCCTGCCAGATCGGCCAGGTCCGGCCGCGCCGCCACTGGAGGTAGGTTTCGACGAAAGCGCCGATGCCGCCGATCAGCAGCACCGCCGACGGTCCGAGCACGATGGCGACCTGGGCGGGGGTATCGCACAGCAGCCGCTCCCGCTCCGCGCATTCGCGCTGGGCGGCCCATAGCAGGCTCAGCAGGAAGACCAGCGCGGCGCTGGCGAGCACCGAGGCCACGTAGGTCGCCGCGCGGCGGAAGCCGCGTGGATCGTGCCAGCGCTTCTCGACGTCCTCGACCATGTTCACCACCTCGCCGTCCGTGGCCGCGGGTCCCTGGCGACGTGATTACCGAACGGGGGCGGCTCAAACGCCGCCCGCGCCTGCTCAGGGTTTGCGCCCGACCCCCGCCCAGTACCAGGCGGACCGCTGGTCGTCGGCGATGACTTCCGAGTCCGGCCGCCAGGCGTCGACCGGCACGACGCCCGGATCGACGAGTTCGGTCCCGGCGAAGAAGGATTCGGTTTCCGCGCGGCTGCGGGGCTGGAACGCGATGCCCGCGCGCTGGGCGGCGGCTGCCGCGCGCGCCATGGCCCGCGGGTCGAAATCGGCGGTCGAATGGGTGAGCACCAGGTAGCTGCCGGACGGCGCCGCCTCCAGCAGCCGCCCGACGACGCCGTACGGGTCGTCGCTGTCCCGGAAGAACATCATGATCGCGACCAGCATGATCGCCATCGGCCGGTCCGGGTCGAAGGTCTCGGCCAGGGCGGGCGCCGCCAGGATGGATCGGGGATCGCGCAGATCGGCGTCGAGGAAAGCGATTCTGCCCTGCGGCGTGCTCGCCATCAGGGCTCTGGCGTGGGCGAGCACCAGTGGATCGTTGTCGACGTAGACCACGCGCGCGGCCGGATCGATCCGCTGGGCCACCTCGTGGGTGTTGCCCGCGCTGGGCAGGCCGGTGCCGATGTCGAGGAACTGATCGATGCCCGCCGCGCCGGCCAGATGACGTACCGCACGGCCCAGGAAGGCGCGATTGGCGCGGGCCATGTCGCGGATGTCGGGGATGTGCGTGGCGATCGTGTCGGCGAGGGCGCGGTCGGCGGGGTAGTTGTCCTTCCCGCCGAGCCAGTAGTCGTAGACCCGCGCCTCGTGCGCGAGGGTTGTGTCGAGCTTGCGCGACGACCCGGCGCGCACCCGCGCGTGACCATCCGGCATGGCGGCTCCCTTCCGCGGCTGCGCCGGGTACGACCGGCGCAGCTCTCCGGTCGCCTCCCGAATGACGACCTCGCACTATGGTTTACGCGTCAAGAATAGGGTGGCGCACCCGCGACCGCGGTTGTTCGACCGAATCGTCGGTTTCCGGGAACCTAGTCGGCGGCGAACCTGTCCGCGATCTCCTGCGCGGTGACCTTCGCGAGTTCGACGAAGAACGGCACCCGTTCGGCGATCATGAGCGTGGTGGGGCCGCGCAGGCCGAGGGCGAAGCGGCAGCGGCCCGCCGGGTCGAGGAGGGGCAGGCCGATGGTGCGGAAGCCGGGATCGAGTTCCTCGTCGTTGTAGGCGTATCCGCGTTCCCGCGTGGCGAGCAGTTCGGCACGCAGCGAGCCCGGTCCGGCCACCGAGCGCTCCGTTCCCTCGTCGTAGGGGAGCTCGCGTAACTGCTCGTCGGTGACGTCGGACCAGGCGAGCAGGGCTTTGCCGAGTGCGCTGGCGTGCAGGGGAAGTCGCACGCCCTGCAGTTCGTGTCCGTCGGTCTCCCGCCACCGGCTGGTGCCGAGCAGTACGGCGTGGATGCCGTGGCGGGTGGCGACCGAGCAACTGGCTCCGGTGGTCCCCGCGAGCTGCTCCAGATACGGTTCGGAGAGGTAGATCCGGTGCTGGCGGTAGGCGAGCTGCCCCCACTCGGCCAGCGCGCCGCCCATGCGATACCGGCTCGATTCGGCGCTCTTCTCCAGGAAGCCCGCCTGGACGAGCGTGGTCAGCAGCCGGTGCGTGGTGCTGACCGCCAGACCCTGTCGCCGCGCCACCTCCGAGACGCCGCGCTCCCGGCCGTCGCGGAAACTGTCCAAGACCGAGAGGGCGCGGGTGACGGTTTGCACGCCGGAGGGTTCCACGAAGGCGACCGTAACACAGCAGTGCCGACCAAAGAGTTTGCGTTTTCCGTTATTTGGAAGCTTGAGTGAGTGTGGCGTATTTGCTTCCGTAACATCCTGGTGTAGAAGCGGTTCGCGGCTCGTTTGCTTGAGTGGTACACGAACTAGATATTTCAAGTGTTCCGATACGCGGAAAGCTTCCGTGAACGTTCGACCTGCTGGCCGAGGACGATTCGCGTGCGGGACGCGGCGGTCCCGCCGTGGATCGGCGAGACGGTGACCGCGAGAGCCGGTGTAGCGGTGTGATCGGACGATACGACGGGCCGGAGTGCCGGAGCGACGCCCTGGCCCGTCGTGGATGTTCGACGAGGGGTCAGCGCGGCGAAATGTCCGGTCGGCCGCCGTGTTTTTCGGTGGAGCGCAGCTCGAACCAATAGGCGGCGAAAACGGTGGCGTAACCGGCCACGACGGCGGTCGCGGTGACGATCAACAAAGTGATCAGTAGTGGAATCAGAAAAGCGGTGTGCATTGTGCCCTCCCCGCGGTCACGGTGATCTCGGCGGAAGATCCGGCGCCGCACTGCACCGACATGATGTCAGCCCCTGCACTCACTGAAAGCGTAGAGGTCATTGCCTCGCCTTGCACGGTGGGCCGCTGTGAGTTGAATCATCCGAGCCACGGAGTGTCGCGGGGAATACATCCGGACCATGCGGTTCAATTGATCTTGTCACGACATGACCACGCCACGGGACCGCCGGATCGGCGGCCGCAGGCGTCGCAGTGCCCGTGGCGCGCCGAAGTCCTCGGTAGCGCAGCTCTTTGCCTCGAATTCTGTCTCCACCGTCATCTCGGCATGCGAAAAGGAGCCCGAACGTGAGCATGATTCTCGCCGCGCTGCACGACACCGTGATCGCGCAGTTCGAAAACCCGACCCCGGAAGAGCCGCCGTTGGCCGACAAATTGATGCAGATGGGCCGCTATTTCACCTGGCTGGTCCAGCTGTCCGGCATTACGGCGATCACCTACGGCGGTGGCCGGTTCGCGTGGGAGAAATGGAACGGCGGCACGCTGCAGTCACCGAAGATGGTGGCCAGCGCGATGGCGGGCGGCGCGGTGGCGACGAGCGCGGGCACCATCATGAACGCGATCATCGGCTGACCACGGCCCGGACTCGTACCGCACCGGCTCGACGTTCCCGCGTCGGGCCGGTGCTGCGCACCGGCGGTGGCTCCTTCACCGCCGTGCCGCGGGCACGGCGTCCGGGGAGGTGTCCCCGGTCGAAGGACGGCGGGTGGCGTCGAGCACGGCGCGGGCGGCCAGATCGCGAGCCTGAAGCGGCGTCAATCGTGTTCCCGCGGTGTGACTTTCGGTGAAAGCGTGGTCGCCGAGCGCCGTTCTGGCGAGGTTCGCGGGGCGGTCGATGTCGGGGCGTTCGGCGGGCAGCAGCGCGATGCCGTTGGCCTCGCGCACGGCCTCGGCGGCGCCGAGCAGACGCGCGGCGGCCTCCGGCTCGCCCAGCTCCGACAGCGCCGAGGCGAGCGCGGCCAGCGCGAAGACGGTGTCGCGTGGCGCGCCGATGCGCTGGGCGCCGTCGAACGCGTGCGAATACAGGGCGAACGCCGCGGCCAGGTCACCGCGGCCTTCCAGGAGGTAACCCAGTTCGACCTGGAGCATCGGCAGGAACAGCGGAGTCTCCGCGCCTTCGGCGAGGGGGAGTGCGAGCAAGTCGCGCAGGATCCGCTCGGCGACCTCGGGCCGGCCGTCGCGCCGCGCGGTGAACGCGAGCACGACCGCGGCGAACAGCCTGCCCGGTTCGTACCCGTGCTCGGCTGCGATCCGCTGCGCCTGTTCGCCGAGCGCACGGGCCCGGGCGAAATCGGTGTGCTGCATGGCGATCCAGCCCATCCAGCACAGATGGGTGCACGCCTGCCCCCACAGCTCGAGCTCCCGCGCCAGGCCGAGAGCCTCGGCGTGGATATCCGCGGCCGCGGCCAGTTCGCCGGTCAGTTCGGCCAGCCCGCCGAGCCATTCCGCGGCCTGGAGCCTGCCCCAGCGGTCGTCCAGCTCGGCGAACAGCCGCGCGGCCGTGCGCGCGTGCCGCTCCAGCGCTGCCAGGTCCACGCGATTGTGGGCCGCCTTGGCCAGCGCCACGTGTCCCGCGGCCACGCCCCAGCGGTCGCCGAGTTCCTCGAAGACCGCGAGCGCCTTGCGCAGCAGAGCTTCCACCTCGGTCACGTCCCCGGAGTCCAGCGCGGACGATCCGAGAAAAAGCTCCGCACGCGCCCGCCCCAGCGGATCGTCGAGCGTGTCGTACAGCGCGAACACCGCGGCTCGCTTCGCCGCCCCGTCACCGAATTCGCCTTGCTGGAAGGCGAATCCGGCGTTCCACGCCAGCGCTCGGGCGCGGTGCCGCGGCGACCCGCCGAGCGCGAGCGCCGCGTCCAGCCAGCGGCGCGCCTCGCTCAGCTTGCCGCGCAGCTGCCAGTACCACGCGAGCGCGTTCACCAACCGCAGCGCTCGGTCCGCCTCGCCCGCGCGGAGGAAACCGTCGAGCGCCGCCCGCAGATTCGCCGTGTCCTCGTCGAGCCACCGCAGCCAGCGCCGCTGGTCGGCGCCGTAGAGCTCGGGCTCGGCCCGCTCGGCCAGCCGCAGATAGTAGCGGTGGTGGGCCCGGTGCGCCGCGTCGAACTCGTCCGCGTCGGCCAGCCGGTCGAGGCTGAACGCGGCCACCGATTCCAGCAAGCGGTAGCGTTGCCCGGCCGGGTGCACCAGCGACCGGTCGACCAGGCGTCCGACGACGTCGGCGACGACCGATTCGTCCACCGCGCTCGCGCCTTCGCCGGAGCACACCGCCTCCGCGGCCGCGAGCGTGCATCCGCCCGTGTGCACCGCGAGCCTGCGCAACACCGCCTGCTCGGTAGCGTCGAGCAGGCCCCAGCTCCAGTCGATCATCGCCGCCAGCGTCCGCTGTCGCGGCGGCACTCCGCGGTGCCCGGTGGCCAGCAGCTTGAACCGGTTGTCGAGCCGGGCGACGATCTCGTGCACGCCCAACGCGCGCACCCGGGTGGCGGCCAGTTCCAGGGCGAGCGGAATGCCGTCGAGCCTGCGGCAGAGGGTGGCCACCGGCGCCGCGGTGTCGGCGTCGAGCACGAAGTCTCGGGCGCCCGCCCGTGCGCGCGTCACGAACAGGCGCACCGCGCCGGTCCGGGCGATGTCGTCGAGCGCCGCGTCCCTGGCGGGCACCTCGAGCGGTTCCAGCGCCAGGATCTCCTCACCGGGCAGCCGGAGCGGTTCGCGGCTGGTGGCCAGGATGCGCAGTCCCTCGGCCGCGCTCAGTAGCGATTCGGCCAGCTCGGCGGCTCGATCCACCACGTGTTCGCAGTTGTCCAGCACCAGCAGCAGTTCGCGGTCGGCCAGCGCGTCGTGCAGCAGCCCGGTGGTGTCGGCGCCGTCGGCCGGCTGGATGCCGAGTACATCGGCCACGGCATCGGCGAGGAACGACGTGCGGTCGGTCGAGGTCGGTTGCAGCCCGGCCAGTTCGACCAGCCAGCTACCGTGGGCGAACCGCTCGGTCAGCGCCGCGGCGGCGGCGAGCGAC
>NZ_JABLTE010000145.1 GCF_013315795.1 Nocardia barduliensis
CACGCCCTTCGGATCGCCGGTGGTGCCGGAGGTGTAGCACATCGCAGCGGCGGAGCGCTCGTCGATCACCGGGAAGTCGTAGGTGTCCGCTTGCGCGCCGAGCAACTCGCTGTAGGAGTGCACCTGGGCGAACGTCGATGCGTAGCGCAGCAACGTCGCCAGCGACAACGGCTCGTCCTGCATGGTGCTGGGAAATGCTATGTCTGTCACGGTTTTACCTTGTGGTGGGGTCAGCGGGTTCGCACGGGAAGCAGGACGGCGGAGGGGTGGTCGGGGTCGTGATGGATGTGCTGAGAGGCGCTCTGCAGTGTGGTGGCGGTCAGGCGGGGTTCACCGGTGCCGGGGTTGCGGTTGTAGAGGGGGAACGCGCCGCTGGAGACCTGGACGCGGATGCGATGGCCACGCTTGAACAGATACGCCGTCGAGGTCAGAGCGACGGTGACACACGCGAGTTCGTCGGCTCCGGTGAGGCCGCTGAGGCCATCGCAAATGTTGGTCGAGCGTCCGGTGGGATCGACCTCGCAGACACGAACGAATACATCGGTGTGACGCCGGCTCGAGCGGAACCAGATCTGCGCGCAGACATCGCCGATGATTTCGAGATCGTCGTCGAGTACGTCGCTGGTATAGGTGAGGACATCGGGTCGTGCTTCCAGCGCTGTGTTGTCCACGCGGCCGGCCTCGATGCCGGGCAGCAGCCGGTTTCCGCCGGCCGCAGGGGTGGGGTCGGCGGGATCGTAGCGATAGCTATCGGGGTGGGACTGCGGTGGTGGTTCGGCCGCGAGCCGTCCGGCGGGCTGTAGATGGTAGCGGCGGGGGGCGTATCCCGGTGGCGGCCAGGTGGTCAGGTCTCTCCACTGCTCAGCGCCCATGACATACACCCGGACGGGCGCCCGGTCGCTGGGATCGGCGCCGTGCGCGTGTGCCAACCCGAAGTCGAGGGCTTCGTGCACCAGTACCGAGTTGAGTTCCGGCGAGGTGTGTGACCAGGGGCCGACCGTCAGGCGTGGCTGCCGCGCGGCCTGTTTCAGCGTGATGTAGTCGCGGAGCTGGCCTTGCAGGAAAACATCGAACCAGCCGGTGATCATGCTCACCGGAACCTCGACCTGGGCGACCTTGTCGTCGTGACGTGCTCCGGCCCAGTACGTGGATTCGGAGTCGTGTGTGAGGAAGTCCTGAATGATCTCCGATCGGTGGCCCAGCGCCACTTGGTCGGCGTCCGACAGCGGGAGTGTCAGCTCGGCGCGGCGGCGGCGCCGGGCACCCATCAGGAACCGGGGGGTGGCCCACGGCCTCTTCTGCATGTCGACCAGTGCGCCCCACCCGAACGCCGCCTCCAGGTTGAAGGCGTCCCTGCGCAGGAATTCCAGACTTAGCGCTGATTCGGTCACCGCCGGGATCATCGCTTTGACTTGGGCGGGCAGGTGGTCTGCCATCGCCCACTGGGTGTAGCCGAGGTAGCTGGGCCCGTAGAGCACGATCGAGTCCCCGAACCACGGCTGCTTGCACACCCACTCGACGGTGTCGAGTCCATCCAGCCGCTCGTGCCGCATCGGAAAGAAGCTTCCGCTGGAGCCACCGGTACCGCGTGCACTCTGCATCACTACCTGGAAGCCCCGCTCGGCCAGCGGGCGGACCAGCTGCGCTGCGATCGGCCCACCGCGACCGTAGGGGCCGCGCACCAGCACCGTGGGCAGGCCCTGGCCGTCTGAGCGAGGGGCCCATCGATCGGCCAACAGGATGGCGCCATCGCGCATGGGCACCTGCAGATCACGCTCGACAACCAGATCTCGGGTAATCGGGGGCGGCAGCTTCAGCATTCGCTGCAGCAGCAGGCTGGCCGCAGAGGGTCTTCTCATGGGGGTCCTCCCTGGAGTTATGCGGACGCAGCTACGCGCCGGTGCGGACGGATCGGATGTGCCATGCGCTGGGTGACCCCTGAGGTCGGCGCAGTGTCGGATTCGTCGACCAGCCATCTGCAGCCACGGTGCGGGTCAGCTTGATGCAAGACATCAGACGTCTCTCGCCGAGTCATCCGACCTACGGCGGATGTGAGCAACGCCCGACCGACCGCCGCGCACTCGTTGATTCAGGCTTTCGGGGTTGTCCGGGAGTGCCGCATCCACAGCAACTGATGCTAAACACATGTATATAAATGCACAAGTGTTACGTTTTGTGGCCATTTCGCATAAACGGAGCAGCATGGCGACCAAAACCCAGGATGACGGCCTCCCGGCGGGGCGAGCAGGTGCTACGCGCGGCGGTCTCCGCGTTCGCCGAATCCGGCTACGCCGCCACCCGCACCGATGAGATCGCCCGGCGAGCGGGCGTGTCGCAGCCCTATTCCTGTCCGCCGGGATGCTGCTCACCGTCACGAGCGCGATGCGCGCGGCGGGCACGGATGCGGTACCCGCCACATGGGCGACGAAGATCCTGGAAAACCTGCCGCCGAGAACGCACGGCCGGCTCTATCGGTTGCCGCGACGAACAACTCGACGGCAGCGGTCGCGACATCAGCGACGACGGTCTGCTCAAACCGAAGTAACTGACCGCGCCGGCGAGCACCGGGCGGGCCGACTCGGGGTGCCGATCGCCTACCGCTGAATGATCGGTAGCACTATCCGGCCGGGATGGACGGGGCCGGTGTGGATGGTGTTGGTGGCGATCACCGCGGCCCCGATGGATTCGGCGTTGATCTGTCCGCCGGTATTGGTGTTGCGGTCGTACTGCGGGAAGTCGCTGCTGGAGATATCGACACGGATCCGGTAATCAGCGAGGAACCCGTCGGCAGCGCGCTCGCGGCGTGGTCCTCCTACCAGTCCGCCTACGACTCGCTCAATCCCGAAGACCGCGTGCGCCTGCGCCGGTCCCGGCAGTCCGGCGCTCGCGTAACCGCTGCAGGAGATCCGGTCCACGAACCGGGCCACACGCTCGTGTTCGGTCGTTCAATGGTCGCTGCCGGAAATGCGGGGGCTGATGACGGCTTGGACCCTTGCCATGCGTTCGGCGAGGGCGACCGGGTCCAATGGTTCGGGTGCTTCGATGAGCCACTCGCTGAGCACCGCTGTGGTGCCGCCGGTGAAGAAGTCGGCGACCTCGACAGCGGTGGCGTCGTCGAGGTCACCGAACAACTCGCGGGCGCCGAGGATGCTGTAGGGCCGGAACAACTGTGCGACCGTGCGCGTGGCAGCGTGGGAGCAGGATCCGACCAGCATGGCCCGGTAGAAGGTGCGATGCGCGGCGAAATGGCGGGCGGTGTCGAGCATGGTGGGCAGGACACCGATGTCGCCGAGCGTGGAGCCGGTCAGTAGTTCCTCGGTCAGCAGCTGCGCGACCGCGGCGGCGAGCAGCGCGTCGCGGTCGCCGAAGTGCTGGTAGAGCACGCGCCGGCTGACGTCGGCGGCCTCGGCCAGGTCGGTCACCGAGATGTCGGTGGTGCCGCGCTCCTCGACCAGCCGCACCGCCGCCGCCAGTAACGCCGCTCGCGTCTTGCGCACGCGCCGATCGGTCACTGCCCCCTGGGCTGAAAGTTCGACATTCACATCTTCCAATACTGCACAGTTGTGCAGAAATTTACCAGTGTTAACTAAGTGACATTTCCGACCCCGACTGAGTTCGTAGTGTAGAGCTCCGCGATTTCGGTGGCGTATTTGTCGAGAATCGCGGCGCGACGCAGCTTCAACGTGGGCGTCAGCTCGGCCCCCGGCGTCCACTCGCTGTCCAGGATCTTGAATTTCTTGATCTGCGAGACCCGTGCGAGGGTCGTGTTGGCTCGCTGGATCTGTTGGTTCACCTGCTCGTAGAGGCCGTGCGAAGTATCGCTCGCGCCGGCAGCGGCCGGGTCCACGACGACGAGTGCGACGACATACGGCAGACCGTCACCGATCGCACAGACCTGGCTGATGAGATTGCCCGCGGAGCGGACTGCCATCTCGATGTTGGCCGGAGACAAGTTTTTTCCGCCCGAGGTGATCAGGAGTTCTTTCTTGCGGTCGATGATCCAGATCGTCCCGTCCTCGATACTGGCGATGTCGCCGGTGTGCAGCCAGCCCTCGGCGTCGATCGCCTCGGCGGTCTTCTCGGGCTGTCCGCGGTAGCCGCGCATGAGTTGCGGGCCGCGAACGAGCAGTTCTCCGTCGGGTGCCAACGCGACTTCGACACCGGGCAGCGCGCGTCCGACGCTGCCGGGGCGCAGATCGTCCGGGGTGTTCGTCGCGATCGCGCAGGAAGTTTCCGACATTCCCAGCAGCTCACACAGGGGCAGGCCCAGCGTGACGAAGAAGTCGATCACCGCGCGTGGTGTCGGTGCCGCGCCGGTCACCGCCCAGCGGGTGGAGCCGAGTCCGAGCCGCTGGAGCAGGCGTTGTCCGAGCGAGGGATCCGCGACGACCTCGGCCAACAGGTCGCCGGAGAACTGCAGCTCGAGGGCGGTCTTGAACTTCTCCCACACTCGGGGCACGGCCCCGAAGACGGTCGGCTCGATCTCGGCCACACAAGCGGGGAGGTTCGCGGCATCGGCAACACAGGTCAGGGTGTTGGCGTAGGTCATGAACGCCGAATAGTGCGAGGTCCATCGGTCGGCTACATGGGCGGCGGACAAGAAACTGATCTGGCGGCCGTGACCGTCGAGCGGATGAACAGCGTGGATACCGCGGAGCTGGGTGAGCATGCCGGCGTGGGTCAGCTCGACTCCCTTGGAGGGGCCGGTCGTGCCCGAGGTGTAGATCAGGGTGAGCAGATCGTCGGGACCGACTTCATCGGCGACACCGAAGTCGAAACCTGTTTCCTCTGCCGCGAGTTCGGCCAACAAATCCTGTCCGTCTTCGGCAGCCGCGTCGACAGCCAGCAGTTGCCCGAGCGGCGCCCCCACTTCGGTGGCGCGGCGCAGCACGGGAACGAAGCCCGATTCGGCGATCGCCACACGCGCGCCCGCGTTGGTGAGCACCTGCCTGACGTCCTCAGCGGGAGAGGTGTTATAGACGCTGAACGGCACCGCGCCCAGCATCATCACGGCCGCGTCGACGATGTGGAACTGCGGGATGTTGCGCATCATCAGCGCCACCGTGTCACCGCGAGCCACGCCCAGTTCGCGCAGTCGCTCGGCGACGGCTCCGATCCGTGTGATCGCCTGCCGGTAGGTCCATTCCACCCCGGTTTCGTAGGAGCGCAGCGCAATGTGGTCGGGATATTTGTCGGCGGTGGCCCGCAGAAGATCGCAGACGCTTCGTGCGTCGGTCAACAGCTGGTGGATTTCGTCGTGGCGCGCCGTTGTCACCGGGGTTCCTCCTGTTGTGTCGAGTCGGAGTGGCCGGTGGGACCGCTGGTGCGGACCTGCCTACTCCTATCGCTACAGATAATGCACATCTGTTTACAAAAGCACAAGTGTTTCCAAAATGCGTTGCGTCCGTGCCCGCAGTCTCAGTTCCGGGTCGATGCCGGCTGCGGCGGCGGGCCGGATCTGCGGACCAGCAGTGCCAGTGCCGTCGCGGTGAGCACGATGGCGGCGCCGGCGATGAATGCGGCGCGGGCGCCCTGGGCGGCGGTCTCGGAAGAGGCGTTCACGCCGACGCCTATCGCCGAGTGCGTCGACATGACAGCGATGAACAGAGCGGTTCCTGTGGCGCCTCCGACCTGCTGGATCGTGTTGATCAGGGCGCTGCCGTGGGCGTAGAGCGAGGTCGGGAGATCGGCGAGCGCGGAGGTGAGCAGCGGCGTGAAGGCGAGAGCGAAGCCCAGGCACAGCAGCAGGTGCGCTGTCAGCGCCCGCCCGACACCGGTGTGCGCGTCCATGGAGGCCATGACCGCCAGCGCGATTGTGCAGATCATCATGCCGGGGATGATGAGCGGGCGCGGCCCGAGCCGGTCGTACAGCCGTCCGGCCACCGGTGCGGTCAGCCCCATCGTCAGGCCGCCCGGCAGCATCACCAAGCCGGTCGTCACGGTACTGAGCCCGAGTACCTGCTGCAGGTAGATCGGGAGCAGCACGAGCGCCCCGAACAGCCCCGCCGTGGACAGCAGCACCATAACGAAGGCCAGGCCGAACGATCGTGAGGCGAAGGTGCGCAGGTCCAGCAGCGCCCGATCGTCGCGTTGCAACCGTCGCTGTCTGGCGACGAACCAGCCGAGCGCGATGAATCCGGCGGCCGCCGGGAGTCCGATCGCGAGGCCGGTGCGGCCGGAGTGCGGTTCGCCGAGACTGCTCAGGGCATAGACCGGACCACCGAAGGCCAAGACCGACAACAACACCGAGGGCGCATCGAGATGGATCGCGCGCGGTTCGGCGACCTCCCGCACCCAGATCGCGCCGAGGCCGAGCACGAGCAGCGCGACCGGAGCGACGAGCACGAAGATCCAGCGCCACCCCAAGCCGGACAGGATCGCCCCGGCGAGCACAGGCCCGATCGCGGGCGCGACCGCGAGCACCACCGAGACCGCGCCCATCACCCGGCCGCGCCGCTGCGGCGCCGCGACCTGCAAGACCGTGGTCATCAGCAGTGGAATCATGACCGCGGTACCGCAAGCCTGCACGATCCGGGCGCCGAGAAGCACCTCGAAGCCGGGAGCGGCAGCGGCCAGCACAGTGCCCGCCGAGAACAGCCCCATCCCGCCGAAGTAGACCGACCGCAGGGTCAGTCGTCCGAGGAGGTAGCCCGACAGCGGGGTGACCACCGCCATGGTGAGCATGAACCCGCCGGTCAGCCACTGTCCCGCAGTCGCCGACACCGCCAGTTCGACCATCAGCCGCGGCAGCGCTACACCCATGATCATCTCGTTGAGCACCACCACGAAACCCGCGCACACGAGCAGCGCGATCAGCGGCCGGGTATTCACTGCGCGAGCGGACTCTGTCGATGCGGTCAGGGATGGAGGTGTCATGGACGGTCTCTCCGTGGCGCAGTCCGAGTGTCGGCCGGCACCAACCCCCGGAGGGGAGTTCGGGTTCCCAACCGAGTTGCGCACATTTGCCACTAAATATACGAGTGTTACTTAACTTCCACGGTATCGAGTGGGCGGCATGGTCGACAAACGGAACGTAACACTTGTGCTGTGAGTCACAGATGTGCATGATCTGGAGGGGGCAACGCCCTTTTCGCCGCCGCGGACCCGCAGTCCAGGGGCTGAGCCCGCGCCCCCGGTGGGCCGGATCGCTGCGGCTTTTCCACCGACGACGTCGTCAGGAGTTACACCATGAAGATTCCGGTTCTCGGATACGCAGGCACCGCCTTGATGGCGTTGGCTCTGGCCGCGGCATCCGCCGCTCCGGTAGGGGCCGATCCGGGTCCGCGCGACGCGCAGTACGTCTCGCTTGGTGACTCTTTCGTGGCAGCTGGCTCGTATACGAGCACGACCATCGCCGAGGGCTGCGTGCAGGCCGGCGACGACGTCGGGCACCTTGTATCGCAACGGCTTCCGGGGGTCAGCTTCGCGGACTGGGCCTGCGGGGGCACCCCCACCGATGTCATCACCAAGACCTCGCAAGCGCTCTCGGACCGGACCGCCTACGTCTCGCTCTCCATCGGGGCCAACAACGAGGACTTCTTCATGGACTTCCTCGTCAACTGCCTGACCGGCAGCAACTGCACCGCGGACGTCCGGCGGGCCGCTGAGGCCAAGCTCGACCGCCTCTCCACCAGTCTCGACGCCACCTATGCCCTCATCCGGGCGAAGGCACCCAATGCCACGGTCGTCGTGCTGGGTTACCACCGCATCCTGCCCGACACCATCGCCGGTTGCTTCATCGATGCGATCCTGACCCAGGACATCGTCGACTTCGGCAACCGTCTGCAGCGCCGGCTCAACGACGAGGTCGCCGCGGCCGCCGCACGGGCTGGATTCATCATGCTCAACCGGTGGCAGGACGGCGCCAACAGCGTCTGCGCACCCGACGGGAAGCGCTACGTCACCGCCACCGGGCTCGGCCAAGGCGACGAGGGCGTGGCCTATCACCCCACCCGCACGGGACGCGAGTACAGCGCGACTCTCATCGCCGAGGCGTTCCTCGCCCGATGACCAGTCCGGTGCCGGTGACCATCGCCCGGCGATGGTCACCGGCACCGTTTTGCCTGCCCGAACCAATCGGCCACAGAGCTTTCGAGGGCCGGTCGCATGCCCGCGGTGCAGGGTTCAGGGCAGGGTCCGCCGCGAGCGAGCCGTTGGTGCAGCGGCTGCACAGCCGCTTGTTGTCGAATCCGCCCACGCTGGTATTCGGAATCCCGGACACGGACCTTCCGAAGCTCGGCCGGATCGGCGTGCGCGCCCTCGGCGAGTACGACCGCCACGACAGGCGTTCGTCCCACCGCGGGTCCCGGACATCGGTCGCGGCTGCCGCAGCGACGACCGGATGGCGGCGACGGCGGGGAAGTGACCCGCGGTCATGCGGTAGGCACACCGCCGCTCCTGGATCCGCGCCCCGGCCGCGAACGGGCGACGCTGCTGCCCACCGTGCTCGTCCTGCAGCGCCCGAATCAGCGTCGGCGTTGCGGCCGCACCGCCGACCACCGGCGCGCGCAGCGTGACGGTGCGGACGGATGTTCACCGCGCCTGCAATACCTCGCTTACCGCCCAGCACCGCGATGCTGCTCGCTGGTGTTTCGCAGGAACGTGTCGACGCGGTTCGCCCCCGATACCCAGGCTGTGCAACAGGTTGGCAAGCCGTGCGGACTCGGCGCCGACCTCCTTGTAGGTCTTGCTCCGCGATCGGCCGCCGGTCCAGGTGGAATCGCCGAAAAAGGCTGAAGCGCAGCGCAGAGAGTCGCCAGCGACAGCGACTCGTTCTGCATCGTGCTCCTCGACGAGGTTCTCTTCCCGTTCGTGTCCGCGCTCTCAACCTCTCCGGACCGGCAGGATGATCGCCGACGCATGCTCGGGGCCGTGGTGCACCTGCTGATCGGCGACCCGCATCCGTGTGGCTTCACGGCGGGAATCGCCGAAGCCCAGATTGCGGTTGTAGAGCGGGAACGCCCCGCTCGACACCTGGATGCGGATCCGGTGGCCGCGCTTGAACAGGTACGCGGTGGGACTCAACGACACAGTCACACAGCGAAGTTCGTCGGCGTCGGCTACGCCGGTCAGGCCGTCGCAGATATTGATGGAGCGCCCGGCGGGGTCGACGTCGCACAGCCGCACGAACACATCCGCATGGGATGCGCTGGATCGGAACCAGATCTCGGCGGCGACGTCACCGATGATCTCGAGTTCCTCGGTGAGCGGATCGCTGGTATAGGTCAGCACATCCTGGCGCGCCTCCACCGCGGCGTTGTCGACACGACCAGCCGTCGTACCGGGCAGCAGGCGCGAGCCGCCGAGGATCGGCGTCGGATCGGCGGGGTCGTAGCGGTATTCGTCCGGGCTCGTCGCCAGCTCGGGCCGCTCCTGCGCGAGCTTGCCGCCCGGGTGCAGGTGGAACCGGTCCGGCGCGTATCCCGCGGGCGGCCAGGCGGGCAGGTCGCGCCACGTCTCGGCACCCATCACGAACACCCGCACCGGCGCGCGGTGCTCCGGCTCGATCCCGCGCGCGTGCGCCATACCGAACCCGAGGACCTCCTGCACTGCAGTGGAGACGACCTCCGGGGAATTGTGCGACCACGGCCCCACGGTCAGCCGGGCCGGACGGCCGGCCTGCTGCAACGCGATGTAGTCGCGCAGTTGATTGGCGAGGAAGACGTCGAACCAGCCGGCCACCAGGCTCGCCGGGACCTCGACGTCCTTGACCTTGTCGCTCATGTCCGCCTCGGCCCAGTACGGATCGGAGCCGTTGTGCACCAGGAAGTCCTGAATCGTCTTGACTCGATGACCCAACGCGACACGGTCAGCCTCGGAGAGCGGCAGCGTCCACTCGGCGCGATGACGGCGGCGGCTACCGACCAGGAAACGGATCGTCGCCTGGGGTCGGCGCTGCAGATCGGTCAGTACACCCCATCCCAGCGCCGACTCCAGCGCGAAGCCATCCTCGCGCATCCAGTTCAGGGCGATCGCGGAATTGGTCACCGCCGGGATGATGGCTTTGACCTGCGCTGGTACCTGATCCGCTACCGCCCACTGTGTGTAGCCGAGGTAACTCATGCCATAGAGCACCAAGGAATCCCCGAACCAGGGCTGCTTGCAGATCCAGTCGATAGTGTCCAAGCCGTCGCGCCGCTCGTCGCGCAGCGGATCGAACTCACCGCCCGAACCGGCCGTGCCCCGGCTGCTCTGATAAAGCACTTGATAGCCCCGTTCGGCCAGTGGCCGTGCCATCTGCAACGCGATCGCCCCGCCCCGGCCGTATGGTCCGCGCATCAACGCGGTGGGCAAGCCGTCACCGCCGCTGCGCGGTGCGTAACGATCTGCGAGCAGGACCGTGCCGTCCCGCATCGGAATCCGCAGCCCGCGCTCGATCCGCACGTCTCGCGTCGGCGGCGGCGACAGCTTCAGCATCCGTTGGGCGAGCAAGCTTGACAGCGGGGGTGTTCTCATCGAAGTCCTTCGTACGCGCCGGCCGCGCAATCGCGGTGGCGGCATGGATTGAATGCTCCGGGCAGTCCGAGATCGGCTTGGTCGGCCCCGTCCGCTCTGCCCGCGGCACCTGTAGTGCGTGCGTACGACACCGGTGCCGGGTCGCACCGTGAGCCGCAACGCCCACCCCAACATTTTGCACAAATGTTCTTAAAAGAACAAGCGTTACTTAACTGGCCGGTCGGCTGGAGGCCTGATCGCGAAGCGGGTCGGATCGCCGGCGCGAGTGGGCAGTCTCAACCCGAAGCGGTCAAAACCGGCGGGTCGCTCCTTCGAGGACCGATTGAATGCGGGCCAAGCGCCGGGTGAACTCGTCCGGATCCAAGGGGCTCGGCGCTTCGGTCAGCCACTCGGTCAGCGCGGCCGTCGTCGCGCCGGTGAAGAAGTTCGCTACTTCGGCGGCGGTACGGTCGTCGAGCGGGCCGAACATCCGATGAGCGGCGGCGGCGCTGTAAGGATGGAAGACGGCTGCCAGCGTCCTCCCGACGGCGTAGGCGCAGGATCCGGCCAGCACGGCGCGGTAGAACCGCCGATGTTCGGCGAAGTGCTCGGCGATCGCCAGGGTTGTCGCGCCGATGTCGATTCCGTCGTCACGCCGCAACCGCGGCAGCAACTGTTGCCGCAGCAACTCCGCCGCCGCCTCGGCGAACAACGTCTCCCGATCACCGAAATGTTGATACAGCACCCGGCGGCTCACATCCGCGGCCTCGGCCAACTCGGTCACCGAGACCTCGGTCGAATCCCGCTCGCTCACGAGCTCGACAGCCGCGGCGACCAACGCCGACCGCGTCCGCCGCACCCGGCGATCGCCGGACCGAGGGCTGCCTGACAGCTCGATTTCCATCTCCCCATTGTGCACAAGTGTGTTATAGATAACAAACGTAACTCGATTTGACGCCAAGATCCCTCCTGCCTCGGCAGTTGTGCCCGCAGCCCTTCCAAGCTGGGGCCGCTCACCCACTCGCCCGCTATGCAACTTGTTGCATAGCGTGAGCGGGAGCAATAACCTCGCCTTCGATCACCCGTAAACCGCCACCGTCGAAGGAGTTCCCGTGGCGCTGCCTCCCGCGCTCGCCGGTCCGCTCACACTCCCGGTAATCGGATCACCGCTGTTCATCGCCTCCGGCGTCGATCTGGTGACCGCCCAATGCCAAGCTGGGATCATCGGCTCGTTCCCGGCTTTGAACGCCCGCCCGGCGAACATGCTCGACGAATGGCTGCGCGAAATCGCCGAACGCAACCATGCCTTCGCCCGCGACAACCCCGGCGCGGTGGTCGCACCCTTCGCTGTCAACCAGATCGTGCATCGCTCCAACGACCGCCTCGACCACGACATGGCCGTCATCGCCGAACACCGCGTACCGATCGTCATCACCTCCCTGGGCGCACGACCCGAAATCAACGACGCCGTCCACTCCTACGGCGGGATCGTGCTACACGACGTCACCAACAACCACTTCGCGCGCAAAGCGATCGACAAGGGCGCCGACGGCATCATCGCCGTCGCCGCCGGCGCCGGCGGACACGCCGGAACCCAATCACCGTTCGCACTGGTCCGCGAGATCCGCGAATGGTTCGACGGCCCCCTGGCCCTGTCCGGCGCCATCGCCCACGGCAACTCGATCCTGGCGGCCCTGGCTGCCGGCGCCGACTTCGCCTATATCGGATCGGCGTTCCTGTCGACCGAGGAAGCCAACGCCGTGCCCGGCTACAAGCAGATGATCGCCGACTCCTCCGCCGCCGACATCGTCTACAGCAACCTGTTCACAGGCGTACACGGGAACTACCTCCGCGGCAGCATCGTCGCCGCCGGACTCGACCCCGACAACCTGCCCCATTCCGACCCCTCCGCCATGAACTTCGGCTCCACCGGCTTCGACGCCAAAGCCTGGCGCGACATCTGGGGAGCCGGACAAGGCATCGGCGTGATCACCGCCGGCCACAGCACCGCCGAACTCGTCGGCCGCCTCGCCGAGCAATACGACCGAGCTAGACGCGAACTCGCGCAGAGATTCACCCCTGCGAGGTCCGCCGAACGCACTCACCCTGTTGCTCACAGTGTTTCCGGAGGGACCCTCGCATGACCGCCACCCTCGACTACCACGACACGATCGCCGTACTGACCCTCGGCGACGACGACAACCGCTTCACCCCCGACTGGCTCGACACCATCGACGCCCACCTCGACGCGGCCGAGCGCGACGCCCAGGCCTGGTGACCATCGGCCTTCGGCGCCGGCGCCATGCTCGCCCTCGCCCACGACAACCGCCTCATGCGCGCCGACCGCGGCTACTACTGTTTCCCGGAGGTCGACATCGACATCCCCTTCACCCCCGGCATGGCCGCGCTCATCCAAGCTGAACTAAGCGCGCAAGCCGCCGTCACCGCCATGACCACCGGCCACCGGTTCGGCGGCGTCGAAGCACAGATCGCCGGGATCGTCGAAGCCACCGCCGCCGAATCCGAGCTGCTCGGCAGCGCGCTCGACCGGATCGCACCGGTCATCGGAAAGAATCCCGCCACCCTCGGCGCCATCAAGACCACCATGTACAGCGCCGTCACCGCCGCACTGCGCTCACACAGATCCCGCGGCAATAGAGGCGGAGTGCGGCGCGCTACCCAGCGGGATCCGGCCGGGGAGACCGCCTCCTTGGAGAAGCGCATGCTCGGGCCAGCGTGGCGGCCGCGGCCGGCACAGGCCATCAGTGGCGCGCGAGCCCCATCGATCTCGGCCCTCACGAACGCCGCAGTTCGTGATGGTCTTTGCCGTGACCCCAAGACTTTTGGGGCGACCTCGCGTCCATGCGCTGCGGTATCCTCCATGCGATCGCCGCACCTAGTCGGCGCGCAGAGGAAGCACACACCACATGTTCAACAAGTCCTTTGCGGCCGCTACGCTCTCGGTGAGCGCCGCTGCCGTCCTCGCGGCACCGTCCGCCGCCGCCGACCCGGTCAACTGGGGCGCCGTTTCCCTCAGCGTGTGGGGCAATGTCTACGCGTTTTCGGTCAACCACCCGACGGAAGCCGACGCCATTCGAGCCGCCGACCGAGCGTGCAAGGGTCAAGGCATCATCGACTGCCGGATGATGGTGACGTTCGCGAACGGCTGCGGTGCAGTCGTGACGAGTCCGCTCGCGATCGTCGCAGGGTTCCCGATCGTGGGCTTCGGTAAAGGGGCGACCCCAGGGGAGGCATACGCAGACGCCACCCGCAACCTCCCCACCGGCACCGGAAGCGCCGGCTCGTTCAATCGCGACCACGCCTGCACCCGGCCTTGATCTAGTCCCCGCACGGGCCTCGGTAAAATGTCGGGCGGGACTGTCTGATTGTTCCGACAGTCCCGGATCCTGTCCCGTGTCCTGGCGCAGTGCATCTGATGAGGCGACGCCTTGAAGACCACGGCATCAAATAGTTTGAGTCGATGTCGGCGGCTGTGGCTCAATGTTTGTGATGCAAGGAGAAGTTCCGATCCAGGGGGCGCCGACTGGCCGAATTTCGGGCGGATATGCCGTAGTTGCTGGTTACGGGTGGTCGCGGTCGAGGTGTCGGTAGACGGCCGGGGACTGGGGGATTTATCCGAACAGGGCCCGGCGCTGCCAGAACCGCTGTTCGACAGATATGCGGTAGGTGGATGGATCGGCCGCACAAGAGGTTTCTTCGAGTTCTCCGTCGTCGGCGACGTAGTAGATCGCGGTGGCGCGGCGGCCCCCGCCCGCTGGTGTGTATACGATCCAGCCGACATTGAAGCGTTCGGCTGCCAACCTTCCCAGTGAGGCGTTGTCGGTGCCGGAATCGCGGGTGAGTATGTGCTTGCGCACCTGCGCGAGGGCTTGCGCCTGCGGCATGGGTTCAACGGCGAATTCGGGATTGTTCGTGGTTGCCGCCGCCGCGGAAGGCGCGGGGTGGGTGTCCTCGGTGTGCCCCGGATCGAGTGGCGTCGACGGCCAGCTGGAGGCGGCTGCGGATGTCTCCTGCGTGTCGTTACGCTCATCAGCAGCGGCATCCACCACTCCTGACAGACTCGGCCGGGTATGCATGATCCTTGGGTCTTCCACCGAGACACCACCGGTGGCGGCCGAGGCATGCCTAGCATCGCTGTCGCTGGATGACGATTCCGGCTGCGTCCCGAAGGGATAGGACACGACAGGAGTCTTCTTCAGAACGACAACCTGGTGTTCGCGTGATGACGTGTACAGCCAGTGCTGCGGTCCTTCAGTCATGCTTTCAAAGTATCCTTTCCGGCGAGACCGGCAGCAACGTCATGCGAGAGATCTCTACTACCGTAACCCGCTGGCGGCGCGAGGTTGTGCCCACTGTTGACGATGCGTCAAGCCCCTGCCTGCGTCTTCGGCTCGACTGGCCCCGCGACCGAGCCGTGCCCCATTCATCTACGGACTCCACTAGCTGTTGCGGGTCGTGACGTTGGTGACGCGGGTCAGGGGTGGTGTGCTGAGGGGCGGTTCTTTCGGCGGCAGGATGTGAAGCGCCAACTCCCACGTCCGCCGCAAGCCGAAAGAACCGCCCTGATTCACGGTAATGCTCCGCTGACCGTCGAGGGCCGCTACCGGCTCGTCCACCGTTGCCAGACCCGGCCGATCGCTCATGTCGCCGCCGAGAGGTGCCTGTCACGTCAGTGTGCGAGTAAGTGGGTCAACAGGTTTCGCCGGTCGGCGAGCTCGGCCTGCTCGACCGGTCCACAACGGCAAGGTCGAGCGCTATCACCGGATCCTGGCCGAGCAATTCCGCTACGTCCGGGAATGGACCAGCGAAACCCAACGCGCCGACGCACTAGGGATCCGGAACGTCCACTACAACTACCATCGACCACACTCCGCCGCCGGAAACCGACCACAGCCAGCCGCCTACACATCGGCGTCACCAACGTCACGGCCTCATACAACTAGGTTCTGTCTCGAAGTGAGTTGATGGGGTGGCACCGCGTGGTGGTGTCAGCGTGTCAGTGTTTCGGTGGGAGTTGTTGGCCGCGTTGGCGTATGGGTGAGGTCTCCGGTATTTCGGGTTAGCGA
>NZ_JABLTE010000146.1 GCF_013315795.1 Nocardia barduliensis
GTGCTCGCCTCCCGGACCGAGTCACGGCTGACCGAGGTGGCCGAGGAGATCACCGGACTCGGCAGGCGCGCGGTGGTGGTGCCCACCGACATCAACGACGAGGGCGCGGCGGTCAACCTGGTGGAGTCCGCGCACAGCGCGTTCGGCAAGGTCGACACGCTGGTGAACAACGCCTTCGCCATCCCGCCCATCGTCGACCTCGCCGACGTCGACCTGGATCAGGTGCGTGCGGGCTTCGAGACGAACGTGCTGGCCGCGTTGCGTCTGACCAGGCTGTTCGTACCCGCCCTCACCGAGACCAAGGGCTCGGTGGTGATGATCAACTCGGCGGTGCTGCGCCACTCGCGGCGGACTTTCGGGCCGTACAAGATGGCCAAGGCCAGCCTGCTCGCACTGGCCCAGAGCTTGGCCACCGAACTCGGGCCCAAGGGCATCCGGGTCAATTCCGTCGCGCCCGGATACATCTGGGCCGACAACTTGAAGTGGTACTTCAACTATTTGGCCCAGCAGCGGGGGACCACTGCCGAGGAGGTCTACGCCGAGACCGCGAAGACCACCGATCTGCGCAAACTGCCCGAACCCGACGAAATCGCCGACGCCGTGGTGTTCTTCGCGTCCGCCATGGCGCGCGCGATCACCGGCGCGTGCCTGGACGTCAACGCCGGCGAATACCACCACTAGGAGATGACCGTGATCGGTAGGGACGACGTCGGGACCATCGAGGACCTGCACGCCTCGGCGACGAAAGTGGTCGGGCTGGACGATTTCGGCACCGACGACTACCGCGAGGGACTCGGGGTGCTGCTCGAGTCCTATGCGGGTGACGCCGAACTGACCCCCTTCGGCAACAAGGTGAACCGCGCGTTCCTGCGCGGCGCTTTGATCGCCCGGCTGCTCAGTGAGGCGGCTTGGCGGCAGTATCCGGAACACGCCGACGTACCCATCGAACGGCCGATCTTCGTGACCGGTCTGCCGCGTTCGGGCACCACGGCGGTGCACCGCCTGCTCAACGCCGACCCGGCGCACCAGGGTCTGGAGATGTGGCTGACCGAGATGCCGCAGCCGCGCCCGCCGCGCGAGACCTGGACGGGCAACCCGGTCTACCAGCGTCTCGCGGCCGCCTACGAGAAGCACCACGTGGAGCATCCCGAATTCATGGGTGTGCACCATATTTCGGCCGATCAGGTCGAGGAGTGCTGGCAGCTGCTGCGGCAGTCGGCCATGTCGGTGTCCTACGAGTGCCTGGCCTACCTGCCCACCTATTCCGAGTGGTTGCGCGACCGGGATTGGACGCCCGCCTACCGCAGGCACCGGCGCAATTTGCAACTGATCGGGCTGCCGGACGCGGGCAAGCGCTGGGTGCTGAAGAACCCGAGCCACCTGTTCGCGTTGGACGCCATTTTCGAGGTGTACCCGGACGCGCTGGTGATCCAGATGCACCGTGACCCGCGCACCATCATCGCGTCGGTGTGCAGCTTGAACGAGCAGGCGTCGGCGGGCTGGTCGGAGAAGTTCCGCGGTCCGCTGGTGGGCGCGACGCAGCTGGATCTGTGGGCGCGCGGCGCGCAGCGGTTCCTCCTCGATCGCAAACGCCACGACGCGACGCGATTCTGCGATGTCGACTACGACGAGTTCGTCGCCGACCCGATCGGCACCGTCGAGTCGATCTATCGTCATTTCGATCTGCCGCTGACACCGGAAGCGACCGCCGCGATGACCGCGTTGCACGGCGAAAGCACCTCGGGCGCCGCCCGTCCGGCACATCGCTACACCCTCGAGGAATTCGGCCTGACCGCCGAACAGGTGGACGCCCGGTTCGGGGCGTATCGGGAGGCGCATTTCGCGGGGCGCTGACCCGCTCGGCCCAGTGTCGTCGTCACGACCCGCATGAGCCAGTGCGGGTCGTGACGGCGAAGCACCTACCCAGGCACGGTGTCGCCGATCATGTGCAGTTCCTGGCGCCCCAGCGCGGTCATGTCGGGAAGCTCCACATGGTCCCCAGCGCCTCGTCGCCGCGATTGTCGATGCCGCCGGCCCGCCGTCAGGGCAAGTGACGGGGAACAGAGCGCAAGCTCAGGGTTGCCCTGGCTTGAGCACGATGAACAAGCCGTTCGCCTCCGCGCACAGCCGGTCGCCGTGGTGCAGGGTGGCCCGCACGTAGACTTTGCGCCCCTCCTGCCGTTCCGCCCACGCCCGCACCTTCAGCTCGGTGTTCAGCGGCGTGATGGAGCGGTAGTCGACGGTGAGCGACGCGGTCCTGGTCACCGAGCCGGAGTGCACCGCGGCGGCCATGCCGAGCAGGTCGTCGAAGGCGATGGCGATCTGACCGCCGTGGGCGGCGCTGTTGCCGCCGAGGTGGAAGGTGCGGAAGGTGAGGCGCGCGTCGACGCCCTGCTGCGGATCGACGTGGTCGATGAAGAACGGCGGCAAGGTGATGTTGCCGCGGGCGGGCAGGTCGAACCGGGTCCAGTTCGGCGTCGACCACTCGTCCACCGCGGCGGCGTCGAGCTTGTCGTTGAGCTCCTTGAGGACGCCGATCGCGTCCACCGCCAGTTCGTCGGAGGGGGAGGCCAGCCGGACACGGTCCATCAGACCGCGCACCTGCTCGATGAACTGTCCGTAGTGCGGCCCACCGCGGGAGATGTCGTCCTTGGCGGCCTCGTGCGCGGCGATCAGCTCGGTCATCGGCCGGAACCCGCCCTCGTGATGCTCCTTGCTCGGCAGCGAGTCGCCGGCCTGCGGTTCGTTCATGAGAACAAGTTATCGGTTGCCCGGGGAATGCTCGCCGGGCGGGTGCCGGGTCCGCCGCCGCGGGCCGTCAGCGCCTAGGCTGGTGCGCGACCGATATCGCCCGTTCCCCGGGTGCTACCGGCACGGTTCTCGGCGGCCGGACCTGCGATCCGGCCGCGATCGACCTCTGACCGCTTCGGCTGGCGAAAGGCTCTGTTGCGCATGGGTATCACCGCGGTCGTGTTCGACATGGACGGCGTACTGATCGACTCGGAGCCGGTCTGGGAGCTGGTGCGGCGCGGCTACGTCGCGGAGAAGGGCGGCCGGTGGCTGCCCGACACCCAGCAGCGGCTGATGGGGATGAGTACCGGTGAGTGGTCGGCCTACCTGAGCGGCGAGCTTGGCGTCGGTGAGCCACCGGAGACCGTGGCGCGGGAAGTGATCGAGCGGATGGCCGCCCGGTACGCCGAGCGCATGCCGCTGCTGCCCGGCGCGGTGGAGGCCGCGCAGCGGATCAGCGAGCATTGGCCGCTGGGGCTGGCCAGTTCGTCGCCCCGCGCGCTCATCGATACGGTGCTGGGCCGGACGGGCCTGATCGAGTACTTCAACGTCACCTTCTCCACCGAGGAGGTCGATCGCGGCAAACCGGCACCGGACGTCTACACGACGGTCGCGACGTTCCTGCGGAAGCGGCCGTCGGAGTGTGCGGCCGTTGAGGATTCGAGCAACGGCCTGCGCTCGGCGCACGCGGCGGGGATGCGGGTGATCGCCGCGCCGCGCCCGGAATACCCGCCCGCTCCCGACGCGCTGGCGCTGGCCGCCAAGGTCATCTCCGGCCTCGACGAACTCACTCCCGCGCTCATCGCCGGTTGAGCCGCCGGGTCACGCGCGGTAGGAGGTCAGCAGGGCGCGGACGGCGGCGGTCAGGTCGTCCTCCAGCCAGTCGGGCAGCGCGGGAGCGTGGGCGTGGCGGCGTAGCGCCGCGTAGGGAAGATCGACGATCGCGCGGCTGACCGCATCGATCTCACGCTCGCCGTCCCGGCCGAACAGAGCGTGCGCGATGCGGCGCAGATGCTCGATCAACGGCGCGTTCATGGTCGCCAGGGTGGCGCGGAACTCGGCGTCGGGCCCGCCGTCGAGCAGATCGCTGGGACGCAGGTGCAGGAGCAGCTTGGCGTCCTCGGGGAGTTCGCGCCCGAACCGCAGGGCGGCCCGCGCCATCGCGACACCGGCCTCGACCGGGTCCGGCTCCTCGGCCGCGGCCAGCGTGCCGTCCTGGAAGCGGCGCAGCGCGCGCAGCCATGCCGCGGTGAGCACACCGTTGCGGTTGCCGAACCGGTGGTACAGGGTGCCGACCGGAGCGCCGCTGGCTTCGGCGATGGCAGACACGCTGGTCGCGCGGGGTCCCTCGGCGAGCACCAGGGTGCGTGCTGCGTCGAGGATCACGTCGGTGTCGTGCTTGCGGGGTGGCGCCATCTACTAGTACGTTCCTTCTATATGGAGCGTTTGTCCTATATAGATGAGCATGCCAGATCGGTCGACGCGAACCGCGATAGAGCGTGGAAGGCGGTGCTGAAAATCGTGTGCCGCGACCCGCGGGAGCCCGCGCCGCCGCCCGGGTTCGTTTTCGATTCCGTAACGGAGCCGCGCCGTCTCGCGCTGCGGGGGCAGCACTGGTTCTCGAAATACGCGCTGATCTTCGAACTGGACGAGGAGGGCCCGAGCCGCACTCGGGTCCGCGCGCGCAGCTATGGCGACTTTCCCGGTCCGCACGGACGGATATATCGCGCGCTGGTCGTGGGGACGGGCGCTCACCAATTGGTGGTGCGCCGGATGCTGCGCCGGATCGCGGCGGCGGCATGATTCCCGGGACGGTGTGGGGGGCCACCGAGGCCGAGCGCACGGCGCCCCTGCCGTGCGACCAGCGGCAACCCGGCGGGCTCCAGGCTGACCGGGCGATCGGCATCGACGCGCCACCCGCGCTCGTCTACGCCTGGCTGTGCCAGTTGCGCGTAGCTCCCTACAGCTACGACCTGCTGGACAATTTCGGCAAGCGCAGCCCGCGCGTGCGCGATCCGCGGCTCACCGAACTCGAGGTGGGCCAGCGGTTCATGTCCCAGTTCGAGCTGGTCTCCTTCGCCCCGGACAGCCACATCACCCTGGTCGCGGGGAAGGTGTGTGTCACCTACGCGGTGCGCCCCGACGGTGCGGGGACCCGGCTCGTGGTCCGGATACGCTGCGCGGCACCCAAACTCGTCGCCGTTGCGCTTGCGATCGGCGACCTGCCCATGATGCGCAAGCAACTGCTGACGCTGAAGGAATTCGCCGAGGCCGAACACCGTACCGGCTCGGCGGCCGCCCCGAGCTGATCGGTACATCGGCGCGGTAATCGATCGCACACCGGAGGGCGCGGCGCACGCCCCTCGGTTCCTCGGCGTGGCCGCGCCGATCTCGGACCCGAGCGTGGCGGCGATCGGGGTGCAACGTGTTCAGTGCAGGCGTTCTACCAGGTCGAACTTCCGTTGCTCGAAGTCGTCGGGCACGGTGTCGCACACCGAGATCAGAGCGTGCGCCCAGGCGCCGAGCAGCGTGTGATCACCGGCGATCCGGCCGGGGTCCGGCGCGGGCTCGGCGGTGAGCAAGGGCAGCGGATGGATGCGGTGCCGGACCTCGTTCTCCAGCACGGTCGCCTTGTCCACGAAGATCCGCAGGTCGTGATTGAGCAGGTACCTGCCGACCGCGCCGTGTTCCGGCGGTACCAGCGCGGCCACGGAACCCGATGACCGATAGAGGTTTTCGCCGTGCCGTGGCCGTGGTGCCTCTCGTCCGGCCCAGGTGACCCGGGCGGGCGTCGCGAGTAGTCGTTCGATCCCTTGGACGCGGTGGTGGCCGATCCTGGCGTGGTCCATCAGCTTCGCGCCCGCGTCCACATAGCCGAGGACGAGGTGGTCTTCGGTGCGGAGTACTGCTCGATAGAGCTGCCACACGTAACCGTATTCCCTTCGGTGGTAGTGGATTTCGTTGCATGCTCACACGCGATTGCGGTGTGGCGATTACAGCGGCGTTACCACCGTGGTGCGGCTGGTCGGCGTCCGCGCACGCGGCCGCCCGGCCGAGCAGCAGGGCCCGCTCGGAAGTCGCCCGCGCCTACTGGTATCGGCCCGGTTGGGCGAGTAGGTCACCGCGCACGGCGTAGCGCAAGTGGCAGGTGCCGAGCGCGCCTGCGGCGACGAGCGCGTCCACCAGTTCCAGCCCTGCCGCGGGACCGTGCGCCTTGCCCCTCGGCACAGTCGCGGACCGCGAATGCCTGGTCATCGGGTCGGACGGGGTCAGCTCGGCGGCCATGCGGTGGGTTTGCGTGCCGCGCGTGCCGTCCAGCGGCCCTCGTCGTGGCGGACCTCGACCGGGTGGGCGAACGCGGCGGTGATGTTCTCGGTGGTGATCGTCGTCGCGGCCGGACCGGCCGCGACGGTGTGGCCGCCGGCGATGAGCAACGCGTGGGTCGTCGTGCTGGGAAGTTCCTCCAGGTGGTGGGTCACCAGAAGGGAGGCGACGTCCGGATGGGTTCGGTCCAAGGTATCGAGGGTGTCCAGGAGCTGTTCGCGGGCGGCGACGTCCAAGCCGGTGGACGGTTCGTCCAACAGCAGCAGCCGCGGCTGCGCGATGAGCGCGCGGGCGATGAGCGCGCGGCCGCGCTCGCCCTGGCTCAGCGTGGGCCACAGCTCGTCCGTCTTCCCGGTCAGGCCGACGGTGTCGATCATCGCGTCGGCCCGGTCGAGCTGGTCGGGCGTCGGCGTCCAGCGCATCGGGGTGTCGATGGTCGCGGTCAGGCCGGTGAGCACGACCTCGCGGATGGTCAGCGCGGAGCGCAGGGGATGGCGCGGGTCGACCTGGCCGATGCCATGGCGCAGCCGCTGCAATTCGACGCGGCCGAGTTCCGCGCCGAGCACCCGCACCGACCCGGAGGTGGGGAAGGTGACCGCGCCGCAGAAGCCGAGCAGTGTGCTCTTCCCCGCGCCGTTGGGCCCGAGCAGCGCCCAGCGATCGCCAGCGCGCACCGTCAGCGAGATTCCGTTGATGATCTTCTTGCCGTCCCGGCGGAATGTCACGTCGGTCAGCTCGAGCACCGGATCGGTCACGTGAAAGCCTCTTTCAGGGTGGTCAGGTGGGCGCGGCTGTACTGCGCAGCGGCGGCGGGATCGCGGGCGGCGATCGCGTCGGCCAGCCGCTGGTGCGCGGCGTGATCCGCGGCCTCCGACGGCACCGGGCGGATCTTCAGCATGTCGATCATCGCCAGGCGCAGCCGGGGGAGGAAGCTGTCGAACAACTGGGTCAGCACGTCGTTGTGGGCGGCCACGATGACCGCCCGGTGGAACGCCGTGTCGGCGTCGACGTGCTCGGCGACCGGCTCGCCGTGTGCCTCGCGAGCGGCCAGCGTACGACGGATCAGGCGCAGGTCGGCGGGGGTTCGCCGCTGCGCGGCCAGTGCGGCGGCCTCGGTCTCGATGGCGATGCGCGCTTCGATCACCGCCGCGATGGTGGCGCGGCGCAGCACGGCGTCCCACTCCTCGGTCACGTCGAGCGCGGTGACGAAGACGCCCGCGCCTTGGCGACTGTCGAGCACCCCTTTGCCCGCCAGCTCGCGGATCGCCTCCCGCAGCGTCGAGCGGCCGACCCCGAGCTGTGCGGCCAGCGTGGTCTCACCCGGCAGGCGGTGGCCCAACGGCCATTCGCCCGCGCGGATGCGGGTCAGCAGCACGTCGGCCGTCTGCGCGGCCAAGGGATGGCGGCGTACCTGCGACAGCATCGCAACCTCTCTACTTGTCTGAGGAGTCGTGTACAGTCTAGCCATTATGCGCACCATGCTTCTGCTTAGCCGCCACGGCGGGGCCTGAACGACCGGCCCCCCGCCGTGGGGCTTCGTCGCGGCCGGTCACCTCTCGTCGTGACGGCCCGTACGGCCAGAAAGCAGACCCATGAGCACCGCATTCCCCACCATCCACACTCCCGCGGGCGAGGTACCGGACTCGGCTCCGGCGTGGAATCGCCAGCGGCGTTCCCAGATGCCGTCGAATCGCTACCGCGACGTCTACCAGCGTGTGGAAGTTCCGCTCACGCAACGGTATTGGCCCGATGCCAGGATCACCCAGGCGCCACTGTGGGTGCCGGTCGACCTGCGCGACGGCAACCAGGCCCTCGCCGAGCCGATGGACCCGGCGCGCAAGCGGCGCTTCTTCGAACTCATGATCGCCATGGGGTACAAGGAGATCGAGGTCGGCTACCCGTCGGCGTCCCAGACCGACTTCGACTTCGTCCGGCTCATCGCCGAGGACGATCTCGCGCCCGAGGACGTCACGATCGTCGTCTTCACCCCGGCGCGGCGCGACCTGATCGAGCGCACCGCCGCATCGATCCGCGGCATCCCCAACGACGTGGTGATCCACATGTACACCGCCACGGCTCCCGCTTGGCGCGACATCGTGCTCGGCAAGGATCGCGCGGCGCTGCGTGAGCTGATCCTCGACGGCGGCCGCGCCGTGCTGGCGGCCGCCGGAGACCTGCCCAACGTGCGTTTCGAATTCTCGCCCGAGGTGTTCAACCTGACCGAGCCCGATTACGTGCTCGACATCTGCGACCGGATGACCACCTTGTGGGACGCCACGGTGCGGCGGCCGGTCATCCTGAACCTGCCCGCCACCGTCGAGGTCGCCACCCCGAACGTCTATGCCGACCAGATCGAATACATGCACCGCAATCTGGCCCGCCGCGACAGCGTCATCCTGTCGGTGCACCCGCACAACGATCGCGGCACCGGCATCGCGTGTGCCGAGCTGGCGGTCCTGGCCGGCGCCCAACGCGTCGAGGGCTGCCTCTTCGGCAACGGCGAGCGCACGGGCAACGTCGACATCGCCACGCTGGCCCTGAACCTGCACGCGCAGGGCGTCGACCCGATGATCGACTTCTCGGACATCGACGAGGTCCGGCGCACCGTCGAATACTGCACGCGCATGCCGGTCCACGAACGGCACCCGTACGTCGGTGACCTGGTGCACACCGCGTTCTCGGGCACCCACCAGGACGCGATCAAGAAGGGATTCGCCGAGCATCGCGCCCGAGCCGCCGCGACGGGCATCGCCGAACGCGAACTGGACTGGCAGGTACCGTATCTGCCGATCGATCCCGGTGACCTCGGCCGCGGCTACGAGGCGGTGATCCGGGTCAACTCCCAGTCCGGCAAGGGCGGCATCGCGTATCTGCTGCACCGCGACTACGGCATGGATCTGCCGCGACGATTGCAGATCGATTTCGCCGCGCGCGTCCAGGAGCGCGCCGACGATACCGGCGTCGAGATCACCGCCGCCGAACTGCGCGATCTGTTCGAGGCGATCTACTTCGAGGATCCTTCCCGGCTGGACTTGAAGGACTGGCACACCAGCGGCGACGGCGCGGAGGAGAGTACCGAGATCACCCTGACCGTCGACGGGGTGACCCACCGTACGCGTCACCCTGGCGGCCCCGTCGCGGCGCTGACCGAGGCGCTGGCGGAGACGGGGCATCCGATCGAAGTACTCGGCCTGACCCAGCAGTCGATCGAGCCGGGCAACGACAGCGCCGCGATCACGTATCTGGAATATCGCAGTGGCCGCGACACCGGTTGGACCTGCGGCCGAAGCGATTCCGTCCTCGCGGCGACACTGTCCGCGGTCGTGCGTGCCGCTGGGCGCGCGGCGCGCCGGTGCCCGTCGGACGCCGGTGACACCGTCGATCCGCTCGCGTAACAGATCCGCGTGGCCGTTGTGCCGGGTGTACTCCTCGATCATGTGCAAGTACACCCGGCGCAGGTTGTAGTCGTCGGCGCGCGGGTCAGAACATGCCGTGCGGGACCTCCGCGGGGTCGGGCACCGGTTGAACCACGTCCCAGTGCTCCACGATCTTCCCGTCGACCATCCGCCAGATGTCGACAACCGCTAGGTCCGGCTCCCCGTCCGGCGGGACCATGCGGTAGTGCATGACCACGTAGTCGTCGTCGGCGATCACCCGTGCCAGCTCCAATGCCGACCCCGCCACGGGTGCCTGGGCGATGAAGTCGATGAAAGCGTCCTTGCCGGAGGGGTTTCCGGGGCTGTGCTCGAGGAAGTCGTCGTGCAGCAGCGTCCGAAGCACTTCGATGTTGCCCGCCGCGAATTCCCGGAAGCCTCGGAGAGCCAGTTCCTTATTGCGCAATGTCACGTTGTCGTTCGTCATGCCGCCGAGACTGACAGTCGCCGAACGAGAGTGTCGATTACCTGCCATGTAATGGCTGACGCGAACCGGACGTCGCGATACTGGGCCGATGAACGGTGATCGACCGGCCGGGGAGCTGCTGCGGGAGTGGCGGCACCGGCGGAAGCTGAGCCAGCTCGATCTGGCCATCCAGGCGGAGGTGTCCGCGCGGCACGTCAGCTTCGTCGAGACCGGCCGCACGATACCCAGCCGATCCATGGTGCTGCACCTGGCCGAACAGCTGGACATCCCGCTGCGCGAACGCAACCGCGTACTGATCGCCGCGGGACACGCGCCGGAGTTCCGGCGGCGCGAGTGGACCGATCCCGCGCTGCGGCGCGCCCGCGACGCCGTGCAGCGGGTCCTGCGTCTGCACGAACCGTATCCGGCGCTCGCGGTGGACCAGCGCTGGAATCTGGTCCAGGCCAACGACTGCGTGGAGGTGTTCTTCGACGGCGTGGACCCGGATCTGCTCGAACCGCCGATCAATATGATGCGGCTGGGTCTGCACCCCGGCGGCTTCGCGCCCCGGCTGCGCAACCTCGAACAGGTCCGGGCGTTCCTGCTGCCCCGCCTGGCCCGCCAGGTCATGGCGGCCGGGGACACCGAACTGGCGAAGCTCTACGAGGAATTGCGCTCCTATGGCTCCCCGGGCGGCGCGGACAATGACCCGGCGGACATCGCGTTGCCGATCCGGCTGCGCCATCGCGACGCGGAACTCTCGTTCTTCAGCACGATCACTACCTTCGGCGCGGCCTTCGACATGACGCTCGACGAGGTCGCCGTCGAGGCGTATTTTCCCGACGATGACGAAACAGCGGCCTACCTGCGCGAACTGGCCGCAGCCGACCGGTGAGAGCGGCACCCGGGTTCATTCGGGCACGGTGAACCGCTCGGCTGGTTCGCCCCGCAGATGTCCGGCGGGCAGTTTGCGGCCGCAGAGGACGAGCAGCAGGTCTTGGGCGTGCCCCGAGAGCACCGTCCCGGAGCCGTAGGTGAAGTCCAGGTCGTCGGCGCGCAGTTCGATGCCGCCGAGCTTGGCGCCGAACAGCTTGACGGTCTTCGGATCGATCGTGTCCAGGACCAGGCGCATCCGCTCCTCGGGCACCCGGCGATCCAGGCCGAGCGCCACCGTGATGTCCAGGCCGTGGATCACATCGTGGCTCAACGCGTTGGTGAGCCCGCCGCCCGGTGGCCGCCACGGATGGTCGACGTTGTCCCACAGCGATTTCAGCAGATCCGTAGCGCTGAGCGTGGCGGCGTCCACCCGGGCGGTGCGGTCGGCCATGCGGTTGAAGTTCCCGAACGCGGCGAGCATCCCCAGCGCGAAGCGCGCGCTCGACAGGCGATACGGCATGGTGATGTGCGCGACGACCTCGCGTACCCGCCAGCCCTCGCACAGGGTCGGCGCGTCCCAGCTCGCGGCGTCCAGTCCGGCCAATATTTCGGCGAGTTCCGTTCGTTCCGCCGTCACCGCCCTTCGCACCAGGGTATCGGTCATGTGTCCACCTCTCTTCGACGAGGGTGATCCAACCGCGCCCGGAGTCGGGGCGCCACCCGGCGACGAAAATCAGCGACCGGAGAGGCGATACGGCCGGTGACGCGGCGAGCCGGGCCGAGCGGGATTCCGGCGAATGCCGTGGTCAGTCGTACAGTGCCCGGCGGGCTTGCCGGTACTCGGCGCGGATCGCGCGCCCGGCCGCCGCGTCGGACGGCGCGGAGATCTCCGCGGCCGTACGCGCGGGCCAAGCGGGCGGCCGGGCCGCGCCGCTCAGTGCCCACGCGGCCTGGCGCGCGGCGCCGAGCGCGACGTACTCCGCCGGTTCCGGCACCGTCACAGTGACGCCGAAGACCTGGGCGGCGATCGTCCCGACCAGCCGTGAGCGCGCGGCGCCGCCGATCAGCAGCACCCGTCGCGGCCGGACCCCGATGCCGGTGAGGTGGTCGAGCGCGTCGGCGAGATGACACAGCACGCCTTCGAAGGCAGCCCGGGCGACCGTCGCGGGCCGCATAGCCTCCGGTCGCAGGCCGTGCAGACTGCCCGTGGCGTGCGGCAGGTCCGGTGTGCGCTCACCGGTGAGGTACGGCAGCAGGACCAGGCCGTCCGCGCCCGGCGGCGCCTGCGCGGCGAGCGCTTCCAGCGTGGGCAGATCCACGCCGAGCAGGTCGGCGACCGAGGTGAGGACGCGCGCGGCGTTGAGCGTGCAGACCAGCGGCAGGAACGCTCCGGTGGCGTCCGCGAATCCGGCGACCGCGCCGCTCGGGTCGGCGCAGGCGCGCTCGGAGCGGGCGAAGACCGTCCCGCTGGTGCCGAGCGAGACCACCACATCACCCTCGCTGATTCCCAGCCCCAGCGCGGCCCCGGCGTTGTCACCCGTTCCGGCGGCGACGAGTGTGCCCGACGGTGTGCGCCCGGCCGGCTCCTGCGGGCCGAGGACGCGGGGCAGCTCGGGCGTTCGTCCACGAAACGCCATGGCGAGCAGGTCTTCCCGATAGACGTTGTCGGCGGGTGCCCAGTATCCGGTGCCGGAAGCGTCACCGCGATCGGTGGTCGGCGCGACAATGCGTCCGGGTTCGCCGCCCCGCAGCCGCCAGGTCAGGTAGTCGTGCGGCAGCAGGACGCGGGCGGTGCGGTCGGCGAGCTGCGGTTCGTGATCGGCCAGCCAGCGCAGTTTGGCGACGGTGAACGAGGCCACCGGCACGCTGCCGACCGCAGCGGCCCACGCGTCCGGCCCGCCGAGATCGGTGATCAGCTCCGTTGCCGCGGCCGCGGAGCGCAGATCGTTCCACAGCAGAGCATCTCGGACCGGAACACCCGCGGCGTCCAAGGCGACCAGGCCGTGCTGCTGCCCCGCGACCGCGATCGCATCGGCACGCTCGAGCAATCCCGCGCCCGCTGTCCGCAGCGCGTCCCACCACGCGGCCGGGGCGACCTCGGTGCCCTCCGGGTGCGTGGCCTGCCCTCGCGCGATGACCTCGCCGCTGTCGGCGTCGCAGACGACCACCTTGCACGACTGGGTGGAGCTGTCGACTCCCGCGACCGTCGTCACCGGGTCCACCCCGGTCGAGCCGGGCTCCCGGCGTCGGTACTCGGCAGAAGGGCCATACCGACCACCTTGCCCCGAGCCGGCCGACCCCGGGGCGTTTCGGGTATTCGGCACGCGCATCGTGCAGACTGGCGCGATGAGCATCGACCCCACCGACGTGCGCATCCGCACGGGAGACGGGACGCCGCTGCCGGAACTGACCGAGGACGCGCTCGGCGACCTGATCGACGAACCGGCGGGCGCGGAACACGCCATTCTCGAACTCAGCCGTGCCGATCTGCACGACATCCGGGCCCGGATGCTGCCCGACGGCGTCTACGAACTCGAGCACCGGGCCGGATCTGCCACGCGGACCTTCCAGCTGTACACCTCCGACCCGGTGCTGGTGCGGGACGTGCTGTGGGCATGGCTCTCCGATGACCCGTGGTGGCGCGAATCGGTCGCGTGGTTCCCGGTCGACCCGGCGATCGCGGAGCTGCGTGCGGTGCAGGACGATCTCGCCGGACTGCTGGACGGCCTGACCCTGATGGACGGTCTCACCGCGAGCATGGACGCGGCGCTGGCGCGCGCCGACGAACTGCTGGCGCTGGACGCACCGGAGACCGACGACCCCGATCAGGCCTGATACCACCAGGCGGTGGTCGCGATGTCGGCGTCCGCCAAGGGGAGATAGGTCTGCGCGTCCTGCCACCCCAGCGCCTGCACGGTGACCCGGAGCGCGCGCTCGAAACAGATCGGGTCGCGCACGTGCCAGCGGTACATGCCGAACCGCTGATCCGGACGGTAGATCTGTTCCGGCGGCAGCACTTGGTGCAGCCCGAGATAGGGCGTGGAATATGTCCGGTACGTGCCGTCGAGATCGAAATTCCAGGCCCCGCCGAAATAGTCCTCGGTACCGGTCCCGCAGATAGTGGGGTGATCGGCGTCTCCGTCGAGGAAGAACTTGACTTCGCCCTCGCCCCACCATCCCGGGGCGTTCGGGCGGATGGCGAGGTACGTGCCGACGTAGCGGCCCGGCCCCGGCGCCGCGTCGACGATCGTGTGCACGGCGGGCGTGCCCACACCGGTCGTGCGCGTCCACCGGGTGTACAGGTACCCCGCGCTGTCCGGCACGTCCTCTTCGGTGTAGGTCGCTTGGTAGTACACCGGAACGTCGCGACCGCACCTGTTCTCCAGCGTGATGCGCGCCCGATGCCGGAAGGGCATGGCCCAGTAGCTGTTCAGCCCGCCCGCGGGCGCGACAACCACCATCTCCGAACTCAGCAGGGCCAGCTCGCCCCACCCGTTGCAGAAGAAGGCGCCCAGTGGCAGCTCGATCGCGGGCCGCTGTGCGTCGTCCCAGGTCATCCGCAGCGTCAGCCCGCGCAACACGGAACGCTCGGTGGTCAACCAGAAATGCCGGAACACGCCAGGTCCGGAAACATCGGCCAGCGTGGCGGTGGCGCCATCGGCCAGCGCGATGGAAGGGGAGACCTTCCACCCCGCGCCCAGTAGCCGAGCCGCGTGCGCTCCGGTGCCGTCGGTGGCCCGCGCGCCCTCGCCGGGCGCCCCGGTCGGATTCTCCGCGCTGACCGACCGAGTTCGGCGGCCGTCCAGCCGCCACAGCTCCGCGCCCGGCGCCGTCACAGACCCGGCCAGCCGTATCGGGGCGTGCCGGGCGCGAGTCCGGCACGGTGGGCGGCGCCGGACGCGCCCGCCGCGGCGAGTTGCCCGGCGTCGGCGTGCCGGGCCAGCTCGCGCCGGACCTGGTCCATGTCGAGCCAGAGGATCTGCTGCACCAGATCTTCCAGCGCGTCCGCCGCCAGCGCACCCGCCTCGGAATAGACCAGCACACCCTCTCGGAACGCCATGAGCGTCGGATACTGCGTGACCCGCGCGGTGGCGCTCAACGCGGGCTCGGCCTCGGTGTCGACCTTGCCGTGCACGATCTCCGGGTGCCGGTCCGACGACGCCTCGTACACGGGCGCGAAGTGCTGACACGGCCCACACCAACCGGCCCACCAATCCACGAGCACGATGGGATGAGACGTGACCACGGAGTCGAAATTGTGCTGGGTCAGAGTGATCGTGGGCATGGCATCCTCGTCATCGTTCCGCGAAGTAACCGTGCATCCTCGCATGGCTGTCCGCGATCAGGAAGGCGCTTCGGCACGGTGCTGTTCGGCCGCCAGGAAGTGCGCGACCGTCGTGGTGCGGTCGTACAGATCGCGGTAGTGCCGGTAGTACTCTTCGTATTTCGCGGTGTGCTCAGGATAAGGCCGCACGGTGTCCACGACGGGATTCCAGGCGGAGGTGTCGATTCCGGCGGCTTCGGCCGCGAGCAGCGCGTCACCGAGGCTCGCGCCGACGGTGTCGGCGGGCAATTGCTGGGGCAGGCCGGTCACGTCGGAAACGATCCGGGTCCACAGCCCGCCTTTGGTGCCCCCGCCCAC
>NZ_JABLTE010000147.1 GCF_013315795.1 Nocardia barduliensis
GTCCGCGGCGCGGTGTCGTTCGGCTCGGTCCCGGTCGTCGGGAGGGGGAGAGCCCGGCCTGTCGTGTCCGTGGCGGCCCGGGGCTGCGGGGCGCGGTGCCGCGACGCTCGCGTCGGGCCCGGCCAGTGCCTCGGCCGGCGCCGGGGTGTCCGGCGTGGCCGCTATCGCACTCACGATCAGCGGGCGGACGAGCCAGGTCTGTGTCCGTCGCTGGTGCGGCGTGATGCCGGTCATCGTTCGCGTCCGTTCATCTCGCCACCTCGGGATCGGGATCGGTCCGGTTGTGGTCCGACCGGCGAGTCCCTATCTATCGTGCCGTTGGATAACGTCACATTAATGGACGGGTCGATATCTTGTCGAGTGCTTTCTCACGTCTGGGAAGGGTGAACTGTCTTCCTGGCCGGGGCTGACGTCGCGTCCAGCGCGGACGTGCCTTCCCCGGGCCGCGTCCGCGCAATTTCCGAGGTGTCGACTTGTCAGGCGTGCGGATGCCTCAGGAGGCGGGAGCCGAAGAAAGCGAAGGGTGGCAGGGACCGATCGTGACGAGGTAGCGGTATCGCCACGACCAGTGGGCGCACGAGGGCGCGGCGGCCGTGTTCGAAGAAGCCGCCCGTCGACCGTGCCGCGATTGTCCAGCGGGAACGGGCCGGTATGCGAAAAGGGCGCCCGCCGGGATGGCGGACGCCCTCTTCTTTCGGATTGCCGCTACGGTCCTGGCCGTAGCGAATGCTGTCGTTGTCTGGAATCCCGCACGACTTTTCGGTGCGGGCGTGCGGGACCTGTCTCGATCAGGCTTCGGTGACCGCCGCGTAGGCCGGAGCCACCGCGTCCTTGGCCGCCGCGGGCGCACGACTCGGCTTCGCGGCCGCCGGGTCGCGGAACGCGGCCGCGATCGTCGCGCGTTCGCGCCACAGGTGGTACAGCGCGAGGGCGAAGATGGTCGTGCCGATCACGTTGGCCAGGAAGTGCCACCAGATCCGGTAGGTCGCCGCGCCGGGGCCGGGATCGAGCAGCCCGAAGATGGTCGACAGCCCGATCGCCTTGGTGCCGAACGCGACCGTCAGCGTGAGCGCGAGATGCTCGAGCCCGTGGATACCCTGCATCAGCACGCCCATCCGTCCCCACTTGCGCGCCTTGCTCTCCACGGCGTGGTGGGTGATCAGCGCGACGCCGACCAGTCCGGCGAGGAAGTGGAAGTTGCCGACCAAGTGCAGGATTTCCATGCCTAGCGCGGGCTTCATGTGGTTGACCTGAGCGAATCCGTTGGCCAAACCGGTGCCCCATGGGGTCATCCAGGCCGGGGAGTTCGGGTGCTGGATCCAGTACCCGACCTGGGCCACGTGCTCCTGGAAGTGGCCGATCTGGGCGATCACGCCCAGTGCGATGACACCGAGCGCGGTGTGGAACATCCACGGCCGCAACGGTCTACGCAAGGCGACGACCAGAACGGCGACGGCTGCCCACATGACGACCATCCAGGCCACCATCAGTATCGCGCCTAGGATTTCCAATCCGGTTGCTTCGGCTGCATGGTTCATGGGGAACCGCCCTTCTGCGCGCCCTCCGGCAACGGCGACGGATGGGGAATTGCTACGGAAACGCGTTGGACGCGTTGTCCGCAAGATACAAGGCGGCAGGGGATTTTGTCCGAAGGTTCCGAATCTCTCGGGCTTTTCACGAGGCGGTGCGCGTCATGCCCGAGCGATATAGGAGGCGCTCACGACGGTTGGAGGAATCCCTCGACGATGCGGCGGGCGCGGTCGCCGGCCTCCGGGTCGCCCACCCGCAGCGCGGTATTGGTCGCGCAGAGCACGGCGTCGATCTGGAAGGCGGCCAGATCCGCGTCCAGTCCGGCGATCTCGCCCGCGGCTGCCGCCGCGCGCAACTCGCGCGCCAGCAGTCGCACCCAGGCGCGCTGATCGCGGAACAGGGCGTCGCGGACCGGCCCCGGTTTGCTGTCGTACTCGGCCATCGTCGCGACACGGAAGCATCCGCCCGCGAACAGTGGCGTCTCGGCGTAGACCATCCAATGCTCGATCAGGGCGCGCAGGCGAGCCACCCCGTGCGGCTCGGACCGGGCCGGTTCCACCACGGCCGCCACGAACCGGTCGCGCGCGTGGTCGACGGCGGCCAGTTGCAGCGCTTCTTTGGTGCGGAAGAGGGTTTGGATCCCCGCTTTGCTCATTCCGGTCTCGGCGGCCAGCCTGCCGAAGCTGAGGCCCTCCAACCCGTCCAGTGAGGCGAGGTCGACCGCGTGGCGCAGCACGGTGGCGCGAGTTCGCGCGCCGCGCAGCAGCCGCTTGTCGGTGATCTCGGCGGTGCGCCCGGCCCCGTCCTCATCCATACGGACGATCGTATTACTTGTCCGCGGCGGCGGGCCGACCCGGCTGCGGGTGGCCGTGGTTTCCGCCTCTCAGCCTCGCTGATAGGGCCAGCTCCACTCCGCGACCTCCGGAATGTCGGCGCCGTGTTCCCTGGTCCACGCGCGTGCCGTCCATCGCGCGTCGACCATCTCCTGCCGCAGCCCCGCGGCGCGCTCGCGCAGACTCGGCACGCGATCGATCACGTCCATCACCAAGTGGTAGCGGTCCAGGTCGTTGAGCATCACCATGTCGAACGGAGTGGTCGTGGTGCCGCGCTCCTTGTAACCGCGCACATGGAGTTCGCCGTGGTTGGTGCGCCGATAGGTCAGCCGGTGGACCAGCCAGGGATAGCCGTGGAAGGCGAAGACGACCGGCCGGTCCCGGGTGAACAGCGTGTCGAACTCGCGGTCGGGCAGCCCGTGCGGATGCTCGTCGCGCGGCTGCAATCGCATCAGGTCGACCACATTGATCACCCGCACACGCAGGTCGGGCAGTCGTTCGCGCAGGATCGCGGCCGCGGCCAAGGTCTCCAGGGTCGGCACGTCGCCCGCGCAGGCGAGCACCACGTCCGGCGTGCTGCCCGCCTCGTCGCGGTGGCAGGCCCACGGCCAGATGCCGATCCCGCGGGCGCAGTGCTCGGCGGCTTCGGTCACCGACAGCCAGTCGGCCTGCGGCTGCTTGCCCGCGACCACCACGTTCACGTAGTGCCGCGAGCGCAGGCAGTGGTCGTAGGTGGACAGCAGGGTGTTGGCGTCCGGCGGCAGGTAGACCCGCACGATGGAGGGCTTCTTGTTCAGCACCACGTCCAGGAAGCCGGGGTCCTGATGGGTGAAGCCGTTGTGGTCCTGACGCCAGACGTGCGAGGACAGCAGATAGTTCAGGCTGGGGATCGGGCGCCGCCAGGGCACCGCCGCACTGGCGTCGAGCCATTTGGCGTGCTGGTTGAACATGGCGTCGACGATGTGGATGAACGCCTCGTAACAGGTGAACACGCCGTGCCTGCCGGTCAGCAGATAACCCTCCAACAGGCCCTGGCACATGTGCTCGGACAGCACCTCGATCACCCGCCCGGCGGGGTCGAGCTTCTCGTCGCGGGCGTCGATCTCGGCCTGCCAGGCCCGGCCGGTGACGTCGAGGATGTCCTGGAGCCGGTTGCTGGCCAGTTCGTCGGGCGCGAAGGTGAGGAAGTTGTCCGGGTTGTTCCTGGTGACCTCGCGCAACCAGGTACCGAGCACCCTGGTCGCCTCGTGCCGGGTCGCGCCCGGCGCGGCGACCTCGACGGCGAAATCGCGCCAGTCCGGCAAGCGCAGGTCGCGCAGCAGCGTGCCGCCGTTGGCGACCGGATTGGCGCTCATCCGCCGATCGCCGTGCGGCACCTGGTCGGTCAGCTCCGGTACCGGTCCGCCGTCCTCGTCGAACAGTTCCTCGGGCCGGTAGGACCGCAGCCACTGCTCCAGCGCGGCGCGGTGCTCGGCGTCGGCGCGGGCGCCGGGCAGCGGCACCTGGTGCGCGCGGAAGGTGCCCTCGACCTGGTCGCCGTCCACCGTCGGCGGACAGGTCCAGCCCTTCGGGGTGCGCAGCACGATCATCGGCCAGGTCGTCCGCGCCCCGTCGGCGCCGCCGCGCGCGGCGCGCTGGATCCGGCCGATGCTTTCCATGCTCGTGTCCACCGCCGCCGCCATCGCCTGGTGGACCGCGGCGGGGTCGTCGCCCGCGACGACGATCGGCTCGTAGCCGTATCCGCGCAGCAGGGCGAGCAGTTCCGCTTCCGGGATGCGCGCCAGGATGGTCGGGTTGGCGATCTTGTACTCGTTCAGCGCCAGGATCGGCAGCACCGCGCCGTCGCGGGCCGGGTTGAGGAACTTGTTCGCATGCCAGCTGGTAGCCAGCGGCCCGGTCTCCGCCTCGCCGTCACCGATCACGCAGAACACGGTGAGGTCGGGATGGTCCAGGGCGGCGCCGAACGCGTGCAGCAGCGAGTAGCCGAGTTCGCCGCCCTCGTGGAACGAACCCGGCGTCTCCGGCGCGCAGTGACTCGGCACCCCGCCGGGGAAGGAGAACTGGTGGAACAGCGCGCCCATGCCCGCGGCGTCGCGCGGGATGTGGCTGTAGTACTCGGAGTAGGTGCCCTCCAGCCAGGCGCACGCGTTCGGTCCTGGACCGCCGTGCCCGGGGCCCGCGACGAAGACGGCGTTCAGGCCGCGCTGCCGGATCGCGCGGTTGGCGTGCGCCCAGACCAGGTTCAGGCCGGGCACGGTGCCGAAGTGCCCGAGCAGCCGCGGCTTGATGTGCTCGGGCCGCAACGGTTCGCGCAGCAGCGGGTTGGCCATCAGGTAGATCTGGCCGACCGCGAGATAGTTGGCCGCGCGCCACCACGCGTCGATCGCGGTCAACTCGTCGCGTCGCAGTGGGCCCGGCGCGTCCGCCAGGTGGTAGGGACGGGGGGCGACGGTTCGACCGCCGGTACTGGCGACGTTGTCCGCCGAAGTATCGCCACCTGCACTTGCCATATGGGTCATGCGCCGACTCTCCTCACACTCGGGGCATCGGGGACAGCGGCGCCTCGAGGGCCCACTGTCCCGGGGGTCGTGCACGGTCACCGACCGGAATCGGCAACGCCGGATGGAGAATTCACCGCCAGCCTAGCGAGCTTCGCCGCCGCGGCTCGTCGCACGCGCGCGGCGGGAGGCTCTCCCGCCCGGCCGAGCGGACCCTGCGCACGTGGTCTAGGGTCCGCGGCATGCACATACTCGGAAGGATCATCGGGATCGGCGTCCTCGCCGCGACGACCATCGCGCTGGCGGGTTGCGGCTCGGACGACGAACCGTCCACCGCGACGGTCTCCCCGACGAACACCACCGCGGCGGCCGGGCCTTCCGTTGCGCAGCGCCCGGCCACCCCGAGCAAGGGCCGCGAGTGCACCGCCGCGGACATCCGGGTCACCGGCGACTTCGGCGCCGCGCCGACCGTCACCATCCCGGACGACTGCGACCCGCCCCGGCAACTGATCGTCGAGGACCTGATCGAGGGCAGCGGGCCCGGCGCCGAGCCCGGCCAGGCGCTGACCATGAACTACGCGCTGGTGACCTGGTCGGACAAGAAGACGCTGGACAGCTCGTTCAATCGCGGCAAGCCGTTCCAGCTCACCCTGGGCGGCGGCCAGGTCATCGACGGCTGGGACCAAGGGCTCGTCGGCGTGCGGGAGGGCTCGCGCCGCCTGCTGATCGTGCCGCCCGAGCTGGGCTACGGAGCGGGCGGGCGGGGCATCGCGCCGTACGAGACGCTGGTCTTCGTCACCGACGCCGTCTCGGTGGGCAAGTAGCCCGGGTCCGCGCGGCCCGCCGAGCCACCGCCGGGTGCAGGCCCGCCGGACCGGTCAACTAACCTGGTCGGGATGCGTGGCGTACGCCGCACCCCTCGTCGTCTCGGCCGAGGCCGGGACTCCGGTTCGGATCGGCGCCGGTGGGGGAGCGCGGCAGCCAGCGTAGGGCCGCCTGGTCCGCCATTCCGACTCCGGAGTGCGGGTGGGCGCCGCAGACCGAACGTCAACCAGTACGAACAACGAACAAGGAGCATGTCCGTGAAGAGCACCGTCGAGCAGCTGAGCCCGACCCGGGTCCGGATCAATGTCGAGGTGCCCTTCGATGAGCTGAAGCCGGATTTCGACCGTGCGTACAAGGCGCTGGCCAAGCAGGTCCGCATCCCCGGCTTCCGTCCGGGTAAGGCGCCCGCGAAGCTGCTCGAGGCCCGTCTCGGCCGCGGCGCGATCCTGGAGCAGGTCGTCAACGACGCGCTGCCCGGCCGCTACAGCGAGGCCGTCACCACCTCCGAGGTGAAGGTCATCGGGCAGCCCGAGATCGAGATCACCAAGATCGAGGACGGCCAGGAGCTCGCCTTCACCGCCGAGGTCGACGTGCGTCCGGAGATCGCCCTGCCGGACTACGAGAGCATCGCGGTCACCGTCGACGCGTTCACCGTCGGCGACGAGGACATCGAGGAGCAGCTGCAGTCGCTGCGCCAGCGCTTCGGCACCCTGTCCGGTGTCGAGCGTCCGGTGCGCGACGGCGACTTCGTCTCCATCGACCTCTCCGCGACCGTGGACGGCCAGGAGGTGGCCGAGGCCGCCACCACCGGCCTGTCCCACGAGGTCGGCTCCGGTCAGCTCATCGAGGGCCTGGACGAGGCGCTGGTCGGATTGTCGGCGGGCGAGTCGAAGGAGTTCACCTCGACGCTGGTCGCGGGTGAGCACGCGGGCAAGGAGGCGGTCATCACCGTCACCGTGCAGACCGTCAAGGAGCGGGAGCTGCCCGAGGCCGACGACGAGTTCGCGCAGTTGGCCAGCGAATTCGACACCCTGGACGAGCTGAAGGCCGACCTGCGCGGCCGCGTGGAGCGGGTCAAGAAGGTGCAGCAGGCGGGCGAGATCCGCGACAAGGTGCTGGAGACCCTGCTCGAGCAGGTCGAGGTGCCGCTGCCCGACGCCGTGGTCAAGGCCGAGATCGACGCCGTGACCCACGACGCGGTGCACGGCTTCGACCACGACGAGGCCAAGTTCGCCGAGGCGCTCGCGGCGCAGGGCAGCACCCGCGAGGAGTTCGACGCCGAGACCAAGGAGTCCGCCGAGAAGTCGGTGAAGACCCAGCTGCTGCTGGACGCGATCGCCGAGGCGGAGGGCACCCAGGTCGGTCAGGAGGAGCTCACCGAGCGGATCCTGTTCCAGGCGCAGCGCTACGGCATGTCGCCGGAGCAGTTCATCCAGCAGGTGCAGCAGGCCGGTCAGCTCGGCGCGGTGTTCGCGGACGTGCGCCGCGGCAAGGCGCTGGCGGGCGTGGTCGGCAAGGTGACCGTCACCGACTCCGCGGGCAACCCGGTGGACACCACCGAAATGTTCGGCGCGCCCGCCGATTCGGCGGACGAGGACGCCGTCGCGGAGACCGCCGCGGCGGACGCCGAATAATTCCATGGAATGTCGGCGTGATCGACGCCCGTGAGGTGCGCTGATTGCGCTGTGAGCGAAGAAAGGGCGGTACCGGGAGTTCGGTGCCGCCCTGCTTCGTTACTGTTTGTGACGGCAAGGTGGATACGCCCGGTCCGACCGGATGCGGCGTACCCAACCAGTGATGGCTATGTGGCAATCCGCAACGAGCCGGCGAGAGAAGGCAGGTATCCGTGACAATCAACCAGGCAGGGGTCATGACAACCGCGACTGCTGGTCTCAACCTCAGTGATTCGGTGTACGAGCGCCTGCTGCGTGAGCGCATCATCTTCCTCGGCACGCAGGTCGACGACGACATCGCGAACAAGCTGTGCGCGCAGATCCTGCTGCTGTCGGCGGAGGATCCCACCAGGGACATCTCGCTCTACATCAACTCGCCGGGCGGCTCGGTGACCGCGGGCATGGCCATCTACGACACGATGCAGTTCGCCGAGTGCGACATCGCCACCTACGGCATGGGCCTGGCAGCGTCGATGGGGCAGTTCCTGCTCACCGCGGGCACCAAGGGCAAGCGCTACGCGCTGCCGCACGCGCGCATCATGATGCACCAGCCCTCCGCGGGCATCGGCGGCTCGGCGGCCGACATCGCGATCATGGCCGAGCAGTTCGCGCACACGAAGCGGGAGCTGAACGAGCTGCAGGCGCTGCACACCGGCAAGTCGGTCGAGCAGGTCACCGCCGACGCCGACCGCGACCGCTGGTTCACCGCGTCCGAAGCCCTGGAGTACGGCTTCATCGACCACGTGATCAGCCACGCGAATCAGGCCAACGGCGCCAAGAAGTAACGCACCGGATCACCCACAGGCCCCCGGACACCTCGAACGTCCGGCCGCCGCACCGACTTTGGAGACGAAGATGGCCAATTCGATCGACCCGCGCGCCGGCCTGTCCGGCATCGCACCGCAGAGCCCGCAGGCTCGCTACATCCTGCCGTCGTTCATCGAGCACTCGAGCTTCGGCGTCAAGGAGTCCAACCCGTACAACAAGCTGTTCGAGGAGCGCATCATCTTCCTCGGCGTGCAGGTGGACGACGCCTCGGCCAACGACATCATGGCGCAGCTGCTGGTGCTGGAGTCGCTGGACCCCGACCGCGACATCACCATGTACATCAACTCGCCGGGTGGCTCGTTCACCTCGCTGATGGCCATCTACGACACCATGCAGTACGTGCGCGCCGACGTCGCCACGGTCTGCCTCGGCCAGGCCGCCTCGGCCGCGGCCGTGCTGCTGGCCGCGGGCACCCCCGGCAAGCGGGCCTGCCTGCCCAACGCCCGCGTGCTGATCCATCAGCCGTCGCTGGAGGGCGGCATCCAGGGTCAGGTGTCGGACCTGGAGATCCAGGCCGCCGAGATCGAGCGCATGCGCCGCCTGATGGAGACCACGCTCGCGCGGCACACCGGCAAGGACGCCGACACCATCCGCAAGGACACCGACCGCGACAAGATCCTGACGGCCGAAGAGGCCAAGGAGTACGGGATCATCGACACGGTGTTCGACTACCGCAAGCTCAGCGCGCAGAAATAAGTCGCGAATAGTCGTCTCCGGCCGGGCCGGGACGACGGGGCGAATCGCCGTTCCCGGCGGTGATTCGCTTGTAAATTGCTTCGCAACAGGGAATTCCGGCCGGGAAGTATGCCACCCCGGTATGCTGCCCGGCCGGGGCCGCTCACGCGCCGCCGAGTTCGAGAATGTGTTCGAACCCGGCGACGGCGCGCCGGGCGGTCCGGGAGGACTTGGTCGCCGGTCCGGCGGGCGGATCGCCTTTCGGCGTCGTGACAACTCGCACAACCCGCGCGAGAAACATGCGCGAGTTGTCGACCTCCATCCCGAACACCGGGTACGGTCGACCTAGGGACCTTTGCTCCCGGTTGACAGCACTGCCCACCGGTTCGGGAATCAGCCGATGCGTTTGCGGCTGCGAAAGTGGTGGACAGCTGGCAACCTGGACGGACGGTTGCACGCGGACAAGGAAGTAGGGACCCACGAGATGGCGCGCATCGGAGATGGCGGCGATCTGCTGAAGTGCTCGTTCTGCGGAAAGAGCCAGAAGCAGGTCAAGAAGCTCATTGCGGGACCAGGGGTGTACATCTGCGACGAGTGCATCGATCTCTGCAACGAGATCATCGAGGAGGAACTCGCCGAATCGAGCGAGGTCAAGCTCGATGAGCTGCCCAAGCCCGCCGAGATCCGGGACTTCCTGGAGAACTACGTCATCGGGCAGGACACCGCCAAGCGCACTCTCGCGGTGGCCGTCTACAACCATTACAAGCGCATCCAGGCCGGTGACAAGGGTCGCGACAGCCGCGGTGAGACCGTCGAGCTGGCCAAGTCCAACATCCTGATGCTGGGTCCCACCGGCTGCGGCAAGACCTATCTGGCCCAGACGTTGGCGAAGATGCTGAACGTGCCGTTCGCCATCGCCGACGCCACCGCGCTCACCGAGGCCGGATACGTCGGCGAGGACGTCGAGAACATCCTGCTGAAGCTGATCCAGGCCGCCGACTACGACGTCAAGCGCGCCGAGACCGGCATCATCTACATCGACGAGGTCGACAAGATCGCCCGCAAGAGCGAGAACCCGTCGATCACCCGCGACGTCTCCGGTGAGGGCGTGCAGCAGGCGCTGCTGAAGATCCTGGAGGGCACCCAGGCGAGTGTGCCGCCGCAGGGCGGTCGCAAGCACCCGCACCAGGAGTTCATCCAGATCGACACCACCAATGTGCTGTTCATCGTGGCGGGCGCGTTCGCGGGGCTGGAGAAGATCATCTCCGACCGCACCGGTCATCGCGGCATCGGATTCGGCGCCGAGGTGCGGTCCAAGGCCGAGATCGACACCACCGACCACTTCGCCGACGTCATGCCGGAGGATCTGATCAAGTTCGGCCTGATCCCCGAGTTCATCGGCCGTCTGCCGGTGGTCGCCTCGGTGACCAACCTGGACAAGGAATCGCTGGTCAAGATCCTCTCCGAGCCGAAGAACGCGCTGGTCAAGCAGTACGTCCGGTTGTTCGAGATGGACGGGGTCGATCTCGAGTTCACCGATGACGCGCTGGAGGCCGTCGCCGACCAGGCGATCCTGCGCGGCACCGGCGCGCGCGGTCTGCGGGCGATCATGGAGGAAGTGCTGCAGCCCGCCATGTACGACATCCCCAGCCGCGACGACGTCGCCAAGGTGGTCGTCAACGCGGACACCGTCAACGACAACGTGCTGCCCACCATCGTGCCGCGCAAGGCGCAGCGGCCGGAACGCCGGGAGAAGTCCGCGTAGTTCGGGTGTGGCGGCATTCGCACGGGGGTAGTCCTTCGTGAGGGTTGAGCAAACAGCCTAGTTCCGGCGGGTGTATCTTCCGGAGCGCCTCATCACCCGTGAGCATCTCGCGCTAGACCGCTCCGGGCGACTTGACCGAGGTCCTCATGTCGACAGGCTTGGCCAATCCCACGTACGTTCTCCCCGCCGCTCGCAACGCCGATCACCCGGCCGAGCGGCTCAAGATCTCCGTTACCGCCCCGAGCGAATTCGTCACCCTCTGCGCGCTCGCGGGCGAGGTCGACCAGTACACCGTCGAGGTGTTCCGCCGCAGACTGATCGGTTCGCTGGGCGCGGCGGCGCCCGTGGTGGTGATCGATCTGTCGAAGGTCACGTTCTTCGGCGTCGCCGGGCTGAACGTCCTGATCGACGCGCGCTCCGTGCTGGTCCAGAGCGGTCGCAGGCTACGGCTGGTGACCGGTGCGCGGTGCGTCGACCGGCTGTTGCAGCTGGCCGGTGATCTCGCACGCTTCGAGGTCATGCCGAGTTTGGCCGACGCCGTGCTCGACGCGGCCTGAACCGCGCCGGTGATTACGATCGGTTCATGTTTGCCAACCGGCGCTTGGAGCGCAAGGTCGACGCGTTGCACGCCAAGCTCGATCTGATCATGGCCCATTTGGGCATCGAGGCACCGGCGCCGGTCGCGCCGGTGCCTGCCGTGCCGTCGGTTCCGCGCGGCGACGGCTTGGCGGAGATCGACGCACTCATAATGCAGGGCAAGAAGATTCAGGCGATCAAGCGGTATCGCGAGCTCACCGGATGCGGCTTGAAAGAGGCCAAGGACGCGGTCGAACGGCGCTCCCCGTACTGAATGCGGGAAGCGCCGGGATCGGCGGGGCGGATCGCGGTCGCCGGTACGGTGCCGCGGGCGGCACTCGCGCGGCCACGACTAGCGTTGCGCCGCTGCGCAATACCTAGCTGTGCGCGCTGTGCGCCAAAGGGGCTTGGAAATTCACGCGGAGGGCAGCGTTGTCACCGGACCCAGTGTCCTCCGGGGAGCGTTCGGGCAAGGGATCGTGCCCGATCGGGTCGGGCAGGTTCCGTACCTGCTCGGTGGCGTAGCTGATCGCGCGCCCGTACCGCGCGCTCGCGGCGTCGTGGATGAGCAGCGCGACGCCGATCATCACCGGAGCGACTGCGTGGACGGCGGCGTCGAACCACCGCCCCGCGCTCACGTAGGGGTAGGTGTTCAGTGCCACGGTGAGCGCGAGCAAGGAGACCTCGGCCGCCGCCACTTGGCTGCGGTTGTCCAGTACGCCCCACTCGGTGACCTTGTTCGTGCCGATCATGATGATGATCAGCGACACGCTGATCATCGCTTCGAGCAGGTAGCTGAACCAGTACAGCGGGTCGGTCGGCCCGCCCGGCGCGATGTTCTGCTGGACGTTCACCGCCGACCACAGCATCCCGGCCGCGACCACGCCGGCCAGCGCGCCGAGCGACCACGAACGGTGCCGGTACAGCGACGCCAGCCTGGCGTGCGGGCTGGACGCGCGACGCTGCGCGGCGATCGCCTTGCGCGCCAACAGCAGATCCCTGATCTCGGCCTTCTCGATGGCCTCCGAGGTGTTGCGCGCCCGGTCGGATGCCGCGGCGGACGCCTCGGCCTGCTTCCAGCGCTGGTCGCGATCCTGGGTCCGGATCCGCTCGGCCAGTTCGCGTTCGGCGAACAGTTCGTCCTCCGACAGGGCGCCGGTCAGCGCCGGGTCGAACTGGTAGGCGAGGCGGCCGCGGGCCTTCTCGACTCGTCTCGCCAGCCGTACGACGTCGTCGTCCGTGGTCTGTTCTTCGAGCATGCGGCTCCAAACGGTCGGGCGGAGGGGAACTCGAGAAACCGAAGACGCCGGCCCGGCCCACCGTTCAGCCGAGTTCGCGAACGGTGGCTCGCGCGGCCGTGGCACGGCCGCGCGAGGTCAACACCTCCTATTCTTAGTGCATTCCACGCCGCAGCGACAGTCCGGAGTGCCCGCGGTGCCGAAGTACCAGGTCGGCTCAGACCTTTTCAGCAGCCCCGCGGCCACTTTCACGCCCAGGGCACCCGGCAGGAATCGGTGCTGAAACCCTGCGCGGTAATCCCGAGCGCCGAATTGAACCGGGCCCGTGAATTTTCCAGCGCGATGTGATAGCTGAGCTCGACCACGCCGGCGCAGCCGAAGCGCCGCTCGAGGTCGGCGACCTGCTCGTCGGTGACCGCGGTCGGCGTGGCGGTCATCGCGTCGGCGTAGGCGATGGCGGCGCGCTCGTCGTCGGAGTACAGCGGCGAGGTCGCGTAGTCCGCGATGTGCTCGAGCCGTGCCACGTCCAGTTCGCCCAAGCGCATGAGCATGGCGCCGAAGTCGACGCACCACGAGCAGCCGACCGTCCACGCCGTCCGGTAGACGGCGATCTCGCGGATGACGGCGGGCAGGGCGGTGCTGGCCTTGTCGACCATGGTCTCGTGCACCGCGTTCGCGGTGAGCAGCTTGGGGTGGTTGGCGGTGACGGCGAAGGGCTCCGGCACTTCCCGGAAGCGGCGCTTGGCCAGCCGGTACAGCAACTTGGTCAGCGGTCCGGCCTGCTGCGGGGTGACGGCGGCGATACGGGTGGCGCCCATGGCGGTCTCCTTCGATCAGCGGATGTGGTTCCTACTTCTCGGACGAAGGACCGTGCCGGAATGTGATGGGGCCGCGGTGTGAGCCGGCGCACCCGGCCGCCGCACGGGTCACTCGGGCTCGACCCGCATGTCCTCCTGGCTCCAGTAGGCGCGCATCCCGGTGATCCGGCCTTCCTCGTCGAACTGCATCACGTCGATGGGCGAGAGGACGAAGCGCTGCCCGCCGACCTTGGTGACGATGGTGAACGGGAACGCGGCCTGGTTGCCCGCGATCCTGATGTCCTCGGGCCGCAGTTCGGTCTCTCGATCGAGTGCGGCGATCACCTCGTAGAACTCGCGAATGGCGTCGTGGCCCTGCTTGGGCGGTGTGCCGACCGGGTCCTCCACGACGGCGTCGGGCGCGTACAGGTGCACGATCTCCTCGGTCGGGCCCGAGCCGACCAACTTGACGTACTGCTCGACCACGTCGCGGATCTGCTTGGCCATCGAGTCTCCTTCGAAGTGAAACGTGTTCTAATTTTCAGCCTAGCAAGTTCGCGCGCCTGGTTCGATACCGTGCACGTGGTCCAGCACGACGATCCGGACTCCGGTGGTCAGCAGCGCGGTGGGCGACAGCCCGAACAGCGCGCGGAAAGCGTCACTGAAATGAGACGGGCTGGCGAATCCGGCGGCGGCCGACGCGACGGTGAGGTTCGCGCCTTCGGCGATCGCGCGCCCGGCGCCGAGCATCCTGGCCCAGAGCCGGTACCTCCGGAACGAGGTGCCCGCCTGGGCGGTGAACAAGTGCAGGAATCGCGACTCCGACAGGTGCGCCGCCGCGGCGAAATGGTCGGCGGGCAGCTCGTGCGCGGGATGAGCCAGGAGGCTCGCCATTGCCGCGGCCACCCGGTCGTCCAGTGCGGGAACCGGCGCCGCTGCGACGAGTCGTGCCAGTGCGCACGGATCGGGACGTGCGTCGAGCGCGGCCGTGCCGAGCGCGGTCTCCGCGCGGTGGTCGAGCCCGAAGCCGTTGTCCCAGCGGGTCATTCGGTCGCGGCAGGCCCGAGCGGTGCGCGATCCGGGGTCCAGGTAGCAGAACATCATGTGGTCGCCGCCCGCGACCACGCGGTGTACCCGGCGCGGCGGGATCAGCGCGCTGCGTGCGGTATGCGTGGTGCCATCGGACTCGAGCGTGAACGGGGCGTCGACCCCCACGGCAAGGCAGTCGACCGCGGTCGAATGCGCCGCCAGGCGCAGCGACGGCCCGCGATAGATCGCCTGCCCGGCCCACAGCCACAACGCCGCGGGCGCTCCGGGCGAAGTGCTCGGGTCCATGCCGTCATGCTGTCACGGCCGGGTGAACCGCGACGGCCGTCTGTTGTGCTACGCGGGTAGCGGCGCCGTTCGGCCGGGCCGACTGCGCCGGATTCGGGGGATCGCCGTTGATCCCCCCTGGCTCGCCGTTGAACCGTGACCCGCGCTCGGTGTTCGCTGATTCTGTCGCGGACGGCGCACCAGGTGTTACCGCGCGGCGCATGCGCCGCCCTGCGGCCCGTCGGAGTGCTCGGGTGCGCGCGGTCCAGGCGTGCCGGATCGCGCGCGGGACAGCTGAGCGACGAGAGGTTCCTTTCGTCCTTTTCGTCCGTCCGGCGTCGGCGGTTCACCGATTCCGACGGCGTGAATCGAGGAAATTCCTCGCCATTTCCGCTGCTCGTGCCCGGTGTGTCGAGCTTGCGCTCCCGGTGCCGTGCTGTTTACTCGGTCCGGTCAACCAGATGTTCGAGTGACGAGTGGAAGCGGAGGAGACATGGCACTGCCTACCATGACCGCAGAGCAGCGCACCGAGGCCCTGGCCAAGGCGGCTGCGGTCCGCAAGGCACGCTCCGAACTGATCGGCAAGGTGAAGGCGGGCAAGGTTTCGGTCGCGGACCTGCTGAAGAAGGCCGACTCCGACGAGCTGGTCAAGAAGACCAAGGTGGCCGCGGTGATCAAGGCCCTGCCCGGGGTCGGCCCGGTGAAGGCCGCGAAGCTGATGGACCAGGCCGAGATCCCCGAGGACCGCCGCATCGGTGGTCTCGGCGCGCGGCAGCGCGCGGCGCTGCTGGATGCGCTGAAGGACTGAGCGGCGGGAACTCGCCGTCATGGACGCACCGGATCACGCCCGTGGTGATCGCCCACGGGCGTCCCGGACTCACAGGTCCGGGGC
>NZ_JABLTE010000148.1 GCF_013315795.1 Nocardia barduliensis
CCATTCGAGCACCCCGACCGGAAGGACCACTCGCCATGACTCACCCCGCGCCGCCGAGTGACCCCGCGCACCTCACGATCACCGAACTGCACCAGACCCTGGCCACCGGCCGCTCGGTAGTGGTGTCGATGCGCGCCGCCAGCGGACACGCCCACCTCATCGAGTGGGCACGCCGCCACCACCTGTTCGTGCCCATCGATCGCACCAGCAGCTGGGGCAACCCCTTCGTCCTCGGACGCGACGGCAACCGTGACGACGTACTCGCCGCCCACGCCCGCCACCTCGCCGACCGACCCGACCTCCTCGCCCGCCTGCGTCGCGGCGAACTCGCCCGCCGGGTACTGGGCTGCTGGTGCGCGCCCAAACCCTGCCACGGCCACACCCTCACCGCCCTCAGCCTCGATCCCGCCCTCGACCCGCTCGCGGCGGTCCAGGCCCGGCAGCACCGGTGAGCGTGCCCGCCCGACCGTCGGGCACCCGACAGCTGTGATCACGGTAGGAACCGGGTCACCCGTTCCGGTTCCTACCCGCTCCCGTCCCTACACACCCTCACCGATCACCCGCACACCGCTTCCCAATCTCTCCCCAGCCATCCACAACCCCACCTCACCACCCCGCTTCCACCATCTACATCCATCCACACCTTCCACCCCCTTTCTTTTTGTCAAGCACACCTCTTGCATCCAGGGGTCTCCGCAAGCCTATTTTGGTAACGATCCGGTCTCGTCCTGGGATTTTTCGTAAACAGCCGAAATCTGCATAACCTGGATTCCTCGACTTTCGTCGGGCGGGGGCGCTCGATGGATTTATGACCGCGACGATCCATAAAGTCGTCGCAGGCAATGGCTACCAGTATTACCTGCGAAATATAGCCGCGAACGATATCAACTCCCGCGGCCGATCCCCGTTGTCCGATTATTACTCCGCCCACGGCGAGTCTCCTGGCGTGTGGAGCGGTACCGGTTTGGCCTCGCTCGGGATCGATATCGGCGCGGAAGTGACCGAGTCTCAGATGAAGTCCCTGTTCGGACTGGGTCGCCATCCCGACGCGGAATCGATCGAGGAGACGGTCTTCCACCACGCTTCGGCGGCCGGTTCGACACCGAAACAAGCCAGCGATGCGGCCGATAAGGCGTCGCGGTTGGGTAATCCTTTTCGCGTTTACGCACCGAATTCCGATTTTCGTAAACGGTGCGCGAAGGCGTATGCCGAACACAATATCGCGCACGGAAGACCGGCCGACGCTCCACTTTCGGAGTCGGATCGCAGGCGAATCCGCACACATGTCGCGTTCGATATGTTCACCGACGAGTACCAACGGCCACCACTGAACGCGCGTGAGTTGTCGGGATGGATCGCGAAGAACTCACGCCCACCCGCCACAGCAGTCGCGGGTTTCGACATCACTTTTTCTCCGGTGAAGTCGGTGTCGGCGCTGTGGGCAGTCGCACCGCTATCGGTGTCGGCGAAGATCGAGGCCGCCCACCGCGCCGCGGTGGCGGATGCGTTGAGGTGGTTGGAGCGCCACGGCATCTACACCCGACTCGGTCGCAACGGCGTCCGCCAGGTCGACGTCGAGGGCATCGTCGCCGCGTGCTTTTTCCACAGGGATTCGCGTGCCGGTGACCCTGATCTGCACACACACGTGTTGATAGCCAACCGGGTCCGCACCGCCGACGGTCGCTGGCGGACCTTGGACGGTGCCGCGCTGTACCGGGTGGTAGTCACGGTGTCGGAGATCTACAACACCAGCCTCGAGCACCACTGCGAGCGGCTGGTGGGTGTGGAGTTCGCCGAGCGGGCCGGGAACGACCCGGGCAAGCGCCCGGTCCGCGAGATCGTCGGCATCCCGCTGCGGTTGATCCAGGCGTGGTCGCGGCGCGAAACCGCGATCCGTTCCCGTGTCGGTGAGCTGGCGGCGGTGTTCCAACGCGAGCACGGTCGCGAGCCGACCCCGATCGAGATCCGTGATCTGGCCCAGCAGGCGACCCTGGAAACCCGGCCCGCAAAACACCTGTTGCGGTCCTTCGCCCAGCAGCGGCGCAGTTGGCGCGAAGAGGCCGTCGCGTTGCTCGGCGGCCGGGACGCGGTCGCCGCGATGGTGTCGGCGGCGCTGAATCCGGTGCGCTCGCCGCGGGTCACCGCCACCAGGGAGTGGATCGCGCGCACCGCGGACCGGGTCCTCGAGACCGTCGCCGAGCAGCGCTCCACCTGGCGCGCGGCGAACGTACGCGCTGAAATCGAACGCCAGATCCGCGGCAAAATCCGCGGCAGCCAGTGGGAACACGTCAGCGAGGCCGTACTGGATGCGGCCCTGGATCCGGCGCGTTCGATTCCGATGGGCGACCCGGATATCGCCGGCGAGCCCGAACTGGCCACCATCCCGGACGCGTTGCGCCGCCGCGACAACTCCAGCAGCTACACCCCCGCTGGCGCCCAGATCTACACCTCCACCCGGATTCTGGCCGCCGAGGACGCCCTCATCGCTTTGTCGGTGCAGCCCGGTGCCCGCGTCGTGGACCCCGCGGTGGTGGCCGCGGCGATCCGTGGATACGACGCCGCCAACCCGGATCGGGTGCTCAACGCCGGGCAGCGCAGCGTGATCGAAGGCTTCGCCGGCTCCGGTATGCGCGTGCACACCGCCAACGCGCCCGCCGGAACCGGCAAGACCACCGGCATGGCCGTGCTCACCACCGCCTGGAATACCAGCGGCGGAACGGTGCTCGGGCTCGCGCCCACCGCCAACGCCGCCGCGGTCCTGGGCGAATCGATCGGCGCGCGCTGCGAAACCGTCGACAAACTCCTCGCCGTGATCGACCTGCACACACCGCACCCGAACAGGTCCGCCAACGAACGGGAGCATCCCCCGCCGCTGCCGCAATGGGTCCTCGACATCGGCACCGACACGCTCGTGATCGTCGACGAGCACGTCAAGATCGGCACCCTCAAACGCCTGAAACTGCTGCGCTTCCTCGCCGATCGCGGCGCGACGATCCGCTGTCTGGGCGATGACCACCAGCTTCCCGCGATAGAGGCCGGTGGCGTCGACGCCGACATGGCGACAGCGGCACCCGAGCACACGCTCACCCTCACCCACGTCGTGCGGTTCGCCTCCAACGCCGAGGCGTCGGCGAGTTTGATGCTGCGCCAAGGCGACCCGGCAGCGCTGGGCTGGTATCTGGACAACGGCCGAATCCACGGCGGGCACACCGGCGCGACCCACGACGACGCCTACACCGCATGGGCCGCCGACCACGCGGCCGGGCGTAGCGCGATCATGTTGGCCGCCAACCACGACACCGTGACCGCGCTCAACGAGCGTGCCCGGGCCGACAGACTTCTGCGCAAGGGTGGTCTCGACGGCCCCGAAGTGGTGCTCGCCGACAGCACCGCCGCCTCGGTCGGTGACACGATCCGCACCCGTCAGAACGCGCCGAAGCTGCGTATCGGTGTGCGGGATTGGGTGCGCAACGGCTACGCCTGGACCGTCACCGCTGTGCATTCCGACGGCAGTGTCACCGCCCGACACCACAGCAAAACCGGGGCGATTGTGCGGTTGCCGGCCGACTACGTCGCACACAATGTGCGTCTCGGGTATGCGGCGACGATCGATTCCGCGCAAGGAATCACCACCACCGCGTGTCATGTCGCGCTCACCGGCGGCGAGACCCGACAGCAGTTCTACGTCGCGATGACCCGCGGCGTGCACGCCAACCACGCCTACATCCCTTCCGCGCTCAGCGGTGACGAAGGCTCGTTCTACAGCGAGGACGCGGTCTTCCCACGCACCGCAGTCGAGAATCTCGTGCGGATCCTGGGTCGTGACGGGGCTCAGAAGTCCGCGCACACCCACCTGCGTGACGCGCTCGACCCGCACCGGCGTATCGGTCGCGCGCTCGATATCTACCTCGATGCCCTCGGTCTCGCCGCCGAACACGCCCTCGGCGAACCCGCACTCGCACGCCTCGATGCCGCCGCCGAACTGCTGCACCCGGGGCTCACCGACGCCCCCGCTTACCCGACACTGCGTCAGCATCTAGCGACCCTCGCCCGCACCGGTGCCGACCCCGTCACCGCCTTGCGCGAGGCGATCGAGGAACGTGAACTCGACACCGCCGCCGATCCCGCCGCAGTCCTGGACTGGCGCCTGGACCCGAGCGATGCGCACTCGACCGGGACCGGGCCGCTGCCGTGGACACCCGCGATACCGCCGGAACTCGACACCAGCGCCACCCAGGTCCACGCTCGCGCGCGTGTCCTGCTCGAACTCGCCGCACAGATCCGGGCCGCGACCGCGCCATGGACACCGTTGACCGCGCCTGTCTGGGCGCGACCTCTGCTCGGCGCCGACCCGCGCTTGTTGGCCGAACTCGCCATCTGGCGGGCGAGTCTGCACGTCGAGGACACCGATGTCCGCCCGACCGGTCCGCGCCGCTACCCCGTCCGCGAACGCGACCACCAAGACGTCCTCGACGCCCGCGTCGTCGCCGCGCTCGGCGATCCGGCACGCCCGGTCAACCGGTGGGCCGAGACCGTGCGCGAAATCGAAGCCCGCATTGTCGAGGACCCGTATTGGCCCGCGATCGCCGAACGCATCGATCTCGCCACCCGCGCCGGCATCGACGTCACCGAGCGACTTCACACCGCCGCCGAGTTGCGGCCGTTGCCCGATGAGATGCCCGCCGCCGCGCTGTGGGCACGTCTGGAATTCGACGCCTCCGCACTCGACGCCCGCGACCACAACCTGCGCCCGAACTGGATCACCGACCTGGCCGACGTTCTCGGCGTCGACACCGCCGACCGGGTCGTCGACGACCCCGCCTGGCCACGCGTCGTGGCCGCGGTCGACCGCGCCACCGCCACGCAATGGAGGCCGCGCCAGATCCTGGCCACCGCCTACGAACTGCTGCTCGCCGCCACCCCCGACAACGAGGGCACCGGCCTGCGCCCCGACCAGATCGCCGCCGCTCTCGCCTGGCGCATCGACGCACTCCTGCACCACACACCCACCACCAAACCCACCGAGAGCACCCCACCCATGAGCGAAAACACCACCACCCCACCAACCCCCGCATCGACGGCCCGCGAGCATCCACCTGATCTCGAACCCGACAGTCACCGCGAAAACCGCGCCCCGGTTCCGGCCCCAGTGCCGTCTACTCCGGCGAACATCACCGCCTCCGGTTTCGATCCGGAACTCGCGGCCATCGCGCAGCTGTATCGCGAAGGCCGAATCCACGCGGCCGTGCACCGATTCCGGCAATTCGCCGATCACCTCGATGACGAGCAGCGTTGGGTGATCGGCGCGATCACCGACACTCTCTACCGCTACGCCTACCCCGTCGCCGCCGCCCGCCTGCGCCAAGCCGGACAACAGTTTCCGCAACATCGGGCGCTCATCGACGCCTGCACCCCGGCCATCGACCCCGACGTCCACGACGACCGACCCGACCGCGAACCACCCTCACCGGTATTCGACCGCGCTCGCCGTTACCGAGCAGCCCGCGACAACGACACCCGAGTCGACCGTGACCTCGTCCGCGACCCGCTGCCCGACCCGCAGGTCCGTGCCCGCCGCCATGAGCAGGACTACCACGACACCCGCGCCGGAACGGACGATCAGCCCTGGGCGCGCCCGGACGCGCACGAGGTCCGCGGTCTCACCGACGACCCCGCGCTACCCGACTCACACCTACCTCCCCTACCGCGGCGCGCGGTGCCGACGCCTCGCGAGGCCGATCTCGCCGTCCGTAGCTACCGCCGTGACGAAGCCAAAGATCCCACGCCAGCCGCGTATTCGCTCGACTACGACAAAGCCGCCAACCCACGTGCCCGCGGCCTGGAATGCGTCGCGTGCAGCATCGAACGCCGCCCGCGCGACGCGACACCGGTGCCGCCGCGCCGCTCCGACGACGGGCTCTGCGGAGAATGCCGCGACAACGGCGAGACCGGTATCCCCGACCACGACCCGAGCCGACACATGATCGCGCGCGCCGACCACCTCGCGGCCACCAAACCCCTTCCCGCCGTGCACGCCATCCTGCGCCGGGACTGGAAAGCCGTCACCGATCTCGACCGCCGCGCCCAGATCGAAGCCTGGATCCGCGCCCACCCCGCGCCGATCGGCGACGTCGAGCACCAGCAGCCGGTCGCCGATCCACTCTTCGCGCTTACCGACGCGCAACTCGCCGACCGGTTGAGCGAACTTCACCAGCAGCTCGCGCTCACCGACAGCTACGCCGCTGCCTACGCTCCAGCATCCCCCGAACAATCCGAGGGCGTCGATATCGATGAACTGCTTCTGCGTCACCGCGACGCACAAACCGCCATCCGCGCAGCACTCGATGCCGAGCACCGTCTACACGATGCGACCCGCGCGCTGCACGCCACCCGTTCCGAACTCGCGACCCACCGCCAACGCCTCGACACCACACCTACCTACAAACGCCACGTCCGTCACGTCCTGCGTACCCGCATCGATGAACTCGTCCGCCAGCAAGGCGACCACGAACGCGCCCGCACCCGCGCCCGCAGCGACGCTCGAGAAGCCCACCGCGACGCAGTCAACCACGCCGGAACGCCCGACAAATGGGACGACGTCTTGAACACGAGCCCCGACGACATCACCACCCGCAACAGCCACACTCGCCGCGGGGAAGCCGCCGTCGACGCGACCGCCGACCGGTTCGCCGCCGATACCCGCAGCGAGATCGGCCGCGTCCACGCCGAACAACAACGCCGAGCCGATCTCACACCGGCACAGGCACGTCGCGAACAGGCGATACGCCTCGCCGACGAGCTCCACGCCCCCCTCGACCACACCGGGCTGGACCAGCCCGATGTCAGCGGCTCGCCGGAGCCCGACGTCGGATTGTGAGATCGGCTTTCGGCCGGGTGGTTCTGCCCGCTGTTGCTTCCGACAGCTTGCCTCCGGACATCCCACAGCCCTGTCGTGGTTCGGCGACGGTGAGGAGCGGCACCGCCGGGCAGTCGAACGAGCTCGGAGGGCTACAGGGGGTTGCTACGTAGCAGACCGGCGTTCGAACTCGCGATTTCGCACCGCTGTGGCGAAGGCGCGGTACTCATGGTGGTCGAAGTACAGTCTGGCCGTTCCGACGCTTCCCGCATGCCCGTCGGTGGCGCTGAAGACGTAGCCGTTGCCGCTTGTTCGGGTGATCGTGAGCGCGTGACGCACCGGCTGGCCTGTCCTGATGGCGTGTTGGATCGCCTCGAATTGGTCGTGGTCCAAGGTCAGGCACTGCTCGAGGGGGACTTCGTGGTCGCCGTTGTGGGCGAGTTTGTCGTCCCAGAGGATGGTGCGGGTGGCGTCGCGGTAGATCATGACGCATGCCTGTTGGGGTGAGCTGGCGGCAGCCTTGCGGAATTGACTTACGGTCGGTGTCGGCAGCATGGGCCTTTCCTTTCGAGCGCGCGGGACCGTGTTTTCCGGTTCCCGCACCGGTCCACGCTACGGGAGGGTGGCGGTAGCGGCGAAGTTGCAGCGGCGTGCGTCGTCTTCGGTGTCGGTGGGGGTGTCGGGGTGCCAGTCGGTGGCGTAGGTGATTCCGGGTTCGGTGAGTGTCCATCCGTCGAAGAAGCTCGCGAACTGTTGTCGGGTTCTGAGGGTGACGGGTGAACTCGCGTCGGCGAATACGGAGGCACCGGCGGCGACCTGGGTCCTGATTTCGGGTTCTGCGTCTTCGAGGGAGACATGGGTCATCGCGATGTGGCTACCGGGTGGCATCGCGTCGCGGAGTTGTGCGAGAAGTGCGGCGGGGTCGTCTTCGTCGGTGATCCAGGGCAGGACTGATATCAGGAGCAGCCCGATGGGCTGGGTGAAGTCGAGCAGTCTGCGGGTGTCGGGGTGTTCGAGGATGCGTGTCGGTCGGCGCAGGTCGGCGTCGATCATGGCGGTAGTGTCGAGGAGCTGGTATCGGGTGAGCAGTTCGCGGGCGCGGTTGATGGCTTCTTCGTCGTTGTCGACGTAGACGACGTGGGGGTCGGGGATGAGTTCGCGGGCGACTTCGTGGGTGTTGCCACCAGCTGGTAGTCCTGATCCGATGTCGAGGAATTGCCGGATGCCGTTGCCGACCATGTGCCGGACCGCGCGGGCGAGGAAGGCCCGGTTGTGTCGGGCCCACTTGGGGTAGAAGGGGATCGCGGCATAGAGCTGTTCGATGAAGGGGAGGTCGGCTTCGTAGATGACCTCGCCGGTGATCATGTGCAGGTAGATGCGTGCCGAGCTCGGCTTGGCGGTGTCGAGGTGGCGAGGTTCGAAGTCGGGTTCGGACATCGACGGGTTCCTGTTCGGTTGTGGTCTTGCGGTCGGCTATCGCGTGACGGTGGGTCGGTTGCGCAGTCCGCGCAGCAGGTGGTGCATGAATTGCCGTGAATCGGCAGGGCTGAGGGCGGTCATAGTGAGGCGGTTGAAGATCTTGTCGCGGATGGCGACGGCGGGTTTGTCGTCGATGTAGCGGATTTCGCCTTGCGCTTCGACGACAGCCATCTCCAGGTCGCCCGCGGCTCCGGGTGAGGGGACACGGACCAGGATGTAGCGGTCTTCCATACCGGCGCCGGGGGCTTGGTGGGTGAAGGGCATGACCTGGAGCTGGATGTTTGGTCGCCCGGATAGTTCGATGAGGTGGCTGATCTGGTCGACCATCACCTGGTCGTTGCCGTAGGTGCGGCGAAGGCAGGATTCGGACAGGATCGCGTGGAACTCCGGTGCCTTGCGGGTGAACAGGATCTGCTGGCGCGCGGTTCGGGCTTCGACATAGTCGTCGACGGTGATGGCGTCGGGGTCGTGGTCGTCGGGCTGGAACGGTTGGTGCAGCGCGCGGATGTAGTCGGGATGCTGGAGCAGACCGGGGATGATCTCAGCGGCCGTTTCGCGGAGTCGGTCGGCCACGGCTTCGAGATCGACCAGCAGTCGCAGGTCCTCGATGTAGGCACGCCGGTACCCCGAGGTCCAGTACCCGCGGCGATGGCTGTCCTCGCGCAGGTCGAGCAGGATCTGGAGATAGTTCTCATCGCCGATCCCCAATCCGGTGACCAGCTTCTTCAGCGCTTCGGCGGTGAGATTGCCGGTTCCCGCGATCGCGGCGGCGATGCGCGACTGGCCGACACCGACGATCCGGCCGGCGTCGGCCTGCGTGACACGCGACCGCCGCAGCAGGTCATCGATTTCCCGTCCGAGCAGCACTTTCCTCGCGGTCCTCGCCATGCACTCCCACCGTATCCCACAGCTCGATCGGACTCTTTCCACCCGTAACACTGATTATCAGGCTAGATTATCAGTCAAGATAATCTGTCCGAGGCAAGAGAGCACTCCGTTAGTCGATGTTCGGTTGAGCGTCGACGCGCGAGGGAGATGTGGGACGCCGAACCGGCGCGTGCGGCGTCAGGGTTCAGCAGGTGGTGTCCGAAGGTAAGGGGTAACCGGTGGAGCCGTCGATGTTGCGCGATCCCACCGCCGAGTTCGCGGCCGGCGCTGAGGCGAGCGACCGATCCTGGGGCGAACGCCTGCGGTCGTTTCGGCTCGATCACCTCCAGATCAGTCGCAAGGACTTCGCCGAGCTCATCAACGCGCGCGCCAGCGGCGAGCGTGTCAACGTCGCGTGTTCCGAGCGTCATGTCGCACGGTGGGAAGACGGCGACGTCCGGACTCCGAGCGCACCGTATCGACGTCTACTGGTGGCAATCGGCGCACCTGTCCCTCACCACGACCAGAGATCTGCACGCGCGCGACCCGCCACCGATGCCGTGCCCGTGCAGGCACCGATGTCATGGTCTGTCGGGTCAGGCGTATCCGAGCTGGGACGCGCGCCGGAAGCAACGTTGTTGGAGGCCGTCGCCGCTGCGGTCGTCGGATCCGCTTCCGCGCTGGTCCCGTGGCTTCCGCGACTCGACGAGGCAGAGGCGACGGATCGGGTCGGCCGCGGGCGGGCCATGGATGCCGATGGTGTGCGGTCGGCCACGGCGCATTTGCGGTCACTCGATCAACAACGCGGCGGCTTCGCGGTCACCGGTTCTGCTACGGCGTTGTTGGGTTCGATACCGGATCTGCGGAAGCTGTGTCGCGACGAGACTGCCGATCAGGCGATTCTGGTTGCCTCGGCCGACCTGGCCCGATTGATCGGCTGGGCGTTTCACGATGCCGGAGATCAGTATCGCGCGCGCCAGTTCGCCACCCTGGCTCTGGTCTTCGCGCGTCGGGCGGGCGCGGACAGTCTGACTGCATCAATCCTGTACGTGCTGGGCCGCATCAGTGTGATAGAACGCGATCCGCGCACCGCACTGCGCATGTTCCAGCTCGGGCAACTTCCCGCGCGAGACGCCGCCGACGGCGGCGAATCGGCTCGCCTGTACGCCAACGAGGCGTGGGCACACGCCATGCTGGGCGATCAGAACCGCATGAACTTCGCCTTGGCATGCGCCGAAGACGAGATCAACCGCGTCGGCGACATCGTCGCGCCATGGACTCGCGTGTTCTTCACACCGGGCGAATTCACCGGTATCCAGGCCGTGATCTACAACGAATACGCCACCACCGCGCCCCGCGCCGTCGCCGACCGCTATTGCCTCGCCGCCCTCGACAGTGCCCGCGTCTCCCTGCAAGCCTCCGCGCCCGGGCGGCCGGCCCGCAGCATCCTGTTCGACAACATCACCGCCGCCACCGCCTGCTTCCGACTCGGTGAGATCGACACCGGCCTGTCCTTCGCCACCGCCGCCGTCGAGATGGCCGAACGGATCACCAGCGCCAGGGTCGCGGACCGGCTGGAGAACATGGTCCGCTGCGCCACCACCGCGACACCACGCAGCGACGTCCGGGACTTGTCCCACGCGGTCAAAGCGAGCCTGCTGGCGATCCCCCGCGCGTCACATCACCCGACCACGGGCCGTGCCACGAGCGCATAGGCTGGGGGTGTGGCGACCAATATCGCGGCCGAGCGTGCCGCCGAGTTGCATCGCATCGTCGAGCTGGCCTGCGCCCGAATCGGTTTGAACTCCCACGGGGCGGAACTGATCAAATACACCGTCAACGCCGTTTACCGGCTCCCACGCGAACGCGTTGTCCTTCGCGTCGCTTCCGACCGGGTCGGAGTTTCGCGGGGACAGCGCGTGGTCACCATGGCCCGATGGTTGCAGGCCCGCAACGCCCCGATCGCGGCCCTGCTCGACGGTGAACAACCGCTGAAGGTCGAAGGCGATTACACGGTGACTTTCTGGCACGAACTCGGCCGGCGAACAGACTGGGCCGCTGCCGATCTGGCATCGCCGCTGCATCGACTTCACGCCCTCGACCTCGACCATACCGTCCTGCCGACCTGGGACCCGTTCACCACCGCACGCGATCGGCTCGCACACGCCGGCACCGCTGTCCTCGCCCCCGCCGACGCCCGGTGGCTGCGCGAGCAATGGGACCGAGCCGAACAAGAATTCCGGCGCGTCCAGGACCAGCTGCCAACCGGCATCATCCATGGCGATCCCCACACCGGCAACCTACTGCACCGAGACGATGACACCGTCGTGCTCTGCGACCTCGACGAGGCCGGGATCGGTCCCCTCGCATACGATCTCGTTCCCCAAGCGGTCGGAGCAACACGGTTCCACCGCCACGACTTCTACCGCGAGTTCGTCCACGCATACGGCAGCGACGTCCGCGACGATCCGGCGTGGCCGATCCTGTCTCGTATCCGCGAGCTGATCATGGTCACCAGCGTCCTGCCCGATCTCCAGCACCGCCCCAGCGTCGCCGCCCAACACGCCCACCGCCTGGCCACGCTCAAGACAGGCCGGCACGACATCCCTTGGGACCTCTACACCTAGATCCCGCGTGGCGGCAAACCGGCCTTCGACCGACAGGACCGGGGGGCAGTCGCATCGACGATCCTCGACAGCTTGTGCCCGGAGTCATCGGACCGGCTGTCGGAATCTGTCATGTGAATGTCGGCGAACTTGCCCGATTCTGCCCTGCGCGATGTCATGGTGGCAGTCCTCCGGCGACGATTAACTCTGTCTATGACAGCAGATGACGTACTCCGCGCCCCGCCACGTCGGCGCCGGACCGGATCGACACGATAAGTCGCCACGCGCCGCCTGGACGGCAGCCACATCAGCGCTGCGGAACCCGACGTTCCCCAGAACCGCTTTGCCTGATCACTCGTTGTCAGGAACCGCCCACGTCATCGTCGGCGACACGCAGGCTCATCTCGTGCCTGCCCGAAGACCCTTCGGGTCGCCACTGGTCATCGGTCACTACCGCCCTTCACCTCTTCGAGGAGAACCAGCGAAAAGGGGTCACAGGAAATGTGGATTGGATACGCCCGTTCGGACCTGCTGTCCAGACACGGCGCCGATGCTTTCGATCGATCCGTGCACGACTTCGCCGCGCGCAACGGGTTCGGGGACGGCCGCGTGTTCTTCGAACCGCTCGCACCGGAGACACTGATCGGTGATCTGCTCACCGAGATCGACCGTACCGTGCCGGTGTTGAACCGCCTCGAATCGCTGGCACGGTCGCGACGGGTGGACCTCGGACGGCTCCTGGCACCGGGTCACCGCCGAGCCGATCTGCTCTGGTCGATCCTGTCGCGAATTCCGGAAGCGACCGACGTCTGGTTCCTGGTGCCCTCCCGACAGCACCTGTCCGATCTCGAACCGTCAGGACGGGCGGCACTGTCCCACCTCACCGCTCTGCCCACGCTCACCCTGCACTATCTCGACGGAACCGCGCACCGACCGGCTCCGGTATCGCGTCCGGTCCCCGAGCACGACGCGGACCACGAACAGGTCGTGGTCGAGTCTCGGGTCGGCGCGATCCCGGCCGCGGCGCAACTGGACGCCGCCGAAGCGCTGACCCGTAACGGGTGGCCCGAGGTGATCGAACGCGTCGACGCGGTCTATGTCGCCCTCATCGGCGACCGCCACCACCCGGCCACCCGGACGCTGTGGCTCGAACCCACCCCGATCCCCGACACGGTGATCCGCACGTTGGTCGACACCCTGACCGGGGCGCTGGCCGTCGAACTCGACGAACCGTATCCACGAAGCGATGAGCCCTCCCACGACTTGGTCGTCTTGTGCGAGCGTGTGCAGCGCTTCCCCAGCGGCGCACACACCATCACTCGCTGCACCCTTCCGGCCCGCGTGAGCATGACCGGCGAGTCGGCGGTGAGTCAGCGATGAGCACCACAACACCTATCACCGGCCCGCTGTCGATGACGGAACACTATGCCGGACAGGGTGATCGCGGCGGGGCGGTCGACAACCTGCTGGAGGCTCGTGAACTTCACCTCGCGGTGGCCGGACGCCGTGTCGAGGGCTGTTCGTCGCTGATCGGGTGGGCGCGGGAGCTGGCCGATATCCACGCGAGCTTGCTGAGCGCGGCGGTGTCACCGGATCGGCGTCCGGCCGGGTTCGACGAGATCGCGACCCGCGACCACATGACCGCGGTCATGGCGGCGATCGACGAGTGGGCGATATTCCGCCTGCCCCGACCTGTCAACGCCGCCCACCACACCCATCCTCTGGGCGAAGTGATCAGCCACTACGCCAATGTCTTCGCCCAGTCCCAGTGGATCCTGCGCCACACCACCAACACCGAACACCACCACGAAGCCGCTTTGCGGATGGCCCAAACCCACCAGGGCTACGCCGATCTGGTCACCGCGATCCGTACCCGACGCGTCCAACTACCGCTGGGCTGGCGAGCAATCCAGGAGCTCCGATGAACCGCACACGCCCCGACACCGGGCACCAACCAGACACACGGACGCCACGGGCCGCCAGCAAAGACTCGTCCTGGTTCGGAGCGATCCCGTCCGCGCACGTGCTGTTCCGCGCCTGGAACACACCAGGATTCGCCGCCGCCGACTACCCGTTCCCCACTCTGGTCGGTATCGCGGTGCAGATGCTCGATGCCCATCACCACTACCGGGCCGCCTTCGGCCAGCTACTGCGGCTGCCGCCCGGCCACGACGACAGCGTCGACATCGACGTTCTTACCGACGCCCTGCATAGCGCCCACCGACGACTCGGCCGATTGATCGACCGGATCGATGACCATCTCGCCCATACCCTCGCCCCGCCGGTACACCGGGCGGCGACCTGTCATCGCAACGGTCTCGGCGCCGAGGTGTCTCAACTGTGCCGATGCTGGATCACCGCGATCGACCCCTCTGTCCCGGTCGAGACCGGTCCGAGAGCACACCAGTCCCTGGTCGGTCAGGCCGTGGTCTACGACCTGCTCGCCGCCGACGTCGCCGCAGGACGGGTCCATCTACCCACCCGTGTCCCACAACCGGCCGATGCACGGCACTGACCACGCCCCACACCACAACCACCCTGCCGAAACGCCACACGCGCGATCCCTCGGCGAGGTCGTCCGCCACGCAGCGCAGATCCACGCCCAATCCCGGTCCGTACTACGCCACGCCAGCAGCGCCGAACACCGGCAGGAGGCGGCACTGCGCATGGCACAAGTCCAGGAAGGCCACGCCGACCCGGTCACCACGACCCACGAACGCCGCGCGCAGCTCCCACTCGGCCGACCGCGGAAACGATGCCGACCGTCCATCGAATCACCAAGAGAGGTAGGAAAAACGTGAAGTTCGGGACCGTGAAATGGTTCAACCACGAGAAGGGTTTCGGGTTCATCACACCCGACTCCGGCCCGGACCTGTTCGTCCGTCAAGCCGATGTCCACGGCCACGACGCGCTGCATCGGGATCAACACGTCACCTTCGATGCCATCGACAGCCCGAAAGGCCCTGCCGCGCAGAACGTGCGGTCCCTGTGACCGCCCCGGCAACGGCGCGTCGCGGGCGCCGGCAACGGACTCGGCGTCGGCTGCTGCTGACCGCACGACGACTGTTCCTCGCCCACGGCTACGGGCCTGTCCATATCGCCGATATCGCCGACGCCACCGGGTGTACCACCGGTGCGCTGGGCAAGCACTACCCCTACAAACATCTGATCGGTCACGAGGTCGCCGAGAGGCTGACCGCCTTGGCCGTACACCGCATCCGCGATGCTCACCCGAGAGACCGCAGCCACCTGGTCACGACGCTGACGAAGTGGGCGCGCACCGTGACCAGCCACCCCGAATGGATCTGGTTCGAACTCGATCTCGCCGCCACCGGCCCGGAACACCGCGCACAGCACCACGACCGCAGACACCGTATCCACGCGGCACTGACCGAGCTGCTCACCACGACCATCGAACCCTGCCCTGGCATCGAGCTCCCGACCACTGCCGCATCACTGATCGCCGCCCTGGTCGGGCTCGCCATCGGCCCGCCCGACGACGCCACCTCCGACCACCAGTGGATCCGAACGCAAATCGAACTCGTACTGCCTGCCCCCAACGACCGCACATTCCCCAGAACGAGCACCCCCATCCAGGAGAGCTGACCCATCCCCG
>NZ_JABLTE010000149.1 GCF_013315795.1 Nocardia barduliensis
CGCCCTGGACCCCGCCCAGATCGATGACCTGATCCTGGGCTGCGGTTCCCCCGGAGGTGAGCAGGGCTTCAACATCGCCCGCGTCGTCGCCGTGCAGCTCGGCTACGACTTCGTGCCCGGCACCACCGTGCACCGCTACTGCGCCTCGTCGCTGCAGACCACCCGGATGGCCTTCCACGCGATCAAGGCGGGCGAGGGCGAGGTGTTCGTCTCCGCCGGTGTGGAGACCGTGTCGCGGTATGTGAACGGTTCCGCCGACAGCTGGCCGAACACGCAGAACCCGCTGTTCGCCGAGGCGCAGGCGCGCACCGCGAAGACCGCGGAGGGCGGCGCGGGCATCTGGCACGACCCGCGCGAGGACGGCCTGATCCCCGACGTCTACATCGCGATGGGACAGACCGCCGAGAACGTGGCGACCTCCACCGGCATCACCCGCGAGGACCAGGACCGCTGGGGCGTGCGCTCGCAGAACCGCGCCGAGGAAGCGATCAAGAACGGCTTCTTCGAGCGGGAGATCACCCCGGTGACGCTGCCGGACGGCACCGTGGTCAGCAAGGACGACGGCCCGCGCGCCGGGGTCACCTACGAGGCGGTCTCCGCGCTGAAGCCGGTGTTCCGGCCGGACGGCACGGTCACCGCGGGCAACTGCTGCCCGCTCAACGACGGCGCGGCGGCGCTGGTGATCATGAGCGACACCAAGGCCAAGGAGCTCGGCCTGACCCCGCTGGCGCGGATCGTGTCCACCGGCGTTTCCGGCCTGTCGCCGGAGATCATGGGCCTCGGCCCGATCGAGGCGTGTAAGCGCGCGCTGGCGCTGGCGGGCAAGACCATCGATGACATCGACCTGGTCGAGATCAACGAGGCGTTCGCGGTGCAGGTGCTCGGCTCGGCCCGGGAGCTGAAGATCGACGAGGACAAGCTGAACGTCTCCGGCGGCGCGATTGCCCTCGGCCACCCGTTCGGCATGACCGGCGCCCGGATCACCACCACGCTGATCAACAACCTGCAGACCCACGACAAGCAGTTCGGTCTGGAGACCATGTGCGTCGGCGGGGGCCAAGGCATGGCGATGGTCATCGAGCGGCTGAGCTGATCGGCTGAACGAAAAGGGCGGTCGCCGGAGAACCGGCGACCGCCCTTTTGCCGAACGGCTAGTCGTTCTGGAAGTAACTCAGCAGCCGCAGGATCTCGACGTACAGCCAGACCAGGGTGATGGTGAGGCCGAGGGCGACACCCCACGCGGCCCGCTCCGGGGCCTGGGCGCGGATCAGCTGATCGGCGGCGTCGAAGTCGAGCAGGAAGCTGAACGCGGCGATGGCGATGACCACCAGGCTGAACACGATCGCCAGCGGGCCACCGTCACGCAGGCCGAGGCCGCCGTCGATGAAGAAGCTCGCGACCAGGTTGCCCAGCACCAGTACCAGGATGCCGATCATGGCGCCGACGATGATCCTGGTGAATCGCGGCGTCACCCGGATGGCGCCGGTCTTGTAGACCACCAGCATGCCCGCGAAGACACCGAACGTGCCCAGCACCGCCTGACCGATCATCGCGCTGCCGCCGACGCCGCCGAACTCGATGTTGGTGAACATGAACGACAGCGCACCGAGGAACAGGCCCTCGGCGACGGCGTAGGACAGCACCAGCACCGGGTTGTCCATCTTGTTGCCGAAGGTCGCGATCAGCACCAGCACCAGGCCGACCAAGCCGCCGACGATCACGAACAGCGGCGCGAGCGAGGTGTTCGCGTTGGTCAGGCCGTAGGAGACGATCGCCGACAGCGCGAGCACCGCGAGGGTGATGCCCGTCTTGGTCACCACGTCGTCGATGGTCATCGCCCGCGTGGCGGGCGGGGCCTGCTGGTATTGCTGCGGGTACTGGCCGTACTGCTGGGGCTGGCCGTACTGGTTGCCGAACTGTCCTGCGGTGGTCACGCCGGAACCGAAGTTGGCGTATCCACCGCCCTCCTGCCTTGGCAGGTTCCTGAAAACCGGATTGCTCGTGGTACGCATGTGAACGGCGTCCCTTTCTGGAGTCGTTGCCGCTGTTCATCGAGTTGGTCCACTCGATATCCAACTGCCCTGTCCAACGTTTGTCATCCGTCGTGAGTTCCCGGTGGGCGGGCCGCACGGACCAGACAATTCGGACTCTACCGCTGCCGGGGGTCGTGCAGACCACGCACGGAACGAGTCACCGTGAATTTCCGGTTGCGTCCCACCACCTCGGTCCGGCCCACCATCCGTTCGACCACGGCCCGGTAGTTCAGATGCGAGTTGTACACCGTCCACAGTTCCCCGCCGGGGCGCAGCACCCGCCCGGTCTCGGCGAACATCTTGATCGCCGATCCGGTGTGCACGGCTGCGCCGACATGGAACGGCGGATTGCACAGCACCAGATCCGCGCTGTTGTCCGCGGCGCAGGACATCGCGTCGTCGCGCACGACGCACACGCGGTCGGCGACCCCGTTCGCCTCGGCGGTCGCCCGCGCCGAGGCCACGGCGGCGGCGGATTGATCGGTGGCGGTCACCTTGATGCCCGGCCGCGCGGTGGCCAGCACGACGGCGAGGATGCCGGTGCCGCAGCCGAGATCGATGGCGTCGCGAGCGTCCGGCTTCATCAGCTTCAGATGCTCGAGCAGGAATCTGGTGCCGATGTCCAGGCGCGCGCCGGAGAAGGCCGCGCCGTGCGCGACCACCTCCAGACCCAGTTCCTCCAGCCGGTCGCGCACCGGAAACGGCTGACCCGCGACCGGTTTGGGCCCGGTCACCAGCAGCGTCCGCGACTTCTGCCTGCCACGGCTGGCGCGCACCTCGGAGAACGATTGGGCCAGAACGTCGTTCATCGACTTGGTCAGATACTTGTCCCGGCCGCCCGCGTAGACCTGGACCGACGGGTCGGCGTAGCGCGCGATGGCGTCGGCGACCTCGGCCAGCCCGGCCAGCACCCGGGGCAGGCGAAGCAGGACCACCTGGGCATCGCGCAGCAACCCGGCGCCGAGCGGGTGGGCGGTGTAGCGGTCCGAAAGCCCGGCCGCACGGGCGTTGTTGGCCAGCGCGAGTTCGCCGGTGAGCAGATCCTGGTGCACCCGCACGTCGCGCAGATCGTGCCCCGCGATGGCGCCGAGGGTCAGTGCGCCATAAGCGTCACCGACAATGGCTACTTTGCCGCTATCGACGGTCGCCAGGGCGTCGGCCGCGACGTCGAGCAGCAGCCGATCAGCGGCGTCCACCGCGTAGAGGTTCAGCGCCTCCACGTCCGGATACCGCCGCAGCCGGCTCAGTACGTCATCGACATGTCCCACACCTCAAGTGTGCTAGATCGTTGCCCACTGGTCGCGTCCACCCCGCCCATTCGATCTCCCGGCCTGCGCGGCGAGCCGGTGCGCGCGCTGAAGCACGGGCCGACAACCCCTTTCGCGCCGACTCCCGGTGACCGCCGCGCACCGGTTGTCGCCGGATCGCATGGATACGCCCGACGGACGCGCTCGGCGGCGGCGGAGGGCGGTGTGGCAACCGCGGCGCGAGACGTGCCAATTATCAGACCAGTCCTGACATTCCGGCGGAATCCGCGCTCGCCCGAGTACGCGACCGCCCGGGGGCGAATCAGCCGCAACACTCTCCGGTTACGCCCTCCGAGGCTTTTCGCTGAGTAGCATCGGGCCATGCGCAAAAGGATGGTGCTCTCGGTCGCGGTCGCGACGGCACTGCTCGCGGGCTGTGGTGACGAGGAGTCGACACCGGGTCTGCCGGTCGCTTCCATCACCGGCACGTCGGCCGCGGTGGCGCAGGCTCCACTACCGCAGGACACCGGGCCGAAGCAGGGCAAGGCATCCGGTGACGCCGCGCTGACGGTGACCGGCATTCGCCTCGGCCGTCAGCCCGGCTTCGATCGCGTCGTCTACGACCTCGGCGGCGTCGGCACGCCCGGCTGGCTGGTCCGCTACACCGACACCGCCGTGCAGGACGGCAGCGGTAATCCGGTGGACGTGGCCGGCCGGTCGATCCTCGAAGTGCGCATCCTCGGCTCGGCCTACCCGTTCGACAGCGGCGTGACGCCGTACGCGGGCCCGGACCCCGCCGTCGACCCGGCGGTCCCCGGCGTCGCGGGCGTCTACCGGACGACAGTGTTCGAAGGCGTCACGCAGTCGTTCATCGGCCTCCGGGCCGACCGGCCCGCCTTCAGCGTCAGCGCCCTGTCCAACCCGACCCGGCTGGTCATCGACATCGCGAACCCGTAGATACGGGTACACCCAAGGGGTATTTGCCGGCGGCGGGAGCGGCGACGACTAGACTCGGCACTCGTGGTCGAACGCCGCATCCTCCGCGCCGCCGGGCTCGCCCGGCTGCTCGGTGTGCTGGCGTTGCTCGCCGGGGTCATCGCCATGCACTCGGCGATCTTCGCGGGCGGCGGGCATGGGCACGCCGCGGGTGCGCACCCGGCCTCCGCTTCCGCGGCGGTACCCGGCGGACCCGGACCGGGCAGCGCAGCGCTCGTCAGTCCTGGACCGGCCCACGAGACGGGGTCGCACCACCGAGACGCGGCACCGCCGACCCCGGACAGCGCTTCTGGCCACGACCGACATCATCCGCAGGAGCGGACGTTCCTCGCGTCCTTCCGCACGGCGGAGGCGCCGATAGTCGCATCCGACGAGTCCTTCGCCGCGCAGGTCGTCGCGGCACCCACCGGCCCCGCGTCCTGGACCGAAACCGCACGCTCGATCGAGAACCCGCCGTGCGCGGGCGGCGGGTGCGAGGGCACGCACAGCGCCCTGCACGGCTGCGTGTTCATTCTGGTCGCCCTCGTGGCACTGGCCGCGTTGGTGCTGCTCTATCGCATGGCGGTCGATCGTCCCGGCAACGGAGTGGCGCGCCCACGGCACTGGCGGCCGCGCCAGGAACGGCCACCGCCCTGGACCGTTCTCACCCGGGCTGAGCTGGCGATTCTGCGGATCTGACAGGTCCGTCGCCGCCGTGTGTCCGAACCACGGTCGCGGCGTCGTCCCCTTCGTCCCCAGACTTCGCATTTCGCTAGGAGCCAACCCATGTTCCCCACGCGTACCCTCCTGCCCCTCGTGCTCGTCGCGGCCGCAGTGAGCCTCGCCGGATGCGGCGACGCCGACACCGGCCACACCACCGAGCACGGCACCTCCACGACCACCTCGGCCGCGCCCGGCACGTCCGAGCACGCCGAGCACAACGACGCCGACGTGACGTTCCTGCAGATGATGTACCCGCACCATGCCCAAGCCGTCGAAATGGCGCGGCTGGTGCCGAGTCACACCGACAACCAGCAGCTGCGCGCGCTCGCCGCGAATGTCGAGCAGGCGCAGGAGCCGGAGATGCGGCAGATCGCCACGCTGTTGCAGAGCTTCGGCAAACCGGCGCCCACCGCGACCGAAGGGCACGGCGGCCACGGGATGCCCGGCATGATGTCGGCCGAACAGATGGCGGCGCTACAGGCGGCATCCGGCCCGGACTTCGACCGGCAGTGGCTGACCATGATGATCGAGCACCACGCGGGCGCGATCGAAATGTCCGAGACCGAACTGGCCGATGGCGCCGACCCCGACGCGAAGGCGCTGGCCCGCGCCATCATCGCCGCCCAGCAGACGGAGATCGAGCAGATGCGAACCATGCTCGGCCAGAGCTGAACCGCGGCCCGCACCGATATCGGTTGACCATCGATATCGGTGCGGGCGCGCGTCGCTCGCCCACACGACGTACGGTCGGATGGTCCGGCTCTGCGCATCCGTCCCGGCCGGACTTCCGAGGGGAGTGAGGGACCGACCATGCGACGACTCGAACGCGCCGGCTTGCTCGCCGCCGCGCTGGCCACCACCGCGGGCGTGCTGATCATCGGCGCCTGCGCACAGCAGGTTTCCGGTACGGCGGAGGTCAACCGGACCGATCTGGCGGCATACGCCTCGGAGGTGACCTCCTCCTCGGCGGCCGCCTCCTCGTCCAGGGCCGCGGCCGTCGAACGTGCGACCGGATCGGCGTGTGACGCCTTCCTGGCCGCGAACGGCAGTTCGGTGCGGGCGTTCAACGACTACATCGATGCCAGCAACACGAAAGGCCGCAGCGACCCCGACACGAACAGCAAAGCCGACACCGCTGTCACGACACTGCGCAACAATGCGCGCTCGGTGGACCAGAACGTGTCCAAAGAGGTGCCGTCCGCGGTCGCGACCCCGTTGCGCGCTTACCGCGACGACACCAACGCCTTGGCCGACACGCTGGACCGGCGTGCCGACACCGACACGCTGAACGCGGCGATCGACCGGTTCAACGCCACCAAGAACACCGCGCTGGCGGCGTGCGAGGGGCACGGAACCCGGTGAGCGGCGCCTTCTCATCGGTGAAGAATTCCCCTGGGCGGCTATAGCCTATCCGCGGTTGTTGCCACGCGGAACGGACGAAGTCATGACCAGCGGAATCCGGGATTCTCGTCCGCCCGACCGCGGCGGACGACACCGCGGATCAGCCGATTCCGACCCAGCCACACTCGCGGCACTGCTGGTCACCGCCGCGCAGCGCGATCCAGATCGCATCGCCGTGGTGGGCGACGGCACCGAGATCACCTACCGCGACCTCGACGCCCGCTCCTCCCGGTTGGCGCGCCTGCTGCTCGCCGCGGGAGCGGGACCCGAGACGGCGGTCGCGGTGGCACTGCCGCGTTCCCTCGATTCGGTGGTCGCGGTGTGGGCCATCGCCAAGACCGGCGCCGCCTTCGTACCCGTCGATCCGGCGCTTCCGCCGTCCCGCATCCGGTTTCAGGTCATCGACAGCGGCGCGACGCTCGGACTGACTCGATCGGCCCACACGGCGACACTGCCCACCGAGGTGAATTGGCTTGTGCTGGACGAGGCCCGAGTGAGCGCGCTGGTAGCGGCGAACCCGCCGGACACCATCGCGAATCTCGAACGGCCGACGCGTCCGCGGGCCACCCATACCGCCTACGTGATCTACACCTCGGGGTCGACCGGACGCCCGAAAGGCGTCGCGGTCACCCATGCCGGACTCGCCGCGCTGTGCACCGAACTGGCCGCGCGGCACACACCGGACGAGCACGCGCGGGTGCTGCACTTCGCGTCGCCGAGTTTCGACGCCTCGGTGCTGGAATTGCTGCTCGCCATCTCCCGCGCCGCCACCCTGGTCATCGCCCCGCCCACCGTCTACGGCGGTAGCGCCTTGGCGGAGCTGCTCGCGCGGGAGTCGATCACCCATGTCTTCCTGACGCCGTCCGTGCTGGCCTCGATCGAACCCGCCGGACTGCCCGCGCTGCGCTCGGTCATGGTCGGCGGCGAACCGTGCCCACCGATGCTGCCGCGGCACTGGGCCACCGAAGGCCGGGTGTTCCACAACGTCTACGGCCCGACCGAGACCACCGTCATGGCGACACTGAGCCCGGCGCTGTCGCCGGACGCTGCGCTCACCATCGGATCGGCCGTGCGCGGCATGCGCTGCCAGGTGCTCGACCACCGGCTGCGCCCGGTCGGCGCCGGTGTCGTGGGCGAGCTGTACGTCTCGGGGCCCGGAGTCGCGCGGGGATACCACGGACGACCCGGCCTGACCGCGCAACGGTTCACGCCCGATCCGTCCGGACCGCCCGGCTGCCGGATGTATCGCACCGGCGACCTCGTCCGGCGCACCGTGTCCGGCCACCTGGACTTCTTCGGCCGTGCCGACGACCAGGTGAAGGTGCGTGGCTTCCGAATCGAACTCGGCGAGATCGACGCGATCCTCTCGACGCGGCCCGGCGTCCGGCTGGCCGTGACCGTCGACCGCAAGACCGCCGCGGGCGAGACCACGCTGGCCGCGTTCGTCCAGCCCGAACCGGGCCACGTCCCGGATCCCGCCGCCCTGGTGGACGCGCTGTCGGCGGTGCTGCCGAAATACATGGTGCCCGACACGATCACGGTCCTGGAACGGATCCCGCGCACTCCGACCGGCAAGGCCGATCGGCCCGCGCTGCGCGTACGCGCCCTCGACGAGCCGGACCACCGGGCCGCCGCCGACCTCGGCGAGGAACTGGTCACCGAGGTCTTCGCGCGCGTTCTCGGCCGGGAGCGGTTCGGCGCCGACTCCGACTTCTTCGCGGCGGGCGGCAATTCGCTGCTGGCCACACAGGTCGCCGCGCGCCTCAGCGAAACCTGGCGGGTCCGCATTCCGCCGCGGCTGGTGTTCGACCATCCGACGGCGCTCACCCTGGCCACGGCGATCCGCTCGCGGCACTTCGACACGACTCGCCCACAGTTGCGCGCCCGCGCCCGGCCCGCGCGCATCCCGCTCTCCCCCGCACAGCTGCGGTTCTGGCTGCGCAACCAGTTCGACCCGACGTCCTCGGTGGACAACGCGGGCTTCACACTGCGGCTGTCGGAGCTGGACGTCCCGGCCGCGCGCGCCGCCTTCGCCGACACGATGGAACGGCACGAGTCGTTGCGCACGACGTACCCCGCCGATGACGCCGGACCTCGGCAGCAGATTCTCGACATGGACTGCGCGGCCGTCGATTTCGCGGTGGAGGAGCTGTCCGACGACGCGGTGCCCCACCGGGTGCGCTCGATCCTGCGGCAGGGTTTCGACGTGGCGGCCGAGGTGCCGCTGCGCGTCCGGCTGCTGCGTACGCCCACCGAGTACGTGCTGGTCTGTGCCCTGCACCAGATCTGCGCCGACGGGTCGTCACTGGCGCCGCTGGCCCGTGACGTCGCCCTTGCCTACGCGGCCCGCGCCGCGGGTGCGCCGCCGACCTGGCAGCCACCGGAGGTCCAGTACGCCGACTACACCCTGTGGCAGCGGGACCTGCTCGGTTCGCCCGACGACCCGAATTCGCCACTGTCGCGGCAACTCTCGTACTGGACCGGCGAGCTGGCCGGCCTGCCCGAGGCACTCGACCTGCCCGCTGACCGGCCGCGCCCGGCGGTGGCCACGCTCCGCGGCTCGGTCACCCAGCGCGCGATTCCCGCGACCCTGCACCGGGACCTGCTCGCCGTCGCGGGCGCACAGCGCGCGACCCTGTTCCTGGTCATGCGCTGCGCGCTCGCCGTCCTGCTCGCCCGCCTGTCCGGAAGTACCGACATCGCGATCGGCGTGCCGACGAACACCCGGGCAGAGCCCGCGCTCGCGGATGTCGTCGGCGTGTTCGCCGACACGACCGTCTCCCGCACCGTCATCGATTCCGCCGACAGCTTCACCGGGCTGCTGTGGCGCACCAGGGAGCGGGACCTGACCGGCTTCATCCACGCCGACGTTCCCTTCGAGCACGTGGTCGACGCGCTCGCCCCGACGCGCTCGCCGGGACGCCACCCGCTCTACCAGGTCGGCTTCGCGTTCCACAACTTCACCGAGCCCACTCTCGAACTGTCCGGACCGAACGTGTCGTTGCTCGACGTGGACGCCGACACGGCGAAAACCGACCTGCGCGTCGACGTGGACACCCGCGACGCCGACGGCGAGCCGGGCGAGATGGTCATCCGGTTCGGCTACAGCACCGACCTGTTCGACGAACACACCGTGCAGCGTTTCCTCGACGGTTACATCCGCATCCTGCGCCAAGTCGCGGCCGATCCCGGCGCCGCCGTCGGCGACCTGGACATCATGGATCCGGTCGAACACAAGCGAATCCGATTCTGGGGTACGGGTTCGGAGCGCGATGTCCCCGCCGAGCCGCTCACCGCCGCGTTCGAGCGGCAAGTGGAGGCGACGCCGGACGCGATCGCGGTGGTCTGCGGGCCCGAGACGATCACCTACGAGCGGCTGCGCGAGCGGTCCGCGCGCCTGGCTCGATGGCTGATCGAACAAGGCGTCGGCCCGGAGACCGTGGTGGCGGTGGCGATGCGGCGTTCGATCCCGCAGGTCGTCGCGCTGTACGCGATCGTGGCGGCGGGTGCGGCATGGGTGCCGATCGATCCGGGCCACCCTGCCGAACGCATCCGCTCCGTCCTGGCGTCGGCGGCGCCCCGGTGTGTGCTGACCACCGGCGCGGACGATTTCACGGCAACCGACGCCTACGACGTCTGCGCACTGGACCTCGACCACTTCGATCCGGCGCCGGTGACCGACGCCGAGCGCCGCGCGCCCTGGCACGCCGACCAGCCCGCGTACGTCCTCTACACCTCCGGGCCGACCGGCCGCTACGAGGGCGTGGTGGTCGCGCACCGGGGGATCGTGCACCAGCTCGCCTGGATGCAGGCCGAGTACGGCGTCGACGCCACCGACGTGTACCTGCACAAGACCCCGGCGACCTTCGACGTGTCCCTGTGGGGCTACTTCCTGCCGCTGCGCGCGGGCGCACGGCTGATCCTGGCCGGGCCGGACGAGCACCACGACCCGGCCGCGCTGCGCCGCCTGATCGCCGAGCACCGGGTGACACTCACCGATTTCTTTCCCACGATGCTCGCGATCTTCGCCGAGCACGCGACAGCGGACGAATTGTCCTCGCTGCGAGCGGTTCTCGTCCGCGGCGAGGCACTGTCCCCGCGGACCACGCGCCGCTTCGCGGGTATGTGCCGAGCCGGTCTGCACCACCTGTACGGGCCTGCCGAGGCCGCGGTGAGCGTCACCCGGCACGCCGTCTCGGCGGCCGACCGTACCGGGCACGGCATTCCCATCGGCGTGCCGGAATGGAATGCGCGGTGCCACGTCCTGGACGAGCGGTTGCGACCGGTCCCGGTCGGCGTGCCGGGCGAACTCTATCTGGGTGGCGTTCAACTGGCCCGCGGCTACCACGGCGCGCCCGGCACGACCGCGGCACGTTTCCTCGCCGATCCGCTGCACCCGGGCGAGCGGATGTACCGTACCGGCGACCTCGTTCGCTGGAACCGTGGCGGCACCTTGGACTACCTGAACCGCACGGACTTCCGGTCCGGCGGTCCCAGCGTCGAGCTCGGCGATATCGAGGCGGCCTCGCTGACCGATCCGACGGTCGGCCGGGCGACTGTGCCGGTGCGCGGCGCGCGGCCCGGCACCCCGCTGGAACGCGTGATCGCGGAGGTCTTCGCCGACGTGCTCGCGGTGTCCCCGATCGGAGCCGGGGACGACTTCTTCGAACTCGGCGGATCGTCGCTGCTCGCGTTCACGGTGCACCGACGGCTGTCGGCCCGGCTGCAGCGCGAGGTGCCGATGTCGGCCGTCCTCGCGGCCCCGACGGTCGGCGGCCTCGCCGCACGGCTGGCCGGGGCGGCCGCGCCCACCGCCGCGACACCGGCGCTGGACGCCGTGCTCGAACCGGAAATAGACGTCGGCGGATGCGCGCCCGCGCACCCCGGTCCGCCGCAGGAGGTCCTGCTCACCGGCGCGACCGGCTTCCTCGGCGCACACCTGCTACAAGAACTGCTGGAGCGCACCGAAGCGCGGGTGTGGTGCGTGGTGCGCGCCGACGACGCCGAGGAAGGCATCGACCGCATCCTCGCCGCGCTGAACCGCTACCGGCTCGCCGGGACCTGCGCCGCGGAACGGATCGTGGTCGTCGCGGGCGATCTCACCGCACCACGTCTCGGCCTGGACCCCACCGACTACGACCGCCTCGCCGACAGCGTCGACGCGATCTACCACAACGGCGCGCGGGTCGATCACCTCGACCCGTACACGCGACTACGGCAGGCCAACGTGGAGGGCACCCGGGAGTTGTTGCGGCTGGCGACGACTCGGCGGGTCAAGCCGTTCCACCTGGTCTCCACCGTAGGCGCGGCCGTCGCCAGGACTTCCGACGCGCCGGTGGTCACCGAGGACGTCCGCCTGCGCGCCGACCAGGTATCCGGCAACGGCTATCTCGCTTCCAAATGGGCCGCCGAGGAACTGGTCCGCCAAGCGGGTGAGCGCGGGGTGCCCATCGCCATCTACCGGCCGGGCGCCATCTGCGGCTGCCCGAGCGTCGGCGTGAACAGCACCGACGATTCGCTGTGGAACATGGTGCGCGCCGCCGCGACGCTCGGCATGGCGCCCGACCTCGGCGACGCCACGGTCTGCCTGGTCCCGGTGAGCTACGTGGCGGGCGCGATCGTGGAGATCTCGGTTCGCCCGCGTTCGGAAACCGTCTACCACCTGGTCAATCGGGCCCCGCTGGCGGTCGGGGAGATCCTCGCCAGCCTGCGTGCGCACGGACTGCCGGTGGCGACGGTGCCGGAGGACGCGGTGCGCGCCGGACTGGTCCGCGAGGCACGGCGGCGCGACGCGATGGGCGACGATTCGCTGGTGCGCGCGGGGCTGCTGAGCACCGATTTCGCCGAGCTCGCCGGGCACATCGACCGGGCCGACGCGCACAGTCGCGCCGCGTTGGCCGGTACGGGGGTGGACTGCCCGGCGGTGGACCGCACAGTGGTGGACACGTTCGTGCGGGAATTCATCGAATCCGGCTTCCTGCCCCGGGATTGAGCGACCGTCAGTATCCCGGCCGCAGGCCGGCCCGCTCGACGGGTTGTTCGGCGCGCTGGGCCCGCCCGCGGGCGCGCACCTGCTCCAGCACGATCAGGCCCACGCCGACCAGCAGGAAAACGGCCGAGATGATCGCGGCCACGACGGACAAACGGGCGAATCCCCCGCCCGCGAGCACCGCGGCCGTGATCGCGGCCCCCGCGGCGACCAGCAACAATCCGTAGCCCGGCCAGTTCCTGGTGTCGGCCATCGCCGCCCCGGGTTGCGGCGCGCTGTCGCGCGCGATGTCCGGAGCGTCATCGATCGGAGGGATCTCCCATGGCCCGTCGTCCGCTGTCACCGGTGTTTCCTCCCGCCGCGATGCCGGCCGTTGTTCCGGCACCTGATGCGAAAAGGATGCCCGGATCGACTCCACCGAAACGCGAGCGCGGGCGGGGCATCAGTTGTAGGTCTTGGTGACTCCGTCGAGCAGATGCTCCAGCGTGTCGAAGGTCGGGGTCGCGACCACGTCCAGCAGATCCGCCGCGACCGGGACATTGCGTTCGGCGGTGACCTTCGCGAACTGGGCGCCGTCGTTGGTGCGGAAGCCGTGCTCGGCGGCCAGCCGCTGCAACTCCGGGTCGGTGGACAACAGGCGGCCCAGCCGGTCACCCGTCTCGCCGAAGGGCACCAGCGTGTGCCGGGACAACACCGTCGGCGACGGGTACAACAGCGTCATCTCCGGTTTGACCTGGCCGCGCACGGTCGCTTCGACGTACTGCGACTCGTAGATCCAGACCATCGGCGTCGGACCCATTCCGGTGGCGAGGTAGTTGTTGAACGGCCCCTCGGTGCTGTTCTCGGTGTAACCCTGGCCGACGAAGAGCCGCGACAGAGCGGGCAGGACCGCCTGCTCGGCGCTTTGGCCCTGCACGATCGTGTTGTTGTTCGCGACATAGCTCGCGGCGGCCAGATACATGGCGGCGGAGTTCGAGCTGCGCGGGTCGGTGGTGGAGATCAGGATGTTCTTGCGCACCGGGTAGGCGGTGTTGTCCGGAAGTTCGTCCCAGCGCGTGCCGCTGCGCACCAATTCGAGGTAGCGGCGCAGGTCGAGGGTCGAGACCGGCCCGGGACGCACCGCCCCGGTCTTCGCCAGCAAATCGACGATCGGCGTGAACGTCGCGACCGCCATCGGCGAGGAGAACGGCGTGTACTTGGCGGTCACGTTGCGCTGCCGCTGGATTCGCTCCGCCGCCTGTTCGCTGGACGGGAACGCGAAGTCGAATTTCGTGAGATCCATGCTGGTGGCGATCTGCCGCGACCCGGCGGGCTCGACCTCGACGCGCACGCCGTTGCGCGCCAGCGCGTCGAGGACCTTCGGGTCCTGGAAGAACTGCATCTTCTCCGATCCGACCACGCCACGGATCACCGTGAGCGGCGCGGCAGGGGCCGGAGCGGCAGCGGGCGCCTCGGCAGCGGGCTGCCGCACGGCGAGGACGACGGCGATCACCGTCACGATCACGACGGCGCCTACCGCGTACGGCGCGAAACGCTTCTTCGACGACCACAACTCACGGAGGTCCGGCATCTTTCCGGCACCGGCCGCGGCGGGCTCCGGGTCCTTCTCCAAGGGAACCGTCGCGGGTTGGACTTCCGCCTCGGGCGTCTTCTCCAGTTCCCGGCGCACCACTCGTTCGATCAGGATCGGGACGAATTGCCGCACCGGGCGGCCTGCGAACTTCTGCCGCGCCGCACCCACGGTGGTCTCGATATGCTCAGGAGAATAAGTCTCGGTGTAGTTCTCGACCAGCCGCTCCGTCATCTGACGAATCGCCTGTTCCTCACGGACGGTATCGACTACCACCACAATCTCCTCGGCGTCGGGGGGTTACGCGGCAGCGTCTCCGGCCTGCACCGCGCCGGCCAACACTAGCCCCATCACCCGACCGGCGACATCCGCGCGGACTTCCCGTCAGTGAACGACTTCCGCTGCGGCGGTGCGTATCTCACGTCACATCGCAAGCCCGTCCGCCCAGCTCACAGGCCCGCTGACGCCCGGCCGATGCGCATGTGGCTCCGTAGCGACGCCGGGGGTGGTCCCGAAGCCGCCATGCAGAATTCAATGGGCAATCCCCGAGCCGCCACCACGCGTTGTATTCCCGTTTCCCGCCGCCGCGCGGACGCGTCGACGCCGCATGTTTTCCGTACCCGACCGGCCGCACCGATGGCCGCAGAAGTTACTTGCCGGTAGCGCAGCTCGGGAGTTGACGATATCGTCAGCACAATGCCGTCGAAAAGGAGCGCTATGTCTCGCGTCGCTGTGGTCACCGGTGCGTCGTCCGGAATTGGGAAGGCGACAGCCGCCGCGCTGGCCGCGCGGGGGTATCGCGTGATCGGAACCAGCCGCAACCCGGATGCCATCGGCTCGGACGCCGTGGTTCCGGGGATCGAGTATCGGGCGCTGGACCTGACCGATTCGACCTCGCTGGCAGCCTTCGCCGCCGGTCTGGATCAGGTCGACGTGCTGGTCAACAACGCGGGCGAGAGCCAGGCGGGTCCGCTGGCCGAACTGCCCACCGACGCCGTCGAGCGCCTGTTCCAGCTGAACGTGCTCGGCCCGGTCGCCTTGACCAAAGCGGTGCTGCCCGGCATGCGCGAACGCGGGTACGGCCGGGTCGTGATGGTGGGATCGATGCTCGCCAGCTTCCCGATGCCCTACCGCTCCTCCTACGTCGCCACCAAGGCGGCACTGCGCGGCTTCGCGGTCGCCGCGCGCTTCGAGGAATCCCCTTTCGGCGTCTGGATCACCGCCGTCGAGCCCGGCCAGATCGACACCGGACTCCGTGAGCGCCGCACCAAATACCTCATCGAAGGTTCCGCCCACACCGACGATTTCACGACCTTCATGGCGAAGCTCGATGAAAAGCAGGCGAAAGGCATCACCCCCGAAAAGGTCGCCACCACGATCGTCAAAGCCATCGAATCCGACCGCCCCCAACCCCTCTACGCCATAGGC
>NZ_JABLTE010000014.1 GCF_013315795.1 Nocardia barduliensis
CCCCCTCCGTCCCTCACATCCCCCAGCTCGATGCCACTAGCTGGTTCCGGCGCCACAGGAGGGGACTGAGCGCGCTGCATCCACAGCGACGTTGCGAACACACCCACCGTCAAGACCGCGACCGCCAGCCACATCCACACCGAATGACCGCCGCCGGTCGCGTAGTTCACCGCCACCGCCAACCCTGTCGACAACACCGCAGTAGCCGCCGTAGGAACCACCACCCGCCTCACCGCCTGCCCTGAAGCCACGGCACCCCCTCTATCCAAAGACAATCCGAATCCTCAGTCAGCCACCGATCCTCACAGCCTCACGCCCCAAAAACCAGCCAACATCCACACCACCACCCACCCGTTTACAACCGAAGCGGCACAACCTCCTCCGCATCCTGGTGGGCACATCACCTACCCAAGGTTGCCCGCCAACCCGGAAACCCACGCTCCCCGCCGCGACGGCCCGGCAACGTCACCGAGACCCGAACACCTGCCGATTTGCCCGATAACAACAGTTATCAGGCAATACCTCGTCTACGGCAGATCGTGGCGCGTATGACGCTCGGCCGTATCGGTCAGAATTTTTCGTGCGCTCGTAGATGCTGCAGAGCGAACCTGGAACATCACCTGAGAAAGCACCGTGACGTGCTGACACGGCCGAGCTGCCTGGCTTCCCGCGCTCGGCCGTCGATTAACTCGCGGACCGCCTTCAATGGCTCAGGGGTGACCTTGTGACACCAGTCACTGATGGAACCCGTTGTGCCGCAGCCGCGTCCAAGAGCAGTGAAGGAGATACCTTCAACCAACGGAGGGGACGACATGCGAACCATTTCGGCCGGGCGGCGACTTGTCACAACAATCGCGCTGACGGCTGCGTGCATCGCGGGCGCTTCAACAGCCGGGGTCGGCATCGCACAGGCGCAGACACCGACAATTGTGGCCGAACCCGCCGACGCGGCGCACCCGCACTGGCAGTTCGAGTTCACCGCCAAGTGGACCGTGACATTGTCCTGCTACTTCGAGAACCTGGACCGGACCGACGCCACCGGCCCAGAGAAGTACACCGGGACCGGAAAGACCAAGGACGCGGCCGAGAAGGACGCCTGGAACAAGGCGCAAGCGGCCGCACCCAAGGGGCGGAAGGTCAAGCACTGCCGCGTCGAGAGCTCATCGAAGAAATAGCAGGAAGGTTGTACGTGGACGACGACGAACGCCAAGTGTGGGAGTTCGCGGTAGGACTCGGATTGCCGGACGCGACCGGGCCCGGCGCCCTCGACGGCGAGGGAATCCACCCGGTCGCGCTGGTGCTCGAGGAGAGCACCCACCGGATCCGCGGGGTGAACCGTATCCCGTGCTTTACCAGCTTCGGGCCGGTCACCGCGGTCGACGAGTTCGCTCAGCGCGCGTGGGGCGACACGTACGATCCGGCGCGCATCCCAGTTGAATGCCGTCTCGCCGTCTATGTGACCGATGACGAGCTGGACGAACTGGTGCCAGCGATCATCGAGGACCTCGGCATCGATGAGGACGGATCCTCGACGGTAGTCGGCCGGAAGGTCACCGTCGGCCTGCGGGCCATCTCGCTGGAGTCGCCAGAGAACAGCTTCTACCAGCACCTCGTGAACCAATACCAGGCTCAACCCACCACGGATTGACTCCGTTCCGGAAGCGCCCGGGGTGACGAGGACTACGAACCGGTCCAGATCTACATCCCGCGGATGATCAAGCCATTCGCGTAGCACAGACGCGTCTGTGCCCCGAGCCCGTCGCTCCGCGTGGAGCGACGGGCTTCGTCGGTCTCCTGGCTGTCCTCGGCACCCGCTTCAAACTGGTGTGTTGGGCCGGGTGATGCTCGACCATCCCCGGGCCCGACCTCGCTTCCCTCCGCGGCTCGACACGTTTCTTGGACATCGCGATGCGCTGGAAGCCCGCGCCTTCCGTGCCGGTTGTCGAGTGTCCAGAAATCGAACGATTCTCAACACCCTGCCGTATGACTACGAGGCCGCTGCTACAACGGGTGGCCAATCCTGCGGTTCGACATTGGCAGGCTTCTGGCTGACGTCCTGGTCCCAGTCGAATACCGGCGCCGGAGGACCCCACTGATTCGGACTGGCGAAAGAGATGATCTCAGTGCCGAAATTCACCTGCATGAACCGGGCCTCGCCGGAGAAGGTCGCGTGGTCGAACCCGGCGGAGCTGGAGAAGGTCGCGCGGTCGAACCCGGCGGAGCCGGAGAAGGTCGCGTGGTCGAACCAGGCGGAGCTGGAGAAGGTCGCGCCGTCGAACAGGGCGTCGCTGGAGAAGGTCGCGCGGTCGAACCGGGCGTCGCTGGAGAAGGTCGCGTCGTCGAACAGGGCGTCGCTGGAGAAGGTCGCGTCGCCGAACCTGGCGGAGCTGGAGAAGGTCGCGCTGCCGAACCAGGCGGCGCCGGAGAAGGTCGCGCCGCCAAACCGGGCGTCGCTGGAGAAAGTCGCCCCGTCGAACCAGGCGGCGCCGGAGAAGGTCGCGCCGCCGAACCTCGCTTCGCCGGAGAAGGTCGCGTCGCCGAACCTGGCGTCGCCGGAGAAGGTCGCGCCGCCGAACCCGGTGTCGCCGGAGAAGGTCGCGCCAACGAACCGGGCGGAGCTGGAGAAGGTCGCGCCGTCGAACCAGGCGGAGCTGGAGAAGGTCGCGTCGCCGAACCGAGCTTCGCCGGAGAAGGTCGCGCCGCCGAACCAGGCGTCACTGGAGAAGGTCGCGTCGCCGAACCGAGCTTCGCCGGAGAAGGTCGCGCCAACGAACCAGGCGTCACTGGAGAAGGTCGCGCCGCCGAACCTCGCTTCGCCGGAGAAGGTCGCGTCGCCGAACCTGGCGTCGCCGGAGAAGGTCGCGCCGCCGAACCCGGTGTCGCCGGAGAAGGTCGCGCCGTCGAACCTGGCGGCGCCGGAGAACTTCACATTGCTGAGGTCGACGTTCTCGAGATGTGCTGTGCGAAAGTCGAAGTTGCTTGTCGACCAGCTTTTTTCGGCTGTCGGTCGGAGGTGATCGGCGATGACGCGGATGATGGTCGCGCGTACTTCGCGATCGTTTTGCCGGTACTCAGTGTGTTCTTCCTGCTCGGCTCCGTCGGCGCCGGAGGTCTTGGTTACCAATTTGGTGCGGCCGGATCCGCCCTGTTCCGGGTCGTAGGGCAGGCGCAGATAGCCGCACAGCACGTCGATGCACTGCTGGCGGTTCGACTCGGACCTCTCATCGGCGACACCGGCCATCGCGTACACCCCTGCGATACGAATCGCTGCGGACTTGTCGGCCAGCTGAGCTGCTGCCGCCCCGAACCGTTCCCACAACGCCGCTTCCCGCGCCCGCTCGGTGTCGTCCGCATGGCGCTCACGCTCACGCGCCATCTCTTCGTTGTGATGTTCTTCGGCCTGATCGCGGGTGCGTTGGCCATTGATGTAGGTCAAGATTCCTGCGGTGAGTACGCCTGTTCCTGCGAGTAGCGTCGCCAACGGCTGCGAAAAGTCGGCATTCACCCCCGAGAGCACGGCCGCGCCGAACCCGGTTGCGGCACCGACCACTATGAGCGCGGTTGACCGCCAGTGCGATACGACCGCCCCGCGGCGCGCAGGCTTCTCCCCCTCTGACACGAAGAGGACGGTACAGAATCAGGCGGTGCCCGGCAGGGCCTTCGCATCAGACCGCCAAGAACCCCGTCTATCGGAGGTCAAGGCCTCTCGTAGAAGGTGTTCACCCCGGCCGCACTGTTCATCAATCGATCGATTCTCAACACACCTTGCCGCATGACTGTGGTGGTGTGTCGGTCCGGCCGGGCTTCGGATTCGATGCGAAGGCCGTCACACCCCGCGGATGCATCCGGCGGGGGCAGCGACGGCCTCGGCATCCTTCGCGCGGGAACGCGGTCATAAACGGTCGCTGATGTCTTCCGGATCGACGGCTTCCTGATCGGACTCGGCGTCGGACAACTCAGCGCGCCGGTCTTGATCGCGCCGGTCTGGGCCTTCGGAGTGATGGTCCATGAACTCGCCGAAGAGGTCCTTCGAGCGCGTCGATACGACGCGGATCCTGTTGGCGTCGTTCGGCTGGGTGGTGAGGGTGATCCCGCCCGTTCCTGTGGCGGACATCCCGTCGCCGTCGGAAACCATGGTGCGCTCGCTCGGAGTCGTGGACAATTGCCCACCGACCTCGACATAGATGTGGTGGTCGTTGCGTCGGTGCAGCTCGGGACTGATCAGGGTGATCTGGTAATCACTGTTCACCGTGAACTTCGCGTTGTATTCCTTGTGATACACATCGTCGAAGAACACCCTGGTGGCGCCGGTGAAGTTGCGGCCGGTCACGACGACCGTGTCACCGCCTTCGGACAGGACTTCGCGGGTGCTCAGACCGGTGATGACTGGCTTCGGCATCGTCTTCTCCCTCGTATCCGGCGGAGTCGAGCATGCGCTGTAGCAACCCACAGCGTGACAGCTTCCCGCCGACCAGCACATACAGTTGGCGAATTTGTGGTCTCGACCGGGGCTAGGCGCCCCAGTCGACCGTCTCTGGGCAGCATCGTTTTGCGGCATCCACGGGTTGCGGGCCGGTGAGTGCGTCGGCGCCGACGTGATCGGTGCCGACGCACTCCGATCGGTTGTTCGTGGACAGATCCGGCAGGTCGAACTCGTCCCGCGCTGCGCCGTCACTGCGTGGTTTCGGCTCCCGCAGCACCGGTGCCGCGCTGGGCATGGGCGGACTGGTGTATTCCGGAGGAGGGGACCGAGGTACGGAAAGGAGTGCGTCATGTCGAAGTCTGGTGGCAAGGGCCACGGCGGCGGCAAGATGACCACCGCGGCCGCGTCCCGGATCCAGTCCGCGGCGGCGAAGAACCCGGGCAGCAGCTCGGCGAAGTCCGGATTCGCCTCCCGTGCTCAGTCGAGCGCGGCGAAGTCCGGAAGCGGCAACAGCGGCGGGAAGAAGTAGGCCCAGTACGCAGGGCAGCCCCGGAACCTTGGCCGTTCCGGGGCTGCCCTGCGTACTGGGTTCAGGGTTGGTCAGATGTCCTCGATTCGGATCGTGGCGACGGTGAAGTACCGCTCCGCGCCGGAGCTGGTGGTCTTGCGCCGCCACTCGCCGGTGCGGGTGTACCCGGCGGTGGTGAGCGCGGCATCCAGCGCATCGAGGCTGATCGGCGCGCTCGGGGTGGCGGGAACGGATTCCCATCGGCAGCTGACGTGGCGGCCGTAGATGCTGCCGTCGTCGCTGTAGAACAACTCGCAGGCGTAGAGATCGGCGACCGCACCAGCGGGATCGTCCAGGCGGGCGATGACGTGCAGGTCGACGGCTTCGGTGTCGGTCATCGTCCGATCTCCTCGCGCTGGGCCTGGCGGCGGCCGCCGACAGCGGGTGCGGGCCGGGACTGGCCTTGTCCTGCGGTGCGCTCGGGTCGAGCGGTGCAGGCCCGCGTCCCGGGGTTCGGTCCGCGGCCGGCTGCGGCGGCCTGACGCTTGGGCGATCGCGTCGTCACGGGCGGCAACAGCGTGGGCGGACTTGTCCCTCCACTGCTGGCGGCGAGCGGCAGCGCCGCGGCCGAGCTCCCCGGCCTGGCGGGCGCGGTCGTCGACCAGTGTCCGGATCCGCTGGCGCACCTCCGGCTCGACACCCGCGCGGGCCAGTGCCTTGCCCAGTTCGGTGCGCTTCATCGTGTACTGCTGGCGGTCCAGCTCGACGCCGGTTCCTGGCGATCCGGCGGCCACACTGAAGACCGCGTCGCTGATCGAGGACACTTCGAACCGCAGTCGTTCGTCCTCGCGGCTGTGCGGGGTGACGGCGCCGGTGGTGTTGATCAGGTCGGTGATCTCGTGGCGGGTCGCGTTGGACAGCTCGCTGGCGGGTTCGGCGGTGCGCGCGAAATCGACGCTGGCTTTGGTGCGTTCGTCGGCGAACAGCAGCTCGGGAAGCTCCTTGTGCCCGTGGATGACTCCGGCGTCGATGTCCTCGATCGTGCACGCGAGCTGCGCGCGTTCCATCGAGGTGAGTCCTTTGCCGTGGCGGGCCTGGTCGAGCAGCTGCTCGCGCTGGGTGGCCATGCGGGTGATCCGGGCGCCGATCTCGTCGCTGAGCCCGATCCGTTCCGGGGACTCGGTGGAGATGTCGGCTTCGGCGATGTAGTCGGCTTCGGCGCGCAGTTCCTCGGCGTCCATCGCATACAGCTGGAGTTCTTCCAGCAGCTGCTCGCGGTTGATGTAGCCGGGCCACACCGCGAAGTCGACGGGCTGGCCCGCTTGGATGGCGCGGCCGACGTCGCGGACGCGTTCCTGGTCGGCGGGGGTCAGCACGGAGATCTGCTTGCCGACCTCACGCGCGGACTTGGGGTTGCGCGCGTACTGCTCGAGCAGGCCCGCCACCCGGCCGCGGGCTTCCTCGCCCGGGTCCACGACCACCGGAGTGGTGAGGAGATCCACCCGCGAGGTGTCGTCGCGCACGTAGTCGACGACGAAGGCGACGCGGGCTCGGTCTTCGGCGGTGATCGGGGCGGCGGCCAGGTCGACGTCGAGCTGCTCGCGTCGCGCCTTCTGGCTCAAGCGGTGCTCGTCCGGATCCAGCGGGTCGACCTCGGTTCCGCGCCACGCCATCACCGCCCGGGTCGCGGCGTCTTTCGCGGCCTCGGGCATCGGCAGCGCGGTCACGATGTCGATCGCGGCGGACTCGCGATCCCACACACTCGCTGCTTCGGCGTAGCGCTGGAAATGCTCGGCTTCGAACTGCGGGTCGACGCTGACGGTGAACTCCATAGGGTCGATGTCCACACCCCAGCTCAAGGCGTAGGAGCTGGTCAGTTCGTCGAGGCGCTGGGCCGCCAGCTCCGAATCGTGGCTCCACACCATCGCATCGACGAGCGAGGCCACCAGCGCGGTGCGGTTCTGCCACGGGATGTTCTCGAGCCGGGTCTCCGCCTGGCTCATCGCTTCGCGGATCCGCGGTTCCAGCTCCCAATCGGCCTCATCACCACGATCGACCCGACCGACCGCAGCGTCCAGGCGGGCGGCCTGCTCGCGGGCCTGGTTCACCGCGACGGTCGCCAGCAGATAGGTGACGCGTTGACCGTGGCCAGCGGGCACACCGAGCTGGAGCGGGTCGCCGTCGTCGGCCATGACGTGCTCGTGCCCGGTCGAGACGCTGTTGGCTTTGATCTCGAGGATGTCGGCCTGGAGCGCAGCGTCTCGCTCGCCGAGCGGCACGGCGTCAGCCGCGCCGAGCTGCACCAAGAAGTCGATCCCGGCCCCGGCTGGGCCGACCAGGGAAACCGCCAGCACCACCACTCTGAAGGAGACATCGTGAACAACCCGAGCCAGCTCTACGCCCCGCCGCCCCCGCCCGTGCGGTTCGCCAGGCGGCACGCGCGGCGGCCACCCGGTCGGCCGCTCGCGCGTACGAGATGTGGGGGACGGTGATCATCCATCTCATCGATGATCTCGACGTTCCCGATGTCACCACACTGGCCTTATGGCGTTACCGGTCCTACCCAGAGAACCTTGAGTGGGCGGGCGAGTACCTAGGCGGCCTGACCGCCTGCGGCGTGCAAGCCGCATACGTGCTCAGCCTCTATTGGGTGCACACGGTGTCATGGGTCGGCGCCACGCTCGATACTGGACTGCGGCTCATCTGCGCGCCGCGGGATCGACACCGCCGACACCGCAGGCTCCCGGTCTCCGCGCCGGTATAGGTCTCTCGTCGTTCGGGCACCGGCATGATCGTCGACCGACCCGGCGAAGCTGCGCGAAAGTCACGTGATCGATGCCGGGTTCGTTGGGATACTGGCGCATCCCTACAACCAGGAGGATTCGTCCCGTGACCCATTCCGGGGTTCTGCCACTGCTCGATCAGGTCGTCGCCGCTGTCTCCGACGCGATCGACCGCACCCGGCCGGAGACGGCCGGGGCAGACCCGGTGGTGCGACGATCCACCCACGCCGACTTCCAGTCCAACGCCGCGCTCGCACTCGCGAAGCGGCTGCGGCTGCGGCCGTCGGATTACGCGGCCGAACTGGCGACGGCACTGGCTTCCGCGCCCGGCCGGGTATTCCGGTCGGTCGAGTTGTCCGGCCCGGGATTCCTGAACCTCACGGTGCCCGATCGAGCCGTCTGGCAGCAGGTCGCGGCGCGGCTGGGCGACGAACGGCTCGGCGTGGCGGCCACCGAGGGCGGCCGCCGCACCGTGGTCGACTACTCCGCGCCCAACATCGCCAAGGAGATGCACGTCGGGCATCTGCGCACCACGATCATCGGTGACAGCCTCGCCCGCGTGCTGGACTTCCTCGGCGCGCGGGTGATCCGCCAGAACCATCTCGGCGACTGGGGAACCCAATTCGGGATGCTCATCCAGTATCTCGACGAGCATCCCGACGCGCGGTGGCGCCACGACGACCTCGGCGGTGGTGCGAACGCGGCGGTCTCGGCTCTCGACCGGCTCTACAGAACCGCGCGGGCCGCCTTCGACGCCGACCCGGAGTTCGCCGACCGCTCCCGTGCGCGGGTGGTCGCGTTGCAGGCCGGTGACCCGGCGACGGCGGCGCGCTGGAGCGAGATCGTCACCGAGTCGGAGAAGGCGTTCCGCGACATCTACGACCGGCTCGGCGTCCTGCTCACCCCCGAGGACAGCGTGGGCGAGTCGTTCTACAACCCGATGCTCGCCGACACCATCGATGAGCTGGTCACCAGGGGCATCGCGGTGGAAAGCGACGGCGCGCTGGTCGTGTTCTCCGAAACGGTGACCGGACCCGACGATCAGCCGGTGCCGTTGCTGGTGCGCAAACGCGACGGGGGATACGGCTACGACACCACCGATCTCGCGACTATCCGCTACCGGATCGGCGCTATGCGTGCCGAGCGGCTGCTGTATGTGACCGACTCCCGCCAGGCCCTGCACTTCCAGTTGGTGTTCGAGACCGCGCGCCGCGCCGGTTGGCTCACCGCGCCGGTCGAGGCCGAGCACATCGCCTACGGCACCGTCCTGGGCCGCGACGGCAAACCGTTCAAGACCCGCGCGGGCGGCACCGTGCGACTGACGGACCTGCTCGACGACGCCGTAGCCGCTGCCCGCCGCGTCGTTCAGGAGAAGAACCCCGAACTGACCGCCGCCGAACTGGATTCGATCGCCGAGCAGTCCGGCATCGGCGCGGTGAAGTACGCCGACCTGTCGACTTCACGGGTCAAGGACTACACCTTCGACCTCGCCCGCATGACCGCCCTCACCGGCAACACAGCGGTCTACCTGCAGTACGCGCACGCCCGCATCCGGTCCATCCTCCGCAAGGCGGGGGAGCCCACCCCTGTGGTCGAGGCCGGGCAGGCGCTCGAACCGGCCGAACGCGCGCTGGCCCTGGAGCTGGACGCGTACGGCAACGCCGTCACCGAAGTCGCCTCCACCCTGGAACCCCACCGCCTGTGCGGCTACCTCTACGAGCTGGCCCGCGACTTCACCACCTTCTACGACAACTGCCCCGTCCTGACCGCCCCCGAACCGACCCGCGCCAACCGCCTCGCCCTGTGCGCACTCACCGCCCGCACCCTCGCCCACGGGCTGAACCTCCTGGGCATCGCAGCGCCGGAACGCATGTGAGAGCACGCAGGTAGTGATATGGCTGTTGCAGGCTTACGTCGCGACAGCCATATCACTACCGCGGATTGTGCTTCCGCTGCGGGTCAGGCGTTCGACGAGTGGAATACGCCGCTTGTTATGCCTGCCGTGAATGCGTCCCACTCGCTGGGGGTGAAGACCAACGCCGGACCGCTCGTGTTCTTCGAGTCACGGACTCCGACCATGTCGCCGTCGAGCCAGGCGACCTCTACGCACTCCTGGCCCGCCTGGCTTCTGCTGCTCTTGAACCACTTGGCCCCAGCAAGATCTTTACTCACGCTTGATACTCCTTCGCCACTTTCCTGAGCAACGCTCTGCTCTCCGCCACGCTCAGCGCAGCATCGCGCAGAGCCGCCGACACCGCGCGGTATCGGTCCACGTCCGATGGTTTCTCGAGGTAGATGTTCGCGGTCAGCACGTTCTCGATGTAAACCACCGTAGGTTCGACGGGGCGCCCCTTGCCGTCCGTGCCGAAGTCGAGGATGACAAAGCCGCCTGGCAGCACGCCCTTCGGCAGTCCCTGCGCGAACGGCAGGATGCGTACGTCCACATTCGGCCACGTGCTGGCATCAGCGAGTTGGAGTAACTGGTTCGACATGATGCGGGGACCTCCGACCCTGCGATGCAGGGCCGACTGGTGCAGCACGACATCGAGCGCGACCGGCTGAATCTTCCGCCGGACGAGCGCTTGCCGTTTCATGCGCAGTTCGACCCGGCGTTCGATGTAGCTCTCGGGCTCGTCCACGTAGTAGCTGCGGATCATCGTTCTGGCGTAGTCAGCGGTCTGAAGCAGACCCGGGACGAGTTCTTGATACGAGAACAACTGTCGAGCAGCGGCCTCCAGTCCGACGTAGTTGTCGAAGTTGTGCGGCAGAACGTCGTTGAACTCCTGGTACCAGTTCTTGACGGCGGCCTGTGCGGCGAGGTGCTTCATCGCGGCAATTTCCTGAGTGGAGCGTTCGTAGATTTCGCACAGGTGCTGAACGATCCGGACTTTGACCTTGTCGGCGGTCCCCTTTTCGAGCCGATGCAGTGTGGTGGTGCCGATCTCCACCAGTTTGGCGGCCTGAGCCAAGGTCATGCCGTTTTCGTCGCGGTACTGACGCAGATAGCGCCCCAGCTGTCGCCGGGGCAGGGTGCTGTCTTCGTCGGCCATCTCTTTCTTTACCCCTCGGTAGACGGAACGGTGGACAGCAGGGAGCGGAACAAGTTTGCCATGGATCACGGAAACCGTTGTGGCGAAACGAAAAATCTTCGGTGGATCGTCGCGTCCGTGTCGTGCCTGGTCAGCCGGGCTGATGTCGTTGTGGTGCGCGGCGCTCGGTGTGGCAGGGAGCAAACTCACGAATGCGTTTGTAAGAGCGGAATTACCAAGCGTATGTGTGGGCTGATCGACCGAGTGCCGCGCTTTTCGTAAACCGACAAGCGCGAGTGGAGATCTAAAGGTGAGCCAGATCGAGTATGGCAACACACCCCTGTCCCGCTGCAACTTCTACCGGAAGGTGTGTGAACTCCCGGCAGTCATAGATCCACCGTCTATGGGCCGGATCATTATGCGAGCGACTCGCGTATGGGGCGTGACAGTTCCCGCCGAACTGGCGGCTATGGTGCGAATTTCCCTGCGCGAGGCTTATTCGGGCACTTGTCCAGTGATAGCGCATCCGCGTTCGCGCCGATGGACATTTCTGACCCGTCCGGATCTACCGGACGACGACCGCCTGTTCGCGGAAATGTTCCGGTTGAACGTGTCGATCGTCCGCACCGGCGGCATCATCGCCCTGCCCAGCCCGGGCGATCGGTCCGCCCACTTGCGCCGCTGGGTCGAGCCACCGCGCGGACCGATCCGCCCCTCCGGCCTGCTCGTGGTCCAGGCGATCCGCGCCTGCGCGGGCCGACCCGGGCACAGGAGGTCGGCCCGCCATGCTTGACCCGGCGACGAACGCGACCATCCACCCGTTCCCCGTCGACCGATCACGCTCGAAACACGCCCACGACAACCCGCGATGGGCCGTGTCGAGCCGCCGAAACGCCGCCATGGCCGCCATCCTGCACCGCGCCTGCGATTTCACCACCTGCTCAACCTTGGTAGCCGCGATCATCGTCTCCCGCAACGACTTCGCCTACTTCCGCGACCGCCCCCGGCAGCCGAACTCCATTTGATGTGACGGCGAGCTACCGGCCATCCTCGCCCGCCGACTCTCACAGGCAGCGGAAATTGCCCGCGCAGTTCCCCGTGCTCCCGCCAAAGGGCTCGGGGGCACCCGGACTCGCCGCCGTGGGTGCCCCCGAGCGCCAACCGGGGCCTACTAGTTCCCGGTCGACCCGGCGGCGGCGGACAGCGCCTCGAATTCCTCGTCGCTCAACGTGATTCGCGCGGCCGCGATGTTCTCCTCGACGTGCGCGACGCTGGAGGTACCCGGGATCGGCAGCACGACGGGGGAGCGGCGCAGCAGCCAGGCCAGGGCGAGTTGCGCGGGGCTCGCGCCGTGCTCGGCGGAGATGGCCGCCAGCGGACCGCCGGGGGCGGCGAGTTCACCCGTGGCGATGGGGAACCACGGGATGAAGCCGATGTTCTCCTGCTCGGCGTAGTTCAGCACGTCCTCGTCGGCGCGGTTGGCCAGGTTGTACAGGTTCTGCACCGAGGCGATGGCGGCGTGCTCGCGCGCCTGGCGCAGCTGCTCGACGCTGACCTGCGAGAGGCCGATGTGCCGGATCTTGCCCTCCTTCTGGAGCGCGACGAGTTCGCCGAGCTGGTCGGCCAGCGGCACCTGCGGGTCGATGCGGTGCAGCTGGTACAGGTCGATCCGGTCGACGCCCAGGTGGCGCAGGCTCAGTTCGGCTTGCTGGCGCAGGTATTCGGGCCTGCCGACCGGACGCCACTCGTTGGGCCCCTGCCGCGTGAGCCCCGCCTTGGTGGCGATCACCACGTCCTCGCGATAGGGGTGCAGAGCCTTGCGGATCAGGTTCTCACTGACGAACGGGCCGTAGGAGTCGGCCGTGTCGATGAAATTCACGCCGAGCTCGACCGCACGGCGCAGCACCCGGACTGCCTCGTCCGGGTCCTTCGGGTCGCCCCACACTCCGGGGCCGGTCAACTGCATCGCGCCGTATCCGAGCCGGTGCACCGGAAGATCGCCGCCGATGGCGAAGGTTCCGGAGGCCGCCGCGGGCTGTGCGTCTAGGTCTGTGCTCATAGAGGATCTGCCTTCCGAAGTCGGAAACTGTGCGAACGCTGCACGAGCACCCTGCCCGGGCCGGGCGGGCACTCCTTCTGCGGCAACAGCGAGGCGAGGAGGTCGATTCCCGCGCGGCGTTCGCCAGGAGCGCAATGCGCCCAGGAGGGGCCTATACCGCCGGTCGTTCGAACAGGATCACCTGCATCAGGCGGATCACGCGCTGCGGCGAGCAGGCCGGGTCGTCGGAGCCGAAGCGTTCACCCAGGTCGACTACCAGGGCGAACGCGGCGTGCACCAGCAGGCGCGCCTCGGCCGCGGACAGCTCCGGGCGCACGCCGGTCAGCAGCTTGGCCCACTCCTCGACGTTGAGCCGCTGGATGTTGCGCAGCACGGTGCGCTCCTCCGGCGGCACGTTGCTGATCTCGGCGTAGTAGACGAAGGTCAGCTCGCGCTCGGCGAACGAACCCGCCACGTACAGCTCGATCAGCGTGCTCAGCGCCTGCTCGGGCGTCTCGGCGGCGGCGACGGCGGGCCCGATGGCGGCCGACACCCGTTCCGCCGCCCGGCGGAACGCCGCGGTGAGAATGTCGCCCTTGCCGCGGTAGAACCGGTACACCGCCGAGGAGGCGGGCAGTCCGGCGGCGGTGGCGATGTCCTCCACGCTGACGTTCGGATATCCGCGCTGGTGGAACAGCTCGACCGCGCGGGTCAACAACAGTTCGTGCTTGAAGGTCAGCGGGATCTCGCTCGCGGCGAAGTTCTCGGCGCTGCCGGGGGCCGGCAACTCGCACGCGGCGATCGCGCGGCAGGTGGCGGTCAGCCGCGCGGTGAGCGCGCGCACCGGGATCGAGACGTGGTGATCGCCGATGCTGCTGAGCACGCTCAGCTCCGCCGCGGCGAGCACGCCGCGATCGGCCTTGGGCAATGCCGGCCTGGGGGCGGCGAGCAGTGACGTAAGAGCCGCGTTCACGCTCGCGATTTGATCGGCCAGGGTGGCCGCGTCGGCGTCCTCCAGGTAGCGCCGCTGCCAGCGCAGCAGCGCGGCGCTGCGCCGGTTGGCGATGGCGGCCGTGATCAGCGCGTCGAGCACTCGTTCGAGTCGCTGCCCGGCGGGCAGGTCGGTGGCGTCCGGTAGCGTGGCCGCTTCCTGGCTGACCGTGCCAAGCCGCAGCACTTCCTCGCGGAAGAGCGCGTACTTGCTCGGGTAGTGCCGATACAGCGCCGCCGAGCTGATGTCGAGCCGGGAGGCGATGTCCTCCATGCTGACGCCGTGATAGCCCAGCGCGCCGAACGCCTCCGCCGACGCCGCCGCGATCTGCGCACGACGGTCGCGCGGTCGGCGACGGATCACGCGTGCCGGTGTCCCGTCGGCCGCCTCGTCCGCAGCGCGGTGGTCCCGGGCACCCATGCCGCGATGGTAGCCCAACCGAATGATTGGTTCACCGCCGCTCCCTTGCCCGAACGGTAACTGAATGGTAAATCACAAGAACGCTGTGAACCAGCCTTCATATCGCACAATGGTCACAGCGCGGTAAGAATTGCCGATCACATATGCGGCTAGCGTGCGGGGCGGCCGAAGAGGATCAGCTGCATCAGCAGGCGCACCCGGTCCTGGGCGGCCAGCGGTTCGTTGCCGAAGGCGCGGCCCAGGTCGACGACCACCGCGAACGCCGCGTGGACGAGGATGCGCGCCTCGGCCGGGGTGAGCTCAGGGCGCACCTCGCGCAGCAATCTGGCCCACTCTTCGACGCTGAGCCGCTGGATATTGCGCAGCACCGTGCGCTCGTCGGTCGGAACATGCTGGAACTCCGTGTAATACACGAAGGTGAGGGCGCGCTCGGCGAACGATCCGGTGACGTACTGGTCGACCAGCGCGGTGAGCGCGTCCTCGGAATCGGTGGCCGCCGCCACGGCGGGGCCGACGGCTCCGGAGACCCGTTCGGCGGCCCGGCGGAACGCGGCGGCCAGGATGTCGCTCTTGCCTCGGTAGAACCGGTACACCGCCGACGCGGCCGACAGCCCGGCGGCGGTCGCGATGTCCTCGACGCTGACGTTCGGATAGCCGCGCTCGTGGAACAGCTCCACCGCTTTGCGCAGCAGCAGTTCGTGTTTGAACGAGTCCGGGATCTCCACCACCGCGACCGGCTCCACCGCGCGCAGTGCGGGCAGCTTCGCGTGCGCGATCGACCAGCAAGCCGAATGCAGCAGGCGGGCAAGGGGTTTGACGGGAAGGGCGGCGTGGTGGTCGGCGATGCTGGTGATCGTGCTGAGCAGCGCGGCGCGCAGCACGCGCAGGTCGGCCTCGGCGAGTTCCGGGCGCAGCGCGGCCACTTGACTGCCCAGCGCGCCCAGCACCGTGGCCTGCTGGTCGTTGAGTGTGGTCTGGTCGTCGGGCTCGAGGTAGCGGACCTCCCAGCGCACCAGGGTGATGGTGGGGCGGTTCTCGATCGTGACCGCGATGAGCGCGTCGAGCACGTGCCGCAACCGCTGTTCGGCCGGCCAGTCGGCCGCCTCATCGGGCAGCTCCACCGATTCGGTCATCGCCCGGCCCACGCGCAGCAGTTCCTCGCGGAACAGCGCGTACTTGCTCGGATAGTGGCGGTACAGCGCCGCGGAGCTGATCCCGAGCCCGGAGGCGATGTCGTCCATGCTCACGCCGTGGTAGCCGAGCGCGCCGAACGCGGCCGCCGACGCCGCGGCGATCTGGGCGCGGCGATTCTTCGGCCTGCGCCGGATCTCCCGAGGTGCCGAGTCGCCGCTGCTCGCCTTCCGCGCCGTACGGCGATTGTCGACACTCATGACGAACATCGTAACGACCTGGCCGTATGGCCGGGCCGGGCCGGGCCACGCCGATACCGCTCCCGGGGATGAGCGGACCCCGGGAGCTGTACCTGTTCTCCGGTGCGTCGGGTCTGCGACAAGGGGGGATGTGCGTGCCGATGCGTCCGGAGGCCGACAACCCGACGCGGCCCGAGCGCGGGGGCACCAGGAACGCTGTGCCGTGTCAGATTGTCGAACAGAGACAAACTTACACCAATGTAGATGCAGTACAAGAGGTGATTCTGGAAAGAATCATTGTTCACATAATCGGTCACCGAGGTTGGGACGACCATCCGGGCATTGCCGCGCGGCACTGGTCATGTTGCCGACTTCGCCGCGCTCGGACCGGCTGTCCGCCGGGATCGGCGACGAGACGGTGTGCATCCAGGGCACCGTCATCGTCCACGGTCGACAGGTTCGCGGCGAACTCTTTCGCGGTCCGATCCGGAGCAGCGATCGCCCACCGCCCGGCGGGCCGACTGGAACTCACCGCCTGCGCACTGGCCGGATCCGATCGAGTCGCATCGCCGGCGGAGTGCGGCTGCCGACCCGGCCGAATCGGTCGGCGCGGCCGGTCCGGCACCTCATTCGCCCGAATTCGACTGTACCCGTGCGTCTTTCTGGTAAGGAGTTCCTCATGGCGTTGGTTTTGCGCCCGGTGGACCCCATCCCGGTGCTCGGCGCCGTGATCGCCGCGATACGGCGGATCACGGCGCGCTATCGACTCACCCCGCAGGAGAAGCGCAACCTGAACGCCGCTCGCGGCGTGCGGGCGGCGGTCTTCACCGCCTCCATCGGCGGGCGCGCCTATCGAAGATAGACCCGAATCCCCTGCACGACAAAGAAACTCGCTGCGATGGCGACCGCACAACTGGCGGTTGGTGGCCGTGGTCGCGTAGGACGGTGCGTGACCGCGCGCGCAGCCGCATTCCGAAGCGAACTCAGTCGCGCCCGCCTGGCCGGACGGTGCCGTACCAGTCGAGCAGGTCCGGGTTGTCCACGGCGCTGCGTTCGACGACTCGGTCCGGGTCGGCGCCCTGGAACAACTTCTTGATCGGCACTTCCAGTTTCTTGCCGGTGCGCGTGTGGGGAATGCCGGGAGCGAGGATGATCTCGTCGGGGACGTGGCGGGGGGACACTTCGGTGCGGATGGTGCTGTTGATGCGCGCTTTCAGTTCGTCGGTGAGCTGGGCGCCGGGCGCCAGCGTCACGAACAGCGGCATCCAGTATCCGCCGTCGGGTTGCTCGGCGCCGATCACCAGCGCCTCGGCGATCTCCGGGAGTCGTTCGACGGACTGGTAGATGTCGGCGCTGCCCATTCGGATGCCGTGCCGGTTGAGTGTGGAGTCCGACCGCCCGTGCACGATCACGCTGTGGTGGTCGGTGATGGTGATCCAGTCGCCGTGCCGCCACACGCCGGGGAACATGTCGAAATACGCGTCGCGGTACCGCTTTCCGTCCTCGTCGCGCCAGAACGCGACCGGCATGGACGGCATCGGCGCGGTGACGACGAGTTCGCCCACCTCGCCGCGCACCGGCTGACCCGCCGGGTCGTAGGCGTCCAGCGCGACACCGAGATAGGGCGCCGACAGCTCGCCAGGCCACACCGGCACGGTGCGCACGCCGCCGATGAACGCCGACACCACGTCGGTGCCGCCGCTGATCGAGGACACCTGCACGTGCTCGCCGACGTTCTCACCCAACCACAGCGCCGAGGACGTGGGCAGCGCGGAACCCGTGATGCCGACGGTGCGCAGCGCCGACAGGTCGTGCTCGGCGCGCGGAACCGACCCCGCTTTGATGCAGGCCAGCACGTAGCCGGGGCTCGCGCCCAGCACGGTGGCGCCCACCTCGGCCGCGATGCGCCACAGCGCGTCGGGAGCCGGCGCGGTCGGGCTGCCGTCGTAGGTGACGATGGTGGCCCCGGCCAGGAGGCCCGCGATCTGGAAGTTCCACATCATCCAGCTCGGGCTGGTGTACCAGAAGAAGGTGTCCTCCGGCCCGATATCGGATTGCAGTGCGACGGCTTTGAGGTGTTCGAGCAGCACGCCGCCGTGGCCGTGCACGATGCCCTTGGGCAGACCGGTGGTGCCGGAGGAGAACACGATCCACAGCGGATGGTCGAAGTCCACCGATTCCGTGGTGATCACCGGGGGCAGCGACTCGGTGCTGGTGATCGCCTCGTCCCAGGTGATCGCCTCCGGTACCGCGAGGCCCAGCCGGGAGACCGCGACCGTGCCCTTCAGCGAGTCCAGGCCCGCTCGCAACGCGGCGATGTCCTCGCGCTTGTCGTGCGCCTTGCCGCCGAAGCGGTAGCCGTCGGCGGTGACCAGCACGGTCGGTTCCAGCTGCCCGAGCCGGTCCAGCGCGGCTTTCGGCGAGTAGTCCTGCCCGCAGGCGCTCCAGATCGCCCCGATGCTCGCGGTGGCCAGGAACGCGACCACCGCCTCCGGGATGTTCGGCAGATACCCCGCCACCCGGTCGCCGGGCCGCACGCCCAGCGAACGCAGCGTTTGCGCGAAAGCCGCTGTGTGGTCGATCAATTCCGCCCAGGAGACGTCGCGGATCGGAGCGTCCTCACTGACCGCCTTGATCGCCGGCCGGTCGGTGCGCAGCTGCCGGATCACCTGGTCCACATAGTTCAGCCGGGTGCCGGGGAACCAGCGCGCCCCCGGCATCTCGGCGCTCGCCAGCACTTCCCCCGCGATGTCGCCGAGCTCGAAGTAGTCCCACAGCGCATGCCAGAATCCGGCGAGATCCTCGACCGACCACTGCCACAGCGCGTGATAATCGCCCGCGCGCACCCCCGTGCGCTCGGCGACGAAGCGCGCGAAGTCGGTGATCCTGGCCTCGGCGACATCCTGCTCGGTCGGCACCCACTGTGGTTGCATCACATTCCTCCTGGCTGTGGAACTCGGTGATCAGGCGCGCTCGGCGCGCCGCACGATCTGCTCGGCGTGCCGGAACACAGGGCCATCGACCATCCTGCCCTCGAGAGCGAAGACCCCGCGGTGCTTCGGCGCCTCCGCCAGCACCCGCCTGGCCCAGGCGAGTTCTTCCTCCGCCGGCGCGTAGGCGGCCCGCAGCACCGCCACCTGGCTGGGATGGATCGCGACCTTGGCGTCGAAGCCCACCGCGACCGCGTCCTCGGCTTCGGCCCGTAGGCCGTCCAGGTCGCGAATGTTCAGATACACCGAGTCCAGCGCGAATTTGCCGTACGCCTTGGCGGCCAGCAGCGTGGCGGACCGCACGTGCCGGGCCACGTCGCGATAGCTGCCGTCGGCGTGCCTGCTCCCGGCGCCGCCGAGCCCGGCCACCAGATCCTCCGCGCCCCACATGACGCCGATCGCGTTGCGCGCCGTCACCGCCTGGTTCACCGCGAGCGCACCGAGCGGCGATTCGATCAGGGCGATCACCTCGTAGTCCGACAGCGCCGTGATCTGTTCGGCCGACTCGCATTTCGACAACATGAGCCGCCGGTAGGCGGTGTCGGCGAGCGCCGCCAGATCGAGCGCGTGGTCCTCGGTGCCCGCCGCGTTGACCCGCACCACCGTGGTCCGCGGGTCCAGCGGGGTATCCAGCAGCGCCTTGCGCGCCGCCGCCTTGTCGTGCGGGGCCACGCCGTCCTCGAGGTCGAGGATCACCACATCCGCGGCGGCCGCCGCCTTCGCGAACCGCTCCGGGCGATCGGCCGGGCAGAACAACCAGGCCGGACCCGCCATCTGCCAACTCATGCTGAGTCCTTTCCGGTATGCGCGCTCCTGCTGTGTGCGTTGCTCATGCCCCGGCCTCCGGGGCTTTGCGGACCAGCGTCTTGCGGACGGCCGTGGCGACCACGTCGCCGTGCTGGTTGCGCGCCGTGTGCGCGAAGGTCACGATGCCCTCGCCCGGACGGCTCTTCGACTCGCGCTTGTCGGTGACGACGGTCTCGGCGTACATGGTGTCGCCGTGGAACAGCGGCTTGGGAAACGCCACCTCGGAGAAGCCGAGGTTCGCCACGATGGTGCCCTGGGTCAGCTGTGCCACCGACAGGCCGATCAGCGTGGACAGGGTGAACATCGAGTTCACCAGCCGCTGGTTGAACGGGGGCAGCTGGTCGCTGAACGCCGCGTCCAGGTGCAGCGCCTGGGTGTTCATCGTGAGCGTGGTGAACAGGACGTTGTCCGCCTCCGTGATGGTGCGGCCGGGGCGGTGCTCGTAGACCACCTCGGTGTCGAACTCCTCGAACCACAGGCCGCGCTGCACGACCGCGCGCCGGGTCACAGGCCCAGCTCCCGTCCGATCAGCATGAGCTGCACCTCCGTCGTCCCCTCGCCGATTTCCAGGATCTTGCTGTCGCGATAGTGCCGGGCGACGGCGTATTCGTTCATGAAGCCGTAGCCACCGAAGATCTGGGTCGCGTCGCGGGCGTTGTCCATGGCCGCCTCGCTGGCCACCAGTTTCGCGATGGAGGCCTGCTTCTTGAACGGCTTGCCCGCCAGCATCAGCGCCGCCGCGTCGTAGTAGGCCGTGCGGGCGGCGTGCGCCCTCGCTTCCATCCTGGCGATCTTGAACGCGATGGCCTGGTTGCGCCCGATCGCCTGGCCGAACGCCTCGCGCTCCTTGGCATAGCGCACGCTCTCGTCCACACAGCCCTGCGCGGCTCCGACCGAGAGCGCGGCGATGGCGATGCGCCCCTCGTCGAGGATGCGCAGGAAGTTCGCGTAGCCGCGCCCGCGCTCGCCGAGCAGGTTCTCCTCCGGCACGCGCACGTCGGTGAAGCTGAGCGGATGGGTGTCGGAGGCGTTCCAGCCCACCTTGTTGTACGCGGGCTCGGCGACGAAACCGGGAGTGTCGGTGGGCACCAGGATGGTGGAGATCTCCTTCTTGCCACCGGCGTGCCCGGTCACCGCGGTCACCGTGACCAGCACGGTGATGTCGGTGCCGGAGTTGGTGATGAACTGCTTGCTGCCGTTGATGATCCATTCGCCGCCGTCGGCGACCGCGGTGGTCCTGGTGCCGCCCGCGTCGCTGCCCGCGCCCGGTTCGGTGAGCCCGAACGCGGCGAGGTTGCGGCCGCTGGTCAGCTGCGGCAGCCATTCCTGCTTCTGCTTGTCGTCGCCGAAGCGGTAGATCGGCATCGCGCCGAGCGAGACACCCGCCTCCAGCGTGATCGCCACGCTCTGGTCGACCTTGCCCAGTTCCTCGAGCGCCAGGCACAGCGCGAAGTAGTCGCCGCCCATGCCGCCGTACTCCTCGGGGAACGGCAGGCCGAACAGGCCCATCTCGGCCATCCCCGCGACCACCTCGTACGGGAAGGTGTGGTTCGCGTCGTGCTCGGCCGCCACCGGCGCGACCACCGACCGTGCGAAGTCGCGCACGGTCAGCGCGAGATCCCGGTACTCCTCCGGCAGCGTGCCGGTGGACAGGAAGTCGGTCATGTGGGGATTCCTTCTCGTTCGGCGTGGTTCGTTTCGGCCCGCGCGACGACCCGCGCCAGCACTTGATCGAGGCGCACCTGCGCGCCCGGCTCGACCAATTGTTCTACGGTTCCGGCGACCGGCGCGGTGAGCGAGTGCTCCATCTTCATCGCCTCCACGATGACCACCGGATCGCCCGCGGCGACGGTGGCGCCCGAAGCGGCCGGTACCGCGATCACCGAACCCGGCATGGGGGAGCGGATCTCGGCGTCACCCTCGTGCTCGTCACCGCCGCGCACGTTGACCTCCGCGACTTCGCGCAGCGCCGCGCTGCCGGACGGCCCGGCCACCCACAGCAGGCCGTCCTGCTCGGCGACCCGGTAGGTGCGGCGCAAGCCGTCCAGAGTGAGGGCGAGCACGCCCGAGAACCGCTCGGACGCGCTGAATGCCGCTGTCAGCGAACGGCTTTCGCTATCGCCGATCCGTACCGCGCCGTCGTCGGGCGTGCCCGAGAGATAGACGTGCTCGACCCGCTCGCCGCCCGCGAGCCGGATCGGTGTGGGCGCGTCGGCCCCGATCCGCCAGCCGGACGGGATCTCCCAGGGATCGCGTGGCGCGTCCGGCCAGCGGCGCAGCCAATGCCAGGCCGCCGCGGCGACGAACTCGTCGTCGCCGACGGCGGCGGGACGGAAGTCGACCACCCGCCGGTCCAGCAGGTCGGTGTCCAGTCGTCCCTCGGCCACGTCCGGGTCGGCCAGCAGGAAGCGCAGGAACTCGATATTGCTGGTCACGCCGAGCAGAACGGTATCGGCAAGCGCCCGATCCAATCTCGCGAGCGCGGCGGCACGGTCACCGGCGTGCGCGATGACCTTCGACAGCATCGGGTCGTAGTCACTGCCGACGCGCGTGCCGATCCGCAGGCCCGAATCGACCCGCACGCCGAGGCCCTCGGGCTCGTCGAGGTCGAGCACCGTGCCACCGGTGGGCAGGAACCCGCGCCCGGGGTCCTCGGCGTACACCCTGGCCTCGATCGCGTGCCCCACCATGCGGATGTCGTCCTGGGCCACCGCCAGCTTCTGCCCGGCCGCCACCCGGACCTGGCATTCCACCAGGTCCACGCCGGTGACCAGCTCGGTCACCGGATGCTCCACCTGCAGGCGGGTGTTCATCTCCATGAAGAAGAACTCGTCGGGCCGGTCGGCGGAGACGATGAACTCCACCGTGCCCGCGCCGACGTAGTCCACGCTGCGCGCGGTGTTGCAGGCGGCGGCGCCGATCCTGGCCCTGGTGGCCGCGTCGAGCAGCGGCGAGGGCGCTTCCTCGATCACCTTCTGATGGCGGCGCTGCAAGCTGCATTCGCGCTCGCCCAGGTGCAGCACGTTGCCGAACTGGTCGGCCAGGACCTGCACCTCGATGTGCCGCGGCCGGGTGACGAACCGTTCCAGGAACAGCGTGTCGTCACCGAACGCCGCGGCGGCTTCGCGCCGGGCGCTGCGCAGCGCCTCCGGCAGCCGCGCCGGATCGTCCACCCGGCGCATGCCCTTGCCTCCACCGCCCGCGGACGGCTTGACCAGGACCGGATAGCCGACTTCGGCGGCCGCGGCGATCAGCTCGTCGTCGGTCAGGCCGGGCGTGGCGATGCCGGGCACCACCGGGACGCCGAACGCGGCCACGGTGTTCTTCGCGGTGATCTTGTCGCCCATCACCTCGATGGCGCGCGCGGGCGGGCCGAGGAAGACGATGCCCGCCTCGGCCAGCGCGGCGGCGAAAGCGGCGTTCTCCGACAGGAATCCGTAGCCGGGGTGGACCGCCTGCGCGCCGGTGCGCACGGCGGCGGCCACCACCCGGTCGATCGCGAGGTAGCTCTCCCTGGCGGGGGCCGGGCCGAGGCGCACCGCCGTGTCGGCCTCGTGGACGTGGCGGGCGTCGGCGTCGGCGTCGCTGTAGACGGCCACCGAGCGAATGCCCAAGGTGCGCAGGGTGCGGATCACCCGCACCGCGATCTCGCCGCGATTGGCGACCAGCACGGTGTCGAATCCGACCGGAACGGATCTGTTCAGCATCGTCATCACATCCGGAAAACGCCGTAGGAAACGGGTTCGAGCGGGGCTTGCGCGCACACCGAGAGAGCCAGTCCGAGCACGGTTCTGGTGTCGGCGGGGTCGATGACGCCGTCGTCCCACAACCGGGCGGTCGCGTAGTAGGGGTTGCCCTGACTTTCGTACTGCTCCCGGATCGGGGCCTTGAACGCTTCCTCGTCCTCGGGCGACCAGGGCTGTCCGCTGCTGTCGAGCTGGTCGCCGCGCACCGTCGACAGCACCGACGCGGCCTGCTCGCCGCCCATCACCGAGATGCGCGCGTTCGGCCACATCCACAGGAACCGCGGCGAATACGCCCGCCCGCACATCGAGTAGTTGCCCGCGCCGTAGGAACCGCCGATCACGACGGTGAGCTTCGGCACCCGCGCGCAGGCCACCGCGGTGACCATCTTCGCCCCGTGTTTGGCGATGCCGCCCGCCTCGTAGTCGCGGCCGACCATGAAGCCGGTGATGTTCTGCAGGAACAGCAGCGGAATGCTGCGTTTGTCGCACAGCTCGATGAAATGCGCGCCCTTCATGGCGGATTCGCTGAACAGCACGCCGTTGTTGGCGACGATACCCACCGGATGCCCGTGGATGTGCGCGAACCCGGTGACCAGGGTCTTGCCGTATTCGGCCTTGAACTCGTGGAAGCCGCTCTCGCCCTCCGGCGTGCCGTCGACCAGGCGATGGATCACTTCGCGCACGTCGTAGGGGGTGCGCAGATCCACCGGCACCACGTCGTAGAGCTCGGATTCCGGCGCGGCGGGCGCGATGACGGGCCGGAGGTCCCACGGCGCGGGCGTGCGCGGGCCGAGGGTGGACACGATCCGCCGCACGATGCGCAGCGCGTCCTGGTCGTCCTCGGCCAGGTGGTCGGTGACGCCCGAGGTGCGCGAGTGCAGTGCGCCGCCGCCGAGTTCCTCGGCCGTGACCACCTCGCCGGTGGCGGCCTTCACCAGGGGCGGGCCGCCGAGGAAGATGGTGCCCTGGTCGCGCACGATCACGGCCTCGTCGCTCATCGCGGGCACGTACGCGCCACCGGCTGTGCACGAGCCGAGTACCGCGGCGATCTGCGGGATTCCCTTGGCGCTCATGGTCGCCTGGTTGTAGAAGATGCGCCCGAAGTGCTCCCGGTCGGGGAAGACCTCGTCCTGACGCGGCAGGTAGGCGCCGCCGGAGTCGACCAGGTACACGCACGGCAATCGGTTCTGCGAGGCGATCTCCTGCGCGCGCAGATGCTTCTTCACCGTCATGGGGTAGTAGGTGCCGCCCTTGACCGTCGCGTCGTTGGCCACGATCACGCATTCGCGCCCGGACACCCGCCCGATCCCGGTGATGATCCCGGCGCCGGGGGATTCGTCCCCGTACATTCCGGTCGCTGCCAAGGGGGAGAGCTCGAGAAACGGGCTTCCCGGGTCCAGCAGCTGGTCCACCCGCTGCCTCGGCAGCAGTTTGCCGCGCGCGACGTGGCGATCGCGCGCCTTCGCGGGCCCGCCGAGCGCGGCGGCGGCCAGCCGGGCGCGCAGGTCGTCGACCAACGCCGCGTGCGCGGCGCGGTTGCCGACGGCCTCTTCGGTAACGGTCATCACGCCATCCTGTCGTCCAGTTAGTCGACGATAACTGGAATTCAGGTTAATGTTGATTAACCGAGATGTCCAGGTCGGCGGAAAGGAACGCGTGTGACCAGTGCCGAACCCGTCGCGCCCACGCGTCGTGAGCAATTGAAGGCGCAACGCAGGGCGCAACTGCTGGAAGCGGGGGCGCGGTTGATCGCCGATCGCGGCTTCCTCGGTATGCGCCTGGACGACTTGGGCGCCGCCGTCGGCATCAGCGGTCCCGCGGTCTACCGGCACTTCCCGAACAAAGAGGCGCTGCTGGTGGAGCTGCTGGTCGGGGTGAGTCAGCGCCTGCTCGACGGCGGCAAGGCGGTGGTGGCGGGCACGAACTCCGCCGAGCGGGCGCTCGCCGGTCTGGTCGACCATCACCTCGACTTCGCGCTGGGTGAACCGGAACTGATCCGCATCCAGGACCGCGACCTGGACAACGTGCCCGCCGCCGCCCGCCGCGAGATCCGCCGCACCCAGCGCCAGTACGTCGAGATCTGGGTGGGTGTGCTGCGCGAGCTGCATCCGGAACTACCCGAGGAGACGGCGCGGGTACAGGCCCACGCCGCCTTCGGCCTGATCAACTCCACCCCGCACAGCGCGGGCAACGCGACCGCGGCCCGCGCCCGCCCGGTGCTGCGCAAGATGGCGCTGACCGCCCTCGGGTGAGCGCGCCCTCATCGCGCGCTCCACCCCCCGTCCATCGTGTAGGCCGCGCCGGTGACCATGCCCGCCTCCGGCGACGCGAGCCAGCTCACCAGCGCCGCGACCTCCTCCGGCTCCACCAGGCGCTTGATCGCGCTCTCGGTGAGCAGGATCTTCTCCACCACTTCCCGCTCGGGCACGCCGTGCGCCTTGGCCTGGTCGGCGATCTGCTTGTCCACCAGTGGCGTACGCACGTAGCCCGGGTTGACGCAGTTGCTCGTCACGCCGTGCGGGCCGCCCTCCAGGGCGGTGACCTTCGACAGTCCCTCCAGGCCGTGCTTGGCCGTCACGTAGGCGACCTTGTATTCGGAGGCGCGCAGCCCGTGCACCGAGGAAATGTTGACGATGCGTCCCCAGCCCTGCCGGTACATGTGCGGCAGAACCGCGCGCACCAGCAGGAACGGCGCCTCGACCATCAGTGTGAGCAGATCGCGGAACCGCTGCGGCGGGAAGTCCTCGATCGGGCTGACATGCTGCACTCCGGCGTTGTTCACCAGGATGTCGATGTCGAGTTCCAGCTCCTCCAGCGCCGCGACGTCGAGCAGATCCACCGCCCACGACTTGCCGCCGAACTCGCGGGCCACGGCCTTCGCGCCCACGTTGTCCACGTCGGCCACCGTGACCGTGGCGCCGCGCGCCGCGAGCGCACGGGCACACGCCGCGCCGATGCCGCTCGCGCCGCCGGTGACCAGGGCGCTGCGCCCCGCCAGATCGTTCATCGCACAGCCACTTCGGTCCGCGCGCCCAAGCGCTCGGCGTCGGCGTGATCGATGCTCTCCAAGCTCAGCCCCTTCGTCTCTCGGGCGAAGAACACCGCGATCGCGCTCACCGCCGCCGCGCCCGCCAGGTACCAGGCGATCGGCACCGCGGAGTGATAGGTGTTCAGCAGCCGGACCGCGATGATCGGAGCCAGCGAACCGGCCACGATCGAAGTCACCTGATAGCCGAGGGACACCCCGGAATAGCGCATCCGGGTGGGGAACATCTCGGCCATGATCGCGGGCTGCCCGGCGTACATGAAGGCGTGGAAGATCAGGCCGATGATGATGGCGGACATGATGACCACGTTGTGGCCGCTGTCCATCATCGGGAAGGCGAAGAAGCCCCAGGTGCCCGCGGTCAGCGCGCCGACCAGATAGACCGGTCGCCTGCCGAACCGGTCGGACAGGTTGCCCACCAGCGGGATCGTCGCGAAGTGCACAGCGTGCGCGGCGAGCAGCCACCACAGGATCACTTCGGTGTCGGCGTGCACCTCCACCTTCAGATACGTGATCGTGAACGTGACCACCAGGTAGTACATGACGTTCTCGCCGAAGCGCAGGCCCATCGCGGTGAGCACGCCGCGCGGGTAGTGGCGCAGCACCTCGACCACGCTCAGCGAGGTGGCCTTGATCTGCTCGGCTTCCTGCTGCGCCGCCACGAAGATGGGCGCGTCGGTGATCTTGGTGCGGATGTAGTAACCGACCAGCACCACCACCGCGGACAGCCAGAACGCCACGCGCCAGCCCCAGCCGAGGAACGCCTCGTCCGACAGCGTGGAGGTGAGCACCAGCAGCACCACCGTCGCCAGCAGGTTGCCCGCCGGCACGCCCGCCTGCGGCCAGCTCGCCCAGAAACCGCGGCTGCGGCTCGGGCTGTGCTCGGCGACCAGCAGCACCGCGCCGCCCCATTCCCCGCCGACCGCGAAACCCTGGATGAAGCGCAGCGTCACCAGCAGCGCGGGCGCCCAGTAGCCGATCTGCCCGAAGGTCGGCAGGCAGCCCATCAGGAACGTCGCGCTGCCCACCAGCACCAGGCTGAATTGCAGGAGCTTCTTACGGCCGTACTTGTCGCCGAAATGCCCGAACACCACGCCGCCGAGCGGGCGCGCCGCGAAACCGACCGCGTAGGTGACAAACGCGGCGAGGATGGCGTCCAGATCGCTGGTGCCCTTGGCGAAGAACACCTTGCTGAACACCAGCGTGGCGGCGGTGCCGTAGAGGAAGAACTCGTACCACTCCACGACCGTGCCCGCCATCGACGCGGCCACCACACGGCGCAAACCGCTGGTCGTGCCGCCCCGATCCTCCGCCGGTGTCGCTCCGGCGCTGTGTTCCCTCATCGCGCTACTCCTTCGTGCCCGGGCCACACTTCGGACTCGATGTGACGGCCCACACATGCTTGGCTGCACCGAGTATTAGTGCAGACGATTGGCGTCGCAATGACCATTAGTGCAGTTCGGGTCTGCAAAGATGCAGATAAGCGCTGCGCTGCACCAGCATTCAGGCTGAAGGCGGCATTCGTTCACAGGGCCCAGGACGGCGCGGATCCGGACTTCGCCCGGCGCACGTCTACTCCGCGACGACCGCGACCGGTTCGGCGGCGAACAACTTCACGCTGTGGCTCGGATCAGGTCCGTATCACGGTTCTCGATCTGTTCGGTGGTCTTCGGCTGGGCGGGCGGACGTACTCGGTGCAGGGCCGCGTAGCCCGCGGTCGCGAGGATCAGCGCGGCGAATATGCCGAGGTTGCTGCTGCCCAGGCTGCCGGTGCGGGCGGCTGGAGTGAACAGATATCCGAGCAGTGGGCCGACATGCGGATCGGGGGAGGTGATCAGTCCGAACCCCACGATGGTCGCGACGGTCAGGCAGCCGATCCCGGCGCGGTTCACCCTGCCGTAGCCGCCGACCGGGCTGAACAGGGCTGTCCGGTCGTAGCCGATATGGCGGCGCTGCCACAGGTCGACCACGAAGATCCCGGACCACGCGGCCATCACCACCGCGGTGGTGGTCAGGAATGCCTGGAACGGGGCGAAGAAGCCCGGCGCGGCGAAGACGACATAGCCGCCCGCCATCGCGATCAGGACCGCGTCGATCAGGACGGTGTAGTGCCGGGGCATCCGCACGCCCAAGGTCTGAAGCGCGAGGCCCGAGGAGTACAGGCCGATGATGGACCCGGACACGAAACCCACCAGCGCCAGGATCAGATACGGCACCAGGAACCAGGTGGGCAGATGGGCCGACAGGGCGCTGATCGGGTCGGTCGCGGCCATCGTGGCGACCTCGGGGTTGCCGGAGGCCAGCAATGTCCCGAAGCCCATCAACACGATGGCGGGCGCGGTGCCGCCGAAGGTGATCCATCCCACCAGTGCGCGTTTGCCGGTCTCGCGTGGCAGATAACGGGTGTAGTCGGCCGCACAGTTGACCCAGCTCAGGCCGAGCAAACTGGCGGCCAACATGATCCCGCCCAGGAACGCGCCCGGACTGGCCTGGCCGTGCGTCGCGAACGAAATCTCGGGCAGCGTCAGCACGACATAGACCACCGACAGTGCGGTGAATACCAGGGCGAACCACTTCTGAATCCGCAGGATCACGTGGCAGCCGTAGATTCCGGCCACCGTACTGGCCAGGACGACGATGCAGAGGGTGACGATCATGAAAGGCCTGGTATCCATGTCCGGGTCGAGCCGGTGGGCCACGGTGCGGGCCGCGAGGGTCGCCAGGACCGCCGAGAAGGTCTCCCATCCGACCAACGCCAGATAGCTGATCAAGGTCGGGATCTTGTTGCCGTGGAATCCGAACGCCGCGCGGCCGGCCGCCATGGTGGCCGCCCCGCCCCGCTGCCCGGCCAGTGACACCAGGCCGAGCAGCAGGAAGGACAGAACGGCGCCGGCCGCCGCCGCCAGCGCTGCCAGGTGCCAGTCGAGGCCGAGCGCCATGACATACGGACCGAACGACACCAGGAGCACATTGCAGCTGGTGCCCGCCCACGGCCAAAACTGCGCGCGTGGACTACCTCGACGCTCCTCGTCGGCGACCCATTCGGCGCCTTTTCGCTCGAAGGACCACTTGGAAAGTTTCGCTGAAGCCATTGCCATGCCCAGATCCATCCGCCGAGGGCCGCGACCGGCTACGGGCACCGGGCCCTGACCATTCCATCTACTTATATATCGTGCCGTTAGATGATGGCTCATTGTATGACGGCGGAGTGTCAAGCGGAACCATAGTTGACGGTGCAACTATTGAGGCGCAACAGATTTCGTGTTCACTAGGGCCGATGCACGTCAACGCCCGAAGCTGGGCGCGGATCGAGCGCAAAGGGTGCCGCTGATTCGCGCTCGGTGCGACGCATGCAGTCAATTCGACACTAGATAGCGATCCGTTGTCCGATGGCTTATGTGCCAGTGATGCACGAATCTGGTGGTGCCGACGATCTGCGCGCGGCGAGCGTTCTGCCAAGATGCAGATATGAGCCCGGCTTCCGCAGGGTCTGCTCGCCGTCCCAGCGCCGATGACCTCCTCGTTCTGCTCGCGGTCGGACGGTCCGGCCGCTTCGTCACCGCGGCCGAGGAACTCGGCATCAACCACACCACGATCTCCCGCCGCATCGCCGCGCTGGAACAGACCCTCGGCGGCCGGGTGCTCACCCGGGTGGCCGGTGGCTGGGAGCTGACCGATCTCGGCAGGGAGGCGCTCGCCGCGGCCGAGACGGTGGAGTCGGCCGTGAAGTCGCTGGCCGCCGACGGGAGCGGGAACCGATCGCTGGAAGGGGTGGTCCGGATCTCGGCGACGGACGGCTTCAGCGCCTACATCGCCGCACCCGCCGCCGCGAACGTGCAGCGGCGGCATCCGAAGATCGCCGTAGAGATCGTGGCGACGACGCGGCGTGCCTCACAACAGCGTTCGGGACTCGACCTCGAGATCGTCGTCGGCGAGCCCCAGGTGCACCGCGCCACCGCCACCCACCTGGCCGACTATTGCCTCGGCCTCTACGGCTCGCGCGATTACCTGCGCGACCACGGCACGCCCGCGACGATCGACGACCTGGCCGAGCACCCGCTGGTGTACTTCATCGATTCCATGCTCCAAGTCGACGACCTCGACCTGGCCTCCAGCTTCGCGCCCGCGATGCGCGAATCCGTCACGTCCACCAATGTTTTCGTGCATGTGGAAGCCACACGCGCGGCAGCGGGCCTCGGCCTGCTGCCCTGCTTCATGGCCGATCGCCACGCGGATCTCGTTCGCGTGCTGGCCGATTCGGTGACAGTCACCCTCGGCTACTGGCTGGTCGCCCGCACCGAAACGCTCCGCCGCCCGGAAGTGGCCGCCGTCGTCACCGCGATCCGCGTCATGGTCGCCGATCAGCGCGACGTCCTTCTCGGACGCTTGGGCTGACTTCCGCCGAGCGAACATCGGCGGTCAAGCTACGGAGCACATAGGTTCACCTGGGCTCCTAGACGTTTTCACCCGAGATCTGTTTGGCTGGTGGCTTCGACGGTCTCAGGGAGGTACACACCTATGGCGCTCACGCACTGGGGATTCATCTACACAGCGGCCGGCAGCGCCGCGGGCGGCGATGTCAGCGTCGTGGACACCGGCAAATGCCGCACTGTCCTCGTGGGGGTGGAGAAGCCCGAGGAAGGCATCGAGGTCGCGCGCCGCCTGGTGGACGACGGTGCGCAACTGATCGAGCTGTGCGGAGGGTTCGGGCCCGTGTGGGCCGGGCGCGCGTCATCGAGGCGATCAACGGTGCGGTGCCCGTGGGCACGGTCGGCTACGGGCCTGAAGCAGTCGACCAGGTGCACGCCATCTTCTCCTGACCGTATGCCGCAGAGGCAGATCGCGTCTGTTGTTCTCCGGGTCAGGCCGTTCGGGCGAGGGTGTCGAATCGGTGGCGGAAGTGTTCTGCGTCGTCTCCCCGTGTCCGGGCGGCGGCTATACGGACCGGGCGTAGTTCGGCCAGAAGTCGTGGAGAGTTGACGGGGCCTTCCAGGAGAGTCAGGGCGGTGTGCGCTTCGGTGATCGCTGCGGTGGTGTCGCCGAGCCCGGCGAGAGCGGCGGCGAAATAGGCGCGGTACGAGGTCTCGTCGCGTGGACGCTGGGTGCCGCGTTCGCCGATCGTTTCTCGGTATATGCCCACCGCCCGGTCGTGCTGACCCAGGTAGACGCGGCCACGGGCCTCGATCGATCTGATCTCGAATGGTGTGACGTGGTGCAGCCAGACCGGCTCGTCGACCTCGTCGAGTCCTCGCTCGACCTCGCGCCAGGCCCGGGTCATCGCCTGCTCGAAGTCCTGGCGTTCCTCGATCGCCGCGTGCGCCACGGCCTCGCGGGCGGATCGCACCGCGTTCAGCCGGGCCGACGGGATTCGGCGAGCCAGATGGCTGGCGCGCTGAGCCAGCCGCACGGGTTCGCGGCTGGTCGGTCTGTCGGTGGTCAAAAACGTCAAGCTGGCGAGCGCATTGGCGAGCAATTCGTCGTTGTCGGCCTGCTCGGCCATCAGCACCGCTTCGACGTAGCACCGCCGCGCGACAGCGGATCGCCCAGCGTCCAGGCAGAGCCAACCGGCGCAGCGAGCAAGACGGCTCGTCTCGGCCAGCAGGCGCAGGCCGGTGTCTCGGCCGTAGCCACCGTGGTCGAGCAGGCGGCGAGCCGAACCGTATTGACGAAGCGCGAATTCGGCGATGTCTCCGCCGCCGAAGTGATTGTCGTGATTCCACATGCGCTGCGTCAGCGTCTGGAAGTAGGCGACATGGCCGGACCCGACCTGGGGCGGCACAGACGGTGCAGGTGCGCTTGCGGCCATCGTGGTGATTGTTGCTGCCAGGCCGAATTGTCTGCGGTCCATGTCGTCGGCTCCTTTACCCCTGTCTTCGATGGTCCTCGGATCAACCGGTCCCAGCAAGATTGGAAGCAAGGCCGTACGCGGCACTCCCAGCGCGTCGGCGGCTCGGACCAGTTCGCGAATGTCGAAGATGGTCCCCACTTCTCCACGTTCCACCCGGCCCGCATGCGTGCGGTCCCAGTGCAGGAGTGCGCCGAAGTCGGCTTGGGACAGGCCCATTTCTCTGCGGACGAGGGCCAAGGCTTGACCGGGCCGCCCCTCGGCGAGCAACTTGCGGAATTGCGGCGTCGTCCACACGCCGTCCATCTGGCTGTCGATCACATTCGGCCCCCTGTCCCGAAATTCACTGTGATGCGCGAACTTTAAGCACAAAACCGCAGGCGGGGAGGCGCAACCGCGGATATCGCACATCCGGTGTCGCGCGCTTGACAGCGTCGCGATGTTCCGCCCGTTCCTCGAGGCTCGAGGTGCGCGCGCCGCCGGGGTGATGTCGTGTCGGCACGGCACTCCGGACGCGGTGAGCCGCGAGCGGTGGCGAAAGCCCCCGGCGGCGGGCGCACCCATCGAACGAGAGGTGATCATGAAGCCGAAAGTGGTCGGGTATCTGCGCCGCGATATCTCCGGGCGTCGCGCACGCAGGCACGAATTGGAAATCCGAGCGCTGGCGAAGGCGTCGGGTTTCGATCTGGCGCGAACGCTGGTCGCGGGCCCGACCGCCCCCGCGTCACTCGAGGCCCTGCTTGCCGTGATCGGCCGCGTCGGCGCGGTCGCGGTGATCACCCCGTCGCGAGGCCATCTGGAGGACCGCACGGACGCGATCATGTCGGTGTGCGGGCTGATCACCCTCGATTCGAGGCACATTCCATCGCAGGGCATGGAGCACCTCGCCGCCCCATGGCCCCTCGGACCACGCGTGAGTGATCGTCGGGATGCCTGACCTGATCCATGCCCATGTGAGTCGGGGGAGCTTCGATTCTCGTGGCTCGCGTGGTACGTTCACTTCGTTGAATGATCGTTCAATCAATGGAGTGTCGTGGCAAGTCGACGGGAACAGGCGCAGTGGCGGCGCGAGCGCTTGCTGGACGCGGCGTTGGAAGTGTTCGCCGACAAGGGGATCGACGGGGCTTCGGTCAAGGACATCGCGGCTGCCGCCGAGGTGGCGCCGGGCCTGCTGTACCACTATTTCGCCGGTAAAGAGGCGCTGGTCACCGCGTTGCTGCGGGAGCGCGGGTTCTCACGGCAGTTGCGCGAATCGCTCGAGCAAGCGGAGGGCAGGCCGGCTACCGACGTCTTGCCTCGGGTCATGCGCGAGTTCGACGGCGTTCTGGCCGCCAACGCCAAGCTGATCAGGCTGTTCTTCGCCGCCGGGCATTCACACGAGAACGTGCGGGCGGTGCTGGCGGAATTCGTCGGGGAAGGACAGGCCGTGATGGCCGAGTATCTGCGCTCCCGCGTGGCCGCGGGGGAGTTGCGTGACCATGACGCGCACACGACCGCGACCGCTCTGTTCGCGACTCTCGCCGTCGGCCGCAGCACCGGCATCCCGGTCGATGTCGCCGAGTTGGTCGATCTCGTGCTCCACGGACTTGTTCGAAGCGCGCCATCCGAAGAAGGAGAGATCGCCGGTGCATGACATGAACGTGCAATGCTGCGTGGTAGGCGGCGGCCCCGCCGGAATGATGCTGGGCACGCTGCTGGCCCGGCAGGGTGTCGAGGTGATCGTGCTGGAGAAACACGCTGACTTCCTGCGCGATTTCCGGGGCGACACCATCCATCCGTCCACTCAGGAACTCATCCACGAACTCGGCTGGCTGGACGAATTCCACCGCCTCCCGCACAGCACCATGGATCGGGTCACCGTCGCTGTGGGCGGCACGCCCGTGACGTTCGCGGATTTCCGGAAGCTGCCGGTCCGCAGCCCGTACATCACGTTCATGCCGCAATGGGAATTCCTGAATTTCCTCGCGACCAAGGCCGCGACCTTCCCCGGCTTCCGGCTCCTGCAACGCACGGAGGCAACCGATCTGCTCATCGAGAACGATCGAGTCCTCGGTGTGCGGGCGAGCACCGACACCGGAAGCTTCGAAATCCGCGCCGATCTCGTCGTGGCCGCTGACGGCCGCCACTCGTGTATGCGAGAAGCGGCCGGTTTGCAGGCAGCGGCGAGCTCGCCACCTATGGACGTCCTGTGGTTTCGGCTGTCGCGGCGAGCGACGGACCGGGTCGAGTTCTTCCAAGGAGGTAAAGGGGCGATGGTCGCCATCGACCGCGGGGACTACTGGCAGGTGGCGTACACCATTCCGACGAACGCCTACGACGAATTGCGCGCGCTCGGCATCGGCGAGCTACGCGACAGAATCAGCGCGCTCGCCCCCGCATTGCGGGACCGCGTTCACGAACTCGCCGATTGGGACGACGTCCATCAGCTCACGGTCCGTGTGGATCGGCTCGACAAGTGGTATCGCCCAGGCTTGCTCTGCATCGGCGATGCCGCGCACGCCATGTCACCGGCGGGTGGCGTCGGCATCAACCTGGCCATCCAGGACGCCGTCGCGGCAGCGAACATCCTCGGCCCGAAACTGCTCGCCCACACCCTGACCGACGCCGATCCGCCCCGCGTGCAGGCCCGCCGCCAACTGCCCGTCAAACTGACTCAACTGTTTCAGTTGGCCATTCTGCGTGACCTCTACCCCAAGAATCTGCACGACGACACAGCCACCCACGTGCCGCCGATCTTCCGGGTTTTCCGGCGGCTGCCCGTGTTGCGCCACGCTGTGGGCCGATTCATCGGACTCGGCGTCCGGCCGGAACACATCCGCACCTGAAACGCCGCCCCGGACGAGCCCGGGTCGAGATCGAGGTTTCCGTTCTTCGTGATCGGTCAGCAATTGACAGCGGGCGGTCGAGGTCCGTGACACATCAGATCAATTGCCCGGCAAGAGAACTGGCCGAGCAATGCACCCGTCTGCGCGCCGCCGGGTCCGAGCGCAGTTCGAACCCTTCCGTTATGTCGATGGTGTCGTCCACAGAGTGCTGATCGGCAATGAGCACAGGCCGTCGCCGAAGGGCAGTTGCTGATCGCCGCAGTAGAGGACGAAACCGGCGTGGAATCGGTCGCCGAGGCGGTTCTGCAGGATGCGGAGAGCACGGAAGTCGTCGGTGCGGACGGTTTCGGAGGCTTTGACTTCGATCGCGATGATGCGGCCCGCATTGTCTTCGAGGATGGCGTCGACCTCGTAGCCGTCGCGGTCGCGGTAATGGTGAAGCCGGGCCATGGTCTGACTCCAGGTGAGTTGGCGGGTCAGTTCGCCGAGAACGAATGTTTCGAGAAGGCCACCGGTCGTGGCATCGTTCGTGACGCCGGAGAGCAAATGCGCGGCAAGTCCGCAGTCATTGAAGACAAGCTTGGGTGTGGCGATAGCCCGGGCCGTGGCGTTCGAGGACCAAGCCGGGATGAGCCGGATCAGGTAGATGACCTCGAGCAGGCTGATGTACTCGCGAATGGTAGTGACCGGGACGCCCAGATCTGCGGACACGCGTCGGTAGTTGAGTAGCCCGCCGCTTTGCCCGGCCAAAATCGCGATGAGACGGCGCATGTCGGCACTGCGCTGAATGTCGGCGACTTGGTGGACGTCGCGACTCATGATGTCATCGAGATAGGACTTGAAGAACTGGCCGCGTCGGCGGGGCGCGGTTCGACGGATCGCTTCGGGGTAGCCGCCACGGGCGGCGAGATTTGCGTAGTCTCTGCGTCGCAGTTCTGATCGCACGGTCCGCAAGCGGCTGCCTTCGGCGAACGCCGCATCGATGAAACCGTCCGGCATCCCGTCGATCTCGCCCTGGGACAGCGGAAAGAGTTCGATCGTTTCGGAGCGTCCCGGCAAGGAGTCGGGCAGTGCACTCAGACCGAGTAGTCTCGCCGAACCGGTCAACAGGAACCGGCCGGGACGGGGGTCTCGGTCGACCGTATTCTTGATCGCCAGCCAGAGTTCGGGGACACGCTGAACTTCATCGATCAGCATCGTGCCGGGCTCATCCAGGAAGGCGACCGGGTCGGTGGCGGCCGACGATCGGGTCCGGGGATCGTCCAGATATCTCTTGACGGCAGGGCGGTCAGCCAAGCACCGCTCAGCCAGTGTACTTTTGCCGGTTTGGCGCGCGCCGTTGATGATGACGACACGAGTATCGGCGAGAGCCTCCTCGACCAGGTCGGCGGCTCGTCGGGGCAGGTAGTCGACAGCTTGGCGCATGGGGCGATCGTATCGCAACCCGACGATCTGCCGACGAAGGTTCCGATCATCTGCCGACCGATTGCCCGATGATTTGCCGATACTATCGCCGACGATCTGCCGATATACATGCCGACGGTCTGCCGATTTCCCGGATAGGAGAATCAGGACCCCGCCATAACCATCGCGGCCGACTTCGAGGAATAGTCCGCCGAACGCCGTGGTCTGCCGCGGGCCCGCTCGTCGTAGGTGACGTGCCGGACCACGGGACATACTGCGAGGCCGTTTACAGCATGGCCGTAACGCCCGGCTTCCGGGCATGCCTCGGCGACGGCTCGGATCGGTGTGTGACACATCACCGGCTCCGGACCGAAACGGGGTTTCCCGCGCTGTCGATCGGTCAACAAACCATGCGGCGGACCGCCGGTCGGGGGCGCGGACGCCGTCGGCTGACCCAATTGCCCGGCACCAGGATCGCGCCCGATCAGGGCGCGGAAGGAGGACAAGTGCGATCCATCCGAGCCGGTCTCATCACCGTGATGCTCGTCGCCGCCACCGTGGCCGGAGCGAGTTCGGCGCATGCCGACGAGACCCTGCCCGGCGCGCCGAAGGACGAGATCATCTCGGTGGACATCAACCTGCTGGGCTGCTCCCTCGGCGCCGGACTCGGCCTGGACCTCCTGCTGGCTCTCACCGCGGGCAACGGTTCCAGCACCACCATCGGCTCCGGCCTGGCCACCCGCCTGCGCGCCGCGGGCTGCCTGCCCTGGCAGCGCTGATTCGAACGGAGCGTCGACAGCGCGAGAACCGAGGAGTACGGGGTCATCCGGCCTGGGGGTGCGGGCGCAAGTCGATCGTGTCGCGCGCCCGTGCCCACACCTCATGGGCGTCGAACCGGGCGGCCTGCCACGAGTCGGTGGCAAGGCCGACTCGCCCGCGCCACTTCCGCATGATGTCGGCGTGCACCGGCCAGCGCACGAACCGGCGCATGTCCTTTTCGGTCTCCCAGATCGAGATCGAGCCGCCGCGTGCCTCCGATGGTCGAGCCCACAGCCACAGGCCCACCGCGCCGTGCATCACGGGCCAGTTCCGGCCCAGCCGCATTCCCGTCTTGTAGATCTCCTGAACGTCTTCGTCGGAAGCGGCCAGGAAGTCGGTGACGCTGACGAACACCGGACCCGCGCTGTCGTGGCGGGGACCGGCTTGCCAGGGCATGAGCACGGTGCCTTCGGAAAACGGCTGTTCACCTGTCGCGCCGTGCGCGTCATCGGGTGTTCGGTCTGCGGAATTAGTAAGCATCTGCAGATGATATGCAGACGCATATCAAATCGGCAACCGCTGGTAGCAGTTGTGACGACCGCCTGTGCCCACACCGCCTGGGCGTCACATCCCGCACCCGATGACGAAGAAGTTGCGCAGGGGACATCGCTCGGTGGGCCGGGGCCGCCATGTTCGGTATGGCCGAGGTGGGCGCTTCGGCTGGGGTTTCGTCGGTCGACCAGAATTCAGCGGCTGTGTTCGCCGGTCAGGCTGCTCGCTGTGCTCACCTGCCGGCTCGGCGGCTGTAGGACGTTGATACACATTCGAGCGCAGTCGGCGGCGAGCTCGGCCGAGGTCATGGTGATCGTCCCGGCAAGCCATCCTTCGATGATCTGGTTGACGCCCCCGGTGATGAACAGGCTCGCGCGGCGGAGCAGGTCGGGGTCCGGGGTGAATCCGAGGGCCGTGGGGGCGTAGTTGACCACCAGCTCGGCAACGGTATCGATCGCATCGTGTCGCCTCTGCGCGAGTTCGCTCACGTCATTGGCATTGCTGGAGATGATGCGGTGCAGGTGAGGGTCGTCGGCGACGGTGTCGAAGAACGCTCGGAGTGCGGCGGTGAGCCGCGCTTCCGCTGGGCCGGTGCCGGAGAGTCCGGCGTGCACCATGGCGGCCAGGAGTTTGTCGCGGACCTCGTCCGCGACCGCGACCAAGAGTTCGTCGCTGTTGGCGAAGTGTTCGTAGAAATATCGCGGTGTGAGTCCGGCGGCCTTGCATACTCCCCGCACGGTGACCGATGCGATACCCGACTCTCCCCAGAGCGCGGTCGCGGCGGCGAGCAAGCGGACCCGGCGGCCCGCGCTGCGTTCGGCGGCGCTGACGCCGCCGTAGGTGCGGGGCTCTTCGGTCATTGACGGCAGTGTAGCCGCCCCCTATCGTCTGATAACACACGTATTCAGATAACAAGCGTTATCAGATTGGTTCAAGGGAGAATCGCGATGCCCACGACGCAGTCCGGCCCGGACTCGAGGCCATATCAGCAGGTCACCGCTCCGCTGCTCGATGAGCACGACTATCGCGTAAGGCAGATCGATGGCGTGCTTCCGCGCGAGCTGACCGGAACGCTGTACCGTATCGGCCCCGGCAAATACCAGGTCGGACGTACGCTGCTGCACAACATCTTCGACGGCGACGGCATGATCTCGCAGTTCATCCTCGACGGCAGCTCGGTCCGGTTCCGCAACCGATACGTGCGCACTCGGCACTTCCAGCACGGCCAGCAGTCGAGCACCATTCGGTTCCGAGGGGTCGGAGATCAGATTCCGGGCGGCTTCTGGGCGAATGTCGGGCGTTTGCCGGAGAACGTGGCGAACACCAACATCGTCAACTTCGGCAATGAGCTGCTCGCCCTGTGGGAGATCGGCAACCCGCACCGGATCGATCCGGAAACCCTCGACACGCTCGGCAGCACCGACTTCGGCGGTCGGCTCGGATATCTCGGTGCCTTCTCCGCGCACCCGAAATGGGATCCGGTCACCGGCGACATGTACAACTTCGGTCTCGAACTGCTTCCGACACCGCGGATCCGTACCTACCGGATCGATCGCGCCGGACGGCTGACCCAACTCGCCACTGTCCCGATGCTCGATCTGCCGTGGAACCACGATTTCGCGCTGACCCAGAAGTACATGGTCTTCGTGCTGGACCCGATCATGCCCAACATCGCCAAGATCGCGCTGTCCATGACCTCGTTCGTGGACTCCCTGGAATTCAAGCAAGGCAAAGGAACCCGGTTCGTGCTGGTGCCCAGGAACGGCGGCCCGGTGCGCATCGTGGAACACGAGGCGCTGCTGCACGTCCACTTCACCAACGCCTACGACGACGGAGACGACGTCGTGGTCGAGCTGCCGCGCCTGGAGACCGACTGGGACAAGCTGCGGAACATGACCGGAATGGTCAATCGCACCGACCGCGGCATCCCCGAATACCCGGACTCCACGCTGAGGCAATACCGGATCACCAAGGACGACCGCATCATCGAGAATCAGGTGTCGGACCGCTCAGGGGAATTCCCGCAATACGACTGGCGTCGCGGTACCCGCAGACACCGCTACACCTACTTCGCCGGGAAAGGGGGACCGGCGCGGCTGTTCAACTCGGTGGTCAAGGTCGACACCGAGACCGGGAAGACGACCAGCTGCGACCTCGGATCCAGCTCGGTCGGCGAACCGCTGTTCATTCCCCGAAGCCGCGACGCCGCCGAGGACGACGGCTGGCTGCTGGCGCTGAACCACCACCTGGACGAGGACCGCTCCCAGCTCGTGGTCTTCGACGCCCAGGATCTCGACGCGGGTCCGCTGGCCACCGCATGGCTCGATCACCATGTTCCCTGGGGTTTCCACGGCACCTTCAACCGCCGGATCGCCGCACCCGAGGCGCCGGTGCCGACGCCGGAGCAGGTGCTGTGACCGGGAAACGGCGCGACCCGCGGGTCGTTGCATCCTGGTCGGCAGCGAACTCGGTGCGGCCTGCGGAGGGGTTGTCACGACGGGTGTACTTCGAATACGCGCATGTCGCTCATCTGAACGCCGATTGCATAAATAGGTATATGTCTAGGTGAATCTACGGATGCGGGGCCGGGTGTATTCGGTGAGGCTGGTTGTCGTGCAGGAAGCACGACTGGTGACAGCGCCGTCACCTGAACCCGCCCTCGACAACGGCGTCGATAGGTCGACAACGGAGTCGGTCGCGCGGCGGGATTCCGCAACGTACGAACCAGAAACTCCTTCCCACTTACGCCACACGGCGTCCCGGCGATTCGTCGCGTGATCGGTGGCCGACCGCGGCCTAGGGTGGGCGGATGGCCTCTCTTTCCGATCCCGAAGTGCGCGAATTCCTCACCCACGGCACCCGTACCGGCAAGGTGGCGTTCGTGGCCGCCGACGGCAGGCCGGTGGTGACTCCGGTGTGGTTCGTCCTCGAGGGGGACGAACTGGTCTTCAACACCGGTAAGTCGACCGCGAAGGGTAAGGCGTTCGCCCGCGACGGGCGCGTCTCGATGTGCGTCGACCTCGAGGAGCCGCCCTACTCGTCGGTCCAGTTGCAGGGCTCGGTCACGCTCTCGGAAGACCCTGACGAACTACTGCGCACGGCCACCGAGATCGGCGGCCGGTACATGGGCGCGGACCGCGCCGAGGAATTCGGCAGGCGCAACGGCGTCCCTGGGGAACTCGTCGTCCGCCTCCGCCCCGAGAAAGTGATCGCCCACTTCGACGCCACCGCTTGAGCGGCGCGGGCACGAATCTCACCAGGTGGTCGGAGGTCGTCGTGTCGGATGTCCCGCGCGGCTGTCCGGCGGGCAGCGGCGGCGAGTGAACGCTCCGGCGATCGGTGGTCAATACACTCGCGCGCATGACCGTGCACTTCATCGGGGCCGGGCCGGGCGCGGCCGATCTGTTGACGGTGCGCGCGGTGGAGTTGCTCCGCGCGTCGCCGGTGTGTCTGTACGCGGGGACCTACCTCGATCCAGACGTGCTGGCGTACTGCGCGCCGGATGCCGAGCTGGTCGACACCCAGCATCTGGACCTCGACCAGATCGTGGAGCGCCTGGTGCGCGCGGACCGTGCGGGTCAGGACGTGGCTCGCTTGTGCTCGGGTGACCCGTCGCTGTATTCGGCGCTGACCGAGCAGACCCGCAGGCTCGACGCGCACGGCGTGCCGTGGGACGTCACGCCGGGCGTGCCCGCCTATGCCGCGGCGGCGGCGGTGCTCGGCGCGGAGCTGACGGTGCCGGAGTTGGTGCAGTCGGTGGTGCTGACCCGCACGCAGGCCCGCTCCACCGCGATGCCGGAGTCCGAGGCGCTGGCGAACTTCGCCGCCACCGGCGCGACCATCGCGCTGCACCTGGCCATCACGCGCGTCCGCGCACTGGCCGCCGAACTGGCCGCCGAGTACGGCCCGGATTGCCCGGTCGCCGTCGTCTACCGCGCCAGCCAACCCGAGCAGCTGGTGTTGCGCGGCACTCTGGCCGACATCGCCGACCAGGTCGAGGCCGCCGGACTGCGGCAGGCGGCGGTGATCCTGGTGGGCCGCGCGCTCACACCTGCGGTGTCCTGCGCCGAATCCCACCTCTACGACCCGTCGCGGGTGCGCGGGTCCGCGAGTGCCGAGCGCTGAAGGCGACGGCGGACGCCGCGCGGTCGCAGGTATGACGGCGGGTGCCCCAGGCGGCTGCCGTACCTCGTCGCGAAAGTGTCGGAATGGGGCAACGTGACTCATGTGAGAACCGCAACAGCACCCTGGCAAACCCGCTGCAACGCATCTGCCTGCGGTGATGTCCGATGGCTATATCGGTTGGTTGGTCGGGCGCCGGAGGCGACGGTAGATTGATCCGGTGATTCGCAAAGAAGGTCCCGGCGGAGCCGGTCGGTGGGTTCTGGGCACGGTCGAGCTCATGTAACAAGCCCGGCACGTTGGACAGATAGTTCAAATGAACATTTTTTGCCTGATTTGATGTGAGAACTGAACCTGGAGACGCAGGCGCCACGCTCGGATAGGTGCGCGCCCCCTCCGGGTGTGGTCGGGGAGCGCTTGCGTGGTGTTCCGGAAGCGAGGTTACGGTTGGACCGGCTGGATTTCGGCGGAAACGGCGAAACTGGTGGCGAACGGGCACACGCTGGTTCCGGGGTAGAACCCGGCCCGTCCGGCGCCTTCCCGTTGTCACCTGCTCAGCTGGGCATCTGGTATGCGCAGCACGTCGACCCACAGGTGCCGGTCACCATCGCGCAGTACGTCGACCTGCACGGTGAGCTGGATGTCGACGTGCTCGAGCGGGCCAGCATCGACGCCTCGCACGAGCTGGGTTCGGGCTTCCTCCGGATCGTCGAGCGCGACGGCGAGCCGTTGCAGTTCATCGATCACTCCATCGCCGATTACGACAAGGTCGTTTACGTCGACCTGCGCGGCGAGGCCGATCCGGCCGCCGCGGCGATGGCGTGGATGCGCGCCGAGTACAGCCGCCCGCTCGATCTGACCACCGACCGGTTGATCATGATCGCGGCGCTGCAACTGGCCGACGACCACTGGTACTGGTACTCCCGCGCCCACCACATCGCGCTCGACGGCTTCGGCGCGATGACCAATCTCAACCGCATCGCGGAGCTCTACACCGCCTACGTCGACGGCACCGAACCAGCCGTGTCCAAGGCGACCGACCTGCACACCCTGTACGAGCAGGAGATCGCCTACCGCGAGAGCTCCCGTTTCGTCTCCGACAAGGAGTACTGGGCGCAGCGGGTCGCGGGCCTGGAAGAGGGCACCAGCCTGACCGGCCGGTCCGCCCCGCCCGCCGCAATCAACGGCATCGTGAGCGCGGCGCTGTCGGACGAGCAGAACACCCTGCTGGACGCCGCCGTCGCACGGCACGATTCCTCGCCCGCCGGCCTGCTGCTCGCGGGTTTCGCCGCCTACCTGGCGCAGTGGAACGGCGTCGAGGACGTCATCCTCAGCCTGCCGGTGACCGCGCGCACCACCGCCGCGATGCGCCGTTCGGGCGGCGTTTCGTCGAACATCGTGCCGCTGCGGCTGCACGTCGGCCACTCGACCACGGTGTCCGAGCTGCTCAAGCAGGTGCAGGTCGAGGTCTCCGGCGCGCTGCGCCACCAGCGCTACCGCCACGAGGACATCCGCCGCGACGCGGCCGGTGACGGCGTGGTGACCACGGAGTTCTTCGGACCGTGGGTCAACATCATGCTGTTCCACGACGAGCTGGTGATGGGCCCGATGGTCGGCCAGCTCAGCGTGCTGTCCACCGGCAGCATCGAGGATCTGGGCGTCAACTTCTACCAGTCGGTCGCGGGCACGCGCTCGCACATCGACTTCGAGACCAACCCGAACCTCTACACCGAGGACGAGGCGCGCCGCCACCACGGCCGCTTCCTCGAGTTCTTCGACCGCTTCCTCGCCGCCGAGGTGGACGAGACGGTGTGGGACCTCCCGGTCACCACCGCCGATGAGCGCGAGCGGACCTTGCTGGAGTGGAACGACTCCGAGCAGGACGTCCCGGAGACGACCCTCGCGGCACTGCTGGACGCGCAGGTGCCGCTGGCCCCGGACAGCATCGCCCTGGACTTCGAGGGCGCGACCCTGACCTACGCGGAGTTCGACGCGCGGGTCAACCGGCTGGCCCGCTTCCTGATCGCCGACGGCGTCGGCCCGGAATCGCTGGTCGCGCTGGGCATGCGCCGCTCGCTGGAGCTGGTGATCGGCATGCACGCGGTGCTGAAGGCCGGCGGCGCGTACGTGCCGATCGATCCGGATCACCCGGCCGAGCGCACCGCCTACATCCTCGACAGCGCCGCGCCGGTCTGCGTGCTGACGCACTCGGCCGACGAGCTGGAGCTGCCGGATTCGGTGCGCCGGGTGGAGATCGACACCCTGGACACCTCGGCGTACTCGCCCGCCCCGGTCACCGATGCCGAGCGGCTCGCGCCGCTGCGCCCGGACAACACCGCCTACGTCATCTACACCTCGGGTTCGACCGGCCGCCCCAAGGGCGTGGCGGTCACCCACCACGCGATCGTCAACCAGCAGCTGTGGATGCTCGACGAGTACCGGCTGACCGCGTCGGACGTGTACCTGCAGAAGACCGCGACCACGTTCGACGTGTCGCTGTGGGGCTACTTCCTGCCGCTGCTGGTGGGCGCGAAGCTGGTCATCGCCTCGCCGGACGGGCACCGCGACCCGCTGTACGTGGCGGAGACGATCGCCCGGCACGGGGTCACCGTCACCGACTTCGTCCCGTCCATGCTCACGGTGTTCGTCGCGCACGCCACGCGGGAACAATGCGCCACGCTGCGCGCGGTGTTCGTGATCGGCGAGGCGCTGCCGCCGGAGACCGCCGCGGGCTTCCGCGCCATCACCGACGCGGGCCTGCACAACCTGTACGGCCCCACCGAGGCGGCGGTCTCGGTGACCTACTGGGAGGCGACGGCCGCCGACACGGTGACCGTTCCGATCGGCATCCCGGAGTGGAACGTCCAGGTCTACGTGCTGGATTCGCGGTTGCGACCGGCCGCGATCGGCGCGCCGGGCGAGCTGTACCTCGGCGGGCGTCAGCTCGCGCGTGGCTACCGCGGCCGTCCCGACCTGACGTCGGACCGCTTCGTCGCCAACCCGCTCTCGCGGACGGGCGAGCGGATGTACCGCACCGGCGACCTGGTGCGCTGGAACGACGCGGGCACGCTGGAATACATCGGCCGCACCGACTTCCAGGTGAAGTTCCGCGGTCAGCGCATCGAGCTGGGGGAGATCGAGACCGATCTGCTCGCCCATCCCGCGGTGAGCCAGGCCGTGGTGCTGGTGGTGGACACGGCCACCGGTCAGCAGTTGGTGGCCTACGTCGTCCCGGCTCCCGGCCACACCGTCGACCCGGTGGAGCTGACCAGGTTCGCCGCCGAGAAACTGCCCAGCTACATGGTGCCCGCATCGATCATGGTGCTGGACGCCTTCCCGTTGAACACCAGCGGCAAGCTGGACCGCAAGGCCCTGCCCGAGCCGGTGTTCAGCGCCGACGCCGGTGATTTCCGCGCGCCGCGCACCCAGGCCGAGCAGATCGTGGCGGGCATCTTCGCCGACGTGCTCAGCCAGGACCGCGTCGGCATCGACGACAACTTCTTCGACCTGGGCGGCAACTCGCTGGTCGCCACCCAGGTGGTGGCGCGCATCGGCGCGGCCTTCGGCACCCAGATCGGGGTGCGCGCGCTGTTCGAGACCCCGACCGTCGCCGGGATCGCGGCGCGGGCGGAGAACGCCGCGCCGGTGGGCGAATCGCGTCCGCCGCTGGTGGCCCAGCAGCTCCCGGAGCGGGTGCCGCTGTCGCTGGCGCAGCAGCGCATGTGGTTCATCAACCAGTTCGACCCCACCGTGCCGACCTACAACCTGCCGTTCGTGGTGCGGTTGCGCGGCCAAGTGGACCTGGCGGCGTTGCAGTCGGCGCTGCTGGACGTGGTCGAGCGGCAGCAGTCGCTGCGCACCGTCTTCCCCGAGTCCGGCGACGGCGGCTACCAGCAGGTGCTCCCGGTCGACCAGGTCGATCTCAGCATCGAGTTGCAGCCGATCGACGAGACCGAATTGCACAGCGCGCTGGCCGAATTCGCCGCGCGCGGCTTCGACGTCTCGCGTGAGCTGCCGATCCGGGTGCGGGTGTTCGCGGTCACCGGCGGGCGCGGCAACGGCACCGCCGACTACGCGGTGGCGTTCGTGGTGCACCACATAGCGGCCGACGGCTTCTCCTTCGGCCCGCTGGCGCGCGACGTGGCCGCGGCCTACCTGTCCCGCGCCGCGGGCGAGGCGCCGAGCTGGGCGCCGCTGCCGGTGCAGTACCAGGACTTCAGCGTCTGGCAGCGCGAGCTGCTCGGCGCGGAATCCGATCCCGCGTCCATGGCGGCGCGCGAGATCGCCTACTGGCGCAGGGCTTTGGCGGGCCTGCCGGATCAGCTCGACCTGCCCGCGGACCGTCCGCGTCCGCCGGTGCAGAGCTTCCACGGCAGCCGGGTGAGCTTCGACATCGACGTCGAGCTGCACCGGCGGCTGGTCGCGCTGGCCCGCGCGCAGGGCGTCAGCCTCTTCATGGTCATGCACGCCTCGCTGGCCGTGCTGCTGGCCCGGTTGTCGGGCACCAGCGACATCGCCATCGGCACACCGGTCGCCGGGCGCGGCGAGCAGGCGCTCGACGACCTGATCGGCATGTTCGTCAACACCCTCGTGCTGCGCTCGGAGGTGGACGGCAGCGAGCCGTTCGCCGAATTCCTCGGCCGCACCAGGGAAACCGACCTCGCCGCGTTCGCGTTCGCGGACGTGCCGTTCGAGCGCCTTGTGGAGGTGCTCAACCCGACCCGCTCGCAGGCGCGCCACCCGCTGTTCCAGGTGATGCTGTCGTTCCAGGAGATGTCGCACGCGACCCTGGAGCTGCCCGGTCTCTCGGTCACCGCCGACGAGCTCGAGGTCGACATCGCCAAATTCGACCTGCAGTGGACGGTCACCGAGGAGCGCGGCGCGAACGGCGAGCCCGCCGGTATGGGCGCGGTCATCTCCTTCGCCACCGACCTGTTCGACGCCCCGACCGTCGCCGAGTTCGGCCGCCGCTACCTGCGCGTGCTGGAATCCGCCGTCGCGGCGCCGGAAACCGCCGTGCGCGACATCGAGATCCTCGACGAGGCCGAGCGCGCCCGGGTGCTCACCGAGTGGAACCACACCGCGCACGACGTCCCCGCCGCCACCGTGCTCGAGCTGTTCGAGGAACAGGTGCGGGCCCGGCCCGACGACCCCGCCGTCGTCTTCGACGGCGGCGTTCGCGGCGCGGACGAGTTCGGCGCGCCGGTCGAGCTGACCTACGCCGAGTTCGCCGCGCGCGTGAACAGCCTGGCGCGCAAGCTCATCGACACGGGCGTCGGCCCGGAGACGCTGGTCGCCGTCGGCATCCGCCGGTCGGTGGACATGCTGGTTGCGATCTACGCCACGCTGACCGCGGGCGGCGGCTACGTGCCGATCGATCCCGATCACCCGGCCGAGCGCACCGAATACGTGCTCGACAGCTCCGCGCCGGTGTGCGTGCTGACCACCACCGCCGACGGCGTCACCGCCGCAGGCATCCCGGTGCTGACGCTGGACACCCTGGACCTGAGCGGGTTCGGCGACGGACCGGTCACCGACGCCGAGCGCCGCGCCCCGCTGCGCGCCACCAACACGGCGTACGTGCTCTACACCTCCGGCTCCACCGGCCGCCCCAAGGGCGTCGCGGTCAGCCACGCGTCGGTGGTCAACCAGATCGCCTGGATCACCGCCGAGTACCGGATCGGCCCGGCGGACGTGATCCTGCAGAAGACGCCGGTCACCTTCGACGTGTCGGTGTGGGAGCTGTTCGGCACGCTGGCCGTCGGCGCCCGCATGCTGATCGCCGCGCCGGACGGCCACCGCGATCCGATGTACCTGTCGGAGATCATCGGGCGGCACCGGGTCACCATGACCTCGTTCGTGCCGTCGATGCTGTCGGTGTTCGCCGGGTCGGCGTCCACGGCCGAATGCGCCTCGCTGCGCGCGGTTCTCGTCGCCGGTGAGGCGCTGCCGCCCGCGACCGTCACCGCGTTCCGGCAGTTCTCCACCGCCGCGGTGCACAACCTGTACGGCCCAACCGAGTTCACCGTGCACGCCACCGCCTGGCACCTCAACGAGGTGGCGCCCACGTCGGTGCCGATCGGCCGCCCGGTGTGGAACGCGCAGACCTATGTCCTGGACGAGGGCCTCGCGCCCGTTCCGGTCGGCGTGCCCGGCGAGCTGTACCTCGGCGGTGTGCAGACCGCCCGCGGCTACCACGGCCGCCCCGACCTGTCCGCCGAGCGTTTCGTCGCCGACCCGTTCGGCGCGCCCGGCTCCCGCCTGTACCGCACCGGCGACCTGGTGCGCTGGGTGCAGCCGCGCGATCCCGAGGTGGGCAGCGCGGGCGTGCTGGAGTACATCGGCCGCACCGACTTCCAGGTGAAATTCCGCGGCCAGCGCATCGAGCTCGGCGAGATCGAGACCGCCCTGCTGGACCACCCGTCCGTCACGCAGGCCGTCGTGCTGGTCATGGACACCGTCGCGGGCGATCAGCTGGTCGCCTACGTGGTCAGCACCGGTGGCCCGGTCGACCTCGACAACATCAAGAACGCCCTGCACCGCACGCTGCCCGCGTACATGGTGCCTTCGGCGATCGTGGTGCTCGAGGCGTTCCCGCTCAACGCTTCCGGCAAGCTCGATCGAAAGGCGCTGCCCGCCCCGGTGTTCGAGGTGCGCGAATTCCGCGCGCCCACCACGCCGATCGAGGAGATCGTCGCGCAGATCTTCGGCGAGGTGCTCGGCATCTCCCGCGTCGGCGTGGACGACGACTTCTTCGAACTGGGCGGCAACTCGCTGATCGCCACCCAGGTGGCCTCCCGCCTCGGCATCGCGCTGGACACCAGGGTGCCGGTGCGCATGCTGTTCGAGGCGTCCACGGTCGCGGCGCTGGCCGCGCGGGTGGAATCGCACGCCGGTGACGGCGCGCGCAAGGCGCTGGTCGCCCGGCAGCGTCCGGAGCAGGTGCCGCTGTCGCTGGCGCAGCAGCGCATGTGGTTCCTCAACCGGTTCGACACCTCCTCGGCGGTGAACAACATCCCGGTCGCCATCCGGCTGTCCGGCGATCTGGACATCGCCGCGTTGCAGGTCGCCGTCATCGACGTGATCGACCGGCACGAGTCGCTGCGGACGGTCTTCCCGGAGACCAGGACCGGCCCGGTGCAGGTGGTGCTGGACGCCGCGCAGATCGTGCCGGACCTGACCCCGGTGCCGGTGACCGAGCACAACCTGATCGACCACCTGGTCGAGCTGGCCTCGATGGCGTTCGACGTGACCAGCGAAGTGCCGCTGCACGCCCGGCTGTTCGAGATCAGCGAGACCGAGTACGTGCTCGGCATGGTGGTGCACCACATCTCCGCCGACGGCTGGTCGATGGGACCGCTGGCCCGCGACGTCATGGTGGCCTACGCCGCCCGCACGTCGTGGGAGGCGCCGGCCTGGTCGGCGCTGCCGGTGCAGTACGCCGACTACGCGCTGTGGCAGCGCGAGGTGCTCGGCTCCGAGGACGACCCGAGTTCGCTGATCTCCTCCCAGATCGGGTACTGGACTCGCGAACTGGCCGATCTGCCGGACGAATTGGTGCTGCCCTCGGACCGGCCGCGCCCCGCCGTCGCCTCCTACCGCGGCGGCACCTACCCGTTCGTGATCTCCGGCGAGACCCAGCGCGCCCTCGTCGAGCTGGGCCGCAGGCACAACGCCTCGCTGTTCATGGTGCTGCACAGCGCGCTCGCGGTGCTGCTCGCCCGGGCCAGCGGCACCAGCGACATCGCCATCGGCACCCCGGTCGCCGGTCGCGGTGAGGCCGCGCTGGACGATCTGATCGGCATGTTCGTCAACACCCTCGTGCTGCGCACGGAGGTGGACGGCGCGTCGAGCTTCGCAGACCTGCTCGCCCGCGCTCGCGAGACCGACCTGCACGCGTTCGCGCACGCCGACGTGCCGTTCGAGCGGCTGGTCGAGGTGCTCAACCCGGCCCGCTCGCAGGCGCGTCACCCGCTGTTCCAGGTGATGCTGACCTTCCAGAACACCCGGCAGGCCAGCCTGGAGCTGCCCGGACTCTCGGTCAACGGCATCGACTACGACGCCCGGCTGGCCAAGTTCGACCTGCAGCTGACCCTCTCGGAGACCCAGGACGAACAGGGCGACGCGGCGGGCATGTCGGCCGAGTTCTCCTACGCCCTCGACCTGTTCGACGAACCGACCGTCGCGGCGTTCGCCCGCCGCCTCGACCGCATCCTCGCGGCCGTGACCGCCGACCCGAACGTGCCGATCGGCGACATCGACCTGCTCGCGCCCGAGGAGCGGGCGCGGGTGCTGGTGGACTGGAACGACACCGGGCACCCGGTGGACCAGTTCGCGACGCTGGTGTCGCTGTTCGACGAGCAGGCGGCGGCCACGCCCGACGCGATCGCGCTCGACTTCGAAGACGAGCGGCTGACCTACCGCCAGTTGCAGGAGCGGGCCAACCGCATCGCCCGGCAGCTGATCGGCGCGGGCGTCGGCCCGGGATCGCTGGTGGCGCTGGCGCTGCGGCGGTCGACCGAACTGGTCGTCGCGATGTACGCGGTGGTGCAGACCGGCGCGGCCTACGTGCCGCTGGACCCGGACCAGCCCGCCGACCGCGTCAACTACATCATCGAGACCGCGCGGCCGCGGATGATCCTGTACCGCTCCGCGGACGGCTTCGGCCTCGACCCGCAGCCCGCGGTGACCGCGCTGTCGGTGGAGGGCATCGAAGGCGTGCCCGGTTTCGCCGCGACCAGCGGCGCGCCGATCACCGACGCCGAGCGCACGCAACCGCTGCGCCCGGAGAACATCGCGTACGTCATCTTCACCTCCGGTTCCACCGGACGCCCGAAGGGCGTGGCGGTCTCGCACGCCGCGATCGTCAACCGGCTGCTGTGGATGCAGCACGAATACCCCATCGGTCGCGACGACGCGGTGCTGCAGAAGACGCCCGCCACGTTCGACGTGTCGGTGTGGGAGTTCTTCTGGCCGTTGCAGACCGGGGCCAGGCTGGTCATCGCGCGCCCGGACGGGCACCGCGACCCGGTGTACCTGTCCCAGATCATCGCCGACAAGCAGATCACGACAGCGCATTTCGTGCCGTCCATGCTCTCGGTCTTCGTCTCCACGCTGGGCAACGAGAACGGTGACGGCCTGCCAGCGCCGCGGTTGCGGCAGGTCTTCGCCTCCGGTGAGGCGCTGCCCGCGCAAACGGCGCAGCGTCTGCGCGAGCTGACCGGCGCCCGGTTGCACAACCTGTACGGCCCCACCGAGGCCGCCGTCGACGTGACCTACCACGAGGCGACCGAGGCCGACACGGTGTCGGTGCCGATCGGACGTCCGGTGTGGAACACCCGCGTCTTCGTGCTCGATGGCCGTCTGCACCCCGTCGCACCGGGTGTCGCGGGTGAGCTGTATCTGGCGGGCGAGCAGCTGGCGCTCGGCTACCTGGGCCGCCCCGACCTGACCTCCGACCGGTTCGTGGCCAACCCCTACGGCGCCCCCGGCACCCGGATGTACCGCACCGGCGACCTGGTGGCCTGGACTCCGAGCGGTGAGCTGGACTACCTGGGCCGCACCGACTTCCAGGTGAAGCTGCGCGGTCTGCGCATCGAGCTCGGCGAGATCGAGTCCGCGCTGCTGGCGCAGCCCGGCGTCGCGCAGTCGGTCGTGGTGCTGCGCTCGGACGCGCACGCGGGCGATCAGCTGGTGGGCTACCTGGTCTGCGAGCCGTTCGCGACGGTCGACACCGACGACGTGAAGGCCGCCCTGGCCACCGTGCTGCCGGGTTACATGATCCCGGCCGCGCTGGTCGTGCTGGACGCGTTCCCGGTCAACGCCTCCGGCAAGCTGGACCGCAAGGCGCTGCCCGCGCCGGTGTTCGAGGCACGGGTGTTCCGCGCGCCATCGACGCCGATCGAGGAGATCGTGGCGGAGCTGTTCGCCGATCTGCTCGGCGTGCCGCGCGTCGGCGTGGACGACGACTTCTTCGAACTCGGCGGCAACTCGCTGGTGGCCACCCAGGTGGTCGCCCGGCTGAGCGCGGCGCTGAACACCGAGGTCGGCGTGCGCGTGCTGTTCGAGGCACCGACCGTGGCCGCGCTGGCCGCCCGCATCGAATCGCACGCGGGCAGCGGTGCGCGCCAAGCGCTCACGGCACAGGTCCGTCCCGAGCACCCGCCGCTGTCGCTGGCCCAGCAGCGGATGTGGTTCCTCAACCGTTTCGACGCCGACTCCGCCGCGAACAACATCCCGGCCGCGGTGCGGCTGGAAGGCGCGCTGGACCTGGACGCGCTGCGCGGCGCGATCGCCGACGTGGTCGGACGGCACGAATCGCTGCGCACGATCTACCCGTCCCGCGACGGCGTCGCCTACCAGCGAGTGTTGAACGCCACCAGGGCCATTCCGGAGCTGGACCTCGTCGAGGTGGCCGAGGGGCAACTGCTCGGCGCGCTCTACGAGTTCGTCGAGCGCGGCTTCGACGTGACCGCCGAACCGCCGGTGCGCCTGCGCGCCTACCGGCTCGGTCCGGACGACTACGTGCTCGTCGTGGTGGTGCACCACATCGCCGCCGACGGCTTCTCCATGCGTCCGCTGGTGCGCGACCTGATGACCGCGTACGTGGCGCGCACCTCCGCGGCGCAGCCGGGCTGGCCGCCGCTGGCGGTGCAGTACGTGGACTTCGCGCTGTGGCAGCGCGACACCCTCGGCTCCGAGGACGACCCGACCTCGCTGATCTCCGAGCAGCTCGACTACTGGCGCGAGACGCTGGCCGGCCTGCCCGACGAACTGCGGCTGGCCGGTCGCCCGCGGCCCGCTGTCGCCTCCTACGGCGCGGGCACCTACCGCTTCCGCGTGCCGGGCGAGTTGATCGAGGACCTGAACCGGGTCGCGCACACGCACGGCAGCACGCTGTTCATGGTGGTGCACAGCGCCTTCGCCGCCCTGCTCGCGCGGTTGAGCGGTTCCGACGACATCGCCGTCGGCATCCCGGTCGCCGGTCGTGGCGAGCAGGCGCTCGACGACCTGGTCGGCATGTTCGTCAACACGCTGGTGCTGCGCGCGCAAGTGGACGCGGGCGAGTCGTTCGCCGACCTGCTCGCCCGGGTCCGCGAGCGCGACCTGCAGGCGTTCGCGCACGCCGACGTGCCGTTCGAGCGGCTGGTCGAGGTGCTCAACCCGGCCCGCTCGCAGGCGCGCCACCCGCTGTTCCAGGTGATGCTGTCGTTCCAGAACCTCGGCCGCACCGCGCTGGAGCTGCCCGGCCTCACCGTCTCCGAGCTGGGCATCGACCAGCCGACGGCGAAGTTCGACCTCCAGCTCACGCTCAGCGAGGTCCCCGGCGCCGAGGCGGCGATGGACGCCGAGCTCGTCTACGCCACCGACCTGTTCGACGGTGTCTTCGCCGGTACGTTCGCCGAGCGCTTCGTGCGCGTGCTGCGCGGTGTCGCCGCCGATCCGTCGGTCACCGTCGGCGACATCGAGCTGCTGGACGACGCCGAGCGGTCCTCGGTGATCGAGCGCTGGAACGCCACCGAGTTCCCGGTCGACGCCGCGCTCACCTCGCCGGTCGGCGACGCCGCGGCGACCCTGGTCTCGCTGTTCGAAGCGCAGGTCGCGCGCACCCCGGACAGTCCGGCGGTGACCTTCGAGGGGACGAGTCTGTCCTACGCCGAGTTCGCCCGCCGGGTGCACCGGTTGGCGCGCTGGCTCAAGGTCAACGGCGTCGGGCCGGAATCGTATGTGGCCCTGGGCATGCGCCGCTCGATCGATCTGGTGGTCGGCATGTACGCGGTGAACGCCGCGGGCGGCGCGTACGTGCCGCTGGACCCGGACCACCCGGCCGAGCGCATCGACTACATCCTCCAGACCGCGCGCCCGGTGTGCGTGCTGACCTCCGGCTCCGATCTGGAGACCACCGTCTCCCGGCAGGTGCGCATCGATCAGCTCGACCTGTCGGAGTTCTCCGGCGAGCCGCTGACCGACGCCGACCGGCACAAGCCGCTGCGTCCGGCCAACACCGCGTACGTGATCTTCACCTCCGGTTCGACCGGCCGTCCGAAGGGCGTGGCGGTCTCGCACGCCGCGATCGTCAACCGCCTGGTGTGGATGCACGCCGAATACGGCTTGGCCGCCTACGACGTGGTGTTGCAGAAGACACCCGCGACGTTCGACGTGTCGGTGTGGGAGTTCTTCTGGCCCTTGCAGGTCGGCGCGCGACTGGTGGTCGCGAAACCGGACGGTCATCGCGATCCCGCGTACCTGGCCCGCCTGATCGTCGACGAGCAGGTCACCACGGTGCACTTCGTGCCGTCGATGCTGTCGGTGTTCGTTGCCGAGGAACGCGCGGCCGAGTGCACCAGCCTGCGCAATGTCTTCGCCTCCGGCGAGGCGCTGCCCGCGGTGACCGCGCAGAAGTTGCGCGAGCTGACCGGCGCTCGGTTGCACAACCTGTACGGCCCGACCGAAGCCGCGGTCGACGTCACCTTCCACGAGGTGACCGAGGACGACACGGTGTCGGTGCCGATCGGCGCTCCGGTGTTCAACACGCAGGTTTACGTGCTGGATTCGCGCCTGCGGCCGGTTCCGGTCGGCGTGCCCGGTGAGCTGTACCTCGCGGGCGCGCAGCTGGCGCACGGTTACGTGGGCCGCCCCGACCTGACCACCGAGCGCTTCGTGGCCAACCCGTTCGGCGACGCAGAGCGCATGTACCGCACCGGTGACCTCGTGGCCTGGACCGAGCACGGTGAGCTGGAGTACTTGGGCCGTACCGACTTCCAGGTCAAGGTGCGCGGTCTGCGCATCGAGCTGGGGGAGATCGAGTCGGCGCTCACCGCGCTGGACTCGGTCGCGCAGGCGGTGGTCGTGGTGCGCTCGGATGATCGGCTGGGCGACCAGCTGGTCGCCTACCTGGTGACCGACCCCGACCGGGTGGTGGACGTCGAGTCGGTCAAGGCCGAGTTGGGCGCGCGCCTGCCCGGGTACATGGTGCCCGCGGCGTACGTGGTGCTGGACGCGTTCCCGCTGAACGCCTCCGGCAAGCTGGACCGTAAGGCGCTGCCGGACCCGGTGTTCGAGGCCAAGGTGTTCCGCGCGCCCGCGACGCCGGTGCAGGAGATCGTGGCCGAGACCTTCGCCGAGGTACTCGGCGCGGAGCGGGTCGGCCTCGATGACGACTTCTTCGAACTCGGCGGCAACTCGCTGGTCGCCACCCAGGTGGCGGCTCGCCTCGGCGAGGCGCTGAACACGCAGGTCCCGGTGCGTGTGCTGTTCGAGGCGTCCACCGTGGTCGCGCTGGCGGCGAAGGTGGAATCCGCCGCGGGACAGGGCGGGCGCACGCCGCTGGTGGCCGAGCAGCGGCCCGAGCTGGTGCCGCTCTCGCTCGCTCAGCAGCGGATGTGGTTCCTCAACAGGTTCGACAACCGCACCGCGGTGAACAACATCCCGGTGGCCCTGCGGCTGACCGGTGCGCTGGACGTCGCCGCGCTCGGCGCGGCCATCCGCGACGTGCTCGCGCGGCACGAGGCGCTGCGCACCGTCTACCCCGAGGTGGAGGGCATCGGTTACCAGCGCGTCCTGCCGGTCGGCGAGGTCGGCTTCGACCTGGTCGCCGAATCGGTCGGCGCGGACGAGCTGCCCGCGCGGATCGTGCAGCTGGCCGGCGTCGGCTTCGACGTCACGACCGAGATCCCGTTCCGGGCGAGCCTGCTCGCGCTGTCGGCGACCGAACACGTCGCGGTGCTGGTCGTGCACCACATCAGCGCGGACGGTTTCTCGCTGCGGCCGCTGCTGCGCGATGTCGTGCTCGCCTACACCGAGCGCGCCCGCGGCGAGTCGCCCTCCTGGGCCCCGCTCGAGGTGCAGTACGCCGACTACGCGCTGTGGCAGCGCGAGGTACTCGGCGCCGAGGACGATGCGGACTCCGTCGCGGCGCGCCAGATCGCCTACTGGACCGAACAACTGCGCGACCTGCCCGACCAGATCGAGCTGCCCGCCGATCGGCCCCGGCCGGAGATCGCCTCCAATGCCGGTGGCACCTACGACTTCGCGGTCGACGCGCAGGTGCACGAGGCGCTGTCCGAGCTGGCGCGCGCCAGGGGCGTGACGCTGTTCATGGTCGTGCACGCCGCGCTGGCCGTGTGGGCGGGCCGGCTGTCGGGCAGCACCGACGTCGCGATCGGCACCCCGATCGCGGGCCGCGGGGAACGCGCCCTCGACGACGTGGTCGGCATGTTCGTCAACACGCTGGTGCTGCGCAGCGACGTCGATCCCGGCGCTCGCTTCGGCGCTCTGCTCGACCAGGTCCGCCGCACCGACCTGGCCGCCTTCGCCAACGCCGACGTGCCGTTCGAGCGGTTGGTGGACGTGCTCAGCCCGGCGCGCTCGCAAGCGCACCACCCGCTGTTCCAGGTCGCGCTGACCTTCGAGGCCGCCTCGGCGGCCGATCTCGGCGCGGTCGCGCTGCCCGGCGGCCTCGAGCTCGCCGCCGTCGACTTCGACCCGGGCACCGCGAAATTCGACGTGCAGCTCACCGTGGGCGAGGCCGCCGACGGCGGGCTGACGCTGTCGTGGAACTACGCCACCGAACTGTTCGACCCGGAGACGGTGACGGCCTTCGCCGACCGGCTCGTGCGCATCCTGCGCGGCATCGCCGAGGACCCGGAGATCGCGATCGGCGATATCGACCTGCTCGGCGAGAGCGAGCGGCTGGACGTGTCGCAGCGCTGGGTGTCCTCCGGCGCCCAGAGCGTCGCGGGCGCGTTCGCCGATCCGGACATCACGCTGGTCGGGCTGTTCGACGCGGCCGTGGCCGCGCACCCGAACCGGATCGCGGCCCGCTTCGGCGTGGAGACGCTGACCTACGCCGAACTGGACCGGCGCGCGAACGTGCTGGCGCGCAGGCTGATCAGCGACGGCGCGGGACCGGAGACGCTGGTCGCGGTGATCCTGCCGCGCTCGCTGGATCTCGTTGTCGCGCTGCTGGCCGTGGTGAAGACGGGCGCGGGTTACGTGCCGGTCGACCCGACCTACCCGGCCGAGCGCATCGCCTACGTGCTCGCCGATTCCCGGCCCACCAGCGTGGTGCTCGACTCCACGGTGCAGGTCGAGGTGCCCGCCGGGCTGCCCGCCGTGGTGCTGGACGGGTTCGCGGTGGAGACCGGCAACGTCGAGGACGCCGACGACGCCCCGATCAGCAACGCCGACCGCAACGCGGCGCTCACGCCCGACAACGTCGCGTACGTGATCTACACCTCCGGCTCGACCGGCCGCCCCAAGGGCGTCGCCGTCGCGCACCGCAACGTGGTGCGGCTGTTCGCGAACACCGACCGCGACTTCGGTTTCGGACCCGAGGACACCTGGACGCTGTTCCACAGCTACGCCTTCGACTTCTCGGTGTGGGAGCTGTGGGGCCCGCTGCTGTTCGGCGGCACCCTCGTGGTGGTCGACTACTACACCTCGCGCTCGCCGGAGCAGTTCCTGGAACTGCTGCGCGCCGAACGCGTCACGGTGCTCAACCAGACCCCGTCGGCGTTCTACCAGCTGGCCGAAGCCGACCGGAACGCCGCGCCCGACGCCGCGCCGCTGGCGCTGCGCTACGTGGTGTTCGGCGGCGAGGCGCTGGAGCTGCGCAGGCTCTCGGACTGGGTGGCGCGCCACGGCGACGGCACCGGCGCGACGTCCGCTACCGCGCCGCTGCTGGTCAACATGTACGGCATCACCGAGACCACGGTGCACGTGTCCTACCGCGCGCTGGACGCCGCGACCATCGCCGCCGCCTCCGGCAGCGTGGTCGGCCGCGCCATCGCCGGTCTGCGGGTGTACGTGCTCGACAGCAGGCTGCGGCCGGTTCCGGTCGGCGTCGCGGGCGAAATGTACGTGGCTGGCCCGCAATTGGCCCGCGGCTACCTCGGCCGTCCCGACCTCTCGGCCGCTCGTTTCGTCGCCGACCCGATGGGCGACACGCCGGGCGGGCGCCTGTACCGCTCCGGCGACCTCGCCCGCTGGAACCGCTTCGGCGAGCTGGAATACCTGGGCCGCGCCGACGACCAGGTGAAGGTGCGCGGCTTCCGCATCGAGCTCGGCGAGATCGAGTCCGCGATCCTCGCCCAGCCCGGCATCGCCCAGGCCGCGGTCATCGTGCGCGAGGATCAGCCCGGCGATCAGCGGATCGTCGCCTACGTGGTGTCCGAGCCGGGCGCCGAGCCGGTGCTGGACGCGGTGCGCGACGGCGCGGCCGCGCAGCTGCCCGCCTACATGGTGCCTTCGGCCGTGGTGCGGCTGGAGTGGATCCCGCTGACCGTCAACGGAAAGCTGGACCGCCGTGCGCTGCCCGCGCCGACGGCGACCTCGCGCGCCTTCCGCGCGCCGGTCACCCCCGTGCAGGAGACCGTGGCTGCGGTGTTCGCCGACGTGCTCGGCCTGGAGCGGGTCGGCGTGGACGACGACTTCTTCGACCTCGGCGGCAACTCGCTCATCGCGACCAGGGTGGTCGCCCGCATCGGCGCCGCGCTCGGCACCACCGTCGCCGTGCGCACCCTGTTCGAGGCATCGACGGTGGAATCGCTTGCCGCGCGGGTGGAATCGCACGCCGACGGCGCGGCACGCGCTCGCCTGGTCGCCCGCGAGCGGGCGGCAGACGAACTGGTGCCGCTGTCGTTCGCGCAGCAGCGCATGTGGTTCCTGAACAAGTACGACACCGCCTCGGCGGCCTACAACCTGCCGATCGCCATCCGGCTCACCGGCGCCCTGGATGTCGAGGCGCTGCGCTCGGCCGTCGCCGACGTGGTGCGCAGGCACGAATCGCTGCGCACCCGCTACCCCGAGCACGGCGGCACCCCGGTCCAGGTGATCGTGCCCGCCGAGGACATCGTGCTCGACCTGCATCCCGTGGCGGTGGACCCGGCGCGGCTGGTCGAGACGGTGACCGAGTTCGTCACCACCGGATTCGACGTGGCCGAAGAGGTTCCGCTGCGCACCCGGCTGTACGCGGCCGGGCCGGACGAGCACGTGCTGGTCGTCGTGGTGCACCACATCGCCGCCGACGGCTTCTCGATGAGCCCGCTGACCCGCGACGTGATGGCCGCCTACACCGCGCGCAGCACCGGCGCAGCCCCCGGCTGGGCGCCGCTGGCGGTGCAGTACGCCGACTTCGCGGTCTGGCAGCGCGAGATCCTGGGCTCGGAGGACGACCCGGACTCCCTGCTGGCGAAGCAGGTCGCGTACTGGCGGCGCGCGCTCGACGACGTCCCCGACGAACTGACCCTGCCCACCGACCGGCCGCGTCCGGCCGTCGCCTCGCACCGCGGCGCGACGCTGCATCGCGAGCTGTCCGGTGACCTGGTCGCCGCGCTGGAAGACCTCGCGCGGCAGCGCGGCGCGTCGCTGTTCATGGTGATGCACGGCGCGCTGTCGGTGCTGTTGTCGCGGCTGTCCGGCAGCGACGACGTCGCGGTCGGCACCCCGATCGCGGGCCGCGGCGAGGCCGCGCTCGACGATCTGGTCGGCATGTTCGTCAACACGCTGGTGCTGCGTACCGGCATCGAGCCGGGTGAGTCGTTCGCCGACCTGCTCGACCGGGTGCGCCGCACCGACCTGGACGCCTACGGCAACGCCGACGTGCCGTTCGAACGGCTGGTGGAACTGCTCGCGCCGGAGCGCTCGCAGGCCCGCAACCCGCTGTTCCAGGTGATGCTGGCGTTCCAGAACCTGGAGCGCACCACCCTGGAGCTGCCCGGCCTTTCGGTGTCCGCGCTGGACCTGGAAGAGAACGTCGCGCGCTTCGACCTGCAGTTCACCCTCGCCGATCGCGGTGAATCCGGTTCCGGCGCCATGGCTTTGGCACTCACCTACGCCACCGAGCTGTTCGACGAGTCCACCGCGGCGGCCATCGTGGACCGCTGGGAACGCGTGCTCGCTGCCGTCGCGGCCGATCCGTCGGTCACCGTCGGCGCGATCGACGTGCTCGACGCCGCCGAGCGGGCCGATCTGGTCGCCCGCACCGGCGCGCCCGCCACGCCCGCGCGGACGCTGCCGGACCTGATCGCCGAGGCCGCGGCCATCGACCCGGAGGCGCCCGCCGTGGTGTTCCAGGGGCGAAGTGTTTCCTACGGCGAGCTGGACGCGCGATCCAACCGCCTGGCCCGCTTGCTGATCGAACGCGGCATCGGCACCGAGGACCTGGTCGCGGTCGCGGTGCCGCGCTCGGACGAGTCGTACTTCGCCGAGTGGGCGGTGTCCAAGTCCGGCGGCGCGTTCGTGCCGATCGACCCGACCTACCCGGCCGACCGCATCGCGCACATGGTCACCGACTCGGGCTCCCCGATCGGTTTGACCGTGGCGTCGGTGCGCGCCGAGCTGCCCGAGTCGGTCGAGTGGCTGGTGCTCGACGAACTGGATCTCGACGGATTCGACGCCGCCGCGGTCACCGACGCCGACCGGGTGCGCCCGCTGCGGCCGGAGCATCCCGCGTACGTCATCTACACCTCCGGTTCCACCGGTGTGCCCAAGGGCGTCGTGGTCACCCACGCGGGCCTTGCCAACTTCCGGGACGAGCAGAATGCTCGCTACGACGTCGACTCCGACACGCGCGCACTGCATTTCGCCTCGCCCAGCTTCGACGCCTCGATCCTGGAATTCCTGCTGGCGATCGGCCGCGGCGGCGCCCTGGTGGTCTGCCCGCCCGGCGTCTACGGCGGCGACGAGCTGTCCGAGCTGATCCGCGCCGAGCGGGTCACGCACGCCTTCATCACCCCGTCGGTGCTCGCCTCGCTGGATTCCGCGGCGCTGGCCGGCATGCGGGTGATCGTGGCCGGTGGTGAAGCCGTGCCCGCCGATCTGGTCACCAAGTGGGGTGGCGCGCCGGACGGTTCCGGCCGCCGCTTCCACAACGGCTACGGCCCGACCGAGACCACGATCATGACCAACATCAGCGACGCGCTCGCGCCGGGCGACCGGGTCACCATCGGTGGCCCGACCAGGGGCATGCAGTCGCTGATCCTGGATGCCCAGCTCAGGCCCGTTCCGGTGGGTGTGGCAGGTGAGCTGTATCTGTCGGGCGTCCAGCTGGCGCGCGGCTACCACGCGCGGCCGGGGCTGTCGGCGGAGCGATTCGTCGCCAACCCGTACGTGCCCGGCGCGCGGATGTACCGCACCGGTGACGTGGTCCGCTGGACCCGCACCGGCGAGGTGGAATATGTCGGCCGCTCCGACTTCCAGGTGAAGGTGCGCGGTTTCCGCATCGAGCTCGGCGAGATCGACGCCGCGCTGGCCTCGCACGAGACCGTCGACTTCGCCGTCACCGTCGGCCACAAGAGCGCCGCGGGCGCGGTGTCGCTGGTGTCCTACGTCGTGGCCGCGCAAGGACATTCGATCGACGTGGCGGCATTGACCGCGCATGTCGAGGATCGTCTGCCCGCCTACATGGTGCCGTCCTCGATCATGGTGATCGACCACGTGCCGCTCACCCCGGTGGGCAAGCTGGACCGCAAGGCGTTGCCGGAGCCGGTGTTCGCCACCGAGGTCGTGTTCCGCGCGGCCCGCACCCCGATCGAGCAGATCATCGCCGAGGTGTTCGCCGAGGTGCTCGGCGTGGAGCGGGTCGGCGTGGACGACTCGTTCTTCGCACTCGGCGGCGACAGCATCGTCTCCATCCAGCTGGTCTCGCGGGCCAAGGCGCGCGGCGTGGTGTTCACCCCGCGGCACGTCTTCGAGCAGCGCACCGTGGCCGGGCTGGCCTCGGTCGCCGAGACCACCGAGGCGGCGGAGGCGTCGGCCACGACGCTGGCCGAGCCGCCCGGCGGCGGCGTCGGCGTCATGCCGCTGACGCCGGTGGTCCGGTTCATGGCCGAGCGGCGCGGCTCGTTCGGCCGGTTCAACCAGACGCTGGCGCTGGAACTGCCGGCCGGCATCGACCGGGCGGGCATCGCCGCGACGGTGGGCGCGGTCATCGATCGGCACGACATGCTGCGCGCGAGCCTGCGCCGCGACGGCGACGACTGGGTCGTCGAGACCGCCGCGCCGGGCACGGTCGAGGTGGACGCGCTGATCGACCGCACCGGGTTCGCCGCGGACGTCACCGACGCCGAATTGGTCGAGATCGCCTCGGCCGCCCTGGACGAGTCGCTGGACCGGCTCGATCCCGCGGCGGGCGTGGTCATCCGGTTCGTCTGGCTGGAACCAGATTCCGCCGAGCGCGCCGGACGCCTGATCGTCGTCGCCCACCACCTGGTGGTGGACGGCGTCTCCTGGCGCATCCTGGTGCCGGACTTCGTCACGGCCTGGGGCCAGCGCACCGCGGGGCAGACCCCCGAGCTGGTCGCCCCGGCCACGTCGATGCGCGCCTGGGCGCACGCGCTGGAGCGCGAGGCCGCCAGCCCCGAGCGGGTGGCCGAACTCGACTACTGGCGTTCGGTGGTCGGCACCCCCGATCCGCTGCTGACCGAGCGTCCGATGGACCCCGCCCTCGACACCTCCGGCGTGATCGCCAAGCATCGGGTCGAGGTATCGGCCGAGGTCACCAAGGCCCTGCTCACCACGGTTCCGGCGCTGTTCCACGGCGGTGTGAACGACGGCCTGCTCACCGCGCTCGCGCTGGCCACCGCGAAGTGGCGGGCGCGCCGGGTGGCCGCCAGTGGCGAGGATTCGCTGCTGCTGCGCCTGGAGGGTCACGGCCGCGAGGAAGACGTGGTGCCGGGTGCGGATCTGTCCCGCACCGTCGGCTGGTTCACCGCGATCTACCCGGTTCGCTTCGACCTGTCCGGCATCGACGTCGACGCCGCGTTCACCGGCGGCCCCGCGCTGGGCGCGGCGGTCAAGGCGGTCAAGGAGCAGTTGCTCTCGGTGCCGGACAAGGGCATCGGCTACGGCCTGCTGCGCTACCTGAACGCCGAGACCGCCGCCGAGCTGCCGCGCGAACTGCCCGGCCAGGTGAGCTTCAACTACCTCGGCCGCGTGTCCGAGGGCGACGTACCGGAATCGCTGCGCGGCTTCGGCTGGATCCCCGCGCCGGAACTCGGCGCGCTGGGCGGCGACTACGACGCGGACATGCCCGCGATGGCGCCGCTGGACGTGAACGCGATCGTGGTCGGCGACAAGCTGACCGCCAACATCGGCTACCCGTCGACCCTGCTGTCGGCCGCCGACGTGCGCGAGTTCGGCGAACTGTGGACCGCGGCGCTGGAAGCGGTGGCCCGCCACGCCAATTCGACCGGCGCGGGTGGGCACACCCCGTCGGACTTCGCGCTGGTGCGCAGCACGCAGCGGGATATCGACGCCTGGGAGCGGCGCTTCCCGGCGCTGGCGGACGTCTGGCCGCTGTCGGCGCTGCAAGCCGGTCTGCTGTTCCATGCCCGCCTCGCCGCGACTTCGGTGGACGTGTACACCGCCCAGGCGGTGCTGACGCTCACCGGCCGGGTGGACGCCGCCCGGTTGCGTTCGGCGGCACAGGCGCTGGTGGACCGCTACGAGAACCTGCGCACCGCGTTCGTCAGCGACCACGACGGCAACCCGGTGCAGATCGTGCTGGACAGCGTGCGCGTGGCGTGGGCCGAGCACGACCGGACCGATTCCGGTTCGGCCGAGGACCTGATCGAGGCCGACCGCATGCGGCGGTTCGACCTGGCCGCACCGCCCCTGATCCGGTTCACGCTGATCCAGGTCGCGCCCGACCGCTGGCAGTTCGTGGTGTCCAACCACCACATCCTGCTCGACGGCTGGTCCATGCCGCTGCTCATGCGGGATCTGCTGGTGCTCTACGCCGTGCACGCGGATGCCGCGGCGCTGCCCGCGGTGCGCTCCTACCGGCACTTCCTGGACTGGACCAGGCAGCAGGACCACGCGGCGTCGCTGGCGGCGTGGGCGCACGCGCTGCGCGGTGTCGGCGAACCGACCCTGCTGGCGCGGCCGGACGCAGGTCGAGAGATCACCTCGCTGTCCGGCGAGTACTTCTTCGAGCTGGACGAGGCGACCACCGCGCGGCTGACCGCGCTGGCCGGCTCGCTCGGCGTCACCCCGAACACCGTGCTGCAGACGGCGTGGGGCATTCTCGTCGGCCGGATGACCAGCCGCGACGACGTGCTGTTCGGCACCACCGTCTCCGGTCGTCCCGCGCAGCTGTCCGGCGTGGAGGCGATGGTCGGCCTGTTCATCAACACCGTGCCGGTGCGGGTGCGGTTCGACCCGGCGGAGTCCGTGCGCGACCTGCTCGTGCGCACCCAGGGCGAGCAGGCCGACCTGCTGGACCACCACTACGTGGGCCTGGCCGACATCCAGGCGGTCGCGGGCATCGGCGGCCTGTTCGACACGCTCGTGGTGTTCGAGTCCTACCCGGTCGACGCGGCGGGCTTGCAGGCGCAAGCCGCGGACATCGACGGCATGGCGGTGGTCGGCCTGGACGCGGCCGACGCCACCCACTACCCGCTGACGCTGATCGCGCAGCTGGACTCGCGGCTGCGGGTGCGCGCTGGCTACCTGCGCGACCTGTTCGACGAACAGACCGTGCGCCGCATCGCCGACCGCCTGATCCGGGTGCTTACCGCGATCACCGCCGAGCCCGGCGCGGTCGTCGGCGACATCGAGCTGCTCGACACCGCCGAGCGCGAGCTCGTGGTGCGCGGCTGGAACGACACCGGATTCGATGTGGCCGCCGCCTTGCCGGGTGGCTCCGCTTCCGCCGCGACCCTCGTCTCGATGTTCTACGACCAGGTCGAACGCACCCCCGACGCGGCCGCGATCACGTTCGAGGGGACAAGTCTCTCCTACGCGGAGTTCTCCTGGCGGGTGAACCAGCTGGCGCGCTGGCTGATCGCCCGCGGCGTCGGCGCGGAATCGTATGTGGCGTTGGGCATGCGGCGCTCGATCGACCTGGTGGTCGGCATGTACGCCGTGGCCGTGGCCGGTGGCTCCTACGTGCCGCTGGACCCGGATCACCCGGCCGAGCGCACCGAATACATCCTCGGCACGGCCGATCCGGTGTGTGTGCTGACCTCGGGCAGCGATCTGGACATCGACACCGCGCAGGTGCGGATCGATCTGCTCGACCTGAAGGGCCTGTCGGAGGCGCCGGTCACCGACGCCGATCGGCGTGCGCCGCTGCGTCCGTCGAACACCGCCTATGTGATCTTCACTTCGGGTTCGACGGGTCGTCCGAAGGGCGTCGCCGTCTCGCACGCCGCGATCGTCAACCGTCTGGTCTGGATGCAGACCGCCTACCAGCTGACCGCCGACGACGCGGTGTTGCAGAAGACCCCGGCCACGTTCGACGTGTCGGTGTGGGAGTTCTTCTGGCCGTTGCAGATCGGTGCGCGCCTGGTCGTCGCCAAGCCCGACGGCCACCGCGATCCGGCCTACCTGGCCGAGGTCATCAGCGCCGAGCGGGTGACGGTTACCCACTTCGTGCCCTCGATGCTCGCGGTGTTCGTCGCTGACGCGGCTGCCGCGCAGTGCGATTCGCTGCGGTTGGTCTTCGCCTCCGGTGAGGCGCTGCCGCCCAAGCCCGCGCACCGCTTGCGTGAGTTGACCGGTGCGGCTTTGCACAACTTGTACGGTCCGACCGAAGCCGCGGTCGACGTCACCTTCCACGAGGTCGTCGACGCCGACACCGAGACCGTGCCGATCGGTGCTCCGGTGTTCAACACCCAGGTCTTCGTGCTGGACGCGCGTCTGCGTCCGGTGCCGGTGGGTGTCGCGGGTGAGCTGTACCTCGCGGGCACGCAGCTGGCGCGTGGTTACGTGGCGCGTCCGGATCTGACCAGCGATCGGTTCGTGGCGAACCCGTTCGGGGAGCCCGGTGCGCGGATGTACCGCACGGGTGACCTGGTGGCCTGGACCGAGCACGGTGAGCTGGAGTATCTGGGCCGCACCGACTTCCAGGTGAAGTTGCGTGGTCTGCGTATCGAGCTCGGCGAGATCGAATCCGCGCTGACCGGCTTGGAGGAAGTCGCGCAGTCGGTCGTGGTGGTGCGCTCCGACGCGCACGCGGGCGATCAGCTCGTCGCGTACGTCATCCCCGCGCCGGACGCGGCCATGGACACCGACCTGGTCCGGGAGGACCTGGCGCGGCAGCTGCCCGCGTACATGGTGCCGTCGGTCGTGATCGTCCTCGACGAGTTCCCGCTCAACGCCTCCGGCAAGCTGGACCGCAAGGCCCTGCCCGCGCCGGTGTTCGAAGCCGCGGTGTTCCGCGCCCCCACCACGCCGGTCGAGGAGATCGTCGCCGCCACCTTCGCCGACGTGCTCGGCCTGGAGCGGGTCGGCTTGGACGACGACTTCTTCGCCCTCGGCGGCAACTCGCTGTCGGCCACCCAGGTCGCCGCGCGCCTGTCCGCCGCGCTGGACACCGACCTCGGTGTGCGCGAGCTGTTCGAGGCGTCCACCGTGGTCGCCCTCGCGGCGCGCGCGGAGACCAAGGCGGGCGCGGGCGGCCGGGCGCCGCTGGCGCCGCAGCAGCGGCCGGAGCTGGTGCCGCTGTCGCTGGCCCAGCAGCGCATGTGGTTCCTCAACCGCTTCGACCCCGACTCGGCGGTGGACAACATCCCGGCCGCGGTGCGGCTGTCCGGCCTGCTCGACCGGCAGGCGTTGCAGATCGCCGTCGCCGACGTGCTGGCCCGCCACGAGTCGCTGCGCACGTTCTACCCCGAGGTCGACGGCGCAGCGCACCAGCAGACCGTGGCCACCGCGAAGGTCATTCCCGACCTCACCCCGGTCGACGTCACCGAAGCCGAACTGCCCGAACAGCTCGCGCGGCTGATCGGCACGGCCTTCGACGTCACCGCCGAGGTGCCCTTCCGCGCCCGGCTGTTCGAGATCAGCCCCACCGAGCACGTGCTCGCCCTGGTGGTGCACCACATCTCGGCCGACGGCTTCTCCATGGGCCCGCTCACCCGGGACGTGATGACCGCCTACGGCGCGCGCGTCGACGGCGGCGAGCCCGCGTGGCGTCCGCTGGAAGTGCAGTACGCGGACTTCGCGCTGTGGCAGCGTCAGGTGCTCGGCGCCGAGGACGACCCGAATTCGGTGATCTCCGAGCAGATCTCGTTCTGGTCGGACACGCTGCGCGGGCTGCCCGAGCAACTGGACCTGCCCGCCGACCGGCCGCGCCCCGCCGTCGCCTCCGGCCGCGGCGCCACGCACGTCTTCGAGATCGACGCGCAGACCCACGCCCAGCTCACCGAACTCGCCCGCACCAGGGGCGCGACGCTGTTCATGGTCGCGCACACCGCGCTGGCCGTGCTGCTGTCGCGGCTGTCCGGCGAGGACGACATCGCGATCGGCACCCCGATCGCGGGCCGCGGCGAGCGCGCGCTCGACGACCTGATCGGCATGTTCGTCAACACCCTGGTGTTGCGCACCCCGATCGAGAGCGGCGCGACGTTCACCGAGCTGCTGCGTTCGGTGCGCGCCGCCGACATCGCCGCGTTCGGACACGCCGACCTGCCGTTCGAGCGGCTGGTGGAGATCCTGAACCCGGCGCGCTCGCAGGCGCGCCACCCGCTGTTCCAGGTGATGCTGTCGTTCCAGAACACCGGCCAGAACAGCCTGGAGCTGCCCGGCCTGACGGTGAGCGGTGTCGAGCTGCCGATCGACGTCGCCAAGTTCGACCTGCAACTGGTGCTGTCCGAGCGCGACGTCGCCGAGGCGGCCGTCGGCGCGGGCGCTGCCCCCGCGGGCATCGCCGCCGAGCTGATCTACGCCACCGACCTGTTCGACCCGGCCACCATGGCCGAGTTCGGCGTGCGCTTCGGCCGGTTGCTGAAGGCCGTCGCCGCCGAGCCGGACCGGCCGATCGGCGACATCGCGCTGCTGGACGAGCAGGAGACCGCGCGGGCGCTGCGCGGCTGGAACGACACCGCCCGCCACCTCGGCCCGGTGCGCACGCTGGTCGAGGAGTTCGACGCGCAGGCCGCGGCCACGCCGGACGCGGTTGCCGTGGTCGACCCGGCCACCGGAACTTCGCTCGACTACGCCGAATTCGCCGCCCGGGTGCGGCGGCTCGCGCGCCGCCTCATCGAGGCGGGCGTCGGCCCGGAGACGCTGGTCGCCCTGGGTATGCGCCGCTCGGTGGACCTGGTCGTGGCCGCCTACGCGGTGCACGCCGCGGGCGGCGGTTACGTGCCGCTGGACCTGGACCAGCCCGCCGACCGCGTGCACTACGTGCTCGACTCGGCCGACCCGGTCTGCGTGCTGACCACCGCCCGCGACGCGTTCGACGGGGCGGGCCGCGCCACGCTGCGCACCGATGAGCTGGACCTGTCCGGTTACTCCGTCGCGCCGCTCACCGATGCCGAGCGCATCGCGCCGCTGCGCCCGCAGCACCCGGCGTACGTGATCTTCACCTCCGGCTCCACCGGCCGTCCCAAGGGCGTCGCCGTGCCGCACGCCGCGGTCGTCAACCAGATCCGCTGGATCACCGGCGAATACGGCATCGGCGCCGACGACGTGGTGCTGTTCAAGACGCCCGCCACCTTCGACGTGTCGGTGTGGGAGCTGTTCGGCCCGCTGAGCACCGGCGGCCGGATCGTGGTGGCGAGCCCGGACGGGCACCGCGACCCGCAGTACCTCGCCGAGGTGATCGCGGCCGAGCGGGTCACCATGACCTCGTTCGTGCCGTCCATGCTGACCGTCTTCGCGGGCGCGATCGACCCGGCCGACGCGGACGCGCTCGCCTCGCTGCGCACGCTGTTCGTCGCCGGTGAGGCGTTCACGGCCGACGCCGTCGTCGCCATCCGGCGGGTCAGCGACGCAGCGCTGTACAACCTTTACGGCCCCACCGAGTTCACCGTGCACGCCACGCACGCACCCGTCGCCGAGCAAGTGGACGGCGCCGTGCCGATCGGCCTGCCGGTGTGGAACGCGCAGGCTTACGTGCTGGACGCGCGCCTGCACCCGGTGCCGCCGAACGTCGCGGGCGAGCTGTACCTCGCGGGTGACCAGCTGGCACGCGGTTACTTCGGCCGCGCCGACCTGACCGCGGACCGCTTCGTCGCGAACCCGTACGGGGCGCCCGGCGCGCGGATGTACCGCACCGGCGACCTGGTCACCCGGGACGCCACCGGCGCCATCGAATATCTGGGCCGCACCGACTTCCAGGTGAAGTTGCGCGGTCTGCGCATCGAGCTCGGCGAGATCGAGTCCGCGCTCAGCGCCCACGAATCGGTCGCGCAGTCGGTCGCGCTGGTGCGTTCCGACGCGCGCACGGGCGACCAGCTGGTCGGCTACGTGGTGCCCGCCGCCGGTGCGACGGTGGACGTCGAGGCGCTGCGTGCGCACTTGGCCGCGCAGCTGCCGTCCTACATGGTGCCCGCCGCGATCGTGGTGCTCGACGCCATGCCGCTGAACCCGAACGGCAAGCTGGACCGGCGCGCGCTGCCCGAACCGGTCTTCGAGGCGCGGGAATTCCGCGCGCCGTCGACTCCGGTGGAGGAGATCGTCGCCGACGTCTTCGCCGAGGTGCTCGGCTTGGCGCAGACCGGACGCGCGGTCGGCCTGGACGACGACTTCTTCGAGCTGGGCGGCAACTCGCTGATCGCCACCCAGGTGGTCGCCCGCCTCGGCGCGGCGCTGGACACCAGGATCCCGGTCCGCACGCTGTTCGAGGCGCCGACGGTGGCCGCGCTGGCCGTCCGGGTCGAGGCGCACCAGGGCACCGGCCGCCGCCGCGAACTCGTGGCAGGCCCGCGCCCGTCGAAGATCCCGTTGTCGCTGGCCCAGCAGCGCATGTGGTTCCTGAACCGGTTCGACAACCGGACCGCGGTGAACAACATCCCGCTCGCGGTCCGGCTCACCGGCACCCTGGACACCGAGGCGCTGCGCCAGGCCGTCGCCGACGTGGTCGACCGGCACGAGGTGCTGCGCACCGTCTACCCGGAGACCGCCGACGGCCAGGGCGTGCAGGTCGTGCTGCCCGCCGGGCACAGCGCCATCGATCTCACCCCGATCGAGGTGTCCGAGGCCGAGATCCAGGAGCGGATCAGCGACCTGGTGCTGACCGGCTTCGACGTCACCGCCGCGGTTCCGGTGCGGGCCGAGCTGTTCCGCATCGCGGGCTCGATGGACGGCTCGCAGCCCGACACCCACGTGCTGGTGTTCGTGGTGCACCACATCTCCGGTGACGGCTGGTCGGTGCGCCCGCTGGCGCGCGACGTGATGCTGGCCTACTCGGCGCGTTCGCGCGGCGAGGCGCCCGCCTGGGCTCCGCTGCCGGTGCAGTACGCCGACTACGCGCTGTGGCAGCGCGAGACGCTGGGCTCCGAAGACGATCCCGGCTCGCTGATCGCCCAGCAGGTCGCGTTCTGGTCCGACACCCTGGCCGGGCTGCCCGATCAGCTCGACCTGCCGTCGGACCGCTCGCGCCCGGCCGTCGCGTCCAACCGCGGTGGCGTGTACGAGTTCTCGCTCGACGCGCAACTGCTGCGCGAACTGAACGCGCTGGCCCGCGCGAACGGCGCCAGCCTGTTCATGGTGGTGCACGCTGCGTTCGCCGCGCTGCTGGCGCGGCTGTCCGGCAGCGACGACATCGCCATCGGCACCGCGGTCGCCGGACGCGGCGAGGCGGTGCTCGACGACGCCATCGGCATGTTCGTCAACACGCTGGTGCTGCGCAGCGCGGTCGATCCAGCCGCGTCGTTCACCGACTTGCTGGCCGGCACCAAGGACACCGACCTGTCGGCGTTCGCGCACGCGGACCTGCCGTTCGAGCGGCTGGTGGAGATCCTGAACCCGGCGCGCTCGCAGGCGCGCCACCCGCTGTTCCAGGTGATGCTGTCGTTCCAGAACACCGGCGAAGCCGCGTTCGAGCTGCCCGGGCTCGAGGTGGCCGGTGTGCCGCTGGACGTGGTGACCGCCAAGTTCGACCTGCATCTCAACCTCGCCGACCGGTTCGACGCTTCGGGCGCGGCCGACGGCATGACCGCCGAATTCGCCTACGCGACCGACATGTTCGACGCCGACACCATCGCGGGCGTGGCGGCGCGCCTTGTCCGGTTGCTGACCGCGGTCGCCGCGGATCCGTCGGTGACCATCGGCGATGTCGAGTTGCTCGACAGCGTCGAGCGCACCGAGGTCATCGAGCGGTGGAACGACACCGTGCACCCGGTCGACCCGGCCGCCACCCTGGTGTCGATGTTCGCCGCGCAGCTCGCGCGGACCCCGGACGCGACCGCGGTGACGTTCGAGGGGACGAGTCTGTCCTACGCCGAGTTCGCTGCCACGGTGAACCGCTTGGCCCGGCACCTGATCGCGCTGGGCGTCGGCCCGGACTCGATGGTGGCGCTGGGCATGCGCCGCTCGATCGACCTGGTCGTCGGCATGTACGCGGTGAGCGTCGCCGGTGGCGCGTACGTGCCGCTGGACCCGGACCACCCGGCCGACCGCACCCGCTACGTGCTCGACACCGCTCGCCCCGTGTGCGTGCTGACCACCTCGCGCGACGAGTTCGACGCGGGCGAGACCCGGGCGATCGAGATCGATCTGGTGCCGCTGGCCGACTACTCCGGCGAGCCGGTCACCGACGCGGAACGCCGTGCGCCGCTGCGTCCGTCGAACACCGCGTACGTGATCTTCACCTCCGGTTCGACCGGCCGTCCGAAGGGCGTGGCGGTCTCGCACGCCGCGATCGTCAACCGCCTGGTGTGGATGCAGGACGAGTACGGCTTGGACGACACCGACGTGGTGTTGCAGAAGACCCCGGCCACCTTCGACGTGTCGGTGTGGGAGTTCTTCTGGCCCTTGCAGGTCGGCGCACGGCTCGTGGTGGCCAAGCCCGACGGTCATCGCGACCCGGGCTATCTCGTGCAGGTCATCACCGGCGAGCAGGTCACCACGGCGCACTTCGTGCCGTCGATGCTGTCGGTGTTCGTTGCCGAGGAACGCGCCGACGAGTGCACCAGCCTGCGCAATGTTTTCGCCTCCGGCGAGGCGCTGCCCGCCGCCACCGCGCAGCGGATGCAGGAGCTGACCGGCGCGCGGTTGCACAACCTGTACGGCCCGACCGAAGCCGCGGTCGACGTCACCTATCACGAGGTGACCGAGGACGACACGGTGTCGGTGCCGATCGGCGCTCCGGTGTTCAACATGCAGGTGTACGTGCTGGATTCGCGCCTGCACCCGGTCCCGGTGGGTGTCGCGGGTGAGCTGTACCTCGCGGGCGTGCAACTGGCCCGCGGCTACGTCGCGCGTCCCGAGCTGACCTCCGACCGGTTCGTGGCCAACCCGTACGGGGAGCCAGGCGCGCGCATGTACCGCACCGGCGACCTCGTCACCTGGACCGCCAAGGGCGAGCTGGAGTACCTGGGCCGCACCGACTTCCAGGTGAAACTGCGCGGTCTGCGCATCGAGCTGGGCGAGATCGAGTCGGCGCTCACCGCGCTGGACTCGATCGCGCAGGCGGTGGTCGTGGTGCGCTCGGACGATCGGCTGGGCGACCAGCTGGTCGCGTACGTCATCGCGGCCGCGGGCCGCTCGGTGGACATCGACGTCGTGCGCGCCGAACTCGGCGGCGAGCTGCCCGCCTACATGGTGCCCTCGGCGTTCGTCGTGCTGGACGCGTTCCCGCTGAACGCCTCCGGCAAGCTGGACCGCAAGGCGCTGCCCGCTCCGGTGTTCGAGGCCAAGGTGTTCCGCGCGCCGTCCACCCCGATCGAGGAGATCGTGGCGGGCACCTTCGGCGACGTGCTCGGCGTCGCGCGGGTCGGCCTGGACGACGACTTCTTCGAACTCGGCGGCAACTCGCTGCTGGCCACCCAGGTGACCGCGCGGCTCGGTGCCGCGCTGGACACCGGACTCGCGGTGCGCGACCTGTTCGAGGCGTCCACCGTGCTCGCGCTGGCCGCCCGGGTGGAGCACAACGCCGGGTCCGGCCGGGACCGGCCGCGCCTGGAGGCGGGGGAGCGCCCGGCGCGCATCCCGCTCTCGCCCGCGCAGCAGCGGTACTGGTTCCTCAACCAGTTCGACACGGCCACCTCTGCGGTGGACAACATCCCGCTGGCCGTCCGGCTGTCCGGCACGCTCGACGTGGCCGCGCTGGAACAGGCCATCGGCGACGTGTTCGCCCGCCACGAGGTGCTGCGCACCACCTACCCGCGCTCCGCGGACGGGCCGCACCAGGTGATCCGTCCCGCCGACCGGTCCGCGGCGGCGCTCACCCCGATCGACGTCGCCGAGGAGGATCTGCTCGGCGCCGTCATCGGCTTCGCGCTGACCACATTCGACGTCACCGTCGAGGTGCCGCTGGCGGTGGCGCTGTTCCGGATCGTCCCGGGTGGGAGTAGGGCGGAATCCGGCACAGCCGAGCATGTGCTCGCGTTCACCGTGCACCACGTCGCCGCCGACGGCTCGTCGATGGGCCCGCTGGCCCGTGACGTGATGGCCGCCTATGTGGCCCGCGTGCAGGGCGAGGCGCCGCAGTGGCAGCCGCTGCCGGTGCAGTACGCCGACTACGCGCTGTGGCAGCGCGCGGTGCTCGGGTCCGAGGACGATCCGGAATCGCTGGCCGCACGGCAGGTGGCGTACTGGACGGCGGCGCTGGCCGACCTGCCCGACCAGCTGGAGCTGCCCGCCGACCGCCCGCGCCCGCCCGCGCAGTCGTTCCAGGGCAAGGCGATCCGCTTCGAGATCGACCCGCAACGCCACACCCGCCTGCACGAACTGGCGCGCGCGCACAACGCGTCGCTGTTCATGGTGGTGCACGCGGCGCTGGCGGTGCTGCTGTCGCGGCTGTCGGGCACCGACGACATCGCGGTCGGCACCCCGATCGCCGGTCGCGGTGAACGCGAACTCGACGACCTGATCGGCATGTTCGTCAACACCCTGGTGTTCCGAACCGAAGTGAACGCTGGTGACTCGTTCGCCGACCTGCTCGGCGACGTGAAGGAACGCGACCTGGAGGCGTTCGCCAACGCCGACGTGCCGTTCGAGCGCCTGGTCGAGGTGCTCAACCCGGTGCGCTCGACCGCACGCAACCCGCTGTTCCAGGTGGGCCTGTCGTTCCAGAACCTGGCCGAGACCACCTTCGAGCTGCCCGGCCTGACGGTGAGCGCGGTCAACTTCGACTCGCAGCTGGCCAAGACCGATCTGCACGTCACGCTCTACGACCGGTACGCCGAGGACGGCACGCCGGCCGAGATCATCACCGAATTCGGTTACGCCACCGACCTGTTCGACGAGGACACGGTGCAGGGCTTCGCCGACCGGTTCCTGCGCGTGCTCGACGCCGTGCTGGCCGACGCCTCGGTGCTGGTGGGTGAGATCGATCTGCTCGCGCCGCAGGAGAGCGAGCGCATCCTCACCGCCTGGAACGACACCGACCACGCCGTGGATACGACGGCGACGCTGGTGTCGCTGCTGGATGCCACCGTGGCCGCGACGCCGGAGGCGGTGGCGCTGGTCGCCGACGAGCCGACCGGGCGCAGGGAGCTGACCTACGCCGAGCTGGACGCGCGGGTCAACCGCCTGGCCCGCTACCTGATCGGCCGCGGTGTCGGCCCGGAGGACCGGGTCGCGCTGGCGATCCGCCGGTCCACCGATCTGGTGGTCGCGATGTACGCGGTCGCGAAGGCGGGCGCGGCGTACGTGCCGATCGATCCGGACCAGCCGGCCGAGCGGACCGACTACATCCTGGGCACCGCCGCGCCGGTGTGCGTGCTCACCACCGCGCGCGACGGCTTCCGCACCGCCGCGGCCGAGACCGTGCAGATCGACGGCCTCGACCTCGCCGGGTACCCGGCCGCTCCGGTGACCGCCGACGAGCGCACGGGTGCGCTGACCCCCGCGAACACCGCGTACGTGATCTTCACGTCCGGTTCGACCGGCCAGCCGAAGGGCGTCGCCGTTCCGCACGGCGCGATCGTCAACCAGTTGCAGTGGGAGACGGCCGTCTTCGAGCTCGGCGCGGACGACGCGGTGCTGCTGAAGACGGCGGCGACGTTCGACCTCTCGGTGTGGGAGTTCTGGTCGGCCGCGGCTTCCGGCGGCCGCCTGGTGATCTCGGCCGCCGACGGGCACCGCGACCCGGCGTACCTGAACGAGCTGATGCGCGCCACCGGCGTCACCACGCTGCACGTGGTGCCGTCCATGCTGGACGCGTTGCTCACCGAATCCGGTGGCCGCCTGTCGGGCTCGCTGCGGCGCGTGCTGGCCATCGGCGAGGCGCTGCCCGCCGCGACCGCCCAGCGGTTGCGCCGCAACAACGCCGCCGAACTGCACAACCTCTACGGTCCGACCGAGGCGGCGGTGTCGATCACCAGCCATCTGGTCACCGATGCCGACGAGGCGTCGGTGTCGATCGGCGCGCCGGAGTGGAACAGCCGGGTCTACGTGCTCGACTCCCGCCTTCGGCCGGTTCCGGTCGGCGTCTCGGGTGAGTTGTACCTGGCTGGCGCGCAGCTGGCGCGCGGTTACTTCGGTCGCGCCGACCTGACCGCCGACCGGTTCGTCGCCGACCCGTTCGGCGCGGCGGGCGACCGGATGTACCGCACCGGCGACCTGGTGGCCTGGAGCGCCACCGGTGAGCTGGACTACCGTGGCCGCACCGACTTCCAGGTGAAGATCCGCGGTTTCCGCATCGAGCTCGGCGAGATCGAGGCCGCGCTGCTGCGGCAGGACGTGGTGAGCGCGGCCGCCGTCGTGGCGCACAACGATCCGAGCATCGGCGACCGGCTGGTCGCCTACGTGGTGACCAGGACGGGCACGCTGGACAACCGCGCGTTGCAGTCCGCGCTCGCGGCCGAGCTGCCGTCGTACATGGTGCCGTCGATGCTGATCGAGCTGGACGCGTTGCCGCTCAACGCCAACGGCAAGCTGGACCGTAAGGCATTGCCGCGGCCCACCTTCGAGAAGGCGGTGTTCCGCGCGCCGGTCACGCCGATCGAGCAGATCGTGGCGAACACCTTCGCCGAGGTACTGCGGATCTCCGATCGGGAAGGGGCCGAGAGCAAGCGGCTTGGCCTGGACGACGACTTCTTCGCCTGGGGCGGTAACTCACTGCTGGCCACGCAGGTCGCCGCCCGCCTGGGCGAGGCGCTGGACACGCGGGTGCCGGTGCGCCTGCTGTTCGAGGCGTCCACCGTGGCCGCGCTCGCGGTGCGTGTGGAGCAGCACGCCGACATGGGGGGTCGCCGCGCGCTGACCGCGGGACAGCGGCCGGAGCACATCCCGCTGTCGCTGGCGCAGCAGCGTATGTGGTTCCTCAACCGGTTCGACACCCAGTCGGCGGCCTACAACGTGCCGATCGCGGTGCGGCTGTCGGGCGCGCTGGACGTGGCCGCGCTGCGCGCCGCCATCGCGGACCTGGTGAGCCGCCACGAGATCCTGCGCACCGTCTACCCGCAGACCGAGGCGGGGCCGGTGCAGGTCATCCTGCCGCCCGCGCAGGCGGTGCCGCGCCTCGAGGTGCGGGTGGTCGCGCCGTCGCAGATCGAGTCCGCCGTGGTGGCGCTGACCTCGACGATCTTCGACGTCACCACCGAGGTGCCGGTGAAGGTCGCGCTGTTCCAGATCGCCGGAGAGGGCGCGCAGAACGGCCCGGACGGGTCCGTGGACTACGTGCTGGCCATGGTGGTGCACCACATCTCCGGTGACGGCTCATCGGTCGGCCCGCTGACCAGGGACCTGATGATCGCCTATGCCGCGCGTGCGGCGGGCGAGGCGCCGAACTGGGCGCCGCTGGAGGTCCAGTACGCGGACTACAGCATCTGGCAGCGCGAACTGCTCGGCGACGAGGACGATCCGGAATCGCTGGCCGCCAAGCAGGTCGCCTACTGGAAGCAGGCCCTGGCCGAGCTGCCCGATCAACTGGACCTGCCCTCGGACCGGCCGCGTCCCGCGGTGCAGTCGTTCGCGGGCGGCAAGGTCGAGCTGCGGGTGGACGCGCGGACCCATCAAGCGCTGATCGAGCTGGCCCGCGCGGAGGGCGCGACGCTGTTCATGGTCGTGCACACCGCGCTGGCGGTGCTGCTGGCCCGGCTGTCCGGCACCGACGACATCGCGATCGGCACGCCGATGGCGGGTCGTGGCGAAGCCGCGCTGGACGACCTGATCGGCATGTTCGTCAACACCCTGGTGTTCCGCACCCGGGTCGAGGCGGGCGAGGCGTTCACCGAGCTGCTGGCCCGTCAGCGCGAGACCGACATCCAGGCGTTCGCCAACGCCGACGTGCCGTTCGAGCGCCTGGTCGAGGTGCTCAACCCGGTGCGCTCGACCGCGCGGCACCCGCTGTTCCAGGTGGGTCTGTCGTTCCAGAACCTGGCGCAGTCCGCGCTGGAACTGCCCGGCCTGAGCGTGTCGGGCCTGGACATCGACACCGAGCTGTCCCAGTTCGACCTGCACCTGATCGCGACCGACCGCTACGACGACGCGGGTGCGCCCGAGGGCATCACCGGTTTCTTCACCTACGCGACCGACATGTTCGATCGCGCGACGGTGCAGGGCTTCGTCGACCGGTTCGCGCGCCTGCTCGGCGAGATCGTCGCCGCGCCGCGCACGCCGGTCGGCGACCTCGAACTGCTCGACGCCGCCGAGCGGACGCAGCTGCTCACCGCGCGCAACGCGACCGACCAGGCGGTGGACACCTCGGCCACGCTGGTGTCGCTGCTGGACGCCACGGTGGCGGCCGGGCCGAAGGAAGTCGCGCTCGTCACCGAGGACGGTGAGTCGATCACCTACGGTGCGCTCGATGCGCGGGTGAATCGTCTCGCGCGGCATTTGATCTCGTTGGGTGTGGGTCCGGAGTCGCGGGTGGCGCTGGCGTTGCGGCGGTCGGTGGATCTGGTCGTGGCGATGTATGCGGTGGCGAAGTCCGGTGGTGGGTATGTGCCGGTGGATCCGGATCAGGCTGTCGAGCGCACCAGCTACATCCTCGAGACGGCGGCACCGGTGTGTGTGCTGACGAATGCCGAGGCGCAGTTCGACACCGACGTCGCCGACGTGGTGCGGATTGATGAACTCGATTTGTCGGGTGTGGACGCCAGGCCGGTCACGGATGCCGATCGGGTTGCGCCGTTGCGTCCGGAGAACACGGCGTATGTGATCTTCACTTCGGGTTCGACGGGTCGGCCGAAGGGTGTGGCGGTGCCGCATGGGGCGATCGCGAATCAGTTGCAGTGGAAGAACGTCGAGTTCGGTCTCGACGCGGCGGATGCGATTCTGTTGAAGACGGCCGCGACGTTCGATTTGTCGGTGTGGGAGTTCTGGTCGGCGGTGGTGTGTGGTGGCCGTCTGGTGATCGCCGCGCCGGACGGTCACCGGGATCCGGCGTATCTGAACGAGTTGATGGCACGCGAGTGGGTCACCACGTTGCATGTGGTGCCCTCGATGCTGGATGCGTTGCTGACCGCCGGTATGCCGAACTCGCTGTGGCGGGTGCTGGCGATCGGTGAGGCGTTGCCGGGTTCGGTGGCGCAGCGGTTCCTGCGGGAGAACCCGCGTACCGAACTGTTCAACCTCTACGGTCCGACCGAGGCGGCGGTGTCGATCACCAGCCACCGCGTCACCCTCGCTGATGAGATGTCGGTGTCGATCGGTGCGCCGGAATGGAACAGCCAGGTCTACGTCCTCGACGGACGGTTGCGGCCGGTCCCGGACGGGGTTTCCGGTGAGCTGTACCTCGCTGGTGCGCAGTTGGCGCGTGGCTATTTCGGTCGTGCGGATTTGACGGCGGATCGGTTCGTGGCCAACCCGTTCCAACCGGGTGCTCGGATGTATCGCACGGGTGACCTGGTCGCGTGGAACAGCCACGGTGAGCTCGAGTACCGAGGTCGTACGGATTTCCAGGTGAAGATCCGCGGGTTCCGTATCGAACTCGGTGAGATCGAAGCCGCGCTGCTGGCGTTGCCGGAGATCGCGCAGACGGCGGTGATCGCGAAGTCGGATCCGAAGACCGGTGACCGGTTGGTGGCCTACCTGGTCGCTGCGGATGCCGGAACCGGTGTCGATGTGGCGCGGGTGAAGGCCGAACTCACCGCGAATCTGCCCTCGTATATGGTGCCTGCGGCGTTCGTGGTGCTGGATGCGTTGCCGTTGAATGTGAACGGCAAGCTGGATCGCAAGGCGTTGCCGGAGCCGGAGTTCGAGGTTCAGGCGTTCCGTGCACCCTCGACCCCGATCGAGGAGATCGTGGCCTCGGTGTACGCCGAGGTGCTCGGTGTCGAACGCGTCGGCGCGGACGACGACTTCTTCGCGCTCGGCGGTAATTCGCTGTTGGCGACCCAGGTCGCCGCGCGTATCGGCGCGGCTTTGGATGCTCGTGTTCCGGTGCGTGTGCTGTTCGAGGCGTCCACCGTCGCCGGGCTGGCCGTCAAGGTCGAGCAGCACGCGGGCGCCGGTGGCCGTCGCGAGCTGGTCGCGGGTCCGCGTCCGGAGCGGATTCCGCTGTCGCTGGCTCAGCAGCGCATGTGGTTCCTCAACCAGTTCGACACCGCCTCCGCGGTGAACAACATCCCGGTGGCCGTGCGGCTCACCGGCGAACTGGATGTCGAGGCGCTGCAATCGGCGGTCGGCGACGTCATCAGCAGGCACGAGACGCTGCGCACCGTCTACCCCGAACAGGACGGCACGGCGCATCAGGTGATCCTGCCGGTCGACCGGGCCGTGCCGGACCTGACGCCCGAAGCGGTCGCGCCCGAGGACATCCGGCACCGGATCATCGAGGTGGTCTCGGCCGGGTTCGACGTGACCACCGAGGTTCCGTTGCGGGCCAAGCTGTTCCGCGTCACCGAAGCCGAATACGTGCTCGTGTTCGTCGCGCATCACATCAGCGCGGACGGCTGGTCGATGGGCCCGCTGACCCGCGACGTGATGCTGGCCTACGCGGCCCGCTCGGCCGGCGTGGAGCCGGGCTGGGCGCCGCTGCCGGTGCAGTACGCCGACTTCAGCCTCTGGCAGCGCGAGGTGCTCGGCTCCGAGACCGACCCGGAGAGCCTGATCTCGCAGCAGGCCGAATACTGGCGCACCGCGCTGGCCGGGCTGCCCGACGAGCTGAACCTGCCCGCCGACCGGCCGCGTCCGACGACGCAGTCGTTCGCCGGTGGACGCGTGGTGTTCCCGATCTCCGGCGAGCTGCACCAGATGCTCACCGAGATCGCCAGGGAGCAGAACGCGACGCTGTTCATGGTCGTGCACGCCGCGCTCGCGCTGTTCCTCGCGCGGATGTCCGGCACCGACGACATCGCCGTCGGCACGCCCATCGCGGGCCGCGGCGAGGCCGAACTCGACGACGTGATCGGCATGTTCGTCAACACCCTGGTACTGCGCTCGCACGTGGACGGCGACTTGACCTTCGGCCAGTTCCTTGCCCGCACCAAGGACGCCGACCTGCAGGCGTTCGCGCACGCGGACCTGCCGTTCGAGCGGCTGGTGGAACTGCTCAACCCGGAGCGCTCCACCGCGCGGCACCCGCTGTTCCAGGTGGCGCTGTCGTTCGAGAACCTGCCCGAGAGCAGCTTCGAACTGCCCGGGTTGCACGTGGGCGCGGTCGATTTCGACGTCGACACCGCCAAGTTCGACCTGTCGCTGACCATCCGCGAGGCCGGGGAGAACCCCGACGACGCGGGCATGTACGCGGAGTTCTCCTTCGCGCGCGACCTGTTCGACGACGAGACGGTGCGGGTGTTCGCCGAGCGCTTCACCAGGCTGCTCACCGCGATCACCACCGAGCGGGAGACCCCGATCGGCGACCTGCCGCTGCTGGACACCGCCGAGTTCCATCTGCTCACGCACGTGCAGGGCGAGGACGTCATGGCCACCGGCCTGCTGCCGGACCTGCTCCAGTACGGCGCGCGGCTGGACCCGGAGCAGATCGCGGTGCGCTACCAGGGCCGCTCGATCACCTACCGCGAACTGGACGAGTACTCCTCGCGCCTGGCGCGGGTGCTCATCTCGCGCGGTGTGGGACCGGAGCGCATCGTGGCGCTGTCGTTCCCGCGGTCCTACGAGATGGTCGCCGCGTTCTGGGCGGTGGCGAAGGCCGGCGGCGCGCACGTGCCGGTGGACCCGACCTATCCCGAAGACCGCATGCGGCACATGGTCAACGACTCCGGCGCGGTCATCGGCATCACCGCGAGCGAGTACGTCGACCGGCTGCCGCGCGATGTCGAGTGGCTGCGGATCGACGATCCGGCCCTCGGCGAGCTGGTCGAAAGCCAGTCCGCCGAGCAGGTCACCGACGCCGACCGGATCTCGTCGCTGGCCATGCGCCACCCGGCGTACGTCATCTACACCTCCGGCTCGACCGGTATGCCCAAGGGCGTCACCGTGACCCACGCGGGCATGGGCGGCCTGGTCGGCGTCGCGACCGATCTGTACCAGCTGGAATCGCACCACCGGTTCCTGCACATCTGCTCGCCCAGCTTCGACCCGTCGGTGCTGGAATGGCTGTGCGCCGCCTACACCGGCGCGACGCTGGTGGTCGTGCCGTCGACCATCATCGGCGGCCCGGACCTGGCCGAGCTGCTGCGCACCGAGCGGGTGAGCCACACGATCATCACCCCCGCGGTGCTGGGCACGGTCGATCCGGAAGGCATGGAGGCGCTCGAAGTGGCCTCCGTCGGCGGTGACGTCACCACGCCGGAGCTGCTGGCCAAGTGGTGGCCGGGCCGCAAGTACTTCAACGCCTACGGTCCGACCGAGACGACGATCATCTCCTCCTACGCCCAGCTCACCCCGGGCAGGCACATCACCATCGGCCGCCCGGTGCGCGGGATGTCCGCGCTGGTGCTGGACAACCGGCTCAACCCGGTGCCGCCGGGTGTCGCGGGCGAGCTGTACCTGGCCGGTGGCGCGCTGGCGCGCGGCTACCACAACCGCCCCGACCTCACCGCGGAACGGTTCGTCGCCAACCCGTGGAGCACCGAGGGCGCGCGGATGTACCGCACCGGTGACGTGGTGCGCTGGTTCGCCGAACCCGGCGAGCGGGCGGGCAACGCCGCGCTGCCGTCGGTGCGCTGGGAGCTGGACTACGTGGGCCGCTCGGACTTCCAGGTGAAGATCCGCGGGTTCCGCATCGAGCTCGGCGAGATCGACACCGTGCTGGCCAGCCACGAGGACGTCGAGTACGCGATCACCATCGGCCGCAAGACCGAGGCGGGCGCGACGATCCTGGTGTCCTACGTGCTGGCCGCGCCGGGTCGCGAGATCGACACGGCGAGGCTGACCGAGTACGCCTCGCGCAGCCTGCCGCCGCACATGGTGCCGACGGCGATCGTGGTGATCGACGAGATCCCGCTGACCCCGGTCGGCAAGTTGGATCGCAAGGCGCTGCCCGAGCCCGAGCTGGCCCCGCGCGAATTCCGCGCACCGGCCAGCGAGGTCGAGGCCGTCATCGCCGAGGTGTTCGCCGAAGTGCTCGGCGTGGACCAGATCGGTTTGGACGACTCGTTCTTCGCGCTCGGCGGCGACAGCATCCTGTCGATCCAGCTGGTCTCCCGGGCCAAGGCGCGCGGCGTGCTGTTCACTCCGCGTGACGTGTTCGAGCGGCGCAGCGTGGCCTCGCTGGCCGAGATCGCCGCGCTCGGCTCGGGGACCGAACAGGCGAAGCTGGAGGAGCTGCCCGGCGGCGGTGTCGGCGAGATCCCGCTGACCCCGATCATGCGGCAGATCCTCGGAAGCGGCTCGTCCTACCAGCGGTTCTCCCAGACCATGGCGCTGCGGCTGCCCGATGGCATCGACCGGGAGACCCTGGTCGCCACCATCGCGGCGGTGTTCGACCACCACGACGTGCTGCGATCGCGGCTGCGCCGCACCGGCGCGGACTGGACGTTCGAGGCGCTGCCGCACGGCGCGGTGGACGTCGACGCCCTGGTGCACCGTGTGGACCTGGCCGCCGACACCGACGAGGCGGAGCTGGACCGGGTCGCCACCGAGGCGCTCGACGGTGCGCTGGGCAGGCTGAACCCGGCCGAGGCGTCGATGGCGCAGTTCGTCTGGTTCGCGTTCTCGGCGGGAGCGACGGACCCGGAGGCGGCGAGCGTAACCACGGAGGGACCAGAGGACGCCGCTATCGGACACCGCCCACGGCGGGACGTGCTGCTCATCGTCGCGCACCACTTCGTGGTCGACGGCGTGTCCTGGCGCATCCTGATCCCGGACCTGGCTACCGCCTGGTCGCAGCTGGTCGCCGGTCAGCCGGTGGCGCTGCCCGCCAACGGCACCTCGATGCGACGCTGGGCGCACAGCCTGGTCGAGGCGGCGAGCGCGCCGCAGCGGATCGCGGAACTGCCGTTCTGGCAGCAGGTCTCGGCCACGCCGGACCCGCTGCTCGGTGAGCGCCCGTTCGACCCGGCGGTGGACACGTTCGCCACCGTGGAACGCGTCGAGGTCACGGTGCCCGCCGAGGTCACCGACGCGGTGCTCACCGCGATCCCGGGCCTGTACCGGGGCGGTGTGAACGACGGCCTGCTCTCGGCGCTGGCCATGGCGGTGGCTCGCTGGCGCGGCGACGGTTCGGATGCCGCCCTGATCAAGCTGGAAGGCCACGGTCGTGAAGAGGACGTCGTGCCGGGCGCGGACTTGTCGCGCACGGTGGGTTGGTTCACCGCGGCCTACCCGGTCCGGCTGGACCTGGCCGGCGCCGACCTCACCGACGCGTTCGCCGGTGGCGCCGCGCTCGGCGAGATCGTCAAGTCGATCAAGGAGCAGTTGCTCGCGGTGCCGGACAAGGGCCTCGGCTACGGCCTGCTGCGGCACCTGAATCCGGAGACCGGTCCCGGTCTGGGTTCGTCCGGGCAGATCAGCTTCAACTACCTGGGCCGGATGTCGGCCGGGGAAATCCCCGAGCAACTCGCCGAGATCGGCTGGGTGCCGGTGGCCGACCTGGGGCAGCTGGATGTCGACCTGGACCTCGACATGCCCGCCAACGCGACGATCGACATCAACGCGATCGTCACCGACTCCGACGAGGGGCCGAGCCTGGGCGCGTCGTTCGCCTTCCCGACCGGTCTGCTGAGCCGGGAGCGGGTCGAGGAGTTCGCCGAGCTGTGGGTCGAGGCGCTCACCGCGCTGGCCACGCACGCGCGGCGGCCGGACGCGGGCGGCTTCACGCCCTCGGACATGTCGCTGGTGCGGGTGCGGCAGCACGACCTCGAGCAGTGGGAACGGACCTATCCGGCGCTGTCGGAGGTGTGGCCGCTCTCGCCGCTGCAGTCCGGTCTGCTGTTCCACGCGATGATGACCCAGTCCACCGTGGACGTGTACACCATGCAGGCCGTGGTGGATCTGGGCGGCGCGCTGGACGCGGCACGGCTGCGGGCGGCGGCGCAGGGCATCGTGGACCGGTACCCGAACCTGCGCACCGCGTTCGTCACCGACGCCGACGGGCAGGCCGTGCAGGTGGTGCTGGATCGGGTCGAGGCGCCGTGGCGCGAGGTGGATCTCACCGATCTGCCCGCCGAGCAGCGGACCGCGGAACTGCGCGCGCAGGTCGCGGCCGAGCAGGCGACGCACTTCGACATGGCCACCCCGCCGCTGATCCGGTTCACCCTGCTGCGCAGCGACGAGGCGCAATGGCACCTGGCCATCACCACCCACCACATCCTGCTGGACGGCTGGTCGATGCCGCTGCTCATGCGGGACCTGCTGGTGCTGTACGCGGTGCGCGGCGACCAGACCGCGCTGCCTCGGGTGGCCTCCTACCGCAACTTCCTCGGCTGGCTGGCCGGGCGCGACCGGGACGCCTCGCTGCGCGCCTGGGCGGCGGCGCTGGAGGGCGTCGACGAGCCCACCCAGCTCGCACCGCAACCGCGGGCCGCGGAGAACTACGAGATCGGCAAGGTGGTCACCGAGCTCGACGCCGACCGCACGCGCCGGATCAGCAAGCACGCCGCGGAACTCGGCGTCACGGTGAACACGCTGGTGCAGGCGGCTTGGGGCATCCTGCTCGGGCGGCTCACCGGCCGCGGCGACGTGGTGTTCGGCGCGACGGTGTCCGGCCGCCCGGCCGAGCTGCCCGGCGTCGAGTCGATGGTGGGTCTGTTCATCAACACGCTGCCGGTGCGGCTGCGCATCGATGACCGCCAGACCATCGGCGAGCTGCTGGCGCGGTTGCAGGGCGATCAGGCCGGTCTGCTCGAGCACCACTACGTGGGCCTCACCGACATCCAGCGGGTGGCGGGCACCGGGTCGCTGTTCGACACGCTGCTGGTGTTCGAGTCGTATCCGATGGACAAGGAAGCGATCTCGGCGGCCAGCTCGATCGACGGCATGTCGGTGACCGGCGTCGGCGTCAACGACGCCACGCACTACCCGCTGACGCTGCTGGTGATGGCGGAGTCCACGATCGAGCTGACCCTGAAGTACCTGGGCAGCCGGTTCACCGCCGAAGAGGTCGAGACCCTGGCCGAGCGGCTGGTCCGGGTGCTGGACGCGCTGCTCGGCGACGCGGACGGCTTGGTCGGTGACATCGACATCCTGGACGAGGGCGAACGGGCCCGGCTGCTGGTCGAATCCGGGGTCGCGGCAGCGGCTTCGACGCCGGAGCCGGTGGGCCGGGTCGGCGCGCGCACGGTGGCCAAGGTGCTCGCGGAAGTCGTCGAAGAGGACCCGGAGGCTCCCGCGCTGCTGGCCGGGGACGACGAGGTCGCCTTCCACGCGCTGGATCGACAGTCCTCGCAGCTGGCCCGGGTGCTCATCGATCGCGGTGCGGGACCGGGCGACGTCGTCGCGGTGACGCTGCCGCGCTCGGTGGACGCGGTGGTCGCCGCGTGGGCGGTGCAGAAGGCCGGTGCGGCCTGCCTGTTCGCGGGCGACCTCACGGCGGACGAGCTGACCGCGGCGGGCGCCGGGTACGGGATCTGCGCCGAACCGGTGGCCGACAGTGACATCCGCTGGGTGGCGCTGGAAGACGCCCAGGTGAAGCAGGACATCGCCGGAGCGCCGTCGCACCCGGTCTCCTACGCCGACCGGGTCCGCCCGCTCGGCGAGGACCACCCCGCGTTCGTCGTCGCCACGGCGGACGGGGTGGTCGCGATCACCCAGTCCGAGGCGCTGGACGAGGCCGAACGGGTACGCGAGGAGCACGAGATCGACTTCGAGTCGACCACGCACACCACCGCCGTATCCGGCCGCGCGGCCGTCCTGGAGTTCCTGACCTCCGCCACCGCGGGCGCGCTGTCCGTCGTCCCGACCGGCGACCTGGACACCGACCTCACCGAGGGCGAAGTCACCCACTGGTTCGCCAGGCCGGGCGAAGCGACCGACGCGGCGGGTGACGAGATCACGATCGTACGCGCGGAGTAGGGAGACAACGGTTCTTGCCGGTGTAGGGCTCGGAGCGATCCGTGCCCTACACCGGCCTCGTCGCTTCGCTCAGTGACTCGGCGACCTGATCCCGTTGACTACACTCAGGCGATCGGCGGCGACCATCGCCACTGTCATCCGAGGTGGGAGGGGGTTCATCGCAATGCCAATGCCTCATGGTGAGGTTTGGACGGCTGCCGACCTCGCTCGAATGCCCGAAGATGGATTGCGATACGAGGTGTTGAATGGTCAGCTCATCGTTGATGCCGCTCCCAAGCCTCGCCATCAGTGGCTGATCCAATGCCTGGTACGTGCGTTGGCGGACAGGGCGCCGTCAGGCTGCCTGGTGGTCGAAGGTGTCGGCGTGTTGATCGATGACGACCGGCCGATTCCAGATCTGGTCGTAGTGAACGGCTCGGTAGATCGGCACGAGCGCGGAATCCCCGCCGCTCAGGTTCAGTTGATGGTCGAGGTCGTATCCAAATCCACCACGCTGCAGGATCGCATGGTCAAGCCTGTCGTCTACGCCGCGGCAGGTATTCCGAATTACTGGCGATTCGAGCCGAACGCCTTCAAGGGACAGCTGCCAGGTGAGACCCTCCCCGTTCTTTTCGCACACGAACTGGGTGCCGAAGGTACCTACGAGCTGACCCATCGGGTGGCCGCCGGCAACGCGGTCACCCTGCGCAGCCCCTTCGAGTTCGCGATCGACCCTGCGACGTTGCTGCCCTGATTCCCGCGCTCGAAGCGAGCGCGCTCTTCGGCCGCAGCCTGAACAGGCCGACGTTTCTTGCTCGCGCCGACGCCGAGCGCTGGATGCTGGGCAGCGGCGCGCCGATGCCGGTGGCATCCGCCGGGCAGCGCGCGAGGACGCCTGACGGGCATCAACGCTCGAGCGCCTTGATCCAGGCGTCGTATTCGGCCGAGCTGAATGTCCGTCCGTTGCTACAGCCCGGTGCCCATCGGGCATAGGTGTTCTCCGGGTTCACGGTGACCACGTCGACGACGCGGACCAGTTCCGCGGGCATTTCGGCACCGAGATGCCGCACACCGGGGACTATCACCGCGTCCGCGTCGGCTCGGCGGACGACGTTCAGCAGACGGCTCAGTGGGCTGTCGGTCTCCGGACCGAATACGACGGTCTTCGCGAGTTCGTACCCGAGTCGCTGTGCGACACTGCGAATTCGGATTTCGTCCCAGGTCTGGGAGACGCCGGAAACATCGCGGCGCAGGTATCCGATCGCGGTCGGTCGCGGCCTCATCCGTCCACCTCGCTGGTATTTGCGGGCCGGTGGCCCGGTGCCGGGTGTCCGTACCGGTCGGAGCACCTGTATCCGACGCTAAGTAGCCGGGAGCCCGATCGTCTACGGGCTTGCGGGAACTTGCGCATATTGCTTCGAAAGCGCCTTCAGCAGCCAAGCGGCAATGCATCATTGGCTGTGGGATGCAAGTCGGCACAAGCAACTGAATGGGGGCGGATGATGCGTTTACGCTTTCTCGGCAAGGGCGGCTCGGATAAGACGGGTTGCCCGGCGCTGTATGCCACCGACCGGGGCAGCTATCTCGTGCAGGGCTGGCGGACCGACCAGTCCGGAATTCTGGAGATACCCCACTTGCTGACCGGCTTCGCCGAACCGGGCACTTTCATCGGGGCGACGATGACCGATACCGGTAGGGGCACCTTCCGATTGGTCGGACGACCGATCACCGATCGCGAAACACTGGATCAACTGGCTCTGGAAGACGACGAGACAGCCATCGAAGTGCCGAAGGGTGAGAGGACTTACTACGGTGGAATTCCGCTCGAATGATCGTTGGGTGGAGCTGTTCGAAGTCACCCGGAAGTCGGCGTTTCATTTGGAGGTTCGCGACTCTTACGCGGAGCCGGAGGAATCCGAGCCGTTCCGCCGATTCCTCGACGGCGAGCCGGAGCCGCCGGGTGGATACGACAAGAGCGATTGGCTCGACCTCGTAGCGACGTTGGCGCAGCGTGGTGTCGCGATGAGCCGGGTGCGGGTGGTCAGCGTTCCGCTCTCGGACTATCAGCGCTGGCTGTTCTCGGTTACCGGTAGCAGCGTCGCTGCCGGTGAGGACATCCGATACCTGCCCAGACATCTCGCCGGAGAGGTACCGCCGGACGATTGGTGGCTGTTCGACGGTGAGCGGGTGGCGTTCAATGTCGTCGACTCCTCGGGCAAACCGGCCGGAGCGGCGGTAACCACCGATCCGGTGATCGCGGCCTACTGCCGAGGGGTGCGAGAACGACTCTGGAACCTGGCGACTCCGTACGCCGAATACGCCGCACCGCACCCGTGACGAGTTCGATACAGGACGCCCGAGCGGCACTCGGCCAACGGCTGCGCGAAATGAGACGCGATGCCGGGGTGAGCGGCCGAGAGCTCGCCGTCCGGGAGGGCTGGCACGAGTCCAAGGTCTCTCGAATCGAGCACGGGCGAATCAAGCCGTCGAATGACGACATCCGTGCGTATTGCCGCCATTGTGCCGGACAGGAGCAGCTCGCCGACCTCTTGGCCACGCTGCACAACATCGACACGGCTTATCTGGAATACCGGCGTTTACTAGGTGCGGGCGTCAAACGCGGACAGCAGTTGTATGCCGAACTGGAGGCCGAAGCGACGTTCGTGCGCAACTACGACCCGCAGATCGTCCCCGGGTTGCTGCAAACCGCCGACTACGCCGAAGCGAAACTGCGGAGCGTCATCGAGTTCTATCGTCTTCCGAACGACATCGACGCCGGTGTCACCAAACGGATGGAGCGCCAGAAAGTTTTGTCCAAGCGAGATCACCGGTTCCACTTCATCATCAGCGAACGGTCGCTCTACACATCGGTCGGCGGAGACGCCGTGATGATCGGGCAACTCGAAAGGCTGCACTCGATCACGGGTATGCCCCGTGTGACGCTGGGGATAGTCCCGCTGACGGCTCCCGCTCATGTAGTCCTGGAGAACTTCACGATGTTCGACAATCGTATGGTGAAGGTGGAAGGGCACACCGCGGAGATAACCATTACCCAACCGCGCGAGATCGCCCTCTACGGTCATGCTTTCGACATCCTGGCGCGCCAGTCGATGACCGGCGAAAAGGCCAGGGGCTTGATCAGGTCCGCCCTGGACCGCCGCCGCCCGGCCTGACGGCGGCGCTCCCAGCGAGTGGCACCCGGTCGCGGCGGAATGCGGAAGTTCACCGGGTGCCACTCGCGGAACAGTTCAGAGTGGGAGTGCGTGGTCTTCGGCGAAGACCTTGCGGCACACGGGGGCACAGAAGGCGTACCGAGTGCCGTCGTGCGTGAGGGTGAAGCGGGCGGTGGCGAGGTCGACCGTCATACCGCAGACGGGGTCGATGGCGTGGCCCTCGGGGGGTTCGGCGTGGGTGCCGGAGGCCCGGTAGTCCTCGGTCATCAATTTGGTGATCTCGGTGGCGGTGAGTGGGTGGCCGAGGGTGCCGAGGTTGTTCTCGCGTAGGCCGATGATCTGGACCACGCAGTGCGGGTCGCGGGTCAGGCGGTCCGGGTCGGGCTCGGAGCCGGCGACGGCCTTGGTGATCAGGGGAATCACGTGGCCGCCGAATTGGGCGTTGTTGGCCCAGGATCCGGGCACGGTGAGCCGCGCGAGGTAGCGTGGCGCGTCGTTCAGCGCGGGGCCTCCGGTCGCCCACGCGTCGGCGTCGCGCACCAGGACGTGGGTCAGTTCCCGGGCCTTCTCCAGCACCGAGTCCGGCGCTTCGGGCTCGGTGGTCAGATCGCGCAGAATGCGTTCGGCGAGGGCGCGTTTGCGATCGGCGGTCAGGGTGTAGTCGGAGACGAACAGTTCGACGGTCATCATGGGCGTGCTTCTTTCGCGGCGAGCAGGGTGGTCAGCACGGTGAGAAGGAAGGCCACCAGTGCGCAGGCCGTGCGCGCGAGGTGGAATGCCTCCCAGCGGCCGAGGATGTCGGCGTAGTCGGCCGGAGGGCCGCTGACCGCCCAGACCTTGATCTGCTGGTTGATCGGGACGTTGCCGAGGCGGGTTATGAGGAACGCCGCAACGGCCAGGACGCCCGCGCCACCGGCGAGTAGGCGCGCCCGCCCGGCGGATCGGGCGGCGAGCACCAGCGTGCTCACAATGGTCAGACCCATCAGCGATTGCATGACCAGGCCGTTCACGCTCATCAAGGCGGTGTGGAAGGTGAAGCGCACATCCAAGGGCACTTCGCGGAACGCGTAGAGGACATTGACGGCTCCGTACCCGAACGCACCGGCGAGCAACCCGCCGGAGACCAACGCGAATGCCCGCGCCAGCAGCGGTCTTTCGGCAATCCTCACGCGTGACGCTCCGCCGGGACGAGCGCGAGCAGTTCATCGACCGACCACTGGTCGTAGACGTGCGTGCCGTGCTTCGCGGCGAGCACGCGTCCGTCGGGGGAGACCAGGAAGTCGGCGGGCAGTCCGAGGCTGCCGCCCTCGGGCTTGGCGGGCGGGGCGGCCTGCCGGTGGCGCAGGGTCGCGTAGGCGGCGTGGGCGACGCCGCGCAGGATGGCGGGCCAGCCGCGCGGATCGAGCAGCGCGCGCGGCGCGGTCTCGACGCCGAATTCCCGGTACAGCTTCCGTTCCGGGTCGGCGATGACATCCAGCGGCAGATCGGCGGTGTACTTGCGCAATTCCGCGGCGCTGGAGTGGAAGACGACCACTTCGCGGATGCCCGCGGCGGCGATCTCGGCGTGGCGGGCGACGATCGAGCGCAGGTGCAGGTTGCACACCGGGCATCCGGCGAAGCGGCGGAATTGGAGGTGGATCAAGCGATCCGGATCCGGCACTCGGACCTGTGCACCGGACACGGTGACCAGAGTCCGGTCCGGGACGGCGGTCGGCAGCGGCATGGGGGCTCCTTTCGTAGGTGTACTTTGTACGCCTACGACCAGTATGCGCGTAGCTTGTACGCTGTCAATCCGTGCCCCGTCCCCGTTCGCTGACCACCGCCGATGTAGTCGCGGCGGCCCTCGCCGTGCTCGACCGCGACGGTCTGTCCGCACTGACCATGCGTGCGGTGGCCAAGGAGCTGGGCATGGCGACCATGGCCCTGTACCGCTACGTGCGCGACCGCGATGCGCTCGAGGTGCTGGTGGCAGACCAGGTGTTCGCTTCGATCGACACCTCGCTCCCCGCCGGAGGCGACTGGAAAGCGCGCGTGGCGGTGCTGCTCGAGCACATCCGCGACGGGTTCTCGGCCCACCCGGCGGCCGTGCCGCTGGTGCTGCGGCACCGGCAGTCGTCGGTGGAATCGCTCCGCGTGATGGAAACGATGCTCGCCGTGCTCACCGAGGGCGGCTTCACCGGACGCGCCCGCGTCATCGCCCAGCGCACGCTGGTCGCCTTCCTGGTCGGCTACCTCCAGAACAAGCACTACGCGCCGTTGCCGGGGCGGGGGACGAGCGTGCTGGCCGAACTTCCCGCCGCGGACTACCCGCATCTGGCACAGACCGCGAGCCGGGCCAAGGACATGTCGGCCGACGACGAATTCCGGGGCGGTGTCGAGATCCTGCTGCGTGGTCTCGAGCCCTAGGGGTCGGCCGAGCTGCGGGACAACGCCGCCCGTCAGCGGAAAAGTGCCGCCACGTCGACGCTTTCGGCCATGGCGTGGGCGCCGGCGTCGTTGAGGTGCATGCCGTCGCCGCTGTCGAACTCGGGACGGATGAAGCCGGGCCGCTCCGGGTCCTCGACCGCACGCGCCACGTCGAAGACCGAATCGAAGACATCGGTGCCGCGCAGCCATTCGTTCACGCGCCGACGGGCCGGCTGGGCCACCGCCACGTGCAGATCGTCGTAGATGACGCCGGCGTAGGGACCGATCGTGGCGGCGTGGACGGTGAGCCCTGCCGCGTGCGCCCGCCGCGCGAGGGTGGTGAAGCCCGCGATCAGGTCGTCCGCGGTCGCGGGCGGCTGACCGGTCATGCCGCCCAGGCTGAGGTCGTTGATGCCGAAGTTGATCAGCACGCTGGTCACGCCGGGCACGCCGAGCACGTCACGATCGAAGCGGGCCAGGCCCGAATCGCCCACCCCGTCGAGCAGCAGCCGGCTTCCCGCGACGCCCTGGTTGACCACCCAGCCCCGGTTCAGGCGCGCGTTGAGCACGTCCACCGACCGGCGGTTCGCGCCGAGTGTGGTGCCGACGCCTTCGAACCAGGAGTCGCCGAACGCGACGGCCACGGGTGTGTCCGCGGGTGCGAGCACGTCGACGCCGATGACGAAGAACCGGCCGGGCACCTCCTCGACCGGGGTGATCGCGGCCTGGTCCGCGACGTTCCCGTCCGCGATGTAGGCGGTCTCGCCGGGCTGGTGCGAGAAGGTCGCCGGCCCGGTGGGTTCGGGCAGATACAGGCTCAACGCCAGATCCGCGCCCGCCGAGACGGCCAGATCCACCGGGTCGCTGAGAACTTCGCCGCCCACCGGGACGCGGACTTGCTCGGTTCCGCCGAATCGCAGCACGCGGTCGGTCTCGGCGACGATCTCACCGCCGTTCTTGCGCAGGGCGATCCGCGCCGCGCCGATGGTCAGCGGCGTCTTCCCGTACCGGTTGGTCAGCCCGATCCGCACCTGCGCGCCGCCGCCCGCCAGGTGCAGTACCTGGCGCACCGTCTGGTCGGTGAACGCGCGCGAGTCGGCGAACTTGATCTGCTCGTCCGGGCGGATCACCGCGGTGCGGAATCCGGCGATCCAGGCGGTGGGCGCCATGGGAACCTCCACTAGTTGACGCGAGGAATAATGCGTATGCATATTTCTACGACGACTTATTCCGCGTGTCAACTATTTGGGGCATTCGCGGTAAGTTCGCCCCATGGACGTGACCGAGCTGTTCGACGACCCGCGTCTGACCACGATGGGCCTGCTGTTCGAGGCTTACGGCGGCGTGGTCGCGAAGCTGGAGCCGGTATGGAAGGCGCACGGCTTGTCCGGCTTGGATCTGAACGCGCTGATGCGGCTGAGCCGTTCGTCCGGGCGCCGGTTGCGCATGTCGGAGCTGGCGGTGCAGACCGCGCTGTCCACCAGTGGCGTGACGCGGTTGGTCGATCGGCTGGCCCGCGCCGGTCTGGTGGAACGCGAACTGGACCCGGCGGATCGGCGCAGCGCCCATGCCGTGCTCACCGAGGCCGGCGCGGCGCGGCTGGCGCAGGTGCTGCCGGACTATCTCGCCGCCGTCGACCGCTGGTTCGTCGGGTTGCTGACCGCGCGGCAGCTCGCCGCGTTGTCCGAGGCGCTGCGGATCGTCCGCGACACGGCCAACCCCGAAGCCACATTCCGGATGGATTGAGGGTCAGTGGGCGTTCTCGGCGAGCAGTCGTTCCAGGCCGTCCAGGATCAGCTCCAGGCCGAAGGTGAAGTCGGCGATGCCCGAGTGCTTTCCGTCGATGACGAGCAGCGAGAGCGCGTGCATGTGGGGAAACTCGTCGGCCGGTATGAGCGGCAGGAAATGCTCTGCCGCGGCGGCGTATTCGGACGGCGCGAACGGAAAGTTCAGTTCCTGCGAGGTGAAGCCGTAGAGGTGGCTGTCCAGCGCGTTCCACGCGCGGTCCGCTTGAGGCAGGGAGAAGCCCGCCGCGCGCAGGCAGCCCAGGGTGGCGTCGATGTAGCGCAGCATGGCGGGGCCCACGTTGACCCTGCTGCCGATGAGTCCGGTGGCCCACGGATGGCGTAGCAGGACCTCGTGGGCGGAGAGTGACCGCGCGCGCAGGGCGGCCCGCCAATCGCCGCCGACGGCGGGCGGCGCCATCTCGGCGATCACCAGATCGGCGATGCCGTCGAGCAGGTCGTCCTTGTTGCGCACGTGGTTGTACAGCGACATGGCCTCGATGCCGAGCGTCTGCGCCAGTCGCCGCATGGACAGCGCGGGCAAGCCGTGCTCGTCGGCGAGCCGGACGGCGGCGTTGAGCACCGCGTCCCTGGTGAGCGGCGCGCGGGCTTCCGGCATGGTTTCCTCTCTTGACGCACTTACGGCGTAAGCGTACCGTCGGCGGCGCCGCACTTACGCTGTAAGTGCCCTGTGTAGACGAGGAATGTCATGTCCGACGCCCAGCAGTCCACCCTCGAGCACGCCACGATGACCGCGATCGTCGCGCCGCGATACGGCTCCAGCGAGGTGCTCCGAACCCAGACGGTGCCGCGTCCCGTCGCGGGCGACGGCCAGGTGCTGGTGCGCGTCCGTGCGGCGGCGGTATGTCGTGGCGACTTGCACCTGCTCACCGGCAAGCCCTACGCGGTGCGGCTCGGTTTCGGGCTGCGGCGGCCGAAGGACCCGATCATCGGGCACGACCTGGCCGGCGAAGTGGTCGCGGTCGGCGCTGGGGCAACGGGATTCGACCGCGGCGACCTGGTTTTCGGCGCCGTCGACGCGGGGGCCTTCGCCGAATACGTGAGCGTCCCGGCCGAGCGGCTCGCACGCGTCCCCGATGGCCTGACCGTGGCGGAGGCCGCGGCACTGCCGGATTCCGGGCTGACCGCGCTGCAGGGCCTGCGCGATGTCGGCGGCTTGCGCGCCGGGCAGAAAGTGCTCGTCAACGGTGCTTCGGGCGGTGTGGGCACGGCCGCGGTGCAGATCGCCAAGGCGCTCGGCGCCGAGGTGACGGCCGTGTGCAGCACGCGGCACGTCGAGATGCTGCGCTCGCTGGGCGCGGACCTCGTGGTCGACTACACCACGACGGATTTCACCAGCGGCACGGATCGATACGACGTCCTGCTGGACCTGGTGGGCAACCGGTCGCTGACCGACTACCGCCGGGTGCTCGCGCCCAAGGGCGTCTTCGTCTCTTCGGCGGGCTCGCCCGGCGGGGACTGGTTCGGCCCGGTGCTGTGGGTGGGCAAGGTGGTGCTGACCGGCCTGGTGGTCGGCCAGACGATGCGTCCCCTGCTGATGCGCCCGCGCCGGGCCGACCTCGAACTCCTGGCCGTACTGGCCGCGGAAGGAAAGCTGCGTCCGGTGATCGAGCGGCGCTGTCCGCTCGCCGCGGCAGCCGCGGCGGTGGGCCATGTCGCCGAGGGGCACGCCCAGGGCAAGACGGTGATCGTCGTCTGAGCCGGTCGGCCGGTCATGCCCGGACCGCGCCGGCACGCTGCGCGAGGTGGTCGGCCACTGTCTCCGATCTCGTCGTTGCCGGTGGTGTCCACCGCTTCATCGAGACGACGGAGTACGGTCGCGGACCCTGACCCCCGTGGCGCGGGTCTCTCCCGGTCGCGGTAGCGGCGAACCTTGCCGAGGTTGCGGTGCCGGGCGCCGTGTGCGGAGACCGAAGCCGTCGCCGTTCCGGCCTGAACCGGGTCATTCGACCGCGGCGGAGAGGCGCGTGGCGAGTGCGCGGATGTGCGTGACCAGTTCCCGTGGTTCGTGCACCCGGAACGGGAAGCCGAAGGTGGCGACGTAGATCGCCAGCTCGTCCAAGGAGTTCGATCCGGTTCGCAGCAGGCAACTTTCGGCGTCGAGCGCCTCGATCACCCCGACGGTCGGCGCGACGCGCTCGGCGGCCGCCTCCGCCGGAACACCCAAGGTGATGCGGGCCGCGTAGCGGTAGGGGGCGGTCGTGACCCCGCGCGAGAGGTACCCGGACAGATCGGCGTCGGGCGCCTCGCGGGGGGTGAAGCGGGGGCCGGTCGGGATGCGTGGACGCAGCCGGTCGACGCGATAGGTGCGCCAGTCCGCGCGATCGACGTCCCAGCCGATCAGGTACCACCGCCTGCCGGTGTGGGCCAGGCGGTGCGGCTCGGTGGTGCGCAGCGACGTGGCCCCGTCGTGCGCGCGATAGTCGAAGCGCAGGCGATGGTGGTCGCGGATGGCGGCCGCGACGGCGGTGAGAACGTCCGGCTCCACGGTCGGGCCGCCCGCGGGCACGGTGACCGTGGCCGCCTGGAGCATGCCGACGCGGTGGCGCAGGCGCGCGGGCAGCACCTGCTCGAGTTTGGCGAGGGCGCGCAGCGAACTGTCCTCGATGCCCGCGATGGTGCCGCCCGCCGCGGTGCGCAGGCCGAGCGCCACCGCCACCGCCTCGTCGTCGTCCAGCAGCAGCGGCGGCAGTTTCGCTCCCGCGCCGAGCCGGTAACCGGCCACGCCGGGTGTCGCGTCCACCGGGTAGCCCAGGGTGCGCAGCTTCTCGACATCCCGGCGCACGGTGCGCACGTCCACCTCGAGTCGTTCGGCGAGTTCGGCGCCGGTCCAGTCCCGCGGGGTCTGCAGCAGCGACAACAGGCGCAACAAGCGTGCCGAGGTTTCCAACATGGGAAAAGTCTGTCCTACAGCTAGGGCGAGAGTTGTCCTAGGTGGGTCATACCGTCGATGGCATGAGCAACGAGATCACCCCGTTCCGCATCGACATCCCGCAGCAGCGACTCGACGACCTGCGTTCCCGTCTGGACGCCACCCGCTGGCCCGCCCCGCTGCCCGGCGACGGCTGGGACACCGGCGTGCCGACCGCTTGGCTGCGCGAGCTGGTCGACCACTGGCGCACCGGATACGACTGGCGCGCGGCCGAAGCGCAGCTCAACGCCTACCCGCAGTACACGACGGTGATCGACGGACAGACCATCCACTTCCTGCACGCGCGCTCACCCGAGGCGGACGCGCTGCCGCTGCTGCTGACCCACGGCTGGCCGGGCTCGGTGGCCGAATTCCTCGATGTGATCGGGCCCTTGACCGACCCGGGGGCGCACGGCGGCGACCCGGCCGACGCCTTCCACCTGGTCATCCCGTCGCTGCCGGGATTCGGGTTCTCCGGACCGGTCACCGAGGCGGGCTGGAATATCGATCGGATCGCCGCGGCATGGGCCGAACTCATGGACCGGCTCGGGTACCGGCGCTACGGCGTGCAGGGCGGCGACATCGGCGCGGCGGTGAGCCCGCAGGTCGGCCGGACGGCGCCGGGCCGGGTCGTCGGCGTGCACGTCAACGGCGGGCCCGGTCCCTTCCCGTCGCTGCCGCTCGGGGAAGAGGAGCTGGCGAGCCTGACCGAGCTGGAGCGTGATCGCATCCGGCGGATCGAGGCGTTCCTGCGGGAGGAGTTCGGCTACATCGCCATCCAGTCCACCCGCCCGCAGGCCCTGGCCTACGGACTGGTCGACTCGCCGGTGGGGCAACTGGCCTGGATCATGGACAAATTCCGGGAATGGACCCATCCGCGCGGCGTCGAGCCGGACAAGATCCTGGACCGGGATCGGCTGCTGACCAACGTGATGCTGTACTGGCTCACCGGCACGGCGGGCTCGGCGGCGTACGTCGGCTATGCCCAGGACGCTCCGTGGGGCGAGCCGAAGCAGAACTCCGGCGTTCCCACCGCCGCCCTGGTGTTCGCCCACGACATCGGCATCCGCCGCTACGCCGAGACCGAGAACACCATCACCCGCTGGAACGACGTCGACCGCGGCGGCCATTTCGCCGCCATGGAGGAACCCGCGCTGCTCACCGCCGACATCCGCGAGTTCTTCCGCGACCTGCGCTGAGCGGTCATGCGGTGAGTTCACCCGCCGAGCGCCAGGACTCGCGTTCGGCGGCGAAAGCTTCCGCTTGCTTCGCACGGAAGGCCCCGATGTCTTCGGCATTCTCGGCGAGGAACGTCCGATACTCCGCCAGGCGGAATTCCCCGTCCTCGGCCTGCACCCGGACGTTGCCCGCCGCGAAGTCGGCGCGCAGGTCGAGCAGTTCCTCCGCCTCGACCGGATACCAGCGAATACGGTCGAAATAGCGCAGTAGCCAGGGTGTTTCGGCTCCCGAGGCGGTGCGGTCGGCGCCTGGGGCCACGGCAGGCGCCGCGCCCGCCCGATGATTCCACACCTGGGTGGTGCGTCCGACGAATTGGTAGCCACCCGGCCCCTCCATGCCGTAGACGCACAGATAGGCGCCGCCGATGCCGACCGCGTTCTCCGGGGTCCAGGTGCGGGCGGGATTGTATTTCGTGGTGACCAGCCGGTGCCGGGGATCCGTGGGGGTGGCGACCGGCGCGCCGAGGTAGACGTCCCCGAGGCCGAGCACCAGATACTCGGCGTCGAACACGGTGTCGTAGACATCGGATACGGCAGCCAAGCCGTTCACGCGCCGAATGAACTCGATGTTCCACGGACACCAGGGCGCGTCGGCCCGCACGCCGCGCATGTACCGGGTGATCGCCTCGCGCGTGGACGGGTCGTCCCAGGACAGCGGCAGACGCACGACCCGGCTCGGCACGACGAGCCGATCGGAGGCGGGCAACTGCGCCTCGGCCTCGGCGAGCAGGTCCAGCAGCGCGCAGGCCCGCAGCACGTGCGGGTCGACCCGGATCTGCAGCGAGCGGATGCCGGGGGTCAGCTCCGTCACGCCGCGAATTCCGGCGGCGAGCAGATGGTGGTGCAGGGCGTGCACCCGGGCGCGCAGACCGAGATCCAGGGTCATCGCGCCGTACTCGACGAGCACGCCGTCGTCGCCCGCTCGGCGATAGGTCACCGTGGTCGAGCCGTCCACCTCGGCGCGGCGCAGCACGCCGTCGTCGCCGTCGCCGCCCGTCGACAGCACCGTGGGCCAGGCGGCGCGGCGCGCGGCTCCGAGTTCGCGGATCGAGGCGGCGCGGTCGCCGCGGACCGGCACGAACCGCACCCGGTCGCCGGGCGACAACTGGCCCAGCTTCCAGCGGTCGGCCGCGACGACCGTGACCGGGCAGACGAAACCGCCGAGGCTCGGTCCGTCCGGTCCCAGCAGTATCGGGGTGTCGCCCGTGAAGTCCAGCGCGCCGACCGAATACGGGGTGTCGTGGATATTGGACGGATGCAGGCCCGCCTCGCCGCCGTCGGCGCGGGCCCATTCCGGCTTCGGCCCGATCAGCCGCACACCGGTGCGATCGGAGTTGAAGTGCACCTCGTAGTCGGTGCCCAGCACGGCGTCGAAATCGGCGCGGGTGAAGAATTCCGGTGCGCCGTGCGGACCCTCGGTGACCGCGATTTCCCAGTTCCGGGTGAGTACCGGTTGCTCGTCCATCGGCACGGCTGTCACGACCCGGCCGTGGTGCGCGCCCAGCCGAAGCGACGCACCGGCGCGCACCGCGCCTCCGGTGCCGCCGAACCGGCCCAGCGTGAAAGTAGCTGCGCTGCCGAGGTATTCGGGCACGTCGATACCGCCCCCGATCAGCACGTAGCAGCGCATGCCCGGTCCGCGCACCGCGCCGACGTCCAGCACGCCGCCCGCGGGCGCCCGCACCGTGCGCCACTGGGGCGCGCGAACGCCGTCCAGCGTCACCTCCGTCGGCGCGCCGGTGACGCAGACCCAGGTCGGCGCGGTGAACCGGAGCGCAGGGCCGCCGAGGGTGCATTCCAGCCCGGCGGCGCCCTCGTCGTTGCCGAGCGCGCGATTCCCCAGACGGAAGGATAGATCGTCCATCGGCCCCGACGGCGGAACGCCGACGTGCCAATACCCGACCCGGCCGGGCCAGTCCTGCACGGTGGTGAGCATGCCGGGGCGCAGGACCTCCACCTGGCCGGGCGGCGCGGGCACGGACTGCGCGGTACCGGCCACCGGTAATTCGGCGACGGTCATCGTGACACCACCATGCGCACGGGGGTGGGGTCGAAGCCGTTGCAGGGGTTGTTGATCTGCGGGCAGTTGGAGACCAGCACCAGCGTGTCGATCTCGGCGCGCAGCGTGACCCGTTTGCCGGGCGCGGACAATCCGTCCACGATGCCCAGCGTGCCGTCGGCCTCGACCGGAACGTTCATGAACCAGTTGATGTTCGACACCAGGTCGCGTTTGCCCAGGCCCCAGCGCAAGGCTTCGGTGAGGAAGTTCTCCACGCAGGCATGCTGGTGGCGGGTGTGCAGGCCGTAGCGCAGCGTGTTGGACTCCTGGGAGCAGGCGCCCGCGATGGTGTCGTGGTTGCCGACCTCGTCGGCCACGACGGTCATCAGTGTGGCGCCCGTCTCGGTGCGCAGTTCGCTGCCGGTGGTGAGGAAGATATTGCGCTGGGCGGCGACCGTCGCCTGCGCGCTGTAGCGATCGGAGTGGTCGGCCGCCGAGTACAGCAGGCAGTCCACCGCTTGATTGCCGTGCAGGTCGATGATCTCCAGATACTCGCCCGCACGGACCACGGCCGACCACGGCGCGCGGGCGGGGACGGTCTCGTCGAGCACGATGGTGTGGGCGGAAGTCATGCGGTTGCCTCCAGAGTCAGGGCGGCCGTCCAGGCTTGTTCGGTGTTGTGCACCGCCCGCTGGTATTCCGGGTCCCGGTCGGCGGGTACGGCGAGGTCTTCCGGGGCGGACCACGCGACGAGATCGAGGTCGGTCGCGGGCCGGTCGTCCAAGGGGTGGGTGGAGTTGGCGACCAGTACCGTCACCGGCAGGTGCAGGAGCAAGTCGACCGAGGAGCCCGCAGCGGCGCTGCCGGTCGCGGTGAGCGCGCCGTCCCGCTCCACCCGCACGCCGCGGAACAACGAGACCGTCGGGCCGACGTCCCTGGGGTGCAGCCCGTGTTTGGCGGCTGCCAGGCGCAGCAGGTCGCGGGCTTGGGCGGTGGGTCCGCAGAGCGCGTCGTGATGGCCGGAGGTGTCGGCGAGCACGGTCGCCAGGATGCGGCCCTGGTCCGACAGCAGCGGGTGCCCGCTGCCCAGGTACGCCTGCCACGGCACCTTGATCGTGTCGGCGACGTTCAAGCGCTCCCACGGCGCTTCGGTGCGCACCAGCAGCAGGTGCGCGCAGGCCGCGCCGTCCGGGTCGCCGAGGCGAACCCGGGTGCCGCGGCCCAGCGCGATGTTCGCGTAGCCGCCCGCCGGAATCCGCTGCGCGAAGGTGATCCGCGAGGCGGAGATCTCGGCGGGCCGGGCGGGCTCCGCGATGACCGCGGCCGCGGCCTGTGCTCGCGCGTGCGCTCGCGCGCCGGAGGTGTCCGCAGTGGTTGTCACGATGCTTCCTTTCGTGCTGATTCGCTGTTCGCCGGTTGCCGGCGCGGCGGCGCGGGCAGTGCGCCGCCGCGCCGGGCCGATCAAGCCGGTTGCGGTGCGGGCTCGCCGCTCCTGACGCCGCGGGACCAACCGGCCACCAGGCGATGCACCACCACGCCGACGGCCAGCACCAGCAGCACGAAAAGCGGCGCGGCCCAGCGCATCCACCATCCGCCGCCCTCCGGCGTGTAGACCTCCGCCCGTGGCCAGGCCAGGTTCACCACCATCGCGACCCCCCAGACCACGGCGAGCGCGTTGACCGGGATGCCGAACCGGCCCAGGCTGAACAACCGCGCGTCGGTGCCCGGGTCCGGCAGGCCGGTCCACCTTCGCACCAGCAGCGGCACCGTCACCAGCAGGTAGGCCAGATACAGCGTGACGATGCAGACGCTCGCCAGGGTCGCGAACATCGCGGCGTTGCCGAGGTTGAGCACCAGCAGGCCGATGCCCAGCACGCCGATCACGATGGCGGGCAGCACCGGCGTGCCGTATCGCGGATGCACGGCGGCGAGCCTGCCCGCGAACGGCAGCTTCCCGTCCCGCGCCATGGAGAACATCAGCCGCGAACCCGCGGTCTGAATCGCCAGGGTGCACACCGTGATCGCGACCGCGACGCAGCCGAGCAGCACCTTGCCCGCCGGGCTGTCCAGTTTCGCGGTGAGCACGTAGGCCAGTCCGTCCGAGGCCAGCGCGCCGTCGGACAGGCTCGGCGCGGCCATCAGCGCGCCGAGCAGCATGAGCCCACCGCCCAGCGCCGAGACCGACAGCGCGGTGAGGATGGTGCGCGGCGCGACCCGGCGCGGGTTCTTGGTCTCCTCGGAAAGCTCGCCCGCGGAATCGAACCCGACCATCACGTAGGCCGCCATCAGTCCGGACACCAGGAACGCGGCCCAGTAGGGCCCCGGTGCGGCCTGATCGGTGTGCAGCACCACGCCGGGCCCGCGTTCGGTACCGGTGAAGAACAGCGCGACGATCGCGAGGACGCCGACGATCTCGACGGTGACGCCGATCGAATTGATCCGCGCCATCAGATCGATGCCGATCACGTTGATCAGCGTGGTGACCACGAGCAGGACGCTGCCCAGCAGCACGGCGTTGGTCGCGCCGGAGGGCGAGGTCAGCGCGGTGTCCGTACCGACGAGCTGGAATCCGCTCCAGATCGAGGGCAGCACCACCTGCAGGGCGATCGCCGCCGCGGCGGCCGTGACGATCTGCGCGATGATCATCATCCAGCCAGCGAACCAACCGACGAGTTCACCGCCGAGCCGTCGCGACCACTGGTAGATGCAACCCGAGATCGGATAGCGCGCGGCCAGTTCGGCGAAATTCAGCGCCACGAGGAATTGTCCGGCGAACACGATCGGCCAGGACCAGAAGAAGGCGGCTCCGCCGAACGAGTAGCCGAAGCCGAAGAACTGGAAGATCGTGGTGAGGATGGAGACGAACGAGAAGCCGGCCGCGAAAGAGGCGTAGCGGCCGAGCTTGCGGTGCAGGACGGGCTGGTAGCCGAACCGGGCGAGGTCGGCGCCGTCTCCGCTGAGGTCGGCGGACGGGATGGGGGCGAGCGTGGCGGCCATGGGCGGTCCTTCGGCGTGCGGCCAATAACTATCAGATGACAGTTTTGCGTCCGTGATCGCACTTTCGGTGACCTGGATGTATCGCTTCCGGTACCCCCGGTAACTTCTGTGTTGCCGCTATTTCTATCAAGTGACAGAAAACGCACGGCTGCCGTCCCTGCACGGCGCGCACGGCCACCGCGCCGCAGCAGTCGCGGGCCGACCTGCCAGAATGAGGCAGTGGCTAACCTCGGGCCAGGACGGCCGCGCGTCGAACAGCGGCGCCGACGCGGCACGACACCGCGCGCCGAGATCCTCGACGCCGCAGGCGAACTGTTCACCACCAACGGGTACGCCAATACCTCCACCCGCGCGATCGCCGACGCCGTCGGAATCCGGCAGGCTTCGCTGTACCACCATTTCGCGGCCAAGGACGACATCCTGGACGCGCTGCTCGCCGAAACCGTAGCCGCGCCCATCGAATTGGCCGAGCGGCTGCGCACCGCGTCCGGCCCGGCGCCGGTCCGCTTGTACGCGCTGGCCGTGTTCGACGTGCGGCAACTGTGCGCATCCCGCTGGAATCTGGGTGCGCTGTATCTACTGCCGGAATTGCGCACCGAGCGGTTCGCCGCGTTCCGCCTGCGCCGCGACGAATTGCGCGGACATTACGAGGCTCTGGCCGCGCGCGTGCTCGCCGAGGGCGGCGCGCCGAGCGTGCCCGGCACCGAGTCGCTGCCGTTCCGCCTGGTGGAGACCGTGATCAGCATCCGCTCCGACGAGGGCATCGCGCCCAGGTACGCGGAGCGGACCATCCCCGGGGCGGTGCTGCGCGTCCTCGGCTGGACCGGCGACCTCGACGCGATCCGGGCCGCGGCGATCGTGCTGCTGGACCGGCTCGCCGCGCCCACGGACTGAGCCTCAGGACTTGCCGGTGCCCCGCACCCAGTCCAGCCCCCAGTGATACGCCTTGTCCACCTCGGTCACGCCCCAGCGTGGACGGTTCGGCGGCGGCGGGACGAAGCGTGCCTCCCGGCGCACCACCAGTCCCGTGCCGGTGTTCTCGATGAGCGCCAGCACCACGTCCCGGGAGCCGTCCGTGCAACCGTCCACGCTCAACTCGATCGGGGGTGCGCCCGCCGGGTACAGCGTGGCGGTCGCCCGGATGCCGCGGAAGTCGGCCGCGCCGTCATAGAGGGTGGCGAAGATCAGGATGCGGCGGAAATCGCCGGTGTGGCCGAGGTCGATCTCCAGGTTCTCCCCGGCGGCGCCGGTCCCGGAACGCTCGTCGGTGCCCAGCCGGATGAACGGGGGCCGCTCCAGCGATCCGAAGTCGCCGACCGGACGGATATCGCCCTTGCGCCCGTCGGCCAGCTCCCAGAAGCAGCACAGGTCCAGATCCAGCGCGACACCCTCGCTCGCGCCCCCGGTCCAATGCAGGTTGACCCGCATGATGCCGGTGGTCGCGCCCAGCGCGGTGAGCGACACCGACGGGAGATCCTGCGTCAGCGAGAATTTCCCGGAAGGCTGCCCCGCCGCCGAACGCATGTCCTGACCTGGCGGGTAGTGCCCAGGTGGGTGCTGTCCCGATGCCGGGTACGGGCCGGAGGGCACGTAATGACCTGGTTGTGGCGAGCTTTGACCATATGGGGGAGACCAGCCGGGTGGCGGCGCGTACTGCCCCGGCGCGGTGTACTGGCCTGGCGGCGCCGGGTGGCCCGGCGGGGTGTACTGGCCCGGCGGCGGGTGGCTCGGTGGCGTATAGCCGCTCGGCGGCGTGGGGTACTGCGGAGATTCGGGCTGGGCGAATGCAGCCGGGTAGCCGCCCGGCGGTACCGCAGGGTTTCGCCAGGCTGTCGCGCCGGGCTGCTCCGGTGCGGCCGGTGGCACGCCGGAGGGACCGGTTTCGGGTGGAACCGCAGCGGGAGGCGGCGGCGCGACCTGGTGCGGCCCGGTAGTGCCGGGCCCGGCAGTAGGCGCGATGAACCGACCCGGCTCCGGCGGTACCGGTGCGGAAGGTGGCGGGGGCGGGGTGAACTCGTGCGGGG
>NZ_JABLTE010000150.1 GCF_013315795.1 Nocardia barduliensis
CTGCGGGGTACCGCGATCTACGTCTCGACCGGTACCGGCGCACCGGGACCACACGACACCCTCGACGGCGCGAACGGCTCCGGTATACAGCTGGCCTACCAGCTGATCTTCGGCGCACCACTGGAAGCCGTCACCAATGTATGTACCCGCCAGCTCCGGGATCGCCTGCGCGAGTTGGCCGTTCCCGCGACCTTCGTGCTCCGTCCGGCCGGAACCCATTCCTGGGGATACTGGCAGGAGGATCTGCACAATTCGTGGGAGACGATCGGCGCCGCACTTGCCGGCGATCAGTGAGCGGTGATCCAGGTGTCGGTGAACGCCGCCTCCGCGGCGAGCAACTCGAGCAGCCGGGCCACCATGGCCGCCTCGATCTTCTTGCCGAACAACGGGATGCCGACCTCGGCGCAGCCGTCCACCACGGCCGTCGCCCGGTCGCCCTCGGTGAGCCGGACGGTTCCGCTCACCTGGGCCGGAACGCCTTCGACGCGGGCGTCGAAACTGCCGCCCTCGCGGGTGTAGGTCTCGGTGCGCGCGATGACCAGGCCCTCGGGTCGCACGGCGGTGACGGCGCCGGGCAACTCCGAGGCCGCGACGGTTTGCCGCAGCCGCACGTGCAAGCGGTCCTCGGCGGCGTCGAACTCGACGAGTTGCCCGCCGCCCTCCTCCACGCGGTCTTTCCAGTACTGCTCGTCGCCCAGCGCCGCTCGAAGCGCGTCGGCCGAATGGGAGTAGGTGGCCGTATACGCCAGGGGGGTCGCCATACCGCCATACGCTACCTGCTGCCCCGCTGTCCGGAGATGAGGAATCATCGCCACCGGTAACAGGTAGCTGCTGAATCACGCTGAGCGACAGGTGCTTCGGTATGTTGGACCGGGTCTCGTCCAGGATGGTACTGGCACGCCACATCCGGGTGTGCTCTGCCGCCGAGCCGCGATCCGCGGCGGGCAACCGATCAGCGCGCGAAGACCTGTCCGGCGCACGCTGAGACCGGTCGCCCGCGCGGCCCGGTCTCAGGTCTCGATGAACGCCAGCATGTCCCGCCGGAGTTCAGTGTTGGGTTCCAGCTCGGCGGCCGCCGCCACCCAGTCGCGTGCCTCGGGCGGGCGAGCCTCCGGCGGCCAATCACCGAGGACGGTGAGTGCCGCCCGCCTGCACCGGACGACCCGGTTGCCGAGCGCGACCGGCAGGAGTGCGCGGCCGGTGCCCGGGTGGCCGCGCAGCTGCCGGACGACGATCTCGAGGACCATATCTGCCCGGTAGTCCGGGCCGAGGCCCAGTGCTTCGGACGGGCCGTCGGCCAGTTGGTCGAGCGGCAGGAGCTGTTCGGCGAGATCCACCACCTGCCAGACCGTGTCCTGATCGGCATGGCGCATCGCCCACTGCCAGACGTAGGCGTTGTCCCTATCCGAGCGCAAGCGCGCGAGTGCGCTCGGCAGTGCGTCCATCCCCAGTCGACCCGCGCAGGAGAGCGCGATCTCGAACGCGTTGGACCGCCGCTCGCCGCCGTCCGCCGGATCGGCCGCGCCCTCACGGGGCGCGAGTTCGGCGGTCACCAGATCGCGCCACCGCTGCTGCGCCGTGAGAGCTCCGTACCTGGCTCGCAGCCGAGCAGGCTCGCCGTCGGGCCAATCGAAGTCGGCACCGGAGACCAAGCGTTGCAGGGTCAGCGCCGCGTCCAGCCGCCCGAGGGTGGGCGCGGACCTGGCGAGGAGTTCGGCGAAGCGATGCATGGCGGGTATCGCGTCGTCGTAGTCGTGCATGTCCTCGGCGGGGCCGCCGAGAGCGAGGGCTTTGAGGATGCCGGCCGCACCGTCGAGCAGGGCGTCGTCCACCTCGTCCGCGAGCAGCGCCTCGTAGAGGCCGCCGGTCGTGGCGGCGATGTGCGCGAGATACTCGTTCAGCACGCCGTTGCGGAACCCTCCGCGCAGCAACCATGCTTTGACGTCGGGGTCTGCGCAGCCTTTCAGCCGTTCCACGGCGTGGATCCGTCCCCAGCCGTCCAGCCGCTGCGCCAGCTCGAACACCGCGCGCTGGCCATCGGGCTGGGTCTTCATGAGCGCGACGACCGCGAAGAGGGCGAACTCCTCCAGCGACCCGAGCAACTGGAGCAGTTCGCGGTCGCGCTGGTCGCCACACGTGCCGAGCAGCACTATGCCGAGTTTGGCGACCTCACGCCTCGTCGCGTTCTCGGTGACGAATCGCGCCGCGCTATAGAGCTTTTCGCGCGGAAAGTCCCGGGATCGCAACTCGGCGACGAGATCGTCGGCGACACGAACGGCGGGTAATCCGGCGAAGTGCTCGAGCAGACGAGCCGGATCGTCGAGATCGGCGAGGATCCGATCGGCGAGCTCGGTGACCGGATGCGCGCGAGCGCCGAAATGATGAGTGCTGACGCCGTCGTATACGACGCTGGGAAGAACGATTTCGCCGTGTTCGGAGGGCTGTTCGTCCGGTAGGGGATATCCGTCTCGCGGCCAAGGGCCGGGACCGTGCAGAGCGGAGAGAGATAGCGCGTGGGCCACGAACGTGGCCGAGCGGGGGCTCATCGAGCCGGGCGCAGGACGCCCTTTCCGTGGGAGATCATGATCACGAGGATGGCAGCTCGCGCGCTGCGGCGCAACCGAGGACAGCGGTCGGTCAGGGAAGGCGCATCAACTGCCGGGAGAGGCCGAACAGACGGCGGGCGAGCTTCACGACGGGAAGCCCGAGCGGAAGCAGAAGGATCGTCACGCACAGCACCGCGCCCACGAGCCACAGCACGGCTGCGAGGATTCCCAGCACCGTGCCCAGCACGGCCGTGAGAATTCCCAGCACTACGCCGAGCAAGCCCTTCAACAGTCGCATGATGACCTTTCCGGTTCCATTCTGCGCTTCTTCGAGCCCGGGCGCACGTGCCATTCCGCCGGAATTCCGCGTGCAGCGTCCGGCTGCCGACCTGCGGCTTTGTCGTGGATCCTGGAGGGGGTCGGTGGTGGGGGCCGAGTTCCCTGGCACGGGCCTGCCCGCCGGGCGGACCAGCCGGTACGGTCCCTGGCATGAGCCGAGCGATTGTGGAGCTATCTCATCCGATCTCGGACGGCATGCTCACCTGCCCCGGCCTGCCCGCGCCGCGCATCGGTACCGAGATCTCGCATGCGCGGTCGTCGCTGATCGATCCGGCTTACGACATCGCACGCGTGGACATGGTCGGCGCCACCGGCACCTATATCACCGCGCCTTCCCAACACCACCCCGGAGGCGCCGACATCGCCGAACTGCCCCTGGAACGGCTGTGCAATGTGCCGATCGTGGTGATTCGCGCGCCGGGACTGCGCGCGGTGGGGCCGGATGTGCTCGGTGATCCCGCGCGCCTATGGGGCAAGGCGGTCCTGGTGCACACCGGTTGGTCGGCCGAGTGGGGCTCGCCCGCCTACCGTGGCCCCGGGCATCCGTTCCTGGTCGGCGAGGTGGGCGAGGCGCTGGTCGCCGCCAACGTCGCGCTGGTGGGCATCGATTCGCTCGACATCGACGACACGTCCCTGCCGACGCGGCCGTGTCACCACACGCTGCTCGGTGCGGCGATCCCGATCATCGAGCAGATGACGAATCTGCAGGCGGTCCCCGATACCGGCGCCAGGCTGTTCGCCCTGCCCGCGCCGGTGCGCGGTATGGGCTCGTTTCCGCTGCGCGCGGTGGCGTGGATCGAGTACCGCGGTGGCGAGTAACCGCTGCGGCAGCCTTCCCAGGCCCAGTATCCGTCGGGGGGAACCGCGTCCGGAATCTCCACGACCTGGCCGGTGTGGGTGGTGACGTAGACGGTGCCCCCGGCGAACCCGGCCCGGTCCACCCCGACGGTGATCCCGGCGGGCAAGGCGAGCCCGGTGGCGAGAGCGCGGACCGTGCCGTCGGTATCGATGCGCCAGACCCGCCCGGCGAAATAGGCCGGAGCGTAGAGGCGGCCTGCGCGATCGATGTCGAGATCGTCGTTTTCGATCCCGCGATCGGCACCTCCGGATCCCCCGCTGCTCACGGGGACACCGGCGTTACGGTCGGGGAGTCCCGCTGGCCGAATCCGGTCCCGGATCGATGAGGTGTTGTCGAGTGATGGCCGAAAACAGTGATTTCGAAAGTGTGCGGCCGCAACCGCGCCGGAAGACGATCAGCAGTCCTTATATTCACCGCTTGCAGCGCAGGCATTTCCTGCTGTTCGATGTGCTGCCGATTATCGGCACGGCAGGCGCGTTCGCCTTTCTCGCGGTACATCCCTTCGGAACAACCGAATTCGTGCTGTTGCTGTCGATGTGGCTGGTCACCGGCCTCGGAGTGACCGTCGGCTATCACCGGCTGTTCACCCATCGCACGTTCAAGACGGTGCCGTGGGTGGCGGGGGTGCTGGCGGTTCTCGGCTCGATGGCCGGACAGGGCGGCGTGGTGTCCTGGGTGGCGCTGCATCGGCGGCATCACGAGTACAGCGATCGCGACGGGGATCCGCATTCGCCGAACCTTTCCGGCGGTGGTCTGCGCGGCACGCTGCGGGGCCTGGCGCATTCGCATTTTTTGTGGATGCGCCGCCACGAGTACCCGAACGTCGTGCACTACGCGCCCGACCTGGTCAAGGATCGCGGCCTGGTGCGGATCGCCCGCCTCTACTACTACTGGGTCGGTCTCGGGCTGCTCATCCCGACGGTGATCGGCGGCCTGGTGTCGCTGAGCTGGACCGGGGCGGTGAGCGGTCTGCTGTGGGGTGGTCTGGTGCGCATCTTCGTCCTCGAGCACATCGTCTGGGCGATCAACTCGTTCCTGCACATGTTCGGCACCCGCCGCTACGCATCGCGGGAGAACAGCCACAACGGGGGGATATTCGCCTTGGTGACGCTGGGGGAGTCGTGGCACAACAACCATCACGCGTTCCCCGAGTCGCCGTCCTTCGGATTGGACTGGTACCGGCTCGATCCCGGTTTCTGGCTCATCAAAGCGCTGGAGAGATTCGGTCTGGCCTGGGACCTCAAAACTCCGTCCGCGGCACGGATGGCCGCGAAACGTATTTCCGGAAAGTCCGACCCGGTCGGCTACGCAGCGTGAGGAATGCTCAACGTGGATACGAGTAGAGAAGCCATCGTCCAGTGGTGCCGGGAATACCTCGCGGAATTGCTGGAGGTTCCCGCGGAAGCGGTGGACCCCGCCGCGGACTTCGACCGGTTGGGTGTGGACTCCGCCCTCGCGGTCGCGTTGCTGATCGAGGTGGAGGAGCGGTACGGCGTCGATCTCGCGCCGGAGGATCTCTTCGACAACCCGAATATCGACGCGGTGGCCGGCTATCTGCACGAGCAGAGCCGACGGAGCGTGGCGTAACCGTGTCCGCGCCGACCGGCACCGAGCGGGCCGCCGCGGCGGCGGCCGCGATCCGGCACCACTACGACGCGGGCAACGACTTCTACCGGCTGTGGCTCGATTCGTCGTTGAGTTACTCCTGCGCCTTGCGTTCGGGCGCCGACGATACGCTGGAAGCCGCTCAGGAACGGAAACTGCGGTTCCATCTGGACGCGATCTGCGCCGACAGCGCCGCGGCGGTGCTGGACATCGGCTGCGGGTGGGGTGCGATCCTGCAACGCCTGTCGCGACGGCACGCGGTCGCGCGGTCGGTGGGGCTGACGCTCAGCGCCGAGCAGGCCGAGTTCGTGCGGACGCTCGATCTGCCAGGCGTCGAAGTGCGGCTGGAGAATTGGCTGCATTTCGAACCGGACATCCGTTTCGACGGCGTCATCTCGATCGGGGCCTTCGAGCACTTCGCCCGGCCCGAGGATTCGCCTGCCGAGAAGATCCGGGTGTACCGCGAGTTCTTCACCCGCTGCCGTGACTGGCTGAACGACGACGGCGTGCTGTCCTTGCAGACGATCGTCTACGCCAATATGGAACGCGAGCAGGCGAGCACGTTCATGCAGCGGGAGATCTTCCCCGACGCGGACCTGCCGACCCTGGCGGAGATCGCGACCGCGGCCGAAGGCGTCTTCGAGATCCGCTCGCTCGCCAACGGGCGTCTCGACTACGCGTGGACCTGCGCGGAATGGGCGCGCAGGCTCCGCGCGAACCGCGCGGAAGCCGTCGAGATCGTCGGCGCCGACGTCGTCGCGCGCTACGAGCGCTACCTCAAGCTGTCCGCGCTCGGCTTCCGCATGGGCAAGATCGGCCTGCTGCGCCTCGTGCTGGCACCGTACGGCGACCGATTCTTCGCCCGCCGAGGAGTGCGAGCGCAATGACGGGGCGGACACACGAGCAGGCGCGGGTGCGGTTCAACCCCTTCAGCACGGAATTCCGCCGCGACCCCTATCCGCTGTATCGGCAGCTGCGCGAGGCGCAGCCGGTGCACAGGACGCTGGGCATGTGGGTGCTCACCCGGCATGCCGACGTGCGCGGCGTCCTGCACGACCGCTCGTTCAGCGCCGGGCTGATCCCCCGGCTGGTCGGCGAGCAGGCCGAGCGATACGGGCAGCGGGATGTCGCGCGCGTCGAGCGGCTGGGCCGCAAGTCGCTGGTGTTCACCGACAATCCGGACCACGCGCGACTGCGCGGACTGGTGAACCGGGTGTTCACCTCGCGGGCGGTCGCCGACCTGCGTCCGCTGGTGATCAGCGCCGTCGAGGAGCTGATGCGGCGCGCCTGGCGCGCGGGCGGCTTGGACGTGATCACCGAGTTGGCCGCCCCCTTGCCGGTCACGGTGCTGTGCGAGTGGATGGACCTACCCGACGACCTGCGCGAACGCGTCGGTCCCTGGACCCATGACATCCGTTTCCTGCTGGAGCCGGGGCTGATGAAGGCCGGCGACTTCGCGCGCGTGTGCGCGGTGGTCGAGGAATTCGCCACCGCCTTGGACACGGTGCTGGCCGAGCGCCGGTCCCGGGGCGGCGCCGACCTGATCAGCCGGCTGGCGGCCGCGCGAACGGCGGGCGGTGACGCGCTGAGCGACGAGGAACTGGTCTTCGTCTGCATCATGTGTTTCGTCGCGGGCAACGAGACGACCAAAGCCCTGATCGGCAACGGGGTACTGGCTTTGCTGCGCCACCCGGAGCAGGCCGCGCAGCTGCGGGAAAGGCCGGAGGCAGTCCGCGCCGCGGTCAACGAGACGCTGCGTTACGACTGCCCGCTACAGCTGACCAAGCGCCTGGCCACCCGCGATGCCGAGATCGGCGGGAAGCGGATCGCGGCGGGCGACCAAGTGCTGGTGTGCCTGGGCGCGGCCAACCGCGACCCCGCCGTGTTCGACCGCCCCGACGAGTTCGACCTGAACCGCGCCGCCGCGGGTCATCTCGCTTTCGGCCACGGAATGCACGGCTGCCTGGGTGGGCTGCTCGCCGAACTGCAAGCGGAGGTGGCCTTCGAGTACCTCTACCGGCACTCCGAGAACCTGCGGCTGTCCGACGGCGAGCTCGAATGGCAGGACCACAGCTTCATCGTCCGCGGGTTGAACCATCTGCCGGTCACACTCCGGAACGCCCGATGACACGGGCAGCGACGCGGACGTGGCTGCGGTACGAGCGCGACGAAGCGCCCGTGCGACTGATCTGCGTACCGCACGCCGGTGCCGGCGCGTCGTCGTTCAACCGCTGGCCGAACCTGTTCCCGGCGGACATCGCCGCGGTACGGGTCCAGTTGCCCGGCCGGGAGGACCTGTCCGGTGCGCAGGCCCTGCGCCGCGTCGGTGACGCCGTCGCGGGACTGCTGCCGCAGGTCCAGCGGTGGGATGACGCGCGAGTCGCGATCTACGGCCACAGTATGGGGGCGCTGGTGGCGTTCGAACTGGCCCGCGCGCTCGCCGCGGCGGGCACGCCCGCGACGCACCTGTTCGTTTCCGGCCGTCGCGCCCCGCAACTGTCCGCGAGCCGCCCACCGATCCACCACCTGGCCGACGACGATTTCGCGGCGGCGCTCGCCGCGCTGAACGCATGGGGTCCGGCGGGGCGCAGCCGCGCTTTCCTGCGCTACGCACTGCCACTGACCCGCGCGGATCTGGAACTGTCCGAGGAGTACCGCTACCAGCCACCGTCCGGCCTGGGCTGCTCGATCACGGCGTTCTACGGCACCGAGGACCCGGTGGTGGACCCTGCCGAGATCGCGGCCTGGCACGAGTTGACCGATGGCGGCTTCGCGATCCACGAATTCTCCGGCGACCACCTCTTCCACCATCGGCATCGTGGGGCCATCGCCGCGGCGATGACCGCCGCGTTGCAGTGAGGACCCCACGTGCCGCACATTCTGCTTCCCGACATCCTCCAGCGCCGAGCCGCCGGTGAGCCGGACCGGACCGCCTATGTGTTCCTGGACGAGAACGGCGCGGAGACAACGACGCTGAGCTACCGCGAACTGCACCAGCGGGCGCTGGTGGTGGCCGAGGGACTCCGCTCACGGTGTGCGCCGGGCGACCGCGCGCTGCTGATCTTTCCGCAGAGCCCGGACTTCCTCGTCGCGTACTTCGGGTGCCTCTACGCGGGGGTGATCGCGGTGCCGATGAATCCGCCCCGCCGCGACAAGGTGCAGGACGCGACGCGATCCATCGCCGTCGATTGCGAGCCCGTCGCGGTGCTGACGCTCGGCGCGGTGCTCGAGGCGTTGCGGCGGGCGCTGGAGCCGCTGTGCCCGGCCAGGCAGTGGATCGCCGTCGACGAACTGCCGGCGACGGGCGCCGACGGCACCCCCGCCACCCCCGAACTCGATTCCGTCGCGTTCCTGCAATACACCTCCGGCTCCACCGCGGCTCCCAAAGGCGTCATGGTCACGCACCGGAACCTGATGGCGAACGAGGAGATGATCCGGCAGGCATTCGAGCACGACCGGGACTCGACCGTGGTGGGCTGGGCGCCCTTCTTCCACGACCAAGGTCTGATCGGCAACGTCCTGCAGCCGCTGTATGTGGGCGCTACGAGCATCCTGATGTCGCCGACGACGTTCGTTCGCAGGCCGCTGTTGTGGCTGGAAGCCATTTCCCGGTATCGCGCGCACACCAGCGGCGGCCCCAATTTCGCCTTCGACGCCTGTGTGGCGCGCGCGGCCACGGCGCAGGTGCCCACGCTGGATCTGAGCTGCTGGAAGGTGGCGTTCAACGGAGCCGAGCCGATCCGCGCCGAGACGTTGACCCGGTTCGCGGAGACTTTCGCTCCCTACGGGTTCGACGCGCGGGCGCTGTATCCGTGCTATGGCCTGGCCGAGGCCACGCTCCTGGTCACCGGCAGCCGGAAAGGGCGCGGCCCGGTGACGCTGGACGTAGACGTCCGAGCGCTCGGGTACGGCCGTTACGCCGACGCCGTAGCCGACCGGTTCCGCACCCTCGCCGGGTCGGGGCGGGTGCTTCGGAAGGAGCACCTGCGCATCGTGGATCCCGATACCGGGCAGACCTGCCCACCGGACCGGGCCGGCGAGATCTGGGTGTCCGGAGAGCATGTCGCCCAGGGCTATTGGAACAATCCCGAGGCGACCGCCGCCACGTTCCAAGCGCGATGCGCCGACGATTCCGCTCGAACCTACTTGCGCACCGGCGATCTCGGCGTGCTGGTGGACGATGAGCTGTACGTGGTCGGACGACTCAAGGACATGGTCGTCATTCGCGGCCGGAACTATTACCCGCACGACATAGAGCACACCGTCCAAGGCGCGCATACCGCTCTCCGGCCGGGCGGCGGGGCGGCTTTCTCGGTGCCCGGGCGCGACGGCGAGAAACTCGTCGTGGTGCAGGAGATCAAGCGTGAGCACGAGCAAGAGGCCGACCCAGCCGACATCGTGGGCGCGATCCGGGCGGCGGTCGTGCGGGAGCACGAAGTCACCATCGGCGACGTGGTGCTGACCCCGGCGGGCCACGTCCAGAAGACCAGCAGCGGAAAGATCATGCGGGCAGCGGCCAGAACACGGTATCTGGCAGGTGGATTCGAGATCTGGTCGCCGCGCACGGAAGAACCGATCGAACTTCCTACGAGGAGCTGACATATGCGGGCCTGGCAAGCGGCGAATCCGGACTTCGAAGCGGCGGTGACCGGTGCGGTGCTGAGCATGCCCGCCGCCGAGCACCTGGGTTTCGAATTCGGCCGGGTGGCTCCCGGCGAAGCCGAGATCATTCAGCCCTATCGCAAGGAGCTGACCCAGCACGACGGATTCTTCCAGGGCGGGGTGCTCGGTTCCCTCGCGGATTTCGCCGCCGGTTCCGCGGCGGGAACCCTCTTGCAGCCGGGATGGGTGAACATGACGATCGACTACACGGTCAAGATCCTCGCCCCGGCGAAAGGCCCGACGGTCGCCGCCCGGGGCCGAGTGATCAAGCCGGGCGCCCTGATCACGATCGCCGCGGCGGACGTCTTCTCGATCGGCGACGACAACGAAATCTTCTGTGCGACAGCGCTTGTCACGATGCGGAACGTGAAACTGTTCACCGCGGATCGAGAGGTGCGGCCATGACCGCCGACACGTTCGTCTTCGACCCGTTCGCCGCGGGTTTCGCCGAGGATCCTTACCCGCACTACGCTCGGCTGCGCGCCGCCGGGGCCGCGTACGAGCACCCCCTCGGGTTTTGGATCCTGTCTAGATACGAGGATGTCGCCGGGTTGCAGCGCTCGGCACAGTCCGTCGACGAGCAGCACCTGACCAGGTTGCCGTCGTGGAAGAGCGACAGCGGCAAGCTGGGCAAGGAGAACCGCATGATGCGCGGACTCTCCATGCTCGACCGGGATCCGCCCGACCACACCCGCCTGCGCCGCCTCGTCACCAAAGCGTTCACCCCGAGGGCGATCGCGGCGTTGCAGCCGAGGGTCGAGGCCCTCGTCGACGCCGCGCTCGATCGCATCGCCGCGTCCGCGACCGCGGATGTCGTCGCCGAACTGGCCTTTCCGGTGCCGTTCGGGGTCATCTCGGAAATGCTCGGTGTGCCGGTGGTGGAGCACACGCGGCTGCGTGAGCTCACCGCGATCCTCGTGCTGGCGCTGGAACCCCTCGCCGACCCGGCTTTGCAGGCCGCGATCCGGTCGGCGAACCAGGAGCTGTTCGCCATGGTGGGCGAACTGGTCCGCTGGAAACGCGCCGCCCCGAGCGACGATCTGCTGACCAGGCTGATCGCCGCGGAACACGAAGGCGACGTCTTGAGCGAGGACGAGCTGGTCGCTCAGGTCATGCTGCTCTACATCGCCGGCCACGAGACGACCGTGAACCACCTCGCAGGCGGTATCCTCGCCCTGCTGCGCCATCCCGACCAGGCGCGGCGGCTCAGGGAGAACCCGGGATTGGCCGACAACGCCGTAGCGGAACTGCTCCGCTACGACACCCCGGTGCAACTGATGCGCCGGATCACCGTCGAACCCGTGTCGATCGGCGGTTCGCAGATCCCCTCCGGCAGCCTGGTGCTCGCCTGTGTCGCCGCCGCCAATCGCGATCCGCGATTCTGGGGAGGGGACGGCGACGAGGTGCGCCTCGACCGGCCGAACGCGCAGCAGCACCTCTCGTTCGGCGCGGGCATCCATCACTGCCTGGGCGCGGCGCTGGTGCGGCTGGAAGCCCGAGTGGCCTTCTCCCGCTTCGTGCAGCGGTTCCCCGACGCCACCATCGAGACCTTGCGCTGGAACGGGCGGATCAATGTGCGTGGACCCGCCGAACTGTCGATCTCGGTGTGACGCACGATGCTGGAAAGACGGACGGATTCATGCCCACGATAACGGTCGATACCGCGCCGATCGCCTACACCGACACCGGAGTCCCGCCCGGCCGGTCTGCGGCCGCGACTGTGGTGTTCGGTCACGGACTCCTGTTCGGCGGATGGATGTTCCAGCCCCAGATCGAAGTCCTGCGCCGGCGCTACCGCTGCGTCACGATCGACTGGCGGGGACAGGGCGCGACCGCGGCGACGGCCGGTGGCTACGACATGGACACCCTCACCGGTGATGCTGTCGCGGTGATCCAGGCTCTCGGGCTGGCCCCGGTGCATTGGGTCGGTCTGTCCATGGGCGGCTTCGTCGGGCAGCGCATCGCGGCGCGCCACGGCGGACTGCTGCGCTCACTGACGTTGCTGGACAGCAGTGCCGAGCCGGAAGACCCCGGCAAGATCGGCGAGTACAAGCGGCTCGCGCTCGCGGTGCGGCTGTTCGGCGCCGGGCCCGTTCTCGGCAGGATCGAGCCACACCTGTTCGGCTCGCGCTTTCGCGCCGACCCCGCGAATCGGCCCGTCATCGAGGAGTGGGCCGCCCGTCTGCGGCGCTGTGATCGTGCGGCCGTGCGCAAGGCGGTCCTCGGCGTCGCCGACCGTGCGTCGGTGGAGCACGAGATCACCGCGGTCACGGTGCCGACGCTCGTCGTCGTCGGCGCCGACGACGCGGCGACGCCGCCGCCGCGATCCGAGCGCATCGCCGCGTTGATCCCCGACGCCCGGCTGCACACCATCGCGGACTGCGGCCATACCAGCAGTTTGGAACAGCCCGCGGCGATCACCGCCCTACTCCAGGAGTTCCTCGCCACCGTCGACGGGGCCTGACCGGGTCGGCTTCGCCGCGAACTACAGGTTCCGAGCGCCGCGACCTCAGGGCAGGAACGGCGGGACGGCGAGATCGTCGCCGAAGATGTCCGGAAGGTCGCGCTCGACGCTGTCGGGGAATCGGGCGGGCCGCTTCTCCAGGAAGGCCGTCACGCCCTCCCGGGCGTCCTGGCTCGCGCCCCGGTGGTAGATGCCGCGGGATTCGACGCGATGGGCGATCATCGGATGCTCGGATCCGAGATTGCGCCACAGCATCTGCCGGGACAGGGCCACCGAAACCGGTGCGGAATGCTCGGTGATGCGGCAGGCCAGCGCACGGGCCTCGTCGAGCAGCGCGCCCGCCGGATGCAGCGCGTAGAACAGTCCCGCGTCGAGCGCTTCGCTCGCGTCGACCAGACGGCCCGAATACACCCAGTCCAGCGCGGTCTGCATCGACACCAGACGCGGCAGGAACCAACTCGAGCAGGACTCGGGCACGATGCCGCGTCGATTGAAGACGAACCCGATGCGGGCGTTGTCGACCGCGAGCCGGAAGTCCGCCGCGAGAGTCATGGTGATGCCGACGCCGACGGCCGGGCCGTTGACGGCGGCGATGATGGGCTTGCTGGATTCGAACATGCGCAGCACGACTTCGCCGCCGCCGTCACGGAAGGACGCCGCGGCGTCCTGGTCGCCCGCGGCGAAGGTCTCCGCGCCCGCCGACAGGTCCGCCCCGGCGCAGAAGGCTCGTCCGGCGCCGGTGATCACCACCGCTCGGACGCGATCGTCGCGGTCGCAGGTGTCGAACGCATCGATGAGCTCGCGTCCCATCGCGGTGGTGAACGCGTTGAGCTGCTCGGGGCGGTCGAGGGTGATGGTGGCGATGGCGTCGGAGACGTCCAGGCGAATATCGGCCATAACAGACAGCTTGCCATCACGCTGACATAGCCGCTCTTGCAGGGGGTTCGCGCGGGACCGAGCTTGGGCACAGTCGATCGAAAGAAGAATGACTGTTTACTTAGTGCGCGCTGTGCGGTTAGCCTGTCGCCGTGTCTCGATTGGTCACGGCACCTGCCGCCCCGTCCGGGGTGGCAGCGCAAACCGGTCGGCCGGCGTCTCGCGCCGTCGGTCGGCAACCCGGAGAACAGGAGTGGGATGGAGATCAGCAACGCGGTCGCGGCGGTGACCGGTGGCGCGTCGGGACTCGGTTTGGCGACCGTGCGGGAACTGCACGGCAAAGGCGCGAAGGTCGTCATCATCGACCTGCCGTCGTCCTCCGGTGAGGCCGTCGCCAAGGAACTCGGCGACGGCGTGGTCTTCGCCGCGGCCGACGTCACGAACGAAGAGCAGATCACGGCTGCCCTCGACGCCGCGCAGGAGCTCGGCGAGCTGCGCGTCGCGGTGAACTGCGCGGGCATCGGCAATGCCATCAAGACCGTGGGCAAGAACGGGGCGTTCCCGCTCGCGGACTTCACCAAGGTCATCAACGTCAACCTGATCGGCACCTTCAACGTGATCCGGCTGGCGGCCGAACGGATCTCGCGCACCGATCCGGTCGGCGAGGAGCGGGGCGTCATCATCAACACCGCGTCGGTGGCGGCGTTCGACGGCCAGATCGGGCAGGCGGCCTATTCCGCGTCCAAGGGCGGCATCGTGGGCCTGACCCTGCCGGTGGCGCGCGACCTCGCGAGCCTGAAGATCCGCGTGGTGACCATCGCGCCGGGACTGTTCCACACGCCGCTGTTCGCCACCCTGCCCGACGACGCCATCGCCTCGCTGGGCGCGCAGGTCCCGCATCCGTCGCGACTCGGCGACCCCACCGAGTACGCTGCGCTCGCGCGTCACATCGTCGAGAACCCGATGCTCAACGGCGAGACCATCCGTCTCGACGGCGCGATCCGGATGGCGCCGCGCTGAGCCGGCCGTACTGCCGCTGACCCGGGTTCAGCGGATCCGTCGTGGGCCGGATGCCGAACGGACGCCGACGACAGTGATCACCGTGACCATCAGCACCGTCATCAGCCGCATGGTATCCCAGGCGCCCGGGTCCGGAATCGGCTCCGCGACCGGCAGATTCCGCACCCGTGGGCGGTTCTGCGCGGGCGGGGGAACCTCCGCCCGGAGCTGCTCCGCCTGGGCCTGTACCGGGGTGATGACCGGAGGAAAGAACGGAACGG
>NZ_JABLTE010000151.1 GCF_013315795.1 Nocardia barduliensis
GCGGTTGGTTGTAGGACTCGACGATGTGGTCGGGGTCGTAGTCGTCACTGGTTCGCTGGCCGTTGCCGTCGATGAGGACGGGGTGGGTGGCGTGTGCGTCGGCCAAGACATCAGGCGGGAGGCGTTCGGTGTCGTAGGGACACAGGATGCTCACCTCGCGCCCGGTGAATGCCGCGTTGATCAAAGCTTCGTGCTGCACGCACGCTGGATATTCCAGCGCCGAGCGGCCAGCCCAGATGGGTTCGCCGATGATTCGCACCCGCCCGGACCGGTGTTCGTCGGCGAACGCGCGAAGTACGCCGGGGATGATGCGGCCCGGGTTGCGGCCTTCGACGGTCATGTCCATCAGGCGTACCGAGTCTGCGTCGGAGCCGAGTTCGGCGCGCAGGAGGGCCAGCTTCGGCCCGGGAACCGACACCGCGACCGGCTCGCCGTTGGCGAGCCCTTCGCGGATGAATCCGAGGGTGCCCGCCAGGTACTCCTCGGTATCGCGATAGAACAGCGCAGGGTGCACAAAGGGGTCGGTCGCAGCGGCCGACCCAGCGCCAGGAGAGCTCATGCGTGCACTACCTCGATCGTGTGTAGGAAGGGCCAGAACACTTCGAGGACCCGAAGCATCATCGGCGGGGGCCGGTGCAACACGATTCGTCGCGCCCGCGGCGCCTGGCTGGCAGCCTCCACCAGTATCGACGTGCCGTTGACGTCGATGAACGTCAGCTCGGACAGGTCCAGGTGGACGTCCCGGTCCACCTCGACCAACTCCGCGAGAACCGAGCGCCAAGCGTCGCGGGTGGTGAAATCGACGGCGCCCGCGCACCGCAGGCCGGAAGGAGTGCTGGTCGGAGACGTACGCAGGGTCGACGTATCCGACCTCGAGGGACCACGAGGTGGGGTCGACGGTGCGGGATCCACTGCTCACCGGCCTTCCATTGGCCACGACGAAACGAAGCCAGGATATTACGCTTGCTCGCGCCGCCGAACAGCGCCCGGAAGTGCGCCGGGTCCGGACAGGTGAGTGGCGTGTGGAATGACGGCGGTTATGCGGGCTCGTCGGCCAGTGCGCGTTCGGTCGCCGCGGGATGTTCGTTTCGAGGCAGCAGCGGAGTGGTCGCCGACAACAGCGCCCCGGAAATGGCGATGGCGGCACGTGAGCTGGTGGCCGCCGCGAGCAGCCCCCATGCGGGCGTTTACCAGGGTGAAACATGTTTTCCACCAGCGGGAAGGCAGTCGATCCTGGCACCGACACGCCCCGGAAAGATGACGTGTCGTCGGCCCCGGCCTCCGGTCCGGCCGGACAGCTCACCGCGAGAAGGAACAGAATTCGATGAGGATCAACCGAACACTCCGCCTCGGCATCGTGGCGATCGCCGTCACGCTGGTCGCGACAGCCTGCGGTGGCGGCGGCGACGCCGCGACCACCCAAGACCACGTGCGCGAGGGCAAGCTGACCATCGGCATCAAATTCGACCAGCCCGGCCTGGGCTTCCGCGAGGCGGACGGCTCCTTCCATGGCTACGACGTGGAGATCGCCGAGTACGTGGCAGGCAAGCTCGGCGTAGCGCCCAGCGGCATCACTTTCAAAGAGACGCCGACGGCGCAACGCGAGGCGATGATCATGAACGGCGACGTGGACTTCATCGTGGCCACCTACTCGATCACCGACCAGCGGAAAGAGAAAGTCGACTTCGCCGGACCGTACTTCGTAGCCGGGCAGGCCCTGTTGGTGAGACAGCAGACCACCGACATCACCGGCGTCGAATCGTTGAACGGCAACAAGAAGCTTTGCTCGGTCACAGGCTCCACCCCGGCCCAATACGTCAAGGACAACTACGCCAAGGACGTTCAACTGGTGGAGGTGGACACCTACTCACAGTGCATCGATGCTCTGCGCAGCGGTTCGGTCGACGCGGTCACCACCGACGACATCATCCTCGCCGGTTTCGCGGGGCAGGCATCCGGCGAACTGAAGCTGGTCGGCGACACGTTCACCACGGAGAAGTACGGCATCGGGCTGAAGAAGGGCGACCAGCAGACCCGCGCCCAGATCAACGACGCGATCGAGGCGATGATCGCCGACGGTTCCTGGCAGCGAGCGTTCGAGGAAACGATCGGTCCGCTCCGCGACTCGACGTTGACACCGCCCACCGTCGACCGGTACTGAGCTACCGCCGAGCGAGCGTTCGGCACGAGCGCGACTGCCTCCGACCGCGTTGCGCCAAGGCGAATTTCGGGACGTGCCCGACCGGATGAGCTACGGTCGAGCCCGTGCCGGCAACGCGGGCTGTCGACTGGAGGGGGTCGGGGTGGCATGAACAGAGACGTCGCGGCAACCGAGGCCCGCATCTCCTGTCTGGTCGACAACGCGGCCATCATCAACGCGTGCGGCTTGCTGAACGATCCCGCGAGGTTCGATGTCCACAAATTGGCGGATCTCGATACGCTGTGTCAAGCCATTCTGCTGAATGACGGGGTTCGCACACTCGTTGGGCAGAGCTTCCTGAACGGGATGCGATATCGCTGGCCGATCTACCGGAAGTTGATCGAGGCGAGAATTCTCCGTCCGAGGGCGGTTTCCGCGGCCGGCTATCACATCAGCGGTATCGAGCGCATGGATGCGATCGCGCAGGCGCTGGATGTCGACCAACTGATCGCCACTGTGCGAGAGGCATTCGGTAACAAGGTTCCGTGGCGCGGCCCGGACGCTTCGGCACGGAGGGATGACTTCCGGTACGACTTGGTCTACAGCAGGAACCACAGTGATCCGGTCTATTGTTTTCCGAGATCCACGCCGGACACGGGTTCGGGCGACGGTCGAAAGCCTCGGCAGGAGCACGACGGCCGGAGAGATTCTTGGCTTCCGGTCTTCGTGTCACAGACTTTCTACTACGTCGCCGAGGCCGCGGCCGGAACCATCCCCTACTATTGCTCCGGGCTTCGCGTCCCGGTGGTCGCCGCGCTGAACGACGCGGTCAAGGCACGCTTCTTCTCGGTGGTGCACGGCGCGTTGCAGCACGTCGAAAGAGGCGTTCAGATGCAGATTCGGGAGGTGCTCGACTTCCTCGGCGAGGATGCCATCCAGCACATGTACCTGCCGGGCCTTTCCTTCGCTCTGCCGCACATACGTTCGCGTGAAACGTTCATCGACGATTTGATCGCCCTCCGCGGTCAGCCCCAGTTGGTCGAGTTTCGCCGCTGGGCCGCCCTGACCCGGCAAGCGTGGCTGGCCGAGGACATACGGGCGGTACGCCATGCCATCGCCCAGTTGCGTCAGGTCGGCGAGGCGTTGAACGGTGACCGGGCACCAGTGGGCAACGGCACCCTCGCTTTCATTCCGAAGCCCGACCTCGTGCGGAACTTCGACGCGTATCGAGATCCCCGGTCGCTGCGTCAGTCGATGTGCCAGCCGGCGCCCGCATTCCTGGGAGAGGTGGGCGCGGCGCTACTTTCGGTCGGCGAGACCCGAAAAGCGGTCGAGCACCTGATAGAACGACCCTTGACGGAAACGGACATTCGAGCGCTCGGTTCGCTGACCGATAGCAGGTCGACGCTGTATTCCCCCGGAAAAATTTCCCCCTCGACAGCCGCTCAGATCACGGAGATAACCATGGGTGACCGCTTCGACAACATTTCCAACTCCACTATCGTGAACCGCTCGCATGTGGAGGCGTCGTTCCAGCGCATCAGCGACAGCGGGGACACGGATGCCGCCGAGGCCATGCGTCGGCTCGCGGCCATGGTCGAAGAGTCGGGGGATGAGGGGGCAGTCCAGACCTTCGACTCCTTCGCGGAGGAACTCGCCAGGCCGGAGCCACGACAGGGACTGCTGCGAGTGCTGTGGGAAGGTCTGGTCGCAGCGATTCCAGCCGTCAAAGAGTCTGTGGGCGTTGCCGATTCGATCACCAAGTTGTTCGCCTGACCCTGCGCCCCGGGTCTGCGGAACTTCCCGGGAAGGGCGTCGGCAGCCGGGGGCGGAGGGGGTCGGTGAGCGACGGCCAGTTGCGGGTCAGCGTCTGCCGACGGAAGTCTTCGCCGGCTGGTGCCCGCGTCCGGTGTCTTCGAATTCCGCGCTGATCGGTTCCGTACCGATGGCCTCACCATTGCGCGCGCGGTCGCGTCCACCCGCCTCCATCGGGTGAACGTGCTTCTCGTCGGCGGGCTCTGAACGGTCCAGACGATGCAGTGCGAAGGCGGCGACGGCACCGATCGCACTCAGGCCGGCCCACACCGCCCAGTCCGCCCCGGCCGCGCGCGCGGCGCCGACTATTGCTCCGGTAGCGAGATTGCCGACGAGAATGCCGATACCCACGACGGTGTTGTAGAACCCGTAGTGGGTCGCGACGAGCTTCCCGTTCGACAGAGCCACGACGGTGTCCATCTCGAAGGGGAACACCGCCGCTGTCCCCACCGCCAGCAACGCCGCGGCGGCCAGCAGCGCGACCACCGCGGCCGGACCGCCGAACCGGTCCGGAGTGGGAACGACAACAAGCGGCACGAACGAGACCGCGAGAATCCCCAATCCGCCCACCAGGCTTCGCCCGGTACCCCACCTGGCCCGCAACCACGCGGTGATGCGTAGCTGACCGGCGACCGCCACGACACCGGAGATCACGAACAGCGCCGACACCAATGCCTGCGATCGCGCGCCGGCGACGAACTCCGCTTGCAGCGGCAGCGCGAGATAGACCTGGAACGACAGTACGTAGGAACCGATCATCGCCAGTGCGAACCACACGAACCGGCGATTGGCGATCACCGTTCGCCAGTCCTCGAGCACCGAGCTGCGCTCGGCGGGCCTTTCCGCGGGTCGCGTCGGCAGTGCGAACAGCTGCGCCGCCGTAAGGATCGCGAACACGACCGCGGCGACACCCGCGGTGGCCCGGAAGTCGACTGTCATCAGGGCCAGACCGACCAGCGGCCCGGCGAGAATGCCCGCCTGGTAGAAGATGTTGAACATCGCGAAGGCATCGACTCGCCGCTCACCCGCGTCAGCGGCTAGATAAGCTCGCACCGCCGGGTTGAACAGCGCACCGGCGAACCCGGTCGCCGCCGAGGCGAGTAACAGGGCCGGTAGTGAAGTCGCGAACACCAGGAGCGCGAACCCACCTGTCCGCAGCAGACAGCCCACGACGATCAGCGGTTTGTAGCCCAATCGGTCGGCCAGCGTGCCGCCGATCAGGAACATGCCCTGCTGGGAGAAGTTCCGGACTCCCAGTACCAACCCCACGGCCCACGCCGCCAGACCGAGGGGCCCGGCCAGGTATCCGGCGAGGTAGGGCATCAACATGTAGAAGCCGAGGTTGATGCCGAACTGATTGATCATCAACAGCCGGGCCGCCGAGTCGAAGCCGCGAAACTTCGCGAAGATCGTCACTGTGCGCGCTCCCGATCGTGGACGAACTGCCTGGGGTCGATGACGGTGGTGCATCGGGTCCAGGACCGCACAACGCGCTGCGCGGGATGAGCGATCGTGTCCGGCTCCAGTGGGGGAGCCTGGTCGAGCAGGCCGTGTTCATCGCAGTAGGCGTCGTTGTAGACGGTGTCGAAGTAGCGGTTGGGCCCGTCGGGGAAGATCGCCACGATCCGCGCGTCGGCGTCATGGGTCCGGGCCGCCCAGCCCGCGACGAGGGCGACCGCGCCGACGCTCCACCCTCCGGTCGCGTGATGGGTGGCAGCCAACGTCCGGCACGCCCATACCGCCTCCGAAGGCGCTACCCAATGCACCTCGTCGAAGGCGTCGTAGTCGACGTTGACCGGATAGATGCTCGATCCGAGCCCCCGCATCAGCCGCGGACCCGCGGGCTGTCCGAAAATCGTGGACGCCACGGTGTCGACCCCGATCAGCTTCATATCCGGATCGAACCGGCGCAATACCCGCGCGACCCCGGAGGAGTGCCCGCCGGTACCCACCGCGCATACCAGCACGTCCACCCCACCGAGCTGCTCGACCAACTCGAGCGCCAGCGACTCGTAGCCCTCGACGTTGTCCGGGTTGCTGTACTGATCCGGGCACCATGCGCCGGGCTCGGCGGCGAGCAGTTCCGTCACCCGCTCACGTCGGGCCTGCTGCCAACCACCAGTCGGGTGGGGCTCGGTCACCACATCCACCTGCGCCCCGTACGCGGTGAGCATCCGCGCGACGATCGGCTCCAGCCCCGCGTCCGTCACCACGGTGACCGGATGATGGGTGACGATCCCGGCCAGCGCCAGCCCTAAGCCGAGGGTGCCGCTGGTGGATTCGATGATTCGCGCCCCCGGAGCCAGATCGCCCCGCGCCTGCGCGCGGCGCACCATGTGCAGCGCGGGCCGGTCCTTCATACCGCCAGGGTTGAACCCTTCGAGTTTGGCCCAGAACCCGCGCCCCTGGGGCGCCAGCGGCGTACCGATCCACAACACGGGCGTGTTGCCGATCAGCGAGTGTGGGTAGCGGGCAGATCCCGGCGCGCCCACCAGAGCGGCCGAGTGATCGGTGAGTGCGTCGAGCACGACCTTGTCCATGACTGTTGCTTTCTGTATCGAACCGCCCGAAGGCGGCGCAGACGTGAGCAGGCAGCGGTCACCAGCCGACGGCACGACAACGTCGACCTGGCGCTGACCGATCAGCAGCGCGCGATACAGAACTGGATGAGAGTGGCCCGGCCGTCAGCGACGGGTAGCCAGGAAATCGGCGGGCCGCGCACTCCTCCCGCGCTCCCGTCATGGTTTTCGGGGGCGAGGAACGCCGAGGTCAGCGCGAAGATCAGCAGCTGAGGCGCTCTATTCTCCGGTGCGGCACGCAGCACCGACTTGGCGAGACAGTGATCGAAATGGGTCGCGCAGTGGGCGTCCAGCGCACCAGCGGTCAGTGCGTGCGCGTGAGCATCCGCGTGCGAGAGTGCGACATGCTCGACGGCCGAGGCCATCGACATGTGGGTGTGCGCATGCCCACGGGTTATCGAACAATCGGCCATCGACACGACCAGCACCACCGCGGCGAGCAATGCCACCACGGTCGCTGCCCGGCCAAAGCCGACTCGGCCCTGACGCCCCGAGCGGCGGACGCGTCGCGCCGATGCGGCCGCCGGGCCGCCTCGTCCCCGCCGCATCATGTCCACCGCAATTCTCGACACGCCTGCCTTTATACCCCCTACGGGTATATCGAGCAAGTGGGCGCGCATCGATCGGAAGCCGGGTCCAGCGCGCTTCGGCGATCACACAGCGGTCCCGGGGCTTGTCACCGAAGGGGCCACGAGCTCTCGGGAAAATGGTCCGCTTCGGCAGAATGATCGGATGGCTATGGGGATCGACGACTCGTGTTCAGCTCGAGGCCGACTGGTGGTCGGGCTCGGCCGGTATGCATCGCTGGTGAGAACGCACCGAAGTATCCGAAGCGCGCTCGTCATGGTCGTCGTGTGCGCGACCGCCGTGCTGTCCGCTTGCTCGTCGTCGAGTTCGGAGGCGAGCTTCACCGCCATCAAGGATCGGCCTCTGGTCATCTCGCTGGATGAGCTGCTGGCCGGGACCGGCGGCAGCGCCGCGGTCCGGATCACCGATCCGCAGCACGGTACGATCACCCGGCGCCCCGACGGTGCGGTGGTGTACACGCCGGCGGCCGGATACACCGGGCCCGACCGCATCACCGTGACGACCACGGACGCCGTGAAACTCTTCACCACGGATATCCCGCCGCTCGGCGACTTCGGCGGGGTGAGCCTGCAGGGCAGCGGGTACGGATCGGCGTTCACGCCGGTACCGGGATCGACCGACGAGTTCTACGGTCTCACCGACCGCGGTCCGAACGTGGACGGTAAGGGCAAGAACGAGAAGATCGCGCCCGTGCCGAGTTTCACGCCCACCATCGCCAAATTCAAGCTGGCCGGCACCGAGGCGGTGCTGGAAAGCACTATCCTGCTGAAGAATTCGACGGGCCAGCCGTTCAACGGCTTGGTGGACACCTCCGCGGGTACGGGCGAGACCATGCGCGACCTGAACGGCGTCGTCCTGCCCCCCACCGATCACGGCATCGACAGCGAGGGCCTGGTGGCGATGCCCGACGGCAGCTTCTGGGTGTCCGACGAGTACGGGCCGTTCATCGTGCACTTCGACGCCAGCGGGACCGAACTGGAGCGGCTGGCGCCGGGACGAGGTCTGCCCGGGGAGTTCTCGCTGCGCACCCCCAACCAGGGCATGGAGGGGCTCACCGTCACACCGGACGGCAGCACGCTGGTCGGCATCATGCAGAGCGCACTGAGTCAACCGGGTGTCGCGTCGGCGCGTGAAGTGCCCATGACCCGGATCGTGACCGTGGATCTGAAGACCCGGGACGTCAAGGAATTCGTCTATCCGCTGGAGGATCCGAAGCGGAAGCTCGTGGTCTCCGAGATCACAGCGCTGAGCAACACCACTTTCCTGGTCGACGAGCGCGACGGCAACAAACCGCCCGAGGCCGACAAGAAGCTGTGGACCATCGACATCACCGGCGCTACCGATGTCGGACCGCAGGCGAAGGTCCAAGGTGCGCAGTACGATCCGAAACTCGGCCTGCTGGTCGACGGCAAGCCGCTGGAGTTGCTGGTCGGCGCCGTGTCCACCGCCGACGGCGTCGCCGCGCTGCGGAAGGCGGGCATCACCCCCGTCACCAAGAAGTCCAGCCTGGACCTCAGTGGCCTGCTGGACGGCCTGAACGCCGACGGCGGCTTCTTCGGCCACGACAAGATCGAGGGCGTCGCCACCCCCGACGGTGGCAAAACCCTCTACATCGCGAACGACAGCGACTTCGGCATCAAGGCCGCCACCGGCGACCAACCGCCGTTCGGCCTGGAACCTAAACTCCTCGCCAACGGCGTGCAGGACTCGGGTGAGGTGCTGATGGTCGACACCACCGAACTGCCCGCCGAGACGCGGACGAGGACGATCACGATCACCGTGCGGTAGGCGGCGAGCACAGACGGCGCCGCTATCTCCTAGCTTCTCGGGGGAATGATCAGTTCTTGGCCGACGCGAATGACGTCGGGGTTCGCAATGTCGTTCGCGTCCGCGATCAGCGGGAACAGCGTCGCGTCGCCGTAGAAGCGCTTCGCGAGCTTGGACAGCGTGTCGCCGGAGACGACCCGGTACGCGATGCCGGGGATGATCGGTACCTGGCCGATGTGGATTTCGTCGGGGTCACTGATCCCGTTCGCGGCGGCGATCAACGGGAACAGATGTGAATTCTGCGGACGATAGAAATTTCCCGCCAAGCCGGAGAGGGTTTCGCCCGCCCTCACCGTATGCTTGCGACTCACGTCGGGAATGATCAGTACCGTCCCGATTCGTATCGAATCGGGATCCGGAATTCCGCTGGCGACCGCGATCAACTCGAAAAGCGCCGCCTGCCCGTAGAAGCGTTTCGCAATTGCCGACAAGGTATCTCCCGCGACGACCGTGTGGGTGTTGATCATTGGATTTCTCCTTCGGTGGGCCCCGGCGTTCCCGCTCTCGGTGATGTCCGGAAAGCAGCGAATCGCGTCGGGTCGTGAATTGGCAGCATCAGCTTACAATCAGCACACCGGCTATCGAAGTACCGAGTCGATTCCGCTTCGAATGAGGTAGTGCACTACTCGTTCTCGAGTTCTCGGACAGTGCAAAATTGTAGGACAATTCATCGGCAGCTGAGCGGCACCGGAATGGCGCGAGACGACCGGTTCACCGCAGCGGGCCCCGTTCACCGTCGCAGCTCCACATGGACAGATCGGGCGCATCGCGTGCTGATCGACAGCGCACTGCGAAACGGCGCCTTCGAAATGAGTAGCGGACTACTCGTTACCGGGGTGAATGGGCGAATTACGGTTGGTTCGCAATCCAGACGGCAGGGCATCCGAATGGCCGCACGACGGTCCGCCGGATTTTTCGCACGCCGGGATTGTCACTGCGAGGTCAGACGGCGTCCGCTCCCCGACACCGCTCCGGGTCGACCGCCTGCACGGGCACCCCGCGAGGAGGAGATATGGACGCCACAGCGCGAATGCACGTCTTGGCGAGGGACCTTTCCGGAGCCTTCGCGATGGCATCGAGGGGCTCGGAGCCCCAGTGGCAGAACGGCCGGGGCTATCGCCTCCGGGTCGCGCGATTTCTCACCGAGAACGATCGGGTGGCCCGTGCCATCGAATCCGAACTCGGCGAACTGTTCCGCAGGGACCCCGCGCTCAGTCGCCTCGTCAGAGCCACGAGCGGCCGAGGTGGTCGCAATCGTCTCGCGCAACACTTGCGCCGGACGCTGCACGAGCACGCGCACGCGCGAGAGTCGCTGCTGTCCTTGACGCAAGGTGTCGACGATCCCGGCGCGGGCCGCATGCCCACCGGCCACTCGGTGGCGGGGAGCCGGTCGTCGGGGTGGTTCAGCCGCGAAGTCGTCCTGGTGTTGATGAATGTCCTGATCGCCGTCCCGATCGTGTTCGCATTTCTCACGGTATGGGGCGGGTTCGAGCGTCAGAGCACAGCAGGCGACGTGTCCACCGGCGTATTGCGGATCTTCATCGTCTGGGTGCTCTCCTTCCTCCCCAGCTGGTTGTACGTTCGCTTTCTGGGGCAGCGTGCGAGCGCCTTGTGGAGCGAATATGTCATCAATCTTCATCGCCTGGCCGTAGACGAGCCGAAATATCTGCCCCGACCACCGCGATCCTCCGAATTCTATGAAGAATGGCTCGCGGACGGCGGCTACCTCCAGGAGGAGGAACACAATATTTACCGGCAGAAGTTCAACGCCTACTACGGACGCGCCGTGTCCTCCGCGGGCGGGTCCGAGTTCGCGGTCAAGACCGAAACCCTCTTTCCCGTCTTCCTCGCCACGATCGCCTTCGCGACGTGTTGGACGGCAGCCCTATGGAATCTGAACTTCGTGGTGGACCCCAACACGGTGTGGGACATCCTCAAGTTCGGTTTCCTGGGCGCTTACGCGTTCACCGTGCAGAGCCTCATCCGCCGCTTTTTCCAGAGCGACCTCAGGCCGAGCGCGTATGCCTCCGCTCTCCTGCGCATCATCGTCGTCTTCACCACCTTGGTACCGCTGTACCAACTGCTCGACAGCTTCGAAGGCGGAACTCGATCGGCGATCGCCTTCGTAGTCGGGGCCTTCCCGATCGTCGGAATCTACGCACTCCACCGGACGGTGGCGATTGCCCTACGAGCTGCCGTGCCCCAACTCACGCCCGATTATCCGCTCAATCAGATCGACGGCCTGAACGTCTGGTACGAATCCCGGCTCATCGAAGAAGGCATCGAAGACATGCAGAGTCTGGTGACGGCGAATCTGGTCGATGTCATACTCCACACACGTGTTCCACTGGGCCGGCTGGTGGATTGGATCGATCAGGCCCAGCTCTACCTTCATCTCGACCACAGCGAAGTGACACGGCGCGAACGCCGACAGTCCCTGCGCTACGACAACAACCGGTCATCCGAGCGCGCCGCCGAAGAGCCCAGTTGGACAGCGCAACTCAGCGGAAGCCTCGGCCCTGGCGTGCGCGCCGGTACCAAGTCCCGCGTGAAACTCCGGCAACTCGGCATCCGAACGGCAACCGACCTGCTCATCGCGTTCCCGCCCGGACAGGTCGACCCACGCACCCCCACGGAGCCGTCGAGGCAGCAGTTCCAACACCTCGTGCCGGTGGGCATCGACCTCGATCAGATACGCATCCTTGTCAGGGTGCTCAACGAGCACACCGATCTAGTGCTCGTCTGGAACTGGCAGCGCAGGGGCGCGCGACTCCGCACGCCTCAGCCGACGTCGAGTAGAAGACGTATCGACGGACTCGGCTACTCCCAGCCTCTTTGAAGCGCTTACCCCGGATACCGTGGTGGCGCTGGCGCGGGGCACATGGTGCTCGGGCGATACCCTGGCAAGCGTGACCATCGACGCGCTATCGGACCTCCGCAGGACGCCGGTGGCGTGGGCGCGCCCCGGTCACGTCGGCTATATCGGGCCGGATCTCGGCGTCGACCCGCATGCCCCCTCGGTCGCGATGCTCAGCGTCGGCCTGGACGCGCCGCTCGTCCTGCATACCGCGCACGGCCCGGTCCGCACCGGCAGTTCGTTCGCCCCCGCCCGCACGACGCAGCGCATCGTCGCCACGCAGGGATGGATCCTGGCGCTTTTCGTCGACCCCACGGGTGCGTCTGCCGACGCTATAGCAGCCGAGATGACCGCAGCCGCAGGCCCTTTCGGCCTCGCTCATCGGCGAGAGCGTGAGCTTGCCGAGTTGTGCCGCGGCCCCGTGGTCGATCCGGACCGCCTCTACGCCCGAGTCGTCGCCAACCCCGGACCCGTCACCGATCCACGCATCGCCCAGGTCGCCGCCACCATCCGCAGCGACCCGGCCCGCCCTTTCCGCGCCGACCACATCGCCGCGAACCTCGGCCTGTCCACCACCCATTTCCTCCGCCTGTTCACCCAGCAGTGCGGCACGACATTCCGCGGCTATCAGCGGTGGAACCGCATGACCCACACCATCCGCAACGCTGTCACCGGCTACGACCTCACCCGATCCGCCATCGACGCAGGTTTCGCCACCCCGTCCCACTTCAGTGAAACTTTTCGGGACATGATCGGCCTGTCGGCCAGCCGAATGCTGCGCGCCGGTATCCGCTTCGATCTGGGGACCTCGCCTACGTCATAGTGTCAACCGCGATACGCATCAGAAGCCTCGCTGGGCACCACGTGGAAGGTCTGGAAACCCGCCACGTCCGTGTTCCCCCGGCTCGTATCCACGACGAAGGATCGGACGTTCGGGATCGGCGATCGTCCGCTTGTCCGCCAGAACCAGGTAGTAGGGCGCCCGCTGGGCGGCGGCATCGCGTCCAGTGCTAGGAGCTGTCGCTGCGAGACCGGGGCGGTAGCTCCCACTGTGGCGTGCGGTCCGGCGGGGCGCTGGGGGCCGGGACCACGTCGGCGCTCTTGCTGCGCGCGAGCGCGATCGTCGCGACGATCACCGTCGCGAGCGCGACCACCAGCAGTGCGACCAGCGCGACGTCCACATCCAGGTACTCGCCGAGCGCCAGGAAGCCCAGGGCGCCGACCACCACCGGTTCGACGACCGTCGCCGCCGGGAACGACGCGTGCAGACTTCCGGCTTGGTACGAGTACTGCTGCACCACCGTGGCGGTGAGGCCGACGACGATCAGCGCGTACGTCTCGGCCGAGGCCAACACGGCGTTCGCGCCGCGATCGGCGGTGGCCATCACGCCCTTGACGAGCACGGCGGCCAGCCCGAACAGCGCACCGGACACCAGGGCCAGCAGTACCGCCCTGCGCGGGCCCGGCCAGGCGCGGGCGCAGAGCAGCACAGCGGTGAACAGGGGGACGGAGATGAGACCCACGATGACCCAGTGCAACGTTTCGGCGTGCGGCTGGCCGGGGCGGGGGTCGCCGACGACCACCAGAATCGCGATGCCGGTGGTCAACGCCAGCGCCCATGCCCAGTCGGCGCCCGATACCGACCGTCTGTTGAGCCACGCACCGAGTGGCAACACGAACAGCAGCGACAGCACCAGCAAAGGCTGCACGAGCATCAACGCGCCCCGCCCCAGGGCGGCTGCCTGGAAGGCGAACCCACCGAGGCCGACGAACGTCCCCAGCCACCAATCGGGGGAGCGGAGCAGACCGCCCATGACCGAATCCGGCGTGTCGGCCATTCGTGCGGCGGCACGCTGTCGGATCACCGCACCGAGCGCTATGCACACGGCCGCGCTCAGGGCGAAAACGACGGCGACCTCTGAGGAGGGCACGCCTCGTAGAATACTCCGCCGCGTTCGGCCGGAATATGCCGCGCGGACCCTGCGTGCTCCACCGAAAGGGCGGTGGTTCCCGTCGTGTTATCAAAATGGAAGGTGATTCACATCCTCCTTCCGACTGTCGGCGCAGAGGCCGAGAAATGGCCGAATTGGACGCGGGCCGAGGAAACGAATCGGCAAAAATTCTGGCTCGATTTCGCGTTCAACCATTTGTCCGCCCGCCCGGTAAACTATTTCGAGTCCGGCCCTTGATCTTCGTCGCCCGGTGTGATCAGGGGACCTGCTCAGCGGTTTCTCCACTGGGTGTTCTTCCACTTGCCACGCATGTTCGCACTGGTCAGAGGGGGTTTCAGGAGCGTGGTACGCCGTTGGCGGGCATGGACCGTGACCGAAGGAATGGTGGCCGACTATTGCGGCGACAATGCGGCTAAGTCGTATACTCGCGCTATGGCGGATGGACGGTCGTCCACAGATCTTCCCGACGCACCGGTTCTTGTGGTGCAGACGCGAGAACGCGTCTATCGGTTACGCGCCGGGGGCGCATATAATGTCGGTCGCGATGCCGCAGCGGACATCGTGGTGAACGATCCGCGTGTGTCGTCGTTGCACGCCGTTCTGGAGCGGGGCTCGGGTGGG
>NZ_JABLTE010000152.1 GCF_013315795.1 Nocardia barduliensis
GTTCGCCGGGGAAGGGTGCGCCGGGCCGCGCACCGGGCGGCGGACCCGGACGGGCGCCGGGCGGGGGACCGGGGCGTGGATTCTGATACGGGTTGGGACTTGGACGTGAACTCCGTGGAGGACGGCCGCCATGTGGCTCATCGCCGTAGGGGGAAGTCTCGTAGGGCGAATTCACTGACAAGATCTCCATAACTCGTAGCGGTCCAAGTGGCTATCAGCGGTAGTCGTCACCGCGGCGGACGCAGGCCGGCTCCGCGAGTCACCCGACGGGCAGATGACCAGGCACTTCATTCGGCGGCAGTGCGCCGGTTCGCGCGTGTCCCGGTGCGGCGGCGCGGCGGCGCCGGTGCGGAACCGAGCACGTAGGACTGCACCAGATGATTCCAGCTGCAGGTCCGGCATACCTCGACGACGTGGACCGAGAACTCTTCGCGAGTCTCGGCGAGGCGCACCAGCTCCTCGGGCGTGCGAGCCGATCCGGCGACCGGTCCGAGGCCGTCGCCGAAGACCCAGGATACGAGGGTCAGCTGTTCTTTCCGGCAGATGGGGCATGTGACCTCGCTCCCCCGGCCATGGAACTTCGCCGCACGCAAGAGATAAGGATTCGCATCACACACCTCGGCGACATCGACCCGGCCCGCATAGACGTCAGCCAGCAGCGACCGGCGCCGGAGGGCGTAGTCGACAACTTGCCGCTGAATTCGCACGAGAACCAGAGTAGCGGTGTTGCAATCCCGCCGCCCCGGGCTGTGCGGATTGACCGGTCCCCGGCGGCCACCGAACCAGCGCGGCGCGCCGTTATCCGGACTACGATCCGTCTGTGTCCACCGCAGCATCCGGGCGCACGCGAGCGCGTGACCTCGACCGCGCCACCGCGTCCAGCGTGCTGGATGCTGCCTATGCCGAGGGCCAGCTCGGCGCCGACGAGTATCACGACCGAATCGCGCAGGCCGCGGCGGTGAAAACGCTGGGCGAGCTGGCGGCGCTCACCGCCGATCTGCAAACCTCCGCCGTCACTCGAGGGTTCACCACGGGTGGATCGTCGGCCACGCGAAAACCCTTGCGCCGCGCGGGATCCGGGGGAAGTTATCCTGCTCACACCCGGGCACGCGATGCCGATCGCGCCACTACTCGCGAACTCTTGGACCGCGCCCGCGCCGACGGCCAGCTGTCCGAAGACGAGCACGATGCCCTCACCGAGCTCGCCGCGGAGGCGCGCACCCTGGGCGATCTCGCGGATCTGGTCGCGGACCTACAGCGGCCCCGCGATGCGGCGCCCGTGCCGCGTCCGCCGCGCTCGCGCCGCCGGTGGTATCAGGGGGCGGTCATCGCGGCCGCGGTGCTGGCGGCCTGTGCCGGATTTCTCGCGGTCACCCGGGCCGCGGAAGAACCGCGGTCTGCGGCACAAGCCGTGCCCGTGCTGGACCTCGGGGCGGTGCAGCCACTGGTAGTTCCGACGCCCAGTCTGGTCACCACCGAAGGAGTCGCGACGTTCCTGCGTAATTATCAGCAGAAGTTCGGGGACCTCCAGGTGGACGAACTGACCGTGCACGCCGAGTACGCCTCGTTCGCCCGAGCTCTGCCCGGCCAATCCAACCGGAAGGTCGAGTACGGCTACCGCGGAGGTTTCGCGCAGTCCAAAGAGATCACGACGCGCAAGACCGACACCCCGTCGGTGGATCTCGGCGCCTTGAACGTGGCGGCGATCGGCCGGGCGCTCGCCGACGCGGCCACCATCACTCAGGTTCCCGGCGGCGCCGTGACGCATTTCGCGGTGAGCGTCAACGACGTCGGTCTCTACGCTCAGTATGGGATTCCCGCTGGTCAACCCATCGTCAGGGTCTACGTGAGCAACTCCGTCAGGGAGAGTGGCAACTTCTTGATGACCCCGGCGGGCGAGGTGCGCCGCGTCTGGCCGTTCAAGGGATAAGGCAATGGCGACAACCCGATACAGCGGCATTCGCGCCCGCGACACCGACCGCGCCGACGTGTGCGGCCTGCTCGACACCGCGCTGGCCGAGGGCCAGCTCACCGAAAGCGAGCACGCCGCCCGGACCGCCAAGGCGATGCGGGCCACTTCCTTCGGCGAGCTGGACGCGCTGATCGGTGATCTGCAGATTCCCGGTGAACTGGCGAACGCCCCCGTCGTCCGGGTGGACCGGCGTCGCCCGCGGCGCTGGCTGGCACCGGTCTCGACGGTCGCCGCCGCCCTGGTCGCGGGTGCGATGGTTGGCGCGATCAGCCGCTGCGGCGTCGATCTGCCGGGGTCGTCGGAGAACGTTCCCGACATGACCACCGGGGCAGGTCTGGCCTATTTCCTCGCGGAGTACCAGTCGCAGTTCGGCGATCTGATCGCCGACGAGGTCACCTTGTATCCGAAGTACGCGCTCGTGGACCGGCAGACACCGGGCCACGCCTCCGAGACCAGCGACTACTACTACGACGGTGACTTCCGTAGCTCCACGACCGCGGAGCGCAAGTCGGGGACGCCCGCCTTCGACCTCGCCTCCGTCGACGTGCCCGCCATCGCCCGGCTGCTGGCCGGTGCGCCGCAGACGGTGCAGTGCCCGGACGGCGAGATCAGCCACGTCGGCATGGAGTACGACTCGCCCGGCGCGGTCGACCGCGGCCCCGTGGTGAATATCTACGTCCAGTGCAAAGGTGGCGCGTCCGGGCACGCGAAGGTGACTTTCACGGGCGAGCCGGTCGCGATCTTCCCGCGCCCTCGCTGATTCCGAACTCTGTCCTCCCACGGGTGACGACTGTGCACAGATGTATCGCTCCGATATAGTGGAAAGTCGCATCCATCGGTTAGGTCTGTACACAGTCAGGGGGTGAAGCCCGGTGCTCGAACTGGCAATCCTCGGGCTGCTCCTCGAAGCGCCCATGCACGGGTACGAGCTGCGCAAGCGGCTGACCGGCCTGCTCGGGGCGTTTCGGGCCTTCTCCTACGGGTCGCTCTATCCCACCCTGCGCCGCATGCAGGCGGACGGGTTGATCGCCGAGGAGATCCCCGCGGGCGCGACGACACGCCGTGCGCGACGGGTCTACCACCTGACCCCGGCCGGGCGGGAGCGGTTCAGCGAGCTGCTCGCCGACACCGGACCGCAGAACTACACCGACGACGGCTTCGGCGTTCATCTGGCCTTCTTCAGCCGCACTCCCGCGGAAGCGCGGATGCGGATCCTGGAGGGCAGGCGGCGTCAGGTCGAGGAGCGCCGAGAGGGGCTCCGGGAGGCGATCAAGAAGGCCAGCGGGTCGCTGGATCGCTACACCCGGCAGCTCCACCAACTCGGGCTCGAATCAAGCGAGCGCGAAGTGCGCTGGCTCAACGAGTTGATTGCGGCGGAGCAATCGACGAAGGCGGCACCACAGAAAGAGGGAAATATCGGCCATGAGTGACATCGAGAAGGCTGACAACGCCACAGAAGTTCGCGTCGCCATCGTAGGTGTGGGTAACTGCGCCTCCTCGCTGGTCCAGGGCGTGCAGTACTACAAGGACGCGGACGAGACCTCGACCGTTCCCGGCCTGATGCACGTGAAGTTCGGGCCCTACCACGTCCGCGACGTCAAGTTCGTCGCCGCGTTCGACGTGGACGCGAAGAAGGTCGGCTTCGACTTGGCCGAGGCGATCTTCGCCAGCGAGAACAACACCATCAAGATCTCCGACGTGCCGCCGAGCGATGTCGTCGTGCAGCGCGGCCCGACCCTCGACGGCATCGGCAAGTACTACGCGGAAACCATCGAGCTGTCCGAGGCCGAGCCGGTCGACGTCGTCCGGGTGCTGAAGGACAACAAGGTCGACGTGCTGGTGTCCTACCTGCCGGTGGGCTCGGAGGAAGCCGACAAGTTCTACGCGCAGTGCGCGATCGACGCCGGTGTGGCGTTCGTCAACGCGCTGCCGGTGTTCATCGCCTCCGACCCGGTCTGGGCGGAGAAGTTCACCAAGGCGGGCGTGCCGATCGTCGGTGACGACATCAAGAGCCAGGTCGGCGCCACCATCACCCACCGCGTGATGGCCAAGCTGTTCGAGGACCGCGGCGTGCAGCTCGACCGCACCATGCAGCTCAACGTCGGCGGCAACATGGACTTCAAGAACATGCTCGAGCGCGAGCGCCTGGAGTCGAAGAAGATCTCCAAGACCCAGGCCGTCACCAGCAACCTGAAGAAGGAACTGGGCGCCAACGACGTGCACATCGGTCCGTCCGACCACGTCGGCTGGCTCGACGACCGCAAGTGGGCCTACGTCCGCCTGGAGGGCCGCGCTTTCGGCGACGTGCCGCTGAACCTGGAGTACAAGCTCGAGGTGTGGGACTCGCCGAACTCCGCGGGCATCATCATCGACGCGGTGCGCGCGGCGAAGATCGCCAAGGACCGCGGCATCGGCGGACCGGTCATCCCGGCCTCGGCCTACCTGATGAAGTCCCCGCCGCAGCAGCTCGCCGACGACATCGCGCGCGCCCAGCTGGAGGCGTTCATCATCGGTGCGGAATAGGCACCGTACCAGGGCATGAGGTCGGCCGAAGGCGAGACGCTCTCGGCCGACCTCCCCTCGATCTATAGGCCGCGGTAGACGTCTTTCCGCCAGCCGACCTTCACCACGAGGATCACGAGCACGCCGTTGTCCACCCGGTAGGCGACCCGGTATCTGCCGACTCGCAGGCGGAACAGGTCATCGTGGCCCGACAACTTCTTCACATCCAGCCCCGGAGCATAGGGGTCGTCGCCGAGTGCCGTGAGCGCGGTCAGGATTCGCATCGCGTCCTGACGCTCGATGGCGAGTAGTTCCCGGCGGGCGGACTCCAGGAAGCGAAAGCGGTACTTCACTTCGTGTCGTCCTCGAAGAGGTCGGCCAGCACCTCCGCCATGGTGAAGGTCCGCTCGTCGGCCGCGAGCCTGACTTCGGCTTCACGCGCGAGAAGTTCGTCCTCGGCCGCATCGAACGCCTCGACCATGGACAACGGCACCAGCGCTGCGGCGGGCGCGCCGTCGCGCAAGATGATCACTTGCTCGCCGGATTCGGCTTCACGGATGTGAGCGGCGAGGTTGGCGCGCAACTCCCGGATACTGATCTCCGACATACCTGAAGTGTACACATTATCGTGTACACTTCAGCGCGCGGATTCAGTCCAGCGAGACGTAGACCTCCACCGAGGCGGGGCCGGTGTAGCGCTCCACTTCGGCGGTGTGTGAGCGGGTGATGGTTCCCGCGCTCTCGGCTTTCGCCACCTGCGCCCAGGCGGTGCGCAGCAGGTCGTAGGGCTTGTCGGCGACGACGAACTTGGCGTAGCGGCCCGGCGGGATGATGGTGAGCACGTCGCCGGGGTCCAGCTCCCCCATACCGCCGATCTCGTAGCCGAGCACGGCGACGGCGTGATCGTTCTGGCCGATGTAGGCGGCCACTCGCGGCACGTTCTTCTCCCGTGCCAGGTACCGATCCCAGGTGAAATTCACCAGGTCGAGGTCACGCGCGGTCACCTCGCGGCCGGCCAGCGGCACGGTAAGGCCCGCGACCATGCTCTGCGGCAATGTGACGATCTCGAAGTCCACTGTCTGTTTCCTACCCGTTGCCCTGATCGTCTGCCATTGCCACGAAGACTTCCACCGTGCGTGCGTCCGGATAGTGCTCCCAGTCGCCGGTATAGGCACGCACCAGCCGCCCGGCGGCCTCCGCGTCCCACACCGCTCGCCAGATGCTCACGATGGTGTCGCCGAGATTGTCTCCACTGGCGACGAACCGGGCGAAGCGCCCGGCGGGCACCCGGGCGAGCACGTCGCCGGGCAGCAGGTCGGCCAGGCTGTGGCAGCGGTAGCCGACGATGTGGGTCAGGTACGAATTGATCTCCGGCGCGTGGTCGACGTACGCCGTGGTCGGCGGTCCGGGCAGCTTGCGGGCCAGGTTGCGCTTCCACGCCTCTTCGACTTTCGCGCGGCGCGGTCCTTCGACCGCGAGCGCGGGGCTGCGAAGCACTGTTCCCGCCACCAGCGTCTCGGGTTGGTCAACGACATTGAAATCCACCGGCGTAGCCCCTATGTCTCGTCTGTCTTCAATTGGCGTCGCTCCCGGTGCCCTCCATGGTGACGCAGGCTACCGCCTCCGGGCCCGTCGCTCGCGCCGCGCTGCCGTCGCTCGAGCGCATATCCTTCCGCATCGTTTCCGCGGTTTCGGCGTCGGCCCGTTCCGACGCACTCGCTGTTCGCTCTCACTCTGGCAAACGATGCTGCCACGTCATGCGTTCCACCGGGCGACGGAAGGTCACAGCATCATCGCTATCCAGGAACCGGAATGCTCAGCCCCGGGAAAATCTCCACCTCGCTGGGCGGTTGCGCGCTGGAGGGGATGATCACCACGGGTTCGCGCTGCGGTGACTGCTGCGGTGGATTCAGGATGTCGTAGGGCCCGCCGGAGGGCGGCTTGGTCTGATTCGGTCCGGCCGGCGGCTGCGTGCCTGCGAACTGTTCGATCGGTGTGCCGTCGAGCGCGTCGTCCATCACCTGTTTCCAGATGTCGGCGGGCAGGCCGGAGCCGTAGATGTCGGCTCCGCGCGCGGTGCGGATCGGCTGGGACTGTTCGGTGCCGATCCAGACCGCCGTGGACAGCGACGGCGTGAAGCCGATCATCCACGCGTCCTTGTTGAGATCGCTCGCGCCGAGCTGTGTGGTGCCGGTCTTGGCGGCCGAGGGACGGTTGTGCTTCAGTGCGTGCCCGTTGGAGTAGGCCGCGATCGGGAGCATCGCCTCGGTGGTGTTCTCCGCGATCTTCCGGGAGATGCGCTGCTGCCCCTCGGGCAGTTGTTCGCCGACCTGTTGCTCCGGGCCGCGATCCAGCAGCACCCGCCCGTCACCGGTCACCACCCGCTGCACGAAATAGGGCCGGTGGTACACGCCTGAGGCGCCGATCGTGGCGTAGGCCGAGGCCATGTCGATGGGCCGGACCACGTACTGCCCGAGGACGATCCCGTTCAGCGGTTTACCGCCGTCCTCGCTGAGGGTCTTGCCCGCCACGCCCGGCAGCTCTTCCGGGATCCCCGCCGCGTGCGCCGCGTCCGCGATGGCCTGCGGCCCGTCGAACATCGACATGGTCAACCGGTAGAAGCTGGTGTTGAGCGAGCGTTTCAGCGCCTCGGCCATGGTGCACTTGCCGCAGGACTCGCCGTCCACGTTGGTGATCCGGGTACCGCGGTCGGTCACCGGGGAGCTGTCCAGCACGCGCGACAGCGGAATGCTCTGCTGCTGCGCGGCGATGGCCGCGAACACCTTGAACGCCGACCCGGTCTGCAACGGCGCTTGGGCGAAGTCGAAGCCGATGCCGTCGTAACCGCCGAAGTACGCGCGCACCGCGCCGGAACGGGGATCGATCGACACCACCGCGGCACGCAGTTCCGGCGGCTGGGAACCGAGCCGGTCGCGCACCGCGCCCAGGACCGCCTGCTGTGCCCTGGCGTCGATGGTGGTGGTGATCTGCAGCGCGCCCTTGTTCAGGTCGCGTTCGCTGATGCCGGAGTCGCGCAGCTCGCGCACCACCTGGTTGCGGATCAGGCCCTCGGGGCCGCGGGCCACGTTGTCGTCCGGGATCTGGGCGAGCGGGACGATCAGCGGAAAAGTGGTGGCGTCACGATCACCCGGCGCGAGGACGCCCATCTCGACCATCCCGTCGAGCACGTAGCGCCAGCGCGCCTTCAATTCCGGCAGGTGGGTCTCCGGGTCCAGGATCGAGGGCGTCCGGATCAGCGCGGCGAGCACCGCACCCTCCGCGAGGGTCAGCTGGTTGACCTGTTTGTCGAAGTAGACCTTGGCCGCCGCGGCGATGCCGTAGGACCCACGGCCGTAGTAGATGGTATTGAGGTAGGCGGCGAGGATGTCGTCTTTGCTCCACTGCCGCGCCATCTTCGCCGCGATGATCAGCTCGCGCATCTTGCGGGTGACCGTGCGCTCGGAGCCGAGAAACGCGTTCTTGACGTACTGCTGGGTGATCGTGGAGCCGCCGCCCGCGTTGTCCTTCCCGAGCAGGTTGTCCCGCACCGCCCGCAGGAAGCCGGAAGTCGAGTAACCGGGGTTGCTGTAGAAATTGCGATCTTCGGCCGACAGCACAGCTTCGCGCACCGGTTGCGGCACCTCGGACAGCGGGACCGGCGTCCGATTGCCGTCCGGCGGGACGATTTTCGCGATCACCGTGCGGCCGTCGGCCGCCAGGATGGTCGCGATCTGATTCGTCTGCACCGCACTCGGTTCCGGGATCTCCGCACTCCAGTACGCCAGCACCGACAGCAGCGCGGGCACCACGCCGAACAGGATGAACAAGGCGAGCAGCAGTCGGCGGATACGTTCGGCTCTGCTGCGCGGCGGCCGATTCTCCTCCGGCGCCGGACGCGCCACCGGCGGCCGCGATGCCCGGCGAGCAGCCACGCGTTCACGACGGTTGCGCGCGTTGCGTTTCGCCGCTTCCGGCCGCTCGGTCCAGCCCGCGATCGAGGCATACGGTGCGGTCGGGGGAGCGCCCTTGCCGCCGCGCCTACGTTCTCGCGGTTTGCGGAACGAGCTCACGATCATCTCCTCCCGGAGCGCCGGACGAACTCACCTGCACGAACGAACGGAAAAGAGCATCGAAAAGCAGAGCTTACCGCGTCCTCCCACAAGCAGTCTTTCCACTTTCCATCGGCGACACGCCCGACCCAACGGTACACACAGCCTGCGGTCACCCTGTCTGCGGTCACTCGGCCTATAGCTACCCTGCGCCGCAACCACCCAGCTCAACCCCAGGTTTCGAGCGAAGCGAGACCAAGCATTGCCGCGAACCCGCCGCGCCCGCGCGGCCGAAAACTCAGCTCTTCACGCCGCCCGCGGTGAGGCCGGAGATGATCCGGCGCTGGAACAGCAGGACCATGACGACCAGTGGGATGGTGACGATCGTGCCGGCCGCCATGATCGCCGCGTAGGGCTGCACCAGAGGGTTGTTGCCGGAGAAGCGGGCGATGGCGACGGTGACCGGCTCGGTCTTGTCGCTGGAGAGCAAACGGGCCAAGAGGTATTCGTTGACCGCCGCGATGAACGCGAGAATCGCGGTGGTGAACACGGCGGGAGCGGCCAGTGGCAGCATGACCAAGCGGAACGCCTGCATCTTGGTGGCGCCGTCGATCCGCGCGGCTTCTTCGAGTTCCCACGGCAGTTCGGCGAAGAACGACGCGAGGATGTAGACCGTCATCGGCAGCACGAACGAGATGTTCGGGATGATCATCGCCTGGTACTCGCCGATCCAGCCGAGGTTGGTGAAGAGCTGGAACAGCGGGGTGACCAGGACGACGACGGGGAACATCGAGGCGCTGAGGATCAGGCCGGCCACCACGTACTTGCCGCGGAAGGTGAGCCGGGCCAGCGCGTACGCGGCCAGCACGCCGATCACCAGCGCGATCACCGTGGTGATCGAGCCGATGACGATGCTGTTGACCAGCGCCTTGCCGAAGTTGTTGCCGCGGCTGGTGTCGAACGCGTTGCGGAAGTTCTCCAGCGTGACGTGCGTCGGCCACGGGGTGTTGTCGAAGGTGTAGTCGGGGTCGCGGAACGCGGTGACCGCCATCCAGTAGAACGGCGCGAGACCCCAGACGAGCACGATCAGGGCGCCGAGGTACAGCCGTACCGAGCCGAGGCGCTTGGTCCACGGAACCGGCTGTGCGGTGTGCTGCCCGGTGGCGGGCTTGTCCACTGTCTGCACGGACATCAGTGCGCCTCCCGCTGTTCTTCCTGCGTGCGAACCGCGTTGGCCCCGAGAACCTTCACCAGCACGAACGCGACCGCGAAGATCAGAAGGAAGGTGATGGTGGACAACGCGGCGGCACTGTTGGGGCCTTGCCGGACCTGGTCGACCACCAGGATCGACACCGTGCGGGTGGACGGATTGCCCAGCGTCATGATGGCGGGCAGGTCGTACATGCGCAGTGCGTCCATGGTGCGGAACAGCACCGCGACCAGCAGGGCCGGTTTCAGCAGCGGAAGCGTGATCTGGGTGAACCGCTGCCAGGCCGACGCGCCGTCGACGCGAGCCGCCTCGTACACGTCGGAGGGGATCACCTGGAGACCGGCCAGCAGCAGCAGCGCCATGAACGGCGTGGTCTTCCACACGTCGGCCGCGATCACCGCGAACCGGGCGGGCCAGGCGTCGGAGGTCCACAGAATGTGGGTGCCGAGAACGCGATTGACCACGCCGTCGTACTGGAACATGAACTCCCACAGCCGTGCGGTGACGGCGGTCGGGATGGCCCATGGGATCAGCACGGCCGCGCGCAGCAGCGCCCTGCCGCGGAAGGTCTTGCCCATCACCATGGCCATGCCGAGGCCGAGCGTCGCCTCCAGCGCGACGGTCACGACCGTGAAGAACAGCGTGACCCCGATGGCCATCCAGAATTGCGAGCCGAGGTTGCCGGTGGGGCACGGCACCGTCTCGCCGGTCACGACCTGGCATTGCTGCAGCAGCCAGTGCGTGTAGTTGGCGAACCCGGCGCTGCCGCCTTCGACGAACATGCCGGTGGCCGGGTCGAGCCCGGAGTCCTTCTGGAAGGACATCCACAGCGCCCGGAACACCGGATATCCGATGACCACCGCGAGCGCGATGAGCACCGGCGTGACGAACACCCAGGCTTTCCCGGAGCGTCGCAGGTCCAGCGCCAGCCGCGCGGCGAAGCCACGCTCGGCCGCAACAGCTTCGTCGTCTTTCGGCACGCTAGTCGCCGTTCCCGAAGGATCCGACACCGTTTCTCTCTCCTGCGGGTTCGTCGGGTCCATCGCGCTCGATCACTTACGATCCGGCGGTCTCGATACCCTTTTGCATACCGGTGATCGCGTCGTCGACGGACTTGGTTCCGTTCAACGCAGCATAGGCGTTGTCCTGGATGGCCTTGCTCACCGCTGGATAGAAGGGCGTCACCGGGCGCGGGACCGCGCTGGCGATGGAGTCCTTGAGCGCGGGCAGGTAGGGCATCTTCGCGATCAGCGCCGGGTCGTCGTACATGGACGCGCGCACCGAGGGCAGCGCGCCGGAAGCGACGATGTGCTGCGCGTCCTCGCTGATCAGGAAGCGCAGGAAGTCCAGGGCGGTGGCCTTGTTCTTGGAGTACGCGCTGATCGCCGCGTTGTAGCCGCCGAGGGTGGAGGCGCCGACGCCGTTGTCGCCGGGCAGCGGAGCGACCGCGAACTTGTCCTTCACGGCGGAGGCCTCGCCGCCGACGTCACCGAAGGTGGACGGCCACGAGCGCAGGAACATCAGCTTGCCCTGAGCGAAGGCGTTGCTGGACTCCGGCTCCTTGAAGGTGATGGCCTCTTTGGGGATGTCGCCGTTGTTGTACGCGTCGACCAGCACCTTCAGTCCGGTGCGTGACTGCGGGCTGTTCACCGTGGGCGTCTTGCCGTCGGCGCCGACGAAGCTGCCGCCGTAGGCGTTGATGACCTCGGCCGCGTTCACGGTCAGGCCCTCGTAGGGCGCGAACTGGCCCGCGTAGCAACCGATGTTCTGCTGGCGCGCGATGGGGCACTGGGCCAGCAGTTCGTTCCAGGTCTTGGGCGGGTTGGGCACCAAGTCCTTGCGGTAGAACAGCAAGCCGCCGTTGGTGTTGCGGGGCGCGGCGTAGAGCGTGTTGTTGTAGGTGGCGCTGGCGACCGGTGGCGACAGCAGCGCGCTGGTGTCGATGGTGAAGGAGTCCTTCAGCGGCTGGATCCAGCCCTTGGCGGCGAACTCGGCGGTCCACGGCACGTCCAGGGCGACCACGTCGTAGTTGGACTGCTTGGAACGCATGTGCTCGACGAGGTCGTCGTACTGCTGCGAGGCGTCGTTCGACTGCTCCTTGAACGTCACCTGCTCGTCCGGGTGCGCGGCGTTCCAGCGCTCGATCAGCTGCTTGACCGCGCCGGTCTCGGTGGTGTCCTTGCCCTCGACATAGGTGATCGGACCGCGTCCGGTGAGGTTCTGGCTGATCGGGCTGCCGCCGCTGTCGCTGGAGCATGCACTGGTGAACGTCGCGGTCAGCAGCCCGACCGACGCGACCGCGACCGCGGCCCGTGGCACGAGCGACGAACGTAGGGACGACACCTTCTTCACAGCCATCGCAAACACTCCAGGATCGTTCGTGAGCGGCAGCACACCCTGCCGGTGCACAAGGCAAGATACATGGTGTCGATCCGGCGTGCGGGACAGTGGCGCGAAGTCGCCCACTAGGCTGGGGCGCGATGTCTTCGCCGAACGCGGTCCCCGATCGGATGCTCACCCGCATCGGCGGACTGCTGCGCAAGGCCGAATCCACCGACAACGAGCACGAGGCCGAAGCGTTCCTCGCCGCGGCTCAGCGCCTGGCCACGAAGTCGTCCATCGATCTCGCGGTGGCGCGAGCGCACATCGCGGGACGCGAGCGCAGGTCCACCCCCGTGCAGCGCGTCATCCCGATCGGTGAGCCGGGCAAACGCGGTTTGCGCACCTACGTCCAATTGTTCGTGGCGATCGCCGCGGCCAACGACGTGCGCTGCGATGTCGCCAGGACATCGACGCAGGTCTACGCCTACGGTTTCGACTCCGACATCGATACCTGCGAGGCGCTCTACGCCAGTCTGCTGGTGCAGATGGTGCGTGCGTCCGACCAGTACATCAAGTCGGGCGCCTACCGATCGGCCACGGTGGAGAAGATCGTGGTGGAGAAGCGGTGGGGTCGCCGGATCCGGCGGCGGGTGCAGGCGCCGGTGGCGGGCGTGACGGCGCGGCTGAACTTCCAGATGGCGTTCGCGGCGCGGATCGGGCGGCGGCTGGCCGAGGTGAAGGCGGAGGTCGAAGCCGAGGTGTTGCCCGGGGACGGACCGGCGACCGGCGCCGCGCTGGCCCTCCGCGACAAAGAGATCGAGCTCACAGATTTCTACGCCCGGACGTCGGAGGCGCGCGGCACCTGGCGCGGGCCGCAGGCTTCGACAGGGCATTCGGCGGCGGCGCGGGCGGCGGGCGATCGCGCGGGCCGGGCCGCGCGGATCGGGACCGCACCCGAACTCCCGGCCGCGCGGGCGAAATTGACGTCCGAGGGCGGCTGATCGACGTGGGCAGCGCGGGCTGTGCGATATCGGCGGGCCTCGGCCGCGTGTGGCCGGTCGACGCACCGGGGGGATTCGGCAACCGGTTCAGGTTCGCCGGGACCGGATCGGCGTCGCGGCGATGAGTGTGCGCGATGGTCAACGCGCCAAGGTGTACGACGCCGAGCAGTTGGTCCGCGGGGTGTTCGACCGCGCCGACGAGCACGGAGCACGGACTGTCGAGCTCTACGGTTCCCATCTCACCCTGCCGATCGAGCGCCGCTTCGCCTCCGTGGCATCCGTGCAGAGTTATACGGACAAAGTGCTGGCCCTCAATTGGGTGCGGGGGCGATGGGATCGGGCCGCCGTCCCGGTGCGTGTCCGCGCACGCGCCGGGACCACCGCCGCCCACTACGAGGCGGCCGAGGCCGTGCTCGCCGTTCCGCTGCATACCGGTGGCACCGCCTGGGCGCTGCGGGAACTGGTGATCCTGCACGAACTCGCGCATCACCTGGAGCCCGCGCCCGGATCGGTGGCCGCGCACGGCCCGGAATTCTGCGACCGGTACCTGGAACTGGTCGACGGCGTCGTCGGTCCCGAGGCGGCGCTGCTCCTGCGCACCACCATGCTCGGCTGTGGCGTCCGGATCGGGTGAGCCTTCCGCTGACCGTGCAGCGGGGAGGTGCGGCGCAACCGTCGCCTGCTCCGGCCACGTCGAGCGAAGTGCCTGTCGGCGGAGTGCTGTCGCGCCGTGCGGGGGTGTTCCGTGTGCCACGATCCGCGGTCGAATCCGTGGCATCGCATCGCAGGAAGTCGAAGCGCTGACCGGATGATGTTCGACCGCGACGCGATGGGGGGCGCGGGTGCTGTCAGGTGGAGGGCGCGATAGGAGAGGTGTGTCGCTGTCGGAGGGATGGCAGCGGTTCTCGCTACGCGCGCGGGACCTGCGGGACCAAGGCGGTGACGCGGGCCAAGCGCGCCTCCCACCACGCGGTACGGTCGGCGTCGGGGTGGCGGTGGCTCTCCAGCAGGTGGGGGTCCGGC
>NZ_JABLTE010000153.1 GCF_013315795.1 Nocardia barduliensis
GGACCATCCCCGCCCTACTCCGGCACGACGTCGAGAACCCTTACACGCCAACTTTCTTCGTGCGCTGGGACCACCCGGACCGCCCGGCGATTCGAGTCGACGCGGACCGGGAGAGTTAGTTTCCTCCGTCCTTGCTGTCTCTCTGCGATAGGCAACGAAATTCTGCGCGGTTAAGTACATAGTTGAATGCGCATAGGGTTGTATCGACATGTAAATCCCTTGGCTCCAGTATCCATGTCGCACCTGGGAATACGCGGCGGCCGGGAACCGGCACCGCGGACCGATCCGGCCCGGCGACCGGGCGATGCGGGGCTCGGACGAGCCACGTCTCATCGCCCGGCGCGCGGGGCCGGTTGCGGCGTTCAGGCGGCGCAGGCCGGGGATTGCTGGTTCAGGTTGGTCAGCGCCTGGCAGGCCCAGGTCTTCTGGACCTTCCACTTGCCGCCGTCCAGGACGAACGGCACGTCGACCTGGTTCTCCTGTCCGTTGATGGTGAACTTGGCCTGTGCGGTGACGCTGTCACCGAAGGTGGTCACGCCCGTGACCACTGCCGTGGCATTCGCCTGCCGGAAAGCTTCGGCCAAGCGGTTGGGCAAGCCGGGGTCGGCTTCGATGCCCTGTACGAGGTCGAGCTTCTGCTCGTTCGGCACCGTGGGGTCGAGTGCCCGCTGCAACAAGGCGTTGAGTTCCTCGACGGTCGGCGCGGCCGGCATGGTCGCGGACGCGGCGGCGGTTGTGGTGCGGGTCGACTTGGGCGAGTCGCTCGTGTCCTCGCCGCCGCAGGCGGCGAGGCTCAGGGCGGCCACCATGGCCAGCCCGGCGGCGGCGAGGCGTCCGGTTCTGCGAAGCTTCAACTGTTCGTCCTTTGCGCTCGGATCGTTCCGATGGTGAGAGGGCGCGCAATGGCCGGGCGGCCATCGAATGGCGAAGCTACTGAACGTGATTGTGGAAACCATGAGACGACCTTCTGGCCGCTGTAAGAGTTGAACCTAGCATCGGAACCGGTCCGAGCGGCCTATTCGCCCGCCGGGTCGCCCATGACGACGCTGATCAGCGCCGCGGCAGACGCTACCGGCGCGGGCTCACCAACCCCGCTCGGCCAGGCGATGCGGCTGGGCGATCTCCTCGACGTTGATGCCGACCATGGCCTCGCCCAGGCCGCGCGACACCTTGGCCAGCACGTCGGGGTCGTCGTAGAAGGTGGTGGCCTTGACGATGGCGGCGGCGCGCTGGGCCGGGTTGCCGGACTTGAAGATGCCCGATCCCACGAACACGCCCTCGGCCCCCAGCTGCATCATCATCGCCGCGTCGGCGGGGGTGGCGATGCCGCCCGCGGTGAACAGCACCACCGGCAGCTTGCCGGTCTCCGCGATCTCGCGGACCAGCTCGTAGGGCGCCTGCAACTCCTTGGCCGCGACGAACAGCTCGTCCTCGGGCAGCGAGGCCAGTCGGCGGATCTCCTGGCGAATCTTGCGCATGTGCGTCGTCGCGTTGGACACGTCACCGGTGCCCGCCTCGCCCTTGGAGCGGATCATGGCCGCGCCCTCGGTGATCCGGCGCAGCGCCTCGCCCAGGTTGGTAGCGCCGCAGACGAACGGCACGGTGAAATTCCACTTGTCGATGTGGTTGGCGTAGTCGGCCGGGGTGAGCACCTCGGACTCATCGATGTAGTCGACGCCGAGGCTCTGCAGGATCTGCGCCTCCACGAAGTGGCCGATACGGGCCTTCGCCATGACCGGAATCGAGACCGCGGAGATGATGCCGTCGATCATGTCCGGGTCGCTCATCCGGGACACGCCGCCCTGGGCGCGGATGTCCGCGGGCACGCGCTCCAGCGCCATCACCGCGACCGCGCCTGCGTCCTCGGCGATCTTGGCCTGCTCCGGCGTGACGACATCCATGATCACCCCGCCCTTGAGCATCTCGGCCATACCGCGCTTCACGCGGGCGGTGCCGACGGTCTGGGTGGTCTCGGGGGTGGTCACGGCAAATTCCTCCAGCATGTGCGCCAATCGGTCGCTCGGATGCGAACGCCACGATTCTAGGCGGCCGCAAAAGGCCACTTGATAGCCAGTTGGAGGGCACTGGCCTGGTGTGATCTCGGTTATGGCGCCCTGGGCCGGGAGGGCTCGGCGATCGTGCCGTCCCGGCGCGGTACTGGACTGCCCGGCCGCCGCCGGGCGATGGCTCAGAGTGGGCCGACCACCAGCAACGTCGCCCAGTACTCCGCGGCCGCGGGGCCGATCAGCGGCAACAGGAAATCGAACAGCAGGTACGACATGAAACAACTACCTCCACAACCGAACGGGAACGGCCCCGCCGTCAACGGGACCACGACGCCGAATCGCATGCGTCCCTGTGAGCACTACCCTCCGGCGCCTCGGATCATCGCGACGCTATCACGATCGTGAAACAGATCACACGGGTTCGCGGCCGGTCAGCGGATGGAACGGACCTCCGGATCGGCGGTGCCGGACGCCGCCTCGGCCGCTTCGGCGAGCAGCTCGTCCAGGTGATACGGGTACACCGTTTCGCCGGAACGGTCCAGCGCGACGATGTCGGCCGCCGTGCACCACTTGTTTCCGGTGATGGAGCGACGCTCGATCGCGGTCAGATTCGCCGGGTTCGGTTGGAAGCCACGCACCCGCAGTGCGAAGAACAATTCCTCGGATCGAATCAGCTGGCCGTCGAAGGGAAAGACCGCGACCCGCCGCCAGATCGGACCGCGCAGGTCGGCCGGGTCCGCGCGATATCCGGTCTCCTCGTACAGTTCCCGTACCGCCGCCACGCGCAGACTCTCCCCCGGCTCCACGCCGCCGCCGACGGTGAACCAGAACGACACCTCCGGCGTCTTCGGGTCGTGGCCGCGCATCAGCAGGGTCCGGTCCTGCTCGTCGAACAGCACGACGCGCGCGGTGGTGCGGATGGTGTCGACCGCGAGGCCGGTGGAGGCCGCGGGCGTGGCGCGCTCGGTGATCTCGAAGTAGGACGGCAGTGGGGCGGTACCGCCCAGATGCAGCAGCCGGACCGGCCGGCGCGTACGCAGCGCCAACGTGTCGCGCACCGCGTCGTTGTGGAAGCGGCGGGCGATCAGCACCCTGGCCTCGGCGTCGGCCAGTTCCGCAACCAGCTGCGGCCGCAGCGTGCCGATGTCGACCGCCGACAGCGCCGAGGACAACCGGTTCTCCACGGTCTCCCGTTCGGCGCGACCGGCGCGCTCGGCGCGATCCGCCAGCGAGGAGAGCTGTCTGGCCTGCTCCGCAAGAGCCGGGTCGGACACCGGACCGGCGATGGCCATGGCGACCGCCCTTGCCACCACCGCCCGCCGCGCCAGGGCCGCGTCGAGCGCCTGCCAGGACTGATCGGAGCGCACGTGCAGCCGGTCGAGCCGGTTGGCGGTGGAGTACGCCCACAGGCCGATCGCGACGACCACCGCGGCGATCAGCGCGAGGACGAGAACCGTCGTCGCGGAGAAGGTGATCATCCCGCCGCCCGCACCCTCGTGTCGCCGATGGTCACCGTCTCGTAGACGCGCAGGATCTGTTCGGCCACCACCGGCCAGTCGTACTCCCCGACCACCTGCGTCGCGGTGCGCACCAAGGACTCCCTGCGCACCTCGTCGGTGAGCACCGCCTGCAACGCGGCGGCCAGGGCCGCCGAGTCGCCGACCGGGACCAGCATGCCCGCCGTACCGTCCCGCAGCACCCGGCGGAACGCGTCCAGTTCGCTGGCCACGACCGGAGTGCCCGCCGCCATCGCCTCGATCAGGATGATGCCGAAACTCTCCCCGCCCAGGTTGGGCGCGACGTACACGTCCGCGCTGCGCATCGCCGAAGCCTTCTCCTCGTCGGACACCTGGCCGAGAAAGCGCAGGTGACCGGACAGCTTGCCCGCTTCACGGCGCAAGCGGTCCTCGTCGCCGCGGCCCACGATCAGGATCTCGACGTCGGGATGCCCGCGCACCAGATCGGGCAGCGCGCCGAGCAACACCTCCATGCCTTTGCGCGGCTCGTCGTAGCGTCCGAGGAACAGCACCGTCCCGCCCGCCCGCGGATAGCCGGGCAGCATGGGCGCGCGGGCGAACGCCGCGACGTCCACGCCGTTGGGAATCTCGACCGCGTCCGAGCCCAGCGCCTCGACCTGCCAGCGCCGCGCCAGCTCGGAGACGGCGATGCGGCCGGAGATCTTCTCGTGATACGGCCGCAGCACGCCCTGAAAAGTGCTCAGCACCAGTGATTTCGTCGTGGAGGTGTGGAAAGTCGCGACGATCGGGCCCTCGGCGATCTTCAGCGCGAGCATGGACAGACTCGGCGCGTTCGGCTCGTGGATGTGCAGCACATCGAAATCGTTGCCGTCGATCCACCGGCGAATCCTGGTGTAGGCCATGGGTCCGAAGGACAGCCGGGCCACCGACCCGTTGTACGGGATGGCCACCGCGCGGCCCGCCGACACCACGAACTCCGGCAGCGGGGTGCCTTCGGACGCGGGCGCGAGCACGCTCACCTTGTGCCCGCGCTCGTTGAACACCCGCGCCAGCTCGACGACATGCGCCTGCACCCCGCCGGGGACGTCGAACGAATAGGGGCAGACCATGCCGATCTTCATGGCGATACGTCTCCCTGCTCGGCCCGGATGCTCGCCTGCGCGGTGGCGATCCTGGCGCGCCGCTCGGGCGAGAGATCGCTCTCCCACAATGGTTGCAGCATGTGCCAATCCGCGGGATGCTCCGCGATATTCGCCGCGAAGCGATCCGCCAATGCCTGGGTCGCCGCGGCCACCCCACCGGAAACGTCCACCGGCGCCTCGGTTTTCAGCCCCCAGTCCTCGCGGCCGTCGGCATCGACCTCGAACCACGCGTGCACCGGTATCAACGCCGCGCCGGTTTCGACGGCCAGTTTCGCCGCACCCGCAGGCATCCAGGTGCGCTCACCGAAGAACTGGACGGCCACACCCTTGCCGGTGAGGTCGCGTTCGCCCATCAGGCACACGATCCCGTTCTGCCGCAGGCGCGCCGCCAACCGTCCGAACGGCGGTTGCTCGCCGCCGGTCAGCGGGAACACCTCGAAGCCGAGGCTCTCCCGGTAGGCGACGAACCGCTCGAACAGCGATTCCGGCTTCAGCCGCTCGGCCACGGTGGCGAAGCTTCCGTAGTGCTGCACCAGCCAGACGCCCGCCATGTCCCAGTTGCCGGAGTGCGGCAGCACCAGCACTACGCCTCGTCCCTCCGCCAGCGCGGCGTCCAGGTGCGGCAACCCGTCGACGAAGTAGTCGATCGTGGCGTGGTCCATCGTCGGCAACCGGAACGCCTCGCGCCAGTACCGCGCGTAGGACCGCATGCTCGCGCTGATCAGCTCGTCCGGCACGTCGGCGGGAAGTACGCCGAGCACCCGGGACAGGTTGCGCCGCAGCTGGTTCGGCGCGCCGCCCGCGCGGAACTCCCGGTTGGCGCGGCGGGCGACGCGCTCTGCGCCCCATTCGAACAGCCGCCGTGCCGTCGGCTCCGGCAGCGTACGCACCAGCCGCCAGCCCGCCGCGTATCCGGTGGCGGCGATCTGCTCTCCGATGTTCATTCGCACTCCCGTGCCGCCGGGCGGCGAGCCGCCGCCACGAATAGCCGGACGCTCCCGTCGATCGGTCGGCGTCCGGCACAGGTCGAGATCACGACGGAAGTCCCGTGGTGTCGGCGCTGCCCGCGCTCGGGCTCTGCGGCTGCCCGGCCGGGATCACGGTGCGCGCTCCCGGTGAGTTGCGCACGGCCAGCACCCGCTGGACGACGGTGACGATGCTGAGCACGGCGAGGATCCACATGGCCACGTGCACGGCGTAGGTGAGCCACTCGATCCCCCAATGTCCGCCGATCCCGGTGAATCCCGCGCCGACCAGCACGATGATCAACCGGTCCGGCCGCTCGATGAGGCCGCCGTCCGCAGACAGGCCACTGGCCTCGGCGCGCGCCTTGGCATAGGAGATCACCTGGGAGGTGACCAGGACCACGAGCGTCGCGGCGAACAGCGGCTTGTGCTGCTCGTGGAAGACCGCCCACCAGGCCAGGCCGCCGAAGATGGCGCCGTCGGCCAACCGGTCACAGGTAGCGTCCAGCACCGCGCCGTATTTCGTGCCGCCGCCGCGGGCCCTGGCCATCGCGCCGTCGAGCATGTCGAACATGACGAACAACCAGATCACCATGGTTCCCCAGAACAGGTGTCCGGTCGGGAAGAGCGTGACCGCGGCGACGATGGAGGCGGTGGTGCCGATCAGCGTCATGGCGTCGGGAGTCAGTCCCGTGCCGACCAGCGCACGGCCCAGCGGAGCCGTCGCTTTGGCGAACGCCTCGCGGCCGAAGAAGCTCAGCACGGCAGATCCGCCCGGTCGCTCATCTACGCCTCCTTCCAGGCCGCCGACAGCAGCGCCCTGGTCTCCCGCAGCAGTTGCGGCATGACCTTCGCCCCGCCGATGACGGTGATGAAGTTCGCGTCGCCACCCCAGCGCGGCACGATGTGCTGGTGCAGGTGGTCGGCCAGCGACCCGCCCGCCACCCCGCCGAGATTCAATCCGACGTTGAAACCGTGCGGCCGGGACACCCTCTTCATCACCCGGATCGCCTGCTGGGTGAAGGCCATCAATTCGGCGCTCTCCGCCTCGGTGAGGTCCTCCAGGTTCGCGACCTTGCGGTACGGCACCACCATCATGTGCCCCGGGTTGTACGGGTACAGGTTGAGCACGGCGTACACCAGCTCGCCCCGGGCGACGACCAATCCGTCCTCGTCGGACATCTTCGGGATGTCCGTGAAGGGATGGCCGGTCGAGTCCTTGGGCCCCGTGGCCGCCTCGGCGATGTAGGACATGCGGTACGGCGTCCACAGCCGCAGCAGCCGATCCGGTTCACCGGCGCCGGAATCCACGATGCTGCCCGGCTCGGCCGACGGCGCGGTCTCGTCCAGATCCGCGATTCCGTCCGGCACCGTACGCTCGGTCATGCCCCACCCTTGCTCGATGATCGGATCTCGAAACCGTCGGCCGTCGGCGAAGCGTTCTCCCGCTGGGCGATCCACGCGACGATGGTGGCCACCGCGTCGTCGACCGGGACACCGTTGACCTGGGTACCGTCGCGGAAGCGGAAGCTCACGGCGTTCGCGTTCACGTCGCGCTCACCGGCCAGCAGCATGAACGGCACCTTCTGCGCGGTGTTGTTGAAGATCTTCTTCTGCATGCGGTCGTCGCTGCGGTCCACCTGCGCGCGGATGCCCCCGTCCTGCAACCGCTCGATCACCCGATCCAGATGCGGAGCAAACGCTTCCGCGACCGGGATGCCCACGACCTGCACCGGCGCGAGCCACGCCGGGAACGCGCCCGCGTAGTGCTCGGTGAGCACGCCGAAGAACCGCTCGATGGAGCCGAACAGGGCGCGGTGGATCATGACCGGCCGCTGCTTGGTGCCGTCGGAGGCGGTGTACTCCAGGTCGAAGCGCTCGGGCAGGTTGAAGTCGAGCTGGATGGTCGACATCTGCCAGGTGCGCCCCAGCGCGTCCTTGGCCTGCACGGAGATCTTGGGCCCGTAGAAGGCGGCCCCGCCGGGATCGGGCACCAGCTCCAGACCGGAGGCCGAGGCGACCTTGGACAAGGTTTCGGTGGCCTCCTCCCAGATCTCCTCGGAACCGACGAACTTCTTCGGGTCCTTGGTGGACAACTCGAGGTAGAAGTCGTCGAGGCCGTAGTCCTTCAGCAGGTCCAGCACGAACCGCAGCGTGTCGGTCAGCTCGCTGTGCATCTGCTCTTTGGTGCAGTAGATGTGCGCGTCGTCCTGGGTCATGCCGCGCACCCGGGTCAGGCCGTGCACCACGCCGGACTTCTCGTAGCGGTAGACCGAGCCGAACTCGAACAGCCGCAGCGGCAGTTCCCGATACGACCGCCCGCGGGCACGGAAGATCAGGTTGTGCATCGGGCAGTTCATCGGCTTGACGTAGTAGTCCTGGCCGGGCTTGCGGACGGTGCCGTCCTCGTTGAGCTCGGCGTCCAGGTGCATCGCGGGGAACATGCCGTCGCGGTACCAGTCCAGGTGACCGGAGACCTCGAACAGGTGCCCCTTGGTGATGTGCGGGGTGTTGACGAACTCGTAGCCCGCCGCGACATGCCTGCGGCGCGAGTACTCCTCCAGCTCCTTGCGGATGATGCCGCCCTTGGGGTGGAACACCGGAAGGCCGGAACCGAGTTCGTCGGGAAAGCTGAAAAGGTCCAGTTCCAGGCCCAGCTTGCGATGGTCGCGGCGCTCGGCTTCGGCGAGCAGGTGCAGGTGCTCGTCCAGCGCCTCCTGGGATTCCCACGCGGTGCCGTAGATGCGCTGCAGGTCCTCGCGGCTCTGGTCGCCGCGCCAGTACGCGGCCGAACTGCGGGTCAACTTGAAGGCCGGGATGAACTTGGTGGTCGGAATGTGCGGGCCGCGGCACAGATCGCCCCAGATCTTCTCCCCGGTGCGCGGATCCAGGTTGTCGTAGATGGTCAGCTCTTTGCCGCCGACCTCCATGACCTCCGGGTCATCGATGCCGGACTTGTCGCTGATCAGCTCCAGTTTGAACGGCTCACCGGCCAGCTCGACCCTGGCATCCTCGACCTCGACCACCCGGCGGGAGAACCGCTGGGCGCCCTTGACGATCTTCTTCATGCGGGATTCCAGCTTGGCCAGATCCTCGGGGGTGAACGGCCGCTCGACGCGGAAGTCGTAGTAGAACCCGTCCTTGATGTAGGGGCCGATGCCCAGCTTGGCCCCGGGGAACTCCTGCTGCACCGCTTGGGCGAGCACGTGCGCGGCGGAATGCCGGATGACGTTGCGACCGTCGTCGGTGTTGGCCGCCACCGGCTCGACGTCGACGTCGTCGTCCGGAGTCCAGGACAGGTCCTTGAGCTCACCGTCCACCCGGACGACCACCACGGTCTCCGGCCCCTTCGTGGGTAGTCCCGCCTCGCGCACCGCGGCGCCCGCCGTCGTCCCGGCCGGCACCCGGACGAGGGCGACAGGACTGATGGGGGCTGAGGTGGTCACGGCTGCGCTCTCCTTGGCGTTCTCGTGTGCGGGCTGGGTCCCCGCTGGATGGTGGCCGATCGCAAGTTCGTCCGGCGCGACCATGCTACTGTCCCGCCGCTTCGGCCCGCCCCTCCGGGCTTTGGGCCCGTACGGCAGGTCCTCAGCCCTCGGCGGCCAGGTCCGCGAGCAGGGCCGTTCGTTCGACGGCAGGCCGCTTCGGGCAACTGGTGCACATCTGGCAGCCGGGGACCTCGAACACCAGGCAGCAGGAGATGCGCCGGACGAAGGTGCGTCCGCCGATCTCGACGAACCGCGGCGCAGGCAGTTTGCCGCCGATGTCCAGGGCCAGCCGTGCGCCCGCGTCCGCCGAACCGGCGTCCAGGGCACGGTTGCCGATAGCGTCGGCGGCGATCGCCCACAGCGACGGCACTCCCGCACCGGACACCTCGGCCACCGGCGCGATCACGGCGGCGAGCGTCGCACGCAGCGCCACCGCGCCGCAGCCCGCGGAACCACTGTCCGCCACGAGGCGCACCCGCTCGACGCCACCGTCGGGCCGCACCTCGCAATCCATGCGGTCCAGTGCGGGTTCGGGTGCGTCCTCGCCTGCGGCGTACGCCCGCGCGATCTGCTCCACCAGAGCGGAGGCGACCATGCACCACCACAGCGTGCCCGCGACGCGCGGCGACGCGGTCCCCCAGGAGTGGCCCATCTCCGCGATCCGCGCGGCCAGCCATTCCGGCTGGGTGAGCGTGCGCCCCGGAACGGTGGTCACCGTTACAGGGGGCTGCGCAGCCATTCCCATTCCACTCCGATCCAACTGCCCACGAGCCCGAAGGTTCCCAGAATCCACAGCGTCGCGACCACCAGCGCGGCGGTGGCGACCGCCCCGGCCACTTGCACGACCGGGCCCTGCCCGGAATACCAGGCCATCAATTGCCGGTACCGGTCCCGCAGCCAGGTCAATACCTTGTGCGCCCAGGCGAATTCGGTAGCCAGGATGCCGAGTCCGGCGAACACGATCGCCCAGCCGGGACCGGGATAGGGGATCGCGAGGACACCGACCGCGAGCACGGCGACACCGACCACCGCGACCACGATCCGGTAGCCGAGGTACAGGGTAGGTCGTCGTTCGAGACCGGCACGGAAGGCGCGCCAGCGGGTCGGCCGGTGGGCCGGGCTCGTTTCCAGATCAGCGGACACGTCCCCAGAGTACGAGCAATCGGTCACGCCGAACTCGGCTCCACGCGCCCGGACACAGTTATCCCGCCCGGACGGCGCGCCCGGGCGGGATAACTCGTCCCCGTCTATCAGACCAATTCGGGAGCGTGCTGATGACCCGCGTCATCGATGTGCGCGATCCCGTTCTCGGTCACCTCGACGACCCGGGCGCTGCCGATGTCGAAGAACAGGCCAGACACCGTGACGCCGCGCTCGGCGACCGCCTTGCGCACCGCCGGGTGCCGGTGCAGCAGCTCGAGCTGCACCGCGACGTTCACCATGGCCAGCTGATCGACCTCACCGAAGCCGGCCTCCCGCGCCGCGGCCGCTACCGGATGGCCCGCCCGGAACCGCTCCAGGCTCGGCCGCGCGTGGGCCAGCCAGGCGTCCACACCGGGCACCTGGGCGCCGGTGTGCAGCGCCTTCATCGCACCGCAGGAGGAATGCCCGCAGACCACGATCGAACGCACATTCAGTTGTTCCAGCGCGAACACCAGCGCGGCCTCGACCGACGCGTCACCCTCGGCGGGCGCGAGATTGCCCACGTTGCGCACGGTGAACAGGTCGCCCGGCCCGCTGTTGGTGATGATGTTCGGGACGATCCGCGAGTCCGAGCAGGTGAGGAAGAACGAATCCGGGTCCTGCTTGTCGCGCAACTCGTCCAGGTGCGGCCGGACGACGTGCGCGTGGCTGCGGTGGTAGGCCGCGACACCGGCCGCGACCGGGTTCTCGTGCCGCTCGTCACGCCGCCACGGACCGAGGATGTCGTCCCAGACCGAGCGCGCGAAGCTCCGCGACGGCGGTTTCGCCGTGGCGTGCGCCATCTTGGCTCCGCCGATCTCCACGAAGTCGACGCTGCCGCCGCTGCTCACCTGCTGGCGGGCGAACTCCTCGACTGCCTCGAAAGCCGCGTGATCGAGGAAGTCGACCGTCATCTCCACCGTGACGTCGGCTCCCGGGGGGATCTTGGCGAGCTGCGCCGACAGCTTCGGCAGCGCGAGGAAGGTGGCCGAGCCGTCGACGGTCACCAGCCAGCGCTGCGTGCCCGGGATCTGCTCGGCCTTGACCGCCACCCGGACCACCCGCCACAGCAGCAGGCCGAAGGCCAGGCCGAGGCCGATCAGCACGCCCTCCAGCAGGTTCAGGAACACCACACTGAGCACCGTCACGGCGTAGACCAGCAGGTCACCGGTGCGCTGGGCCAGTTTGATGTGAGCCAGCTTCACCAGCTGGGTACCGATCACGATGAGCAGGCCGGCCAGTGCGGCCTTCGGGATCTGCTCCACCACCGACACCAGGGCCACCGAGAACACCAGCAGCCAGACGCCGTGCAGGATCGCGGAGGCGCGGCTGTGCGCGCCCGCCTGCACGTTGGTGGCGCTGCGCACGATCACGCCGGTCACCGGCAGGCCGCCGAGCAGGCCGGACAGCACGTTCGCCGAGCCCTGGCCGATCAACTCGCGGTCGAAGTCGGTGCGCTTGCGCGTGTGCATCTTGTCCACCGCCACCGCGGACAGCAGGCTCTCCACGCTGGCGATCAGGGCGATGGTGATGATGGCCAGGACCAGACCCGACCAGTCGCCGCGCGGCAGCGCGGGCAGGCCGATGGCGTCGAACAGCGAGCCGTTGAGCACGATGCGCTCGGCATCGAGCGGCAGCGCCAGCGACAACGCCGTGCCGACGAGCACCGCGACCAAGGGGCCCGGTACGACGCGAACCCGCGCGGGCATGTACTTCCAGCCGAGCATGATCGCGATCACGACAGCGCCGATCAACGCGCCGCCGCCGTGCAACGACATCAGCTGCCCCGGCAGCTCGATGATGTTCCGCCAGGCCGAGCTGTGCGAGGAACCGCCGAGCAGCACGTGAATCTGCTGCAGCGCGATGGTGATACCGATACCGGCGAGCATCGCGTGCACCACCACCGGCGCCACGGCGAGCGCCGCTCTGGCCACCCGGCTGAGCCCGAGCAGAATCTGCAGCACACCGGCTATCACGACGATGAAACAGGTGAGACGCCAACCGAATTGGTTGATCGTCTCGGCGACGACGACGGTGAGGCCCGCGGCAGGGCCGCTCACCTGGAGTACCGAACCACCGAACGTTCCGGCGACGATACCGCCGATGACGGCGGCGATGAGCCCGGCGGCGACAGGGGCTCCGGAAGCGATCGCGATACCGAGCGAAAGCGGTAGCGCGACAAGGAAGACCACGATGGAAGCGGGTACATCGTGGCGCAGGATGTCGGTGAAGCGGTCGGACAGTGGTCCGGAACTGCGGCCCGAGCCCGTCGGTGCGGGCATCGACAGTGGCGGGGCTAAATCTTGATCGATAGCCATGACTCTCCTTCGCCGACTCGGCTGATTCGCCGAGGTCGGTTGACGATCAACATGTCCAGCAGGGCACAAGACCGCGAACCGGCATCTCGCGGTGAAGCAGTCCCGACACAGCGATGAGTCGAGATGTAAACGAGGACAAGTGTATTGGTAAAGACTTAGCAAAGCCTGAGAACTTCGCCAATTGTGTGTTATTCCCCACCGTCCTCTCGTCGTTATCACCGTGACGCGCCGCACATCGCCCGGTCAGACCGGTTCCGCCGCGATCCGCCGCCCGTCGTCCTCCAACTCCGCGATGCCGTCGACCATGACCTCGATCACACGGGCGGTGGCCAGATCGAAGAACAACCCCGACACCGCGACGCCCCGCTGTTCGACGGCCCGCCGCACGGCCGGGTGCCCGTACAGCGTCTCCAGTTGCACCGCGACATCGACCATGCCGAGCTGGTCCACCACGCCGAATCCGGCGTCCGCCGCCTGGTCGAGGTGCGGGCGCAGCACGTGCGCGTGCCCGCGGTGATAGGCGGCGATGCCCAGCATCCCCGCGCCGATGGTGATCAAACTGGTTGCCGCCCAGCCGAACTGCTGCACGCTCTCGGCGACGACAACGGTGAGACTGTCGGTGGGCGCGCCGACCTGGATCGCGGAGCCGCCGAGCAGTCCGGGCACCACACCGCCGACGACGGCGGCGATCAGGCCCGCCGCCGGGGCACCCGAGACCACCGCCACGCCGAGCGAAAGTGTCAGGGCGACAAGGAAAACCACGATCGAGGCGGGCAGATCGGCGCGGCCGATCCCGGTCAGGCGACCGGCCATGCCCGCGTGCAGCGACGTCCGTGGTGCGGAATCGGTGTCGGTGGACATATTTTCTCCTTCGCCGGGACGTGACCCGGTTCATCGGTCAAACATGTTCTTGGCATCGAAAACGAGCGGCGGGCGGGGGCTCGGGCCGCCCATCCGTGGGCGGAAGCGCGACCCGTGACGCGAGGTCGCATTGATAGTAAAGACTTCGCAAAGCGTATGGAAAGGGTTCGGGTCCCAAGGAGGGCAACCGCTACCATAATGTGACTCAGGTCACAGCGCAACCAAGAGGTGGCCTACACGAGGGGGGCCGGAGGCGGCCGCACGCGGCAACGATTTCGATCGACTCGAAGAGACGAGAAGACCGGGCAGAAACTGCACCGGTCTCGTACTGTGTGAGTGGTCCCAGCTGGGATCGAACCAGCGACCTTCCGCGTGTGAGGCGGACGCTCTCCCGCTGAGCTATGAGACCTGACATTGTTTCCGGCGGCTCGGGGTGCCCTCCGGACGAGACGAAACATTAGCACGCGCCACCGGCGGTTCACCAAATCGCCATCCGGACAGCCGATGGTCGACGGGCCAGGAACAGGCCACCGGCAGCCCTCCGATGCCGGATGCCGGGTCAGGGCGTGCGACCCGACCGACGGGCGAAACGGGCCACCCTGACAGCTGAATGGACGACAGAAGTCCCTACTCCCC
>NZ_JABLTE010000154.1 GCF_013315795.1 Nocardia barduliensis
CTGTCATGCCGGGGCCGGGGTGTAGTTCGAGGTCGAGCCGTGACCACAGCGCTGCGGCGGGCATTTCGTCGGGGAGGGGTCGCTGGTTCGCTGCGTCGGTGAGTAGTTCGGTGATGTCGTGGCCAGCGCGGTGGGCGGCGTCGATTTTGGTGGCGAGTGTCGGCCAGTAGGGGTCGGTGGTGAGGCGCGGGTCGAGCGATCGGGCCAGTGTGGCCCACGTGTTGGCTGGTGCCTGCGCGGCGCCCTGTGCGTTGGCGAGTCGGTCATCGAGGGTCTGTTGATATGCGCGTTCGAGGGCAGCGTATCGATGCGGCCCAGTGGGCCGTAGGTCGTGGTCGGGGATGTGCAGGCTGGCCCGCCACACCGCGAGTTCGGCGAGCAAGTGCGGGTCTGCCCCGATCAGGGCGTGTGCCCATCGTGGTGCGGTGGCGGGGGTCCAGGTGCGGGTGTCGTCGCGGATTTGGTGGGCGAGGGCGGTGACGACTCGTCGGCGTGCTTGCAGGTGTTCGGCGAAGGGTTCGGTGTGGAGTGTGGCGGGTAGGGCGCGTGCCCAGGGCAGTGGTCCGGGGTTGCTGGTGTGCGTTCCTGTGGGGTCGAGACGCCAGTCGAGGACCGCGGCTGGGTCGTCGGCGGTGTCGAGTTCCCGTGCCGCGGCTGCGGATTCCAGGGCGGTGACTGGGTCGCGTCCGGTCATCGCGATGACGGCGAGATGTTGGCGCAGCACCGGATAGGCGGGGCTGTCGGTGAGACGCGGACGCACCGTTTCGGCGGCGGTGTCGATACGGTGCAGGCCGTCGGGGCCGAGGGCGTGCTCGGCTGCGACGCCGAGCACGTCGAGGTAGACATCGAGCGCGCGTCCGATCCGCGAGTAGGGGTCGAGCGCATCGCGCAGTTGCGTGTGCGCGGATTTTCGCGCGCCGTCGCGGCCAAGTACGCGTACCAAGACTTCGACGGCGGTGCGTGGAAACACTGCTGGTTCGCTCCAGAAGGATGCTTCTGTGCCGTCTAATGCGGTCGGGACGTAGACGTGGTTGCCGTGTTTTCCGCGGGTCATCGCGACGTAGAACTGTTGCCGGGTTTCGGCTCCGGTGAGCGCGACATGACACGTATCCGTGGTAATTCCTTGCGCGGAATCGATCGTCGCCGCATAGCCGAGGCGCACATGGGCGCGCACATAGTCGGTGGGAAGGCGCACTCTTTCGCCTGCTTTGTCATCGCCAGTGCGGTGGCGTGTGGCGGTGATACTGCCGTCGTTGTGGACGTCGGTGATGGTCCAGCTGTAGCCGTTGCGCACCCAATCGTGGTCGCCGAGTCGCAGTCGCGGGTTGTTGCGGCGGGTGCGGATGGTGTCGCCCACCGATGCAGCGAGACCGTCGGCGAGGACGCATTCCGCACCGATATCGCCACCGATGCGCGTGATCCGGTCCGCGCGAGCACGCGCGTTCAACGCCGTCACGACCTCATGGGTGGCGGCGAGTATGAGGGTGTCGCGGCCGGCGAGGTGGTCGGTCACCCATGTGGTGTAGGCGTCGTCGTGGGTCGCGCCCTGATGTCCGGCGTGCACGCGAGCGTTGTCCAGGTACCAGCCCAGCGCGGCGGTATCACCTTCGCGTAACCGCAAACTCGCGGTGGCTTCACCCGCCGAGGCGAATCGGACCACCTGTGTCAGGGTCATCGTCTGGTGCGGTGTGGCGGCGCTGGCATCGGCTTCAGCGCCGCCGGCTTCGATCGCGGACAGCTGATGGTCGTCGCCGATACAGCGGACCGTCGCGCCACGCTCGGTGAGGAATTCCAGCAGGCGCAATCGTTTGCGGTTGCCGAGCTTGACGTGCTCGTCGACGATCACCAACGTGTCGCGGTCGATTCGCAGCGCCCATTCAGGCAGCAGTCGTGGCGTTTCTCGTTCCAGCATCGGGTCGATGGCGTATGGGATGTTCTGGTTCAAGACGTGGAGGAGCTTGTCGACGGTTTCCGTGCGGGCGCCGATCGACTGGCCCAGCACGGCGGCGGCCGACGCGGTCGGCGCTAGTCCGAGGACATTGCCGCCGCTGTGATGCCATGCGTCGGTCAGTACGCGCATGGCGGTAGTCTTCCCCGATCCCGCAGCAGCGTTGGCGGTCTGAACCTGCAAACCGGAGGTGGCGAAGCCTTCGATGACACCGATCTGTCCGGCGTTGAGCCGCCGATCCGGATTGGCGGCGTCGTGTTTCTGCACTGCGTCGGCGACCACTGCGGGTGCCAGTTGCCGACCGCCGGGCTGTACCGACAGTTCGATCAACCGCCGCTCGACCGACAAGGTGGCGTCGGTGGTGTAGAGCTGGCCGCCGGGCCGGGTGTAGACGCTCGCGCCGTCGCGGCGACGGAGTGGTGCAGGGATTACGCGCAGCACGGGCTCATCGGCGAGGTCTGGGTCCGGTTGTGGGGCCGATCTGGATGGTGAAAGTGCCTCGGAGACAACTGCCTCGGCGACCCGATCCCAGTCCGCGGCGGTGATGTGGCCGCGGATCTGGCGCTCCACTTCGGCGCGTATATTGGTGTGCCGCCACGTCGAGCGATGTTCGGACACCACTGCGATTGCCCGCTCCGCAGTGCGCGCTATCCACGCCGGCGATGGCGTAAGCCGTAGCGTTGGTGATGGATTCAGTACCGCAGTGAGCATTCCCGATAGGTGGTTTCGGCCGCCGAGCAGGGCAACAGCTTCGGCGTGCCATCTGTGGCGTTGCTCGGCTGGTGAGCGCGATTCGTGTTTGGCGCTGCGGGTTTCGAGTGTGGCCTGTTGGGCGAGGACGTACATTTCCGTGGCGGTCGGCTCGCGCGCGAAGCGGTGTTGGAAGTCGGCGGCGAGATCGCCGAGGCGGACTTTGATCGCCGCTTCGCGCTTCGACCATGCCTCGATCAACTGCGGTGATATGTCCACGACTTCACGCACCGACCGCTTGGACGGATCCGGGGTGGGGCGCTCGGTGAATTGCACGCCGACGAGAGTCTCCAGGTGATGTTCGAGGCGCGTGTTGTAGATCTCCGACACGGTGACCACGGACTGATAGAGCGCGCCGCCGTACAGGGTGCGCCAGCGTCCATCCAGAGTATGCACGCGGTTGGCGATCAGGACATGAGTGTGCAGGTCGGGATCACCCGCACGAGAGTCCCGGTGGGTGAAACGCGCGGCCACAATGCCTTCGACATCGACCTGGCGCACACCGTTGCGACCCAAGCGGGTGAATATCGCGTGCTGCTCCAACCACGTGAGAGCGTCATCGACCGCGGCCTGATGAGCGGCCTCGATCTTCTCCGCGATGCCGCGTGGCGCGAGTGCCCACAGCACCGATACCGACTTCACCGGCGAGAACGTGATGTCGAAACCGGCGACCGCGGTGGTGTTCGGGCGCGAGTTCCTCGCCACCCACCCCGACAACTCCCGCGCATCCATGGGTGCGCGACCGCGTTCCTCGGTGAACATTTCCGTCGCTACCATGCTGCGGATGCGCGCTCTTTCAGCGTCAGGAATGGCATCGTGTGGGTCCATTCCGTGCGTGGAATTGTGTCGTTCGAAGGCGTCCGCGCACCGTTTGCGAAATTCGGAATCATCGCGATAAAGGCGGAATGGGTTGCCCAAACGGGATGCATTATCGGCCGCGCGTGAAGCATCTTTGTGCTTGGCACCGAGTTGGATCTGCTGCACGTAGACCCGGTCTTCGATCAGGTCCGCATCGGGGTGACGACCCAGTCCGAACAGGGATTTCATCTGCGCCTCGGTCACTTCGGCGCACATATCCAGGCCGAGCGCGGCCAAGCCGCTGCCGTGCCAGTGCCCCGGGGATTCACCTCTCGCGGAGTAATAGTCGGCCAGGCTGGAACGGCCGCGCGATGTTGCATCATACGCGGCAACATTTCGCAGGTAGTACTGATAACCATTGCCTGCCACGACTTTATGAATGGTCGCGGTCACATACTCATCAAGCGCAGATCTCGCGGCTCTTGCCAAGGGGTATCTCTGCCCAAATTTTCCTCAAGCCGGACAAAAGCGCTGGTCGTTACCGAATCGTTATCCTCGATGGAAGAGGTGTGCTTGAAAAGGTATGGATGAGAGGTGTGGATGAATCGTGGATGGTGGAGGTGGGTGGTAGGGCGAAGGTGTGGATGGCTGGGGACAGATTGAAAGCGGTGCGGGCGATCAGTGACTACAGGGGACGGGCAGGGCTGCTGGGTGCCCGACTTCCCGGGCGGTCACGTCCGCCGGTGCTGCCGGGTGGGGACCGCCGCGAGCGGGTCGAGGTCGGGATCGAGGCTCAGTGCGGCGAGGGTGTGGCCGTAGCAGGGCTTGGGTGCGCACCAGCAGCCCAGCACGCGGGCGGCGAGTTCACCGCGACGCAGGCGAGCCCGAAGGTCGGGCCAGTCGGCTCGGTGTCGGGCGTGAGCGCGCAGCACGTCGTCGCGGTTGCCGTCGCGTCCGAGGACGAACGGGTTGCCCCAACTGCTGGTGCGGTCCACGGGCACGAACAGGTGGTGGCGGCGCGCCCACTCGATCAGGTGTCGGTGGCCGCTGGCGGCGCGCATCGACACCACGACCGACCGGCCGGTGGCCAAGGTCTGGGGAAGCTCGGTGATCGTGAGGCGCGCGGGGTCGGTGGGCCGCGCGGGGTGAGTCATGGCGAGTGGTCCTTCCGGTCGGAGGTGGTCGGATTGCGGATGCTGTTGCTCGGCACGGTTCGAGCACCCCGCGACCGGGGAACCGGCTATCGCTGCGGTACCGGGCAGGCCGGTGGGGTGGTGACGCGGGTCCATCCGGAGGACCGGCACGCGTAGTGGCGGTCGTCGAGGCCGACGAGGTCGCCGACCGAGAGGGACCGCAGTCCTGCCACTGCCCGCATCCCTTTGGCGTACCAGGTGTCGGTGTGGATCTGGTCGTCGTCGTGTTCGGGGTGATCGTTGAACGCGGCGAAGACACGTTCGAGCAGAACCTTGTCGGTGGCGGTGGTCGGGTCGACGCGCAGCACGAACTCGTAGGCAAGCGCTACTGGTGTGTGGGGCAGGTACCCGGTCAGCAGCGCGGTCGGGTCGGTGTTGAGGTAGACCCGGACTTGGGTCGGGCGGGGCGCGAGCGCGGCGCGCAGCGCGGCCAGGGTGCGACGTGCTCGGTGGGGGAGTCGGTGCACGGTGGCGCTCCTAATCGGATCGGGAGGTGGTGGACCGGTCCGCCGCAGGAGGTGACATCGCGGCGGACCGGCGAACACGGGATGGTGCCGAGCAGGGGTGGGTCAGGCCACCGCTGCGCTGCGGCGTCTGGTGGGTACGAGGCCGAGGTCGACGCGGCAGTCGGTGCAGTAGTTGTCGGCGTGGACGATGCCGTTTCGGGCGCAGGCGTCGCAGCGTCCGATGCGCTGCCCGGCTCCGAGCGCGGACCCGCCTCGGCGCGGCCGCCGCGCGGCGGGACGGGGTGCGGGTTCGGGCTGTTCGAGGTTCATCGCCATCCACAATCCCTGGATCCGGCCCGCACCGAAGGCCCGAGCTCGGTGGACGATGCCTCCTACTTCCTGTCGAAGATCGAACTGAAAAGGGGATCGTTCCCCACCATGGCGGCATGGCGTAAACGCCTTTTCATCGCCACCTCCTCCATCACCTCCGACGCCGCCGACTACTTCGGGCTGCCCCGCGAACGGACCGTGATCATGGGATCCCGGCTCGAGGTGTGACCCGGTGAAAGTCACGACATATCGGCGGTTGACCATCGACCGACGCCGGCAAACGCTTCGCCGTCAGCAGCGCGGAAAGCTATGGTGCGAGGTTGATGGTCAGCGTGGCCAGTTCGAGCGCTACCGCGCACGGGTCGGGCGTCGTGGGCTGGGAAAGGTTCCGCACTCGCCAGGTGATCGACCCGTTGACCGCCGCGGATACCTCGCAATGTCCCGGGTCTCGCGGGTTACGGACGTAGAACCCGGTGGCAGTGATCGTGGTCCCCAAGGCTTCTCTGATCACGGTGAGGTGTTCGGTCTCGTAGCCGGCTTGGCGGGCACGGTCCCACAACTGTTGCAGCGAGTCGACTTCGGTGAAAGTGAACGTCAGCTCGCTGTCTCCGGCGACCCTTGTCGCGTTCCACGTGCACACCGGTGGTGCGAGGTGGGCGGTGAGGGTATCGGCCTCGGCCGCCTGCCGGATCTGCTCATCGGTGATCGGTTTGCAGCGCGCGAAAGGATTGACCTCGGACGGGGGCGGCGCGTCCGAGGCGGGCTCCACCGAAGAACAGCCCGCCAGCACAACCGTCACAGCAATGGCGGCTACCGCAACACCACGCGGCGAGAACACGGCCACGGCCCTCCCCTCGTCCGGATCATCGAAGTCGTCCATGCCGCTCACCAGGCTACCGCCGCACCCGGCGTGCCGCGGGTTGTGGTGTTCGGCGACAGGGTGCGGGCCGCCACGAGCGTCCGGACCACCGGGCAGGTTTCGCACCAGCCGCTACCGCGGATTGCCCGTGCCGGGTGCCCGCCGCATCCTTCACAGCCACTGGTTACGGCGGAAGCTGATGAACAAGCCCGTGCAGATGGTGACGATCACGCCCAGCACCGCCGGATACCCCCAGACCTGACGCAGTTCGGGCATGTGATCGAAATTCATCCCGTAGATCCCGGCGATCATCGTGGGCACTGCGGCAATGGCGACGAGCGAAGAGATTTTCCGCATGTCGGTGTTCTGCTGAACGCTGATCTTGGCCAGCGCCGCGCTGATCAAAGCGCTCAACGACTCGTCGAAGTCATGGATGCGTTCGCCAACCGCGGTGTGGTGGTCGGCGACATCACGCAGGTACCGCCGGACCTCTTTGGGCAGCGGCATTTCCGGCTTACCGAGTGTCTCCAACGGCACCCCGAGCGGGTTGACTGCCCGCCGCAACTCGACAACCTCCCGCTTGAGCTGGTAGATCGACTCGATCGCGACCCGGCTGCGGGGAGTGAAGACTTCTTCCTCCATCGCCTCGACATCGAGCTCGACCGACTCCGTGACCTCGATATAGGAATCCACCACGTAGTCGGCTATGCCGTGCAGCACCGCACCGGGACCCAGCCGCAGCCGGTCGGGATCGGCTTCCAACTGCCGCCGCAGACCCGCCAGACCGGAGTGCTCACCGTGTCGCACCGCGACGAGGTAGTCGGGTGCGCAGAACACCAGCATCTCACCGGTCTCCACGATTTCGCTGACGCTGTGCAACTCATGCTCGAGGTAGGCGACCGTCCGCATCACCAACACCAACGTGTCGTCGTAGCGCTCGAGTTTCGGCCGCTGACGCCCCTTGACCGCGTCCTCCACCGCCAGCGGGTGCAGCCCGAACGTCTGCGCGATATCCGCCATCTGCGCCTGGTCTGGATCATGCAGCCCCACCCACACAAACCCCGCACCCCGCTGCCGCACCTCGGCCAGCGCCGCGGAATGGGTATAGCGCCCCGGCAGCCGATGCCCGTCCACATAAACCGCACAATCCACGATCGCTCGCGCGGTGGGGACAGGAATATGCGACATCGCCGCATGCGGGCGATGAGAACCACGAAACGACGGCAAGGGTGGAATGGACGGCACCGAACGATGTTACGGGCTATCTCCACCAGGCGCCTTTCAAGCCGATTCGTCCGGTCCCGCACCGGTCGGGTCGGTCTTCATGGAGGTGTCTCCGATAGGCGCTGTCGGCGTCGCCGCGCGCACCTCGGCATTCCCGTGTGGCATGGGTCGATGGTGGTGTGGATCTGCCTGCCCGAGGTGGCCGGGGACATGCAACGGGACTGGGCCGCCGGCAAGAGCTGCCGACGGCCCAGTCCGCATCACCATCACCCGTCAGACATAGATGAAGCTGAGGTCGTTACTCGTTCCTCCAGAGGTCGTCACGGTGAGTTGCACGGTTCCCGTCCCAGCGGGCGAGACGGCCGTGATTTGAGTGGGGGAGTCGACGGTGAACGAGGCCGCCGGTGTGGTGCCGAAGTCCACCGAGGTCGTTCCGGTCAGATCCGTACCGGTGATGACCACAGGCGTTCCACCTGCCTGCGGGCCTGTGTTCGGTACCGCCAAGGTGATGGCGGGGGCCGGGATATAGGCGAATGCGACGCCGTTGCTGGTTCCTCCCGCTGTTGTGGTGGTGATTTGGACGGTTCCGGTCCCCGCTGGTGCGACCGCGGTGATCTGGGTGGCGGAGTCGACGGTGAACGAGGTCGCCGGTGTGGCGCCGAAGTTCACCGCTGTGGCTCCGGTCAGGTCGGTTCCGGTGATGACGACGGTCGTTCCGCCCGCTTCCGGTCCGGTGTTCGGGACCGCCAGGGTGATGGCGGGTGCCGGTGTGTAGATGTAGGCGACGCCGTTGCTGGTTCCTCCTGAGGTGGTGGTGGTGATTTGCACGGTTCCGGTCCCTGCCGGGGCGACGGCCGTGATCTGCGTGGGCGAATCGACGGTGAACGAAGTCGCCGGTGTGGCACCGAAGTCCACCGCTGTGGCTCCCGTCAGACTCGTTCCTGTCAGGACGACTGTCGTTCCCCCTGCTTCCGCTCCGGTGCTGGGTACCGCCAGGGTGAGCGCCGGGGCCGGGATGTAGGTGAAGGCGACGCCGTTGCTGGTTCCTCCTGAGGTGGTGGTGGTGATTTGCACGGTTCCGGTCCCTGCCGGGGCGACGGCCGTGATCTGCGTGGGCGAATCGACGGTGAACGAAGTCGCCGGTGTGGCACCGAAGTCCACCGCTGTGGCTCCCGTCAGACCCGTTCCTGTCAGGACGACTGTCGTTCCCCCTGCTTCCGCTCCGGTGCTGGGTACCGCCAGGGTGAGCGCCGGGGCCGGGATGTAGGTGAAGGCGACGCCGTTGCTGGTTCCTCCTGAGGTTGTGGTGGTTATCTGCACGGTTCCGGTCCCTGCCGGGGCGACGGCCGTGATCTGCGTGGGCGAGTCGACGGTGAACGACGCTGCCGGTGTGGCACCGAAGTCCACCGCGGTAGCTCCGGTCAGATCCGTACCGGTGAGCACGACGGTCGTGCCGCCTGCCTCCGGTCCCGTTGTAGGTACCGCAGCGGTTACGGCGGGCGCCGGAATGTAGGTGTACGCGACGCCGTTACTGGTTCCACCCACGGTAGTGACGGTTGTCTGCACGGTCCCGGTTCCCGCCGGGGCGACGGCGGTCACCTGCGTGGCCGAGTCGACGGTGAACGAGGTCGCCGGTGTGGCACCGAAGTTCACCGCGGTGACACCGGTCAATGCCGTGCCGGTGAGCACGACTGTCGTACCACCCGACTCAGGGCCGGTGCTGGGCACCGCTGTGGCGAGGGTGGGCACATCGACGAAGGTGTAGATGACACCGTTGGTGGTTCCACCCGGCGTGGTCGCGGTGACCGCCACGATCCCGGTTCCCGCCGGGGCAGTGGCGGTGATCTGGGTGGGCGAATCGACGGTGAACGAGGTCGCCGGTGTGGCACCGAAGTTCACCGCGGTAGCTCCGGTCAGCGCTGTGCCGGTGAGCACGACCGTCGTACCGCCCGCTACCGAGCCCTGATTCGGCGCCACCGTGGTCAGAGCGGGTGCCGCGAAGTAGGTGAACGCGACGCCGTTACTGGTTCCACCCGCAGTGGTAACGGTGGCCTGCACGGCCCCGGTCCCGGCCGGGGTGACGGCGGTGATCTGGGTGTCGGAGTCGACGATGAACGACGTCGCCGGTGTGGCACCGAAGTTCACTGCCGAGGCCGTCGACAGCCCCGTCCCGGTGAGGACGACGATCGTCCCGCCCGAATCCGGGCCCACGTTCGGTACCACCGTGGTGAGGGCGGGTATCGGAACGTAGGTGTAGGCCAGGCCGTTGCTGGTTCCCCCCGGCGTGGTGGCGGTGACCTGAACGGTTCCGGTCCCCGCTGGGGTGACGGCGGTGATCTGGGTGGGGGAATCGACGGTGAACGAGGTCGCCGGGGTGGCGCCGAAGTTCACCGCGGTGGCTCCGGTCAAACCGGTGCCGGTGAGCACCACCGTCGTGCCGCCGGCCGCCGGACCCACGTTCGGCACCAGCGCGGTGAGCGCGGGTACCGGGATGTAGGTGTAGGCGACGCCGCTGCTGGTCCCACCCGGCGTGGTGACCGTGAGTTGCACTGTTCCCGTGCCTGCCGGGGCGATGGCGGTGATCTGGGTGGGCGAATCGACGCTGAACGAGGTCGCCGGTGTCGCACCGAAGCCGACCGCCGTCGCTCCCGTCAAACCCGATCCGGTGATGATCACCGTCGTGCCACCGGTAGCCGGACCTGTATTCGGCACCACCGTGGTCACCGCGGGCACCGGAATGTAGGTGAAGGACAGACCGTTACTGGTTCCGCCCGCGGTGGTGGCAGTGACCTGCACCGTCCCCGTTCCTGCCGGGGACACCGCAGTGATCTGGGTGGGCGAGTCGACGGTGAACGAGCTCGCCGGTGTGGCACCGAAGTTCACCGCGGTCGTTCCGGTCAATCCGGTGCCGGTGAGCACGACGGTCGTTCCACCTGCTTCGACACCGGCGTTCGGCACCAGCGTGGTGAGGGCAGGCACCGCCACATAGGTGAAGGCGACCCCGTTGGTGGTTCCACCGGGGGTGGTGGCGGTGACCTGCACCGTCCCGGTCCCCGCCGGCGCCACGGCGGTGATCTGGGTGGGCGAGTCGACGGTGAACGAGCTCGCCGGTGTAGCACCGAAGTTCACCGCCGTTGTTCCGGTCAGCGCGGTCCCGGTGAGCACCACCGTTGTTCCGCCGGTGACCGGACCGACGTTGGGCACCGCCGTTGCGAGAGCGGGCACCGCGACATAAGTGAAGCCGACACCGTTACTTGTTCCACCGGCGGTGGTGGCGGTGACCTGCACCGTCCCGGTCCCGGCGGGGGACACCGCGGTGATCTGGGTGTCGGAGTCGACGGTGAACGAGGTCGCCGGTGTGGCACCGAAGTTCACCGCCGTTGTTCCGGTCATCGCGGTTCCGGTGAGCACCACCGTTGTCCCACCGGTGACCGGACCCACGCTCGGAACGTCCGTCGTCAGGGTCGGCACCGCGACGTAGGTGAACGCGACACCGTTGCTGGTTCCGCCCGCTGTGGTGGCGGTGACCTGCACCGTCCCGGATCCGGCCGGGGAGACGGCGGTGATCTGGGTGGGGGAGTCGACGGTGAACGAGGTCGCCGGTGTGGCACCGAAGTTCACCGCCGTTGTTCCGGTCAGTCCGGTTCCGGTGAGCACCACCGTGGTTCCGCCGGTGACCGGACCGGTGCTCGGGACTGCGGTGGCGAGGGCGGGGACCGCGACGTAGGTGAACGCGACACCGTTGCTGGTTCCGCCCGCTGTGGTGGCGGTGACCTGCACCGTCCCGGTTCCGGCCGGGGAGACGGCGGTGATCTGGGTGGGGGAGTCGACGGTGAACGAGGTCGCCGGGGTGGCACCGAAGTTCACCGCTGTGGTTCCGGTCAGATTCGTGCCCGTGAGCACGACCGTCGTGCCGCCGGTGACCGGACCCACGCTCGGAACCACCGTGGTCAGAGCAGGCGCGGCAACGTAGGTGTAGGCGACGCCGTTACTGGTTCCACCCGCAGTGGTCACCGTCAGCTGCACGGTTCCCGTCCCTGCCGGGGAGACGGCGGTGATCTGGGTGGGGGAGTCGACGCTGAAGGAGGTCGCCGGTGTCGCACCGAAATTCACCGCTGTGGCTCCGGTCAGGTCCGTTCCGGTGATCACTACTGTCGTTCCGCCGAGCGCCGGGCCCGCATTCGGAACCACCGTGGCCACCGCAGGCACCGGAATGTAGGTGAAGGCCAGGCCGTTGGTGGTCCCGCCCGGGGTCGTGGCGGTGACTTGCACTGTCCCGGTTCCGGCCGGGGACACCGCGGTGATCTGGGTGTCGGAGTTGACGGTGAACGAGGTCGCCGGTGTGGCGCCGAAGTTCACCGCAGTGGTTCCGGTCAATCCGGTTCCGGTGAGCACGACCGTTGTTCCGCCGGTCACCGGACCGACGGTCGGAACCAGTGAGGCAAGGGTAGGTACCACTACATAGGTGAAGGCGACACCGTTACTTGTTCCACCAACGGTGATCACGGTGACCTGCACCGTCCCGGTTCCGGCAGGGACGACGGCGGTGATCTGCGTGTCCGAGTTGACGGTGAACGAAGCCGCCGGTGTGGCGCCGAAGTTCACCGCAGTGGCGCCGGTCAATCCGGTTCCGGTGAGCACGACCGTTGTTCCGCCGGTCACCGGACCGACATTCGGCACCACCGTGGCGAGGGCGGGAACCGCGACATAGGTGAAGCCGACGCCGTTACTCGTGCCGCCTGGACCGGTCGCGGTGATCTGCACCGTTCCCGCGACGCCCGCGGGAGCCACCGCGGTGATCTGGGTAGCCGAGTTGACCGTGAACGATGTCGCCGGTGTGGCGCCGAAGTTCACCGCGGTGGTACCGGTCAGGTTCGTGCCGGTGAGCACCACCGTGGTCCCGCCGGTGACCGGCCCGATGTTGGGCACCGCTGTGGTCAGGGTGGGCACCCCGACGTAGGTGAGCGGGACGCCGTTGGTGGTTCCTCCGGCGGTGGTGACCGTGACCTGCACGGTTCCGGTCCCGGCGGGGACGACGGCGGTGATCTGCGTGTCGGAGTTGACGATGAACGAGGTCGCAGGTGTGGCGCCGAAATTGACCGCGGTCGCCGTGGACAGGCCAGTGCCGGTGAGCACGACCGTGGTGCCGCCGGTCACCGGCGCCGTGTTGGGCGTGACGCCGGCCAGGCTGGGGACCCCGGCATAGGTGTAGGAGACGCCGTTGCTGGTTCCGCCCGAGCCGGTCACCGTGACCTGAACCGTGCCGGACCCGGGAGGCGCGATGGCCGTGATCTGGGAAGGTGAATTGACCGTGAAAACGGTTGCGGTATTCCCGAACCGCACCGTCAGCGGACCGGTGAATCCGCTACCGGTGATCGTGACGCTGTTGCCGCCCGACGCCGGACCCGCGGTGGGCGAGATCGAGGTGATGGTCGGGATCACGACATAGACGTAGGTGACCGGGTTGCTGGTGCCGCCCGGCCCGGTGACGGTGATCGACACGATCCCCGATCCGGGAGGCGCGACCGCGGTGATCTGATTGTCGGAGTTGACCGTGAACGACGTCGCCGGCGTGCTACCGAAATTCACCGCCGTGACTCCGGTCAGCCCGGATCCGGTGAGCGTGACCGTGGTTCCGCCCGCGGTGGAGCCTTGGCTGGGGTTGACGCTGCTCAACGATGGAACAGCGAGATAGGTATACGAGACGCCGTTGCTGGTCCCCGCTGCGGTGGTCACGGTGACCTGCACCGTGCCCGGCGAACCAGCCGGGGCGATGGCCGTGATCTGCGTGGGCGAGTTCATCGTGAAAGTCGTTGCGGTATTACCAAATCTGACGGTCGTGGGTCCGGTGAAACCGGTGCAGGTGATCGTCACACTGGTACCACCCGTGGTGGGCCCTGATGTGGGCGAAATGGAAGTGATCGTAGGCATGGCGATGCCTCCTGGTTGCCGTGGTGATCGTTCTCTGCACCGGGGGGCGCCCGACTGCTCAATGGCCCGGCTCCTTTCCATTGACACTCTTGAACAGGCACCGGGGCAACGAGTCTCGAATCCGTTTTCGTCCGTTTTCAAATCATCCGCGTCATAATGTCGATTGCGCAAAACGTAATCCGCTTGGTCACAACGTAACTGGTCAGCTGTACTTACCCGCGGCTCGGTGTCATCCCAGCTGAAAAGATCATCAACAGCGTCAACTCGCCCCATCGACGCCGCCCAGACCGGCGCGGCGAGTCGTGCCTCGACACAGACCGGGACTGTCGGAACAACGGCGGATTTGACCTTGGTCTGACTGGCCGGACCTGACGGTTCGGCGGGAAGGATCGAGCAGTGTCGGAGACACTCGACGCCGTGGCGAAGAAGGACGCGGCGGATACCAAG
>NZ_JABLTE010000155.1 GCF_013315795.1 Nocardia barduliensis
CGGGCACCATCGGCATATAGATCGCCACCCGATCCCCCGCGACGAGGCCGAGTTCGGTCAGTGCGTTCGCCGCGCGAGAGACGTCGTCGAGCAGCTCGCGGTAGGTGATGGCACGGGAGTCGCCGGGTTCGCCTTCGAAGTGGATGGCGATCTGGTCGCCGTGTCCGTCCAGGACGTGGCGGTCCACGCAGTTGTAGGCGACGTTGAGCTTGCCGCCGACGAACCACTTCGCCACCGGCGCGTCACTCCAATCCAGCACCTGTGCGAACGGTTCGTGCCAGTGCAGTCGCCCGGCCTGCTCGGCCCAGAACGCGTCGCGATCGGCCGCCGCCCGCTCGTAGAGTCCGGCAGCGGCGTTCGCCTGGGCGGCGAACTCCGCGGTGGGCGGGTACGAGTCCCTGTGGTCGGCGCTGGTTTCAGTCATCTCGTCTCTTCTTTCCACGTAGCCTGAGCGCTCGATTCGACGCAGCCGAGTTCGACAGTAATCAACTGTGACCCACGCCGGGTGCGGTGTGGCGCCCGGGTCGAGCCGGTCTCGCCGCGCCGAGCTCGGCCTGCACGCCGTCGGCGCGCGGCGTTCCGCGCTCGGCTGCTTCCGTGGCAATATTCCGCCGAGTGGGCATTTCCGCAGGAAAGTCGGGGTGTTTCGGCATTGTTGCCGGATCGGTAACAAGTGCAACGAACTGGGATCAATCAGGTGACAGTGCCCGCGCCGATGGATACTCTGCCAACCACACAGGGGGATCGTGTCGGCATGCGCTGATGGACCTCGCGCGCGTGGCGTCCGGCTCCCCCCTTCTCGCACCGGGAGGACGCGTTGAAATTCCACAGAGCGATGGCGCTGACCGCAGCGGTCGTGCTGGCCACCGGCCTCGGACTGTCCGCATGTTCCTCCGGTGACGGCGCCGACGCCGACATCGTCACCGTCAACGGCGGCGAGCCGCAGAATCCGCTGGTACCAACCAACACCAACGAGAACATGGGCGGACGGGTGGTCGACCGGCTGTTCGCGGGACTGAAGTACTACGACGCGGCGGGCAAGGCGCACGACGAGATGGCGGAGTCGATCCAGACCACGGACCACAAGAACTACCGGGTGACCATCAAACCGAACTGGAAGTTCACCGACGGCACCCCCGTGACGGCGAAGTCGTTCGTCGACGCCTGGAACTACGGGGCGCTCGGCAGCAACGCGCAGTTGCAGAGTTACGTGTTCGGCCCGATCGTCGGTTTCGACGAGGTGTCCGCGGAAAAGCCCACCGCGCAGACGATGTCGGGCCTGAAGGTGGTCGACGATCGCACATTCACCATCGAGCTGAAAGCGCCCTCGATCGACTTCGAGACCGGACTCGGGTACGCGCCGTTCTATCCGTTGCCCGAAGCCGCGTTCAAGGACATCAAGGCATTCGGAGAGAACCCGATCGGCAACGGCCCCTACAAGTTCGCCCGCGCCGGGGCATGGGAGCACAACGTCAAGATCGACCTCGTGCCCAACCCGGACTACCCCGGCGGCCGCCCGGCCAAGAACAAGGGGCTGCGGTTCGTGATGTACCAGTCGTTCGACACCGCCTACGCGGACCTGCAGGCGGGCAACCTGGACGCGCTCGACACCGTGCCCGACAGCGCGCTCACCTCCTACCAGCAGGATCTCGGCGACCGGGCGATCACCAAGCCCACCGCGCAGAACCAGCACATCGGCATCCAGTCCAACGTCGCGCACTTCGCCGGTCAGGAAGGGCTGCTGCGGCGCCGGGCGATCTCGATGGCGATCAACCGGGAACAGATCGCGCAGAACATCTTCCACGGCACCCGGATTCCGGCGCGCGACTTCACCGCGAGCACGCTGCCCGGTTTCGAGCCGAACCTGCCCGGCTCGGAGGTGCTGAAGTACAACCCCGACGAGGCCAAGAAGGTGTGGGCGCAGGCCGACGCGATCTCCCCGTGGTCGGGCCGCTACGAGATCGCCTACAACTCCGACGGCGGCCATCAGGCCTGGGTGGAGGCGGTCGCCAACAGCGTCAAGAACACCCTCGGCATCGACGCCGTCGGCACGCCGTACCCGACGTTCAAGAACATCCGCGACGAGGTGAACGCCCGCACCATCAACAAGGCGTTCCGCTACGGCTGGCAAGGCGACTATCCGACCATGCTGCAGTTCCTCACCTCCCAGTACTACAGCTACTCCGACACCAACAATGTCGACTACAAGAACCCCGAATTCGACCGCCTGCTCGATGCCGCCCTGGCCGCGCCGACCCAGGAGGAGTCCTACAAGATCGTCGCGCAGGCACAGGCCCTGCTGCTGAAGGACCTGGCCGACATCCCGGTGTTCGACTACGTGGCCGCGGCGGGCCGCTCCGACCGGGTGGGCAAGGCCGAACTCGCCTGGAACGGTCTGTTCGACTTCGAAAACATCGAGAAGTAGCCGCTCACCGCCCGGCGTCCGCGTGGCGCTCAGCGGTGCTACCCGGGAGGTGTGATGGCCTGGTATATCGGGCGGCGTCTGCTTCAGATGATCCCCGTGTTCCTCGGTGCGACGCTGCTCATCTATGCCCTGGTGTTCCTCGTCCCGGGCGACCCGATCCACGCGCTCGCCGGTGACAAGCCGATGACGCCCGCGGTGGAGGCGCAGCTGCGGGCGCGCTACCACCTGGACGAGCCCTTCGTCGTGCAGTACCTGCTGTATCTGAAGGGCATCGTCACGCTGGACTTCGGCACCGCCTTCTCCGGCAGGCCGGTGCGGGACGAACTCGCGCGCGCGTTTCCGATCACCATCAAGCTGGCGTTCTTGGCCGTGCTGATCGAATCGGTCTTCGGCGTGCTGTTCGGCCTGATCGCCGGGTTGCGCAAAGGCAAGCTGTTCGATTCGACGATGCTGGTGGTCAGCCTGATCGTCATCGCGGTGCCGGTCTTCGTGGTGGGCTTCCTCGCGCAGTATCTGCTCGGGGTCAAGTGGGGGGTCGCCCCGGTGACCGTCTCCGGGAAGGCGACGGTCGGCGAACTGCTGGTTCCCGCGTTCGTGCTCGGCTCGCTCTCGTTCGCCTATGTGCTGCGGCTGACCAGGAACTCGGTGGCGGAGAACATGTCCGCCGACTACGTGCGCACCGCGACCGCCAAGGGGCTGGGCAGGCCGCGCGTGGTGACCGTGCACATTCTGCGCAACTCGATGATCCCGGTGGTCACCTTCCTCGGGGCCGACCTGGGCGCCCTGATGGGCGGCGCGATCGTCACGGAGGGCATCTTCAACATCCCCGGCGTCGGCGGCACGCTGTATCAGGCCATCACCAGGGGCGAGCCGCCCACCGTGGTCTCCTTCGTCACGGTGCTGATCGTCATCTTCCTGCTCACGAACCTGATCGTCGACCTGCTCTACGCCGCACTCGACCCGAGGATCCGCTATGCCTGACCCGACCGAGCGCACGGCGCGCCGTGGCCAGGAGCATTTCGTCGCACCCGCCGACGAGGTCGAGGTGCTCGCCACCGACGCCGTGCTCGACGCGGGCGCGCCGACCAGCATCTGGCGCGACGCGTGGCGGCAGCTGCGGCGCAACCCGATCTTCGTCGTCGCGGCGGTGTTGATCGTGTTCGTGCTGGTGGTGGTGATCTGGCCGGGGTTGTTCACCGATCAGGATCCGCGCTATTGCAACGGCGACTTCAGCATGGACCCGCGCAGCGCGGGCCACCCGTTCGGTTTCGACAAGCAGGGCTGCGACATCTACGCCCGGACCGTCTACGGCGCACGGGCTTCGGTGCTCGCCGGGGTCGGCGCGACGCTGTTGTTCGTGCTGATCGGCGGAACGCTGGGGGCGCTGTCGGGGTTCTACGGCGGGCCGCTGGACTCGATCGTCTCGCGGGTCGCCGAGATCTTCTACGCGATCCCGCTCATGCTGGCCGCCATCGTGATCATGCAACTGCTGGACGCGCGCACGATCTGGACCGTGATCGTCATCCTCGCGTCGTTCACCTGGCCGCAGGCGGCGCGGATCGCCCGCAGCGCGGTGATCCAAGCGAAGAACAGCGACTACGTGACGGCGGCGAAAGCGTTGGGCGTCTCCCGATTCCAGACGCTGCTGCGCCACGTGCTGCCGAACGCGGCGGGACCGCTGATCGTCGTGACCACGCTGTGGCTGGGCGTTTTCATCGTCACCGAGGCGACGCTGTCGTATCTCGGCGTCGGACTGCCGCGCACGGTGGTGTCCTGGGGCGCGGACATCGCCACCGGGCAGAAGGAGATCCGCACCTCGGCCATCCTGTTCTATCCGGCGACGGCGCTGGCGCTGACCGTGCTCAGCTTCATCATGCTGGGTGACGCCGTGCGCGACGCCCTCGACCCGAAGGCGAGGAAGCGATGAGCGAGTCGGCGCGGCCGCTGCTGGAGATCACCGATCTGAACGTGAGTTTCACCGCCGACGGCAAGCCGGTGCCCGCCGTGCGCGATGTGAGCCTGTCGGTCTATCCCGGCCAGACCGTGGCCATCGTCGGCGAATCCGGTTCGGGCAAGTCGACCACCGCGCACGCGATCATCGATCTGCTGCCCGGCACCGGCCGGATCACCTCCGGCTCGATCCGATTCGACGGCAAGGATCTCACCGCCGCCTCGAAGCGGGAGATCGTCGCGGTCCGCGGCAGTGGTATCGGGCTGGTCCCGCAGGACCCGATGTCGAATCTGAACCCGGTGTGGAAGATCGGATTCCAGATCCGCGAGACTCTCGAGGCCAACGGCATCGCGAAGGGCAAGGCCGCCGCGCAGCGAGCGGTCGAGCTGCTCGAGGAGGCGGGCATGCCCGACGCCGAACGCCGGGTCGGCCAGTACCCGCACGAGTTCTCCGGCGGCATGCGCCAGCGGGCGTTGATCGCGATCGGCCTGTCCTGCCGGCCCAAGCTGCTCATCGCCGACGAGCCGACCTCCGCGCTCGACGTGACGGTGCAGCGACAGATCCTCGACCATCTCGAACGCCTCACCGCCGACCTCGGCACCGCGGTGCTGTTGATCACCCACGACCTCGGCTTGGCGGCCGAGCGCGCCGAGCACTTGGTGGTGATGTATCGCGGCCGCGTCGTGGAATCCGGTCCCGCGCTGCGGATTCTGCGCGACCCCCAGCACCTGTACACCAAGCGGCTGGTGAGTTCGGCGCCCTCGCTGGCCGCGCGGCGCAGGTCGGCGGTGCGGCGGCGAGCCGAGATCCACGCGCAGGCCGTCCAGGCGGTGGCCGGCGACACGGCAGCGCCGGTGGTGCCGGACGAGGTGGTGGTGGTCGAACACCTGACGAAGACGTTCCGCATGCGCGACCGCGCACCGTGGAAGTCGACCGATTTCGTCGCGGTGGACGATGTGTCGTTCCGGTTGCGGCGCGGGTCGACCACGGCGATCGTCGGCGAATCCGGTTCGGGCAAGACGACGGTGGCGCGCATGGTGCTCGGTCTGCTGGAGCCCACCTCCGGCACGGTCACCTTCGACGGCAAGAACGTGGCTGCCATGGACCGTAAGGATGCTTTCGCGTTCCGGCGTCGGGTGCAGCCGATCTTCCAGGACCCGTACGGCTCGCTGGACCCTATGTACACCATCTACCGCACCATCGAGGAGCCGTTGCGGACCCACCGGATCGGCACTCCGGCGCAGCGGGAGGCGATGGTGCGGGAACTGCTCGACAAGGTCGCGCTGCCGGCCGGTGTCATGCGGCGCTACCCCAACGAGCTGTCCGGGGGCCAGCGCCAGCGTGTGGCGGTCGCGCGCGCGCTCGCGCTCCGGCCCGAAGTGGTGGTGTGCGACGAGGCGGTCTCCGCGCTCGACGTCTTGGTGCAGGCGCAGATCCTCCGGCTGCTCAACGAACTGCAGGCGGAGCTGGGACTGGCCTATCTGTTCATCACCCACGATCTGGCCGTCGTCCGGCAGATCGCCGACGACGTGCTGGTCATGCGGAGCGGCAAGGTGGTCGAAGCGGCGACGACCGACGAGGTGTTCGACGATCCCCGGCAGGAGTACACGCGCAAGCTGCTCGACGCGATCCCGGGACGCGATCTGCTGGCCGGGTAGGCGAGCCGGTCGCGCGGATCGCCGCGCGCGGGCGCAAGTAGCCTCGTATCCCGTGACCGATCCGCTCCAGCCCCTCGTCGATCTGCCCGGTGTCCGGGACGCGGCCGACCGCGCCCGCGACGCGCTCGCCGAGGTGCACCGGCACAAAGCCAACCGGCGCGGCTGGCCGACCACGGCGGCCGAGGCCGCGGTGCGCGCGGCCCGATCCTCGGCGGCGATCGACGGCGGCAGCACGGACATCCCCGCCGACGGGCGCGTGGCGGACCCGATCCTGGCCGGCTCGCTGCGCGTGGGTCAGGCGCTGGACGGTGACGCGCTGCGGAATCTGGTGAGCACCTGGCAGCGCGCTCCGCTGCAGGCGCTGGCGCGGCTGCATCTGCTCGCCGCGGCCGATCTGGTGGAGCAGGAGGAAGCGCTCGGCAGGCCGCGCGGCGACTCGGGTGTGGCGCAGCGGCTGGATCTGCTGGCACAGACGGTGCTCGGCTCGCGGGCGCCCGCGCCGGTGCTCGCCGCCGTAGTACACGGTGAGCTACTGGCGCTGCGGCCGTTCGGCACGGCCGACGGCGTGGTCGCGCGGGCGGCCTCCAGGCTGGTCGCTGTGTCCAGTGGGCTGGACCCGCACAGCCTCGGCGTGCCCGAAGTGTTCTGGCTGCGAAGGCGTCAGGCCTATCTCGACGCGGCCGCCGGATTCGCGACCGGGGACGCGGAGGCCGTGGGCGGCTGGGTGATCTACTGCTGCGGGGCGTTCGAGGACGGAGCCCGCGAGGCCACGTCGATCGCTGACTCCGCGGTGGGTTGATCCCCCGTTACACGTCAAAGCGGGCGGCGTTGTCTGTCGACCTCACCGCCCGCTAGCACGGACTACCCGGTTACCAAGCGTGCTAAGTGGGTTGTGTTCTGCGGCCTCGGCGACAATCCGGACATCGGCCGGTTCATCCCCGCAACCTGTGCGAGGCCTTCGCCGTCGACTATCCGTATTTCGCAGGCCCACAACGCTTCTGCCCTTGTCGCGGCGCGCTCCGCGTGGGTGCCTGGTGTCCGTGCTGGGAAGAATGGTCGGGAGACAGTGCCTTCTCTTCCGGTGCTGCCTTGGCCTTCCGTCCTTCCGTAGTTACCTTTCTACACTGTGACTGCACTCACATCAAGGGGTCGCAAGACATTGAATAATCGGCGTGTTTCTCGGCGTTTCGTGGTTAAATGCCTGGTCCTTCGCTCCGTGTGCTAAGTCGGCGAATCCCTTGGCAAGCATCCCGCGACCGGGACGGCGGGTGCTCCGGGCAGCCTGATCTCAGCGTCGCCGACGCAGCATCCGGTAGCTGATCGCACCGGCCAGCACCGCGCTCAAGCCGACCGCGGCGGTGGCCGCGAGGGTCGTCGAGGACGGCGCCTGGAAGCGCGCCCACAGCGACACGGGGTTGGAGAAGGTGAGGATCGGCCAGCCGCGCGCGGTGGCCTCGCGGCGCAGATTGCGATCCGGGTTGACCGCCGTGGGGTGACCCACCGCACCGAGCAGCGGCAGATCGGTGATCGAGTCGGAGTAGGCGTAGCAGCGGGTCAGGTCGTAACCCTCGCTGGCGGCGAGTTTCTCCACGGCGGTGACCTTGCCCTCGCCATAGCAGTAGAACTCGACCTCGCCGGTGTACTTACCGTCCGCCACGACCATCCGGGTGGCAGCGGTGTGCGAGGCGCCGAGCGCCGCTGCGATCGGGCCCACGATCTCCTCACCGGAGGCCGAGACGATCACCACGTCGTGACCCCGGATCTTGTGGTCGGCGATCAGGTCGGCCGCCTCCGCGTAGATCAGCGGATCGACCAGCTCGTGCAGTGTCTCGGCCACAATGGATTTCACCTGTTCGACGTCCCAGCCCGCGCACATGCTGGTCAGGTGCGCGCGCATCCGTTCCATCTGGTCGTGGTCGGCGCCGGAGAGCAGGAACAGGAAGTGGGCATAGCTGCTCTCCAGCACGGCGCGCCGGTTCAACAGCCCCTGCGCGTAGAAGGGCTTGCTGAACACGAACGTGCTCGACTTCGCGATCACGGTCTTGTCCAGATCGAAGAAGGCGGCGACGCGTCCGCCCGCGGTGGCTGAGTTGTCCACCTGACCAGGATAGGCGTCACCTCCGCTGGGGCCGGAGCCGCGCCGGGCGGACTTGGTCCGGCAGGGCGGCTTGCCTTCGGTGCGGTCATGCTGCAGTTGTGCGCGCGTCGTATGGTCAGGCGGCTGTCCCGGACCTGTGCGCGTTCCACCCGGCTGCTCTGCTTCGGATCGGTGAGGTGTGGATTGGGGATGGGCCGGCCCGCCGCGCCTGTTCTGTGGCTGCTTTGCCTTCGATCGGCCCGGTATGGGCGGCGGATGGACTTCGCTGCGCGCATCCGGCGCGCGGTGTTCCGGTCGGCGCGACCACTGTGGCCGAGTCAGCGGAGAAGTTTGCCCCGCAGACGCCGGGGCTACGGCGGCCACAAAGATGTCCGACGGCAGACTTGCGTGGTGGCCGGGGCTTGGGTGTAGTATTGCTGGCACCTGGACATGGTCCAGGCGCGTTCAGCCCGACCCCCCGGGGCTGAACCCGACGGCCCCAGCCTCCTCCCCCCCCGGCTGGGGCCGTCCTCTATTTCGGGGACGGTTCGTAGGCCGCGTGGCTCGGATGGTTGTCCACAGCCCGCGAGTTATCCACATTCGGCATCCTGCCCCTTCTTTCCCTGTTCCAGTTCAGCGACGCTGACCTGCATGAACCTCGAAGCATCGGAGCCGAGCGGGCCACCGCCCGCCCTCGTGCTCATCGATGACGATCGGCTGCGCGACGAAGTCCGGCGGATCGCGGCGGCCGCCGAACGGGCACTCGACGAGCGGACTCACCCCGTCGGCAGGCACACCTGGACCGGCGCTGCGCTGGTGATCTTGGACACCGATGCGGCGCGGGAAGCCGCCGCGGCCGGCTATCTGCGCAGGACCGGCGTGGTACTGGTAACCGACGGTGAGCCAGGTTTGCTCGATTGGCAGGCCGCCGCCTCGGTCGGCGCCGAGCGGGCTATCGCCTTGCCTGGCGCCGCGGTGGGGTTGATCGAGATGTTTGCTGAGTACGGCGAGCAGCGCGCGGGAGACGGCGTGGTCGTCGCCGTGGCGGGGGCGGGCAGCGGCGCCGGGGCGTCCACCCTCGCCGTCGCGATCGCGCTGCGCGCCGCCGCCGAAGGGTTCCGGCGCGAGACCTTGCTGGTCGACGGCGCACCCTTCGCCGGTGGCCTCGACCTGCTGCTCGGTATCGAGAACACGACGGGCCTGCGCTGGCCCGACCTGGTGGTGGAGGACGGTCGCGTGTCCGCGGCGGCGCTGCACGGCGCACTGCCCGTCGCGGCACAGGGGCTCGCGGTGTTGTCCTGCGGGCGCTGCGGTGCGGGACGGTTGCCGCGCGAGCTCGGCGCGGCCGGAGTGCGCGCGGTGATCGAAGCGGGCCGCGCCGCAGGCGATTTCGTAGTTTGCGATATTTCGGGTGAGCGCGGGGCGCATGCCGACCAGATGCTCGACTCGGCGGATCTGGTGGTCTTGATCGTTCCGGCGCGTCTGCGAGCGGTCGCCGCGGCCGAAGCGGTGTCCGCCTACATCGCGCGGCGAAACCCGAACCAGGGCTTGATCGTCCGCGGGCCGGCACCCGGCGGGCTACGCGGAGGCGAGGTCGCCGAGGTGCTCGGTCTTCCGCTGCTCGCCGCCGTCGGCGCCCAGGCCGGTCTCGCGCGCCGTCTGGAGCGCGGTGGCCTCTCGCTCCGCCGCGGCCCGCTGCGCGACGCCGCCGACGCCGTGCTCGGCGTGCTCGGCGCGTCACCCGGACAGCGGCGATGAGCGCGATACTGACCAGCGAGCTGCTGGACCGGGTACGGGAGCGATTGGCAGGCGAAACCGGCGATCCGGATCCGGCGCAGGTCGCCGCCGCTATCCGCGCCGAGGCGGGCGGGGTGCTCGGCGACACCGACCTGCTGCGGGCGCTGCGGTTGTTGCAAACCGAGCTGACCGGCGCGGGCGTACTCGAACCGCTGCTGCACGACCCGCAGGTCGCGGACGTTCTGGTCACCGGTCCGGACGCGGTCTGGATCGACCGCGGACATGGCTTGGAGAAGACCTCCGTCACCTTCTCCGACGAGGCCGCCGTCCGGCGGCTGGCGCAGCGCTTGGCGCTGTCGGCAGGGCGGCGACTCGACGACGCGCAACCATGGGTGGACGGCCGACTCGCCGGAACCGGTGCGGCGCTCGGGGATTCGTTCGGGGTCCGCTTGCACGCGGTACTCGCACCGGTCGCGCACGGCGGCACCTGCCTGTCCCTGCGTGTACTCCGCCCGGCCACGCAGGGGCTCGACGCGCTCGCCGCGGCAGGTTCGGTGCCTCCTGCGGCGAAGCTGCTGCTGGAGCGAACGGTGCGGGCGCGGTTGGCATTCCTGGTGGTCGGCGGCACCGGGGCCGGAAAGACGACGCTGCTGTCCGGCCTGCTGGCCACGGTGGATCCGTCCGAGCGGATCGTCTGCGTCGAGGATGCGGCCGAACTCGCGCCGCCGCATCCCCACGTGGTCCGCCTGGTCGCCAGGACGGCGAACGTGGAGGGTGTCGGCGAGGTCACGGTACGCGATCTGGTCCGGCAAGCGCTGCGCATGCGGCCCGACCGGATCGTGGTCGGCGAGGTCAGGGGCGCCGAGGTGGTCGACCTGCTGACCGCGTTGAACACCGGGCACGACGGCGGCGCGGGCACCGTGCACGCCAACTCACCGCAGGAGGTCCCGGCTCGCCTGGAAGCCCTCGCCGCGCTGGGCGGCATGGATCGAGCGGCTCTGCACAGCCAACTCGCCGCCGCGGTGCAGGTCGTTCTGCATGTGCACCGCCGATCCGACGGCTCGCGTGGCCTGCGCGAGATCGGCCTCGTGCACCGCACCGATGCCGGACACGTGCGAATCACACCGGCCTGGCACGAGACGGGTGCGGCACCTGCCGCTGCGGACCTGTCCAGCCTGCTCACCGAGCGACTCGACCGATGAGCGCCGCGGTGCTGTGCCTGGCCCTTGCGCTGGTCCTGGTTCCCGCGCCGCGGTCCCGGCGTCGATTCGGTCAGCTGTTCACCGCGCGCGACGCGTATCGGAGGCCGCAGCGGGGAACCGTCTTCCGGATCGGTGCGGTCGCAGGCGTCGTGATCGCGCTCGTCGTCTACGGAACAGGTCCGTTCCTCGCGGCCGCTGTGCTCGCTGGAACGGTCGAGTTGCGAACCCGCCGGGCGGCGCGGGACCGGCGCAGGAACAACGAGCGCGGGCACCTGCTCGATGCCTTGGAGGCGGTGACAGCCGAGTTGCGCGTGGGCGCGCACCCTAGTGCCGCCGCCGAGGTGGCCGCGCGGGAGGTGCGGGGCGAATCGGCACGCACGTTCGCCATCGCCGCCGCCCGCAGTCGGCTGGGTGGCTCGGCGGCGGAGGGGCTGCGCTGCCCGGAGTCGCCTTTCGCTGCGGAACTTTCCCGCGTCGCGGGCGCATGGCAGGTGGCCGAGCAGCACGGCTTGGCTCTGGCGGAACTGCTGTCGGCAGCCCGGACGGATCTCGCGGGGCGCATTCGATTTCACGGCCGCACCACTGCCGCGCTGGCCGGCGCACGCGCCACCGCCGCGGTTCTGGCCTGCTTGCCGTTTCTCGGTATAGCGCTGGGCCAACTGATGGGTGCCTCACCGCTGCACGTTCTCTTCGTGTCACCCGCCGGGACGGTGTTGCTGCCGCTCGGTGCGGGTCTGGCCTGCGCGGGCCTGCTGTGGACTGATGCCATCACACGAAAGGTGTTGATATGAGGTCATTTTCGGTGCAGCGCCGGGGGCGGTGGAATGTCCTGCGGAAGTCGTCAGCCGCGAAGCGGGAGCCGGGGAGCAAGCGGCGACGGCGCGGAGGCCCGCCGGTTCGAGCGGTTGTTCTCGGTCCAGCCGTTGCCGCCGCCGCGCGCGGCATGGCGACTGACAGTACATGGGGTTCTCGCGCAACGGGATCGACGAGGGAGGCTGCTGATGGCGTTCACCCCGGAGACTGCACTGCCGTTACTGCTGATGGCGGCCGCATTGGCACTGCTGCCGGGGCGGGTGGCTGTCAGCCGACGGCTGCATGCCCTCGGCCGAACGCATCACGAACCGGCCACGGCGTCGCGCCGAGGAAACCAGGGGACCGATCCACTGGTGGTCGCCTCGGTCCTCGACTTGCTGGCCGCCTGCCTGCGCGCCGGGCTTCCGATGGCCGCCGCCGCGCGGGCCGTGGCGCCGGAAGCGCCGGAATCACTCGGCGAAGCACTGCGCCGGGCGGCGGACCTGCTGGCCTTGGGCGCCGACGCGGCAACGGCCTGGGCACAGGTCGCCCAGGACGCGAACGGGCGTCCCGGAGCCGAGGAGATCGAGTCACTGGCCCGGATGGCACGCCGTTCGGCGCGGTCCGGCTCGTCACTGGCCGCCGCGGTCACGGAGCTGGCCGAGCAGCGCCGCTCGGCGGTCGAGGACTCGGCAGCCGCACAGGCGGAGCGCGCGGGCGTACTGATCGGCGGCCCCCTCGGTCTGTGCTTCCTGCCTGCCTTCGTCTGCCTCGGCATCGTCCCGGTCGTCATCGGCCTGGCGAGCCGAGTACTCGACGGCGGTCTGCTGTAGCCGAGCCCCACAGGGCGGCTGCGCCGTGCCCGCGGCCTGTGTCGGTGCCGCAGCCGGTGTCGCAGGCGCGGCCGGTGCCGCAGCCGGAGGTGGGCGAAGGCCAGGTGGGTCCGGGTCGGCGGTGTTGGATGCCGTCCCGGACTGCGCCGGAGGAAGCGTGCTCGTGCGGAACGGCCGCACGAGCCGGAAAGGAGGAATCGGGTGCGTATCGAGGGGGTGGCGAGGTCCGTGGGCCGAAGGCTGAGGGCTGTATATATGGGCCTGCGTGCACGAGTGCTGCGGGCGGTGGTCGCGGAGGACGGCATGAGCACGGCCGAGTATGCGATCGGCACGATCGCGGCGGCGGCGTTCGGCGCTGTGCTCTACGGCGTGGTGACGGGCGACAGCATCGTGAACGCGCTGACGAAGATCATCGATCGAGCGCTCAACACTTCGGTGTAGCCGCGCCACGACGGTGTCGTGCCGCGTCGGGACTGGCCGACGACCGGGGCGCGGTGACGGTCGAGGCCGCCCTCGCACTCACTGCGGTCATCGCCACCGTCGTGCTCTGTCTCGGCGCTCTGCTGGCGGCGTCGACACAAGTCCGCTGTGTCGACGCCGCTCGTGAAGCGGCCCGCCTCGCCGCACGGGGCGATAGTGCGAACGCCCTCCCAACCGCGAAGCGCATCGCCCCGGCATCGTCCGAGATCACACTTCGCACCGAGGGCGCTCGTGCCATAGCCGTGGTGTCCGCCCGAACACCGCTTCTCCCGCTGCTCACCCTGCGCGCGGAAGCGGTCGCCACTCTCGAGCCGGGGGTCCCGAAGTGAAGGCGGCACCGGCGAGCGGTCCGCTACGAGTCGAGGAGGCACACCTTTACGCCGCCCCACTTAGGCCCGGTGGCAACGACGGCGGGTCGTGGGGTGTGGCCCGGCGGGTCGGCTGTGCGGGTGTGACACGACAGGGTGG
>NZ_JABLTE010000156.1 GCF_013315795.1 Nocardia barduliensis
GCCCACCATCGAAGCCCTGCTCCCCGCCATGATCGCGCGCCGCAGCAGCGCCCCGGCCACCCACCCGGATCTCGTGCACATCTGGGGTTTCACGGGCATCGGCGAGAACGACGCCGGGAGTGCGGCAGGCTTCGCGGAGTTCTCGCCCGGCGACAACATCACTACCGCAGGCTCTCCGATCCTGGACATCGCCGCGCGCATGATGGCCGGAATGAACGGGCGGCTCTGGGGATTCGGAGTCGCGCATCGCGCGGCCGCGGACGCAGTCGCCCACGCGATCGAGGGCGACGCGGACGAGGCGGCTACGCGGCACCCGTCCGCACCGCCCGGACCATCCACCGCCGAAGAAGTCTGGGCCGCGAGCATCTTCGACGCCCGCGGAAGAGAATTCACGCAGTTGCGCTACGTGCACTTGGCCGAGCTCGAGCCGATGACCTTCGACGGCGACACACTGGCGCGGCCCGGCACCATCCGCGACTGGATCGACCGCGTGGAGAACGGAGTCATCTCGGCACACGTGTGGGCGGCCGCCCTGGCTTTGGACGCGGACCGCAACCTTGCGGTCCTCGGCCAACTCGAGCGCCGGCTACTAGGGTGATCGCCTTGCGAGCCAGCGGCCGGTCGCAGGGGCCAGAGCGCACGACAGCCCAGTGAAGGCGAAAAGCAGTATCGTGCCGAAGAACACCGTATCCCGGCGGCTGTCTCCGCCCAGGCTGGCTCCGATGGCGATCAACGCGAGCAGCGTGATGATCCCGGTGCCCAGAGCCACCGCGACACGACCGGCGCGCTTGCGCGCGAAGAGCGCGACGGCGCCGCCGACCAGCAGCAGTGACGCCGCCGAACTGATCGACATCGGGACGAGAATATCCAGCAGGAGATCCCGCATCGGTCGGCCGGTGCCGCGCCGCGCCGCCAGCTCGCGCACACCCTGGATCACGATCACGGCCGACAGCAAGCCGAAGGCGAACGAGACGACGGCGGCCGTTCTGGCCACGGCGCCCGACGGCCGCCGCGGATCGTCCACTGGAGTCGCAGGCTGCGCAGCCGGTGCGGGCATGGCGTGCCGGACCGGGTCGGGAGGCCGGTTCAGCCACGTCGGCGCCGAACGAGGCCACGGATCCACCGCCGCAACCGCATGGCCGGGCCGCTGCTGCCCGACCGTTCCGGTCGGTGCCGATCGCACGAAGGGAGCCTCGCCCCGCAGGGCGGCGGTGGCGGCTGCCGCGAAGTCGCCGCAGCTGGCGAATCGTTCGTCCCGGTGCTTGGCCATCGCCCGTGCGATCACGTCGTCGAGCGGCCGAGGCAATTCCGGACGAGTATCGCTCAGCCGTGGCACCGGTTTGGCGAGGTGTCCCGCGACGATCTGACCGGGGTTGGTCGAGGGGAACGGCGGTTGTCCCGCCAGGAGCGTGAAAAGGGTGCAGCCCAATGAATACTGATCGGCGCGGTGATCGACCGGCTCACCGGAGAGCTGCTCCGGTGCGGCGTAGGCGAGCGTCGCGGTGAACGTCCCGGTCGCGGTCAGCTTGGTGTCCGCGTCGAGCAGCCGCGCGATACCGAAATCGGTCAGCACGGCGCGCGCTTCCCGGCCCGCCTCCGGCTCGGCGATCAAGATATTCGCCGGTTTGATGTCCCGATGCAGCACACCTCGGCTGTGGGCGTAGTCGAGCGCGTGCGCGGTATCCGTGACGATGCGCAGGACATGTTCGGGGCGGGTGGTGCGCGGATCGAGCCGGGCCGCATCTGTCCCGCGAATGTACTGCATCGAGATCCACAGGTGCCCGTCCTGCGTGCCGCGATCGTAGACGCCGACGATGCCCGGATGCTCCAAGCGCGCGACGACGTTGGCCTCGAGCTCGAACCGCCGCCGCAACTCCTCGTCCTCGGACACCGCACGGTTGAGCAGCTTGAGCGCGACCAGTCGCGGCAGGCGCGGATGCCTGGCCAGATAGACGGTCCCCATACCCCCTTGCCCGAGCACACCCTCGATCAGATAGCCGGCGAACGACTCCTGCTCCCTCAGCACCCCGTGACCCCTTCCCAACCGCGCCCACCCGGCCCGAGGGCAGCATAACCCCGCTGCTGGAAGGCAATCCGTCCGGAGCGCGCGGCGACGTGAGTGCGACAGCCACGTGCCCGCTCGGTCTTCCGCCATCCAACGGCCGGAGCAGTGGGTCACGGTTCGTCTTCGGTGACGAGCTGGCGGGTCAGCGTCGAGCCCTGAATCGGCTGGTTCTCGAATTACTGGCCCCAGCGGAGAAACGGCCAGGTGCGTTTCGCGCTCGATTAGTCATCGAGAAGCAGATTCGTGTCGAATGCTGGGCATGTAGCAGAAAGGTTGCACGATCTCCTGTGGATCGCTAGGCAGGCCGAAGAGGCCGCCCGCGTAACCGAGACGGCCCCTTCGGGATCACGAATACCACCACCGCCTTGCGCAGTACGATTTCTCAGGCGGTGGCTCGTGCGGGTGACACCATCAGGCGTAGGTGAAGAAGAGCCCGCTGGCGATGCCACCCGGAGCGGTGACCGTGATCGGCGCCGGACCGAATCCCAGCGGGGTCACCGCGGTGATCTGCGTATCCGAATTCACCGTGAACGAAACCGCCGGAAGGAAACCGAAGAACACACCGGTAGCGCCGGTGAAGCCGCTGCCGGTGATCGTGACCACGGTGCCGCCGGTCACCGGGCCGGTGCTCGGGGTGACCGAAACCAGCGTCGGGACCGACACGTACGTGTACGGAACTCCCGGGCTCGTACCGACCGGAGTGGTCACCGTGACCGGCACGGTGCCCGTTCCCGGCGGGGCGATCGCGATGATCAACGTGCTGGACACCCCGACGAAGAATGTGGCCGGGGTGGCGCCGAAGTTCACCGCGGTGACTCCGCTGAAACCGGTGCCGATCAGCGTGACCAGATTTCCACCGGTCGCCGGACCGAAACTCGGAATGATCGACGCGATCGCCGGGGGCGCCACGACATAGGTGTAGGGAAACCCATTACTCGTCCCGCCCGCGTTCGAGACGGTGATGTTCACCGTGCCGGCCCCGGGCGGGGCGATGGCCGTGATCTGGGTAGCGGAGTCCAGTGTGAAAGTCGTTGCGGTACCCCCGAATCGCACTGTGGTCGGACCGGTGAATCCGGTGCCGGTAATGACCACGCTGTTGCCCCCTGAAGTCGGACCCGTGGTCGGCGATACAGAACTGATAGTAGGCATGGCATTGCCTCCTTGATTACTGATTACCTGCACCGGGGGGTGCTCGACCTGCTGGTAGCCCGGCTGTAACCATTAAGGACTTCGAAGCCATACGCGGACAATGGATATCGCGATCCGTTTTTGTCCGTTTTACGCATGGATCGATCGCTCTGCCAAAAGTTCGTGTGCACCGCATCGTCAATTCGGAGTACGGTAGACCGCCCGGCAATCGAAACATTGAATGCGGAAACGACATTCGAACGGCATGAGCGCCGCCTCTGCCGAGGCCGGCGGACAGGTTCAGGTCGCGATCAAGTCGATCACGAAGACGAGCGTCTCCCCCGGCGCGACGGTGCCCCCGGCGCCTCGGTCGCCGTATGCGAGGTGGGGCGGGATGATCAGCTGCCTGCGCCCGCCCACTCGCATGCCTCGCACACCCTCGTCCCAGCCCTCGATGACCTGCCCGGCGCCCAGAGTGAATGCGAACGGTTTGGCGCGCTCCCAGCTCGAATCGAATTGCGTTCCGGTGGAGAACGTGACGCCCACGTAGTGGACTTCGACGAAATCACCCCGTTCGGCCCGCGGACCGTCACCGTCCCAGATCTCCACAATCGCCAATTCACTCGGCGGTGGACCTGCGGGGACCTCGATCTCCGGCTTCCCCCGGTTCACCACACCGCGCTCTCCGGAACGACCCAGGAGCCGGGTGATCCACCGATGCCAGGGCTTCTGCTTCGACTCTTCGTCGGACATCGCAACATCATGCCGGAAAACCTTCGCCCCATGCGATAAAGCGGGCGGAAGCAGTCGTTGATCCGCCGGTGCGGGATCGCCGCGATCAGACCCGAGGTCGTTTCGGGGACGGAATGGTCAGCAGACCGAGGATCGCCCGGGCTTCCTCGGCGGTCGGCGCGGGCAGACTGCCGCGACCGTGAATGAATCCGATACCCAGGTACACCATCGCACCGGCGCGCAGGCGGGCATCCTCCGGAGCGAAGCCCAGTTCCAGCAACGCTTTCTGGACCGTTTCGAAGATCTGCCGATCCAAGGCGCGCACGGTAGCGGCCACCTTCTCGTCACTTCGCGCCCACTCGCGGACGGTGGCTTCGGTGGCCCAGGTGCGCTCGATGAGGTTGGCGGCCATATTGGCGATGCGCTGCTCGACGGGGACGGACTCGATCTCCCCGAGCGCTCGGATGACCTCACCCTGTAGCGCGCTCCACCGATCGGCCATCGCCCCCATGAGTTGTTCGATGTCATCGAAGTGCCAGTAGAAACTGCCCTTGGTGACGCCGAGTTCCTGGCACAGCCGGGGAATCTTGACGGCCGAGACTCCCTCGCGGGCGAGCAGTGCCAGAGCCCCGTCGACCCATGCCTCGTAGGACAGCCGCGGAGTACGGCCGCGGCCGCGTTGCTGTGCCGCCGCCTTCCGAGAACGCCGCGGCGAGGAACCCGAGGCGCTGAGGTCGGGGACCTGGACGTCGTCGGCGGCCGACGACCGGTCTGCTGTCATCGGCCCGGCCGCGCGTCGGTGGAATGCACGTCTCGATGGTAGGTGAACCCGGTACGGACCAGCTTCGGCGCGGCGACCGACGCCCCTGCTACGTCCACTCGAAGGACCTCTCTTCCATTCAAAAAGGTACCGAGAACTATACCCGATGGTATGGTCAGCAAAGAGGCGTCCCCGGAGGGTTCGGACGTGACAAAGCAGGTCGGACGCCGACGTCTTCTCGGGCATGGGAGCTGGGCCGAGCAGTCCGGGTCGATCGACCCGGCATCGACAGAAGGAGAAGTCGTTCATGTCAGTGGAAGTCCCGCCCGCGGGCGATCTCATCGATGAGCCGACGGTGAAGTGCCCGACCGCGTTCCGATATTGGGAAGCGCGCCGCACGCCCAAGGTTCAGCGCTTGGAGCGTCTCTTCGCGAAGGTCACCGGAACGGAGCTGTTCCCCACCGACGCGCAGGCTGCCGCACTGTGCGAGGACCTTTTCACGGGCGATCCGGTCGCGGAACGGTTCGTCGCGGAGGTGATGCACGGCGCGACCGGTCCGCGAGCCGGGCGCCGAATGCTGGAAACCGCGCTGGCCGAGGGCATCGACGCCGTGCCGGACGCGCCCGAGTCGATGCGCGCGCTGTTCGAGGAGTTCGAGACGGTGCCCGACTGGGTGGCGCCGGAACTGGTCGAGCGGGGCGCGGCGATCTGGCGGCGGTGGGGAACGATGCTGTTCAGTTTCGCGGGCGCGGAAACACTCGAGATGTACACCGAGGCCGCTGTCGCTACGCCGTTGTCGCTGGCCGGCGGATACGCCGGGGACAGCGCGCTGCGCCGCTTCCTGGAGACCACCCGCTTCTGGATCGATGTCTCCCAGCCCCGCGCACTGCTGACTCCCGGTTCGGCGGGACGTGCCACGGCACTGAAGGTGCGCGTCATGCACGTCTCGATCCGGGCGAAAGTCGCCGGGCATCCGGAATGGGACATCGAGCGATGGGGTCTGCCGATCAGTCAGACCTATCAGATGCTGACCCTGCTCGCAGGCAGCGTGACCCCCGGGCTCGGCTTGTGGGCGCTCGGCTACCAGACGACTCCTTCGGAAATACGTGCGCTGCTGCACTTCCAGAAGTACATGGGTTACCTACTCGGGGTGCGGGTGCGCTGGTATCCGGAGACGGTCCTCGACGCGCTGCGGGTTCTGGCCATGACCATCGCGTCTCGCTCCTACGACGCCGGACAGCACGGTGCGGAGTTGATCGAGTCGTATCCGGTGGCATTCGCGCCCCGTGACGGCCACCGCGGCCTCACGAGGTTGCGTGAGACCTACAACTTCCGCATCAACTCCGTGTACTCCGCGATGTATATGGCTCCCTGGACGAGGCGTCGCTACCACATGCCCCCGGCATTCCCCTGGGTTGCCATCCCCATCCTGCGCTTTCCGCTGATCACGGTGATGGAACTGCTGCGCAGAGCCTTCCCTCCCGTCGCCCGAGCGCACGAAAAGCTCATGCTGTGGCATCGCGAGAACTGGTATCGCGCTCAGATGCAAGGCCGCGAAGCGGCTTTCGACGCCAGCGGGGCGCTGCGTCGATGACCTTCGCACCACAGTCGCGTTCGCGCGTCCGCGCCGCGCCCACCCGATTCGCCGCCACCGAGCGCCGCCGGGTCCACCGACACCGAAAGCACGCATGAGTACCGCAGAGATCGTCGAAGTGTGGAACGGGCCCGGACGCCGGGACGGGGTGCTGACTCCGGTCGAGCCCCGGCACAACGGCCTGCATCCGTCGCCGAGCAAACGGGCCTTCGAGCACTGGTACTTCGACGCTCACCTCGACACCGGGCATGTGGTGATCGGGTTTCTGACCAAGCGACGACCCGAGGACCTCCCCAACGCCAGACCCTGGGTGGAGATGATGGTGTACGCGCCGGACGGCACCCGCAGGCAGGTGTCGAAACGGTATCCGCGGGCCGCGGCGGTGTTCTCGGCCGAAACCTGTGACGTGCGGATCGGCATGAACCACGCCCACACCGAGCACCCGGCGGATGGGCTGCCGATTCACCATCTGCACATGGCCGAGGACGGAATAGTTTTCGATCTGCGATTCCACAACGAAACACCCAGCTGGATGCCGGGCAAGGGAGAAACCCGTTTCGGATCCCGGGATTCGTTCGGGTGGACGGTGGGAGCGCCCCGTGCCCGGGTGACAGGCGCCATCGAACTCGACGGCACCCGGCACGAGGTCACCGGGCGCGGGTACCACGACCACAACTGGGGCGTCGGCGACATGAAGAAGATCATCGACCGCTGGCACTGGGGGCGCGTCTACGTCGAGGACTATTCGCTGCTGTACGCCTCGGTCCTGACCCAGCGGCGTCAGGGTGGACACGAGATCAATCCGCTGATGCTCGCCCACGACGCCGACATCGTGTTGTCCACCGGCGAAACGATTCTCACCGAGGGTCCGGCGCGCTTCGACGCCGTCGCCGGCCGAACCTATCCGGAATGGATCGAGCTGCGGGTACCGGGGAGCGTGGACCTGCGGTTGGTCGTCGACAAGGTCATCCAAGCCCACGACATGATCGATGACATCCCCGTCGCCAGATCACGGCTGATCAAACCTTTGGTGCACCGGCTGGTCGGACATCCCGGCTACTTCCGGTTCGAGTCGTCGTTCGAATTGACCGTCCACACCGCGACCGGCGTCGAGCAGCGTACCGGCTCGACACTGCACGAATTGGTCGCCCTGGCCTGAGCCCCGCCCACCACCCGGTTCCCCGGGGGAGGGAGTCAGGACAGCCAGCCGCCTGCGGCGGCGGTGGAGTGGGCGAATTCGGCGAAGGTTCGCGGTGGGCGACCGAGAGCACGCTGGACGCCGTCGGAGACGTGTTCGTCCCTTCCCTCTCGCAGTGGCGCGACGACGTCCGCGAAGGCTTCGGCGTCCGCGGGCGGCAATCCCTGCCGCACCAGTTCCGCGACGTAATCCTCGACGGAGATCGGCACGTAGCGGATTTCGCGGCCGGTGGCCTCGGAGATCGTGGCGACCGCCTCGGCGAGCGTCACCGCCCTGGGTCCGGACAACTCGTAGATCCGGCCCGCGTGCCCGTCCTCGGTCAGCGCGGCGACCACAACCGCGGCGATGTCCTCGGCGTCGATGAAGCTGGCAGCCCCGGTGCCGGCGGGCAGCCGCAGCTCACCGGCGCGAACGGCGTCGGCGAAGAAACCCTCGCTGAAATTCTGCGCGAACCAGCCCGGCCTGCTGATCGTCCACTCCAGACCGCTCTCCCGCACGGCGGCCTCGCTGTCGAGGACGCCCTCCAGGACACCGCCGCTGTCGCGCACATAGGCCGGATCATCGATCCCGCGCCCCGAGGCCAGCACGATCCGGCGCACCCCGTGCCGCACCGCCTGCTCGACGAACGGGCGAACCAGTTTCGTGCCGTCCAACTGCACGATGTAGGCGGACCGCACGCCCTCGAGCGCGGCATCCCAGGTGGCGCGGTCGGTCCAGTCGAAGACGTGCTCGCCGTTGCGGGCCGCCGCGCGAACCGGCAGCCCCTTGGCACGCAACCGGCCGACGACTCGGCGGCCGGACTTGCCGGTGGCCCCGGTGACAAGAATCGGATGTTCGGACATGCCCTCAGTCAACCTGCTGACACCGAGACGTTCCATGGCTAGGAAGCTCGGTCTGATGTCTAGGCGTCTACCTTGGAACCGTGGACGCCGTATCGGAACTGCTGGCTGAAGTACGGGCGCGCGGAGCCGTCTTCCGGCAGACGATCATGCGCCCGCCTTGGGCCCTGCGCATGGCCGGCGGCGCCCCGCTGACGCTGGCAACGATGCTGCGCGGCCGGGCCTGGATCGTTCCCGACCAGCACGGGCCGGTGCCCATCGGCGTCGGCGACATCGCCGTCGTCCGCGGCGACGTGCCCTACACGGTGGCCGACGACCCGGCCACCACGCCATCGCTGGTGGTGACCAGCGCCGACTACTGCCCCGGCGCCGAGGGCGTCGAACGAGCTTCCTGGCCCGCTCGCACCTGCGGAACGCCGTCCGAGGAAGCGGCCGTGCTGGTCAGTGGCGCTTTCGAGCGCCGAGGAGAGCTCAGCGAACGGCTGCTGCGCACATTGCCCCCCGTGCTGGTGGTACCGGCCGATGAGGGCTCCTACCCGTCGGCGCAGACAGTGGCCGAGGAGGTCGCCAGAGACCGGCCGGGACAGCAGATGGTCCTCGACCGGCTGCTGGACCTGATGCTGGTCTCCGCGCTGCGCAGTTGGTTCGACGACCCCGACGCCGATGCCCCGGCCTGGTGTCGCGCACTGGACGATCCGATCGTTGGCGCGGCGCTGCGGCTACTGCACGACGCACCCGCCCACCCGTGGACAGTGGCGGCCCTGGCGTCGAAGGTCGGGGTGTCCCGAGCCGCACTCGCCCGGCGGTTCACCGCGCTGGTCGGTGAACCACCGATGTCCTACCTCACGAGCTGGCGGATCGACCTTGCCGCCGACCTGCTGCGGCGGACCGACTACACCGTGGACACGATCGCGAGGAAGGTCGGTTACGCCAACGCCTTCGCGCTGAGCGTGGCGTTCAAGCGGCTACGCGGCACCCGGCCCAGTGACCACCGCAGGCCGAAGCCGGCCGAATAGCGCCGTCCCTTACCTGCGGCACCCGCCCGCCGCGCATCCCGCGCAGCGCCGCCCCGCGACAACCGAGCGGCGGGCGACCACGAGGGTGGCGTGACGCGGCTGCGAGATAGTCTGACGCCGTGCCTATTTCGTTCGACACCGGGGAAATGCAGCAGGTCGACAACGCGACCTGGCGAGATCCCCGGACCGGTGACATGGTGAACGTGTCGTACTTCGACATCGTCCCGGATCTGCCCGCGCCGCTGGAGGATCTGACCACCCTGCGCCGTCGCCTTGCCGAGCGAAGTGCCGACAACGGCTGTCTGATCGAGGCTTTCGTGGTGTGGCTGGACGCGCAGCCCGCGCTGTTGCGAATGGAGAAGCTGCCCTTGCCGAACCAGCCCCAGGGTTTGGTCTTCGCCGCGTCCGTGATCGTCCCGAAGGCTCGCAGCAGCGCCGTCCTGCAGGTTCTTTGCCCCGAGACCGGCACCACCGGTGTGCGCGAGGCGTTGCTCGCCGCCAAGATCGGTTTCGACCACATGTACCCGCCGCATCCCTACGCACCCCAGGTGCGGGGGCGGCTGCCGTACAACGCGGCCGACGACATCCGCTGGGACGCGGAATTTCCCGATCATCCGCTCAGCCGTGCCCGGCGCTGGATCGCGCACACCGTCCCCAACGCCCGGCTCGCCCCGGATTTCGCGGCACTGCCCCCGTTCGCCGGCTGATACCGGCCGCCGTATCGCCGAACCGGACTGCCGGCGCAGGCCGAAAGCCCTGGGACTCCCCATTCTCGAAGGACTGGTAGGTCTCCCGGCCTTGACCTCGACCAAAGTTGAGCTTCTAGCGTCGTCAGCGACGAGAGGAGTTCGTTGATGACGACATTGGTTACCGGCGCCACCGGAAACACCGGGCGTCACGTGGTGACAGAACTGGTGTGCCAGGGAGAGCGCGTTCGGGCGCTCACCCGGAATCCCGCCGCTGCCGCGAGGATCCTGCCACCGGTTGTGGAGTTGGCGGCGGGCACGCATACCGCGCCCGAGACGCTGGACGCGGCTTTCGAAGGCGTCAGCCGATTGCATATCACCGTGACGGCGGGGCTCGCCGAGGCTGGTCCCGACCTGGTGCGGCGGGCGGTCGCAGCGGGCGTGCGGCGGATCACCGTGGTGTGGGGCGGTGAGGTCGGGCCGGTCGAGCAGGCCGTGGCCGATTCAGGTGTGGAGTGGACGCGTCTGGAACCGCAAGAATTCATGTCCAACACGCTGACCTGGATCGAATCGATCCGGGCCGAGGGCGTCGTGCGCGAACCCTACGACTTCCCCAGCGCGCTGGTGCACGAGGCCGACATAGGAGCCGTGGCAGCCGTCGCCCTGCTGCACGACGGGCACGCGGGACGCGCCTACAACCTCACCGGCCCGCAATCGCTCACGCCCCGGGAACGAATCGCGATCCTGTCTCGCGCTGTCGGTCGCGACATAGCCTTCGTCCCGATCACCCATGAGCAGGCCGTCGACAGACTCCTGGCAACCGGCGTGTCCCGAGCAGACGCCGAATACGTCATCGGCTGGTATGCCGCGCCCAACGCCGCCGCCACCACCGTCGTCGACACCGTCGAGCGGATAACGGGCCACCCGGCACGCACATTCGCGCAATGGGTCGCCGAGCACGCGCAACGCTTCCGGCAGCCCTCGGTGTCCGATCCCGCGACGGTCACCTGAACCACCGCGAACATCGAAGCACGTGGCCGCGCTATCGCGCGGCAGGATTCCTCCTGGTACGAGTCCACGGCCAGGTCATCGCCGCCCACACGGCAAGCAGCAACGCGGCCACGGTGACCAGGTACCAGGGCCAGGGGCCGAGCACATCCAGCAGTGACGGGGTCGCCGGTTTTCCGTTGACGAATCCGTAGTTGGTTCCGGCGATCGAGTTGAAGACGAATGTGACGGCGACCCACACCACGGTGACCGTTACGGCGAACCAGTAGCTTCGCCAGTCCGGGCGCATGCCGATGCCCCAGGTCAGGTAGATGGCCGCCCAGACCACGACCAGGTGAATCGCCCAGAAGGCCAGGAATTCGGGATCCGGGAAGTCCGGGCCGTCGAGTGCAGGGGACACGAGCGCCTGGGTGCTCAGGGTGAGACACCAGTAGTAGGTCAGCGCATGCGCCCAGCGCCGGTGCGACCACAGGGCGTATGCGGCAACCAGGCTCGCGAGATCGGTCAATCGCAGCGGAACCGAACGGCTCAGAGTCGGCGGGACCATCGCGACGAAGTAGATCACCAGGTACAACAACAGCGTCGCGCCACCGGCGACACGGCCGAAACGGCGTTCACCCTCCGGACTACGGTGCCTACGGCCTACCCACACGACCAACGCCGCACCGGCCGCGAACACGACCAGCACGACCCAGTGTGATGGCCCGTATGCGGAGAACTCCCGCGGCGCCGATGGCGGGTCCACCCGGATGATCTTATTAGCGCGCACGCCGCCGACCGAGCCGTTGCCGGATTTGCGCCGGTTCCGCGTCCCCGGACCGAGGCAACTCGCGGTCAGACCGCAGGACGCTCGTGGCGGACCAGGGTCGCCGACTCCGCGGGCGCCCTGACCGCTGGCGACCCGCCCGTCTTCACTCGTGCACGATGCTCTTGGCGCCCACCATGCGAATCAGGCTCAAGATCGGCAGCCCGATGACCAGATGTTCGATCCCGGTGGAGATGCCCACCCAGAGGTGACTGGACAGCGCCAGCGGAATGATCACCGCCGCCGCGGTGAGGATGCCCACGATCCAGCTGAAGAACAGTTCCGGTGACGGCGTGCCCAGGCGCAGCAGGTACCAGAGCACCCCAGCCAGCAGCGCGCAGATGAAGGCCACCACCGCGAACCAATACGCGTCCTGCGCCATCGGGTTCCACACCCCGAAGCTGCCGCTCTCGGTGACACGGGTGGCGATGATTTCGATGATCCAGGCGCACAGCCAGGCCGCCAGCGCGGTCACCACCGCCGTCGCGATCACGCCACCGGCGAACATGCCGATATTGACGTCCGGCCCCTGCTGCCGCGACTGCCGGTCCGGATAGTCGGGCTGCGGATAGGCGCCGCGATCCCGACCGTGCCCCGCCGCGTGGCCGTACCCCGGATCTTGGCTGTAGCTCGGATCTTGGCTGTAGCTGTGGTCTTGGCCGTATCCACGATCCTGGCCGTATCCGCGATCTTGGCTGTACCCGGGATCACGGTAACTTCCCGGCTGATAACCGGCTTCATAGCGTGCGGTGTGCTGGTCGCGCGGATCCATGGGGTTCAACCGCCGATCACCTCCGTCGAGAGCGTGCGTGTGCGTCGAGTGTAGGGCCGGACCGAACAGGCCGCTGACCGCCTACCCATCTTCGCCCGACCGGCGGCCCCGCTACGGACCTACGCCGCCCTCGAAGAAACCCGCCGCACCGCAATGGGCTACACCTGCGCGAATCCGGCGGCCCCACGCGGCACCGCCGGGACGGGCGCTCATGTCCGTGACACCACGTCGGCCATAAGGCCACGCACGCGCTCCACGAGTGGGACCGCCGCTTCTCCCTCACGCGTGACGTCCCACCAGCTGCCGAGGCACCGAGCGGTCGCCCAGGGACGCTGTCCAGCGCAGTGATCCACCCGACACGCTAATCTGGAATCGTTCCAATAAAAACAGACGTTGTACCCGGCATAGAACTCGGAAGGAGTACCACCATGACCGCAGCACCTCAGGCCGAGCAGCGGAGCAATCGCCGCCTCGCCGACGATGTCCGGAGTTTCACCGGGTCCCCCCGGCTGGCCGCCGCCTTGCAGCGCGTGCTCGTCGATCTCATCGAACTGCACCTGCAAGGCAAGCAGGCCCACTGGAACGTGGTGGGGACCAACTTCCGCGACCTGCATCTGCAACTCGACGAACTCGTCGATGCGGCCAGGGCGGGCAGCGACACCATCGCGGAGCGGATGCGAGCTCTCGACGCCGTACCCGACGGGCGGTCCGACGTCATCGCCGCGACCACGAG
>NZ_JABLTE010000157.1 GCF_013315795.1 Nocardia barduliensis
CCCATGGCCAGCGCGACCTGATCCCCCGGCCCCACCCCCCAGTCGATCAACACCCGGGCGAGACGATTCGACCACTCGTCCAGCTCCCCGTAGGTGAGCACACGGTCTCCCGACACCACGGCCGGCGCGCCGCGATCACCGACCAGCAGGACGTCGGCCAGCACGCGGGGCGTCTCCGCGCGACCACCGGAGGCCGGGACCAAACCCAGTCGCTCGACTCCCGACAGCAGATCCACGTCACCGATCCGCGCCCGGGGATTCGACACGAACGCGTCCAGAATCCGGTTCAGTCGCTCCGCGAGTTCCTCGACGGTCTCCCGGTCGAACAGGTCCGTCGCGTAGTTGACGCGCAGCGCGACGTCGCCGCCCCCGGCGGTGTTCTCCGCGACCGTGACGATGATGTCCACCTTCGCCGGTTCGGCGCCCGGATCGAGCAGTTCCACGGTGAGCTCGGAGAGTTCCAAGCTCGCCCGATCCATGTTCTCGAAAGCGAGATACACCTGGCACAGCGGCGCGTACGCCATCGACCGCTTCGGATGCAACTCGTCCACGACGCGCTCATAGGGCAGGTCGCTGTTGGCGAAGGCATCGACGTCGATGTCCTTGACGCGCGCCAGGAACCCGGTGAACGACTCGTCGGATGACACCTCCGTCCGCAGCGGCACGGTGTTGACGAACATGCCGATGAGCGGCTCCAGGGCGCGTTCGCCCCGGCCTGCGACCGGCGTGCCGATGGTGATGTCCGCCGAACCCGACATCCGGGCCAGCAGCACGGCCAGGGCAGCGTGGACGACCATGAACGTCGTGACGTTGGCCGCGCGCGCCAGCCGCTCGATCCCGGCGAAGGTCTCGGCGGGGATCACGGTGTCGGCGACGTCGCCGCGCATGGACTGGCGGGCCGGACGCGGACGGTCGGCGGGCAGCTCCAGGACCGGCGGCATCCCCGCCAACCGCTGCGACCAGTACCGCAATTGCTGGGCCGCCCGCGAATCCGGATCGTCCGGGTCACCGAGCAGACTGCGATGCCACACGCTGTAGTCGGCGTACTGGACGCTCAACGGCTCCCAGTCCGGTGTCTTGCCTTGCACCCGCGCCTCGTAGGCGACGGCCACATCGACCGCGAGGGGCCGCAGGGACGACCCGTCGCAGCAGATGTGGTGCAGGACGACGACCAGGACGTGCCGCTTGCGGTCGGCCGTCGCCAGCAGCGCCACCCGGATCGGGGCGCGTTCGCGCAGATCGGTCCCGACCGACGCCAGCTCGCGGATCCGCTGCTCGATGTCGTGCGGGTCGGTCGGCCGCGGGCTCAGGTCGAGACCGGCGACGACCTCGTCGGCCGACAGGACCAGCTGTGTCCCTTCCCCGTTCACGGCGGGGTAGACGGTGCGCAGCGACTCGTGCCGGTCGATCACGTCGGTCAGCGCGGCACGCAGCGCCGCGGTGTCCAGACGGCCGGTCAGCTGCACGATCAACGGGATGTTGTAGGCCGCCGAGGTCGGGTCGGTCTGGTTGACCAGCCACATCCGGTTCTGCGCAGGCGCCAGCGGAATGGGCTCCGGTCTGGGCGCGGCCCGCAGCACCGGCCTTCCGGAGCGGTGCCCGTCCTCGAGTTGCGCGGCGAGTTCCGCGACGGTCTGCTTGAGGAACAAGTCGCGGACCGACACGTCGCATCGAGTCACTTCCGCGACGCGCACGGCCGCGCTGGTCGCGGTGATCGAGTTGCCGCCGAGTTCGAAGAAGCTGTCCAGCACGCCAACCCGGTCGATGCCGAGGACCTCCGCGAAAACGTCGGCGATCGACTCCTCGAGCACGGTGCGGGGCGCGACGTACGCCGCGGCCGAGTCGAAGACCGGCTCGGGCAGTGCCCGGTAGTCCACTTTGCCGTTCACGGTCAGCGGCACCGCGTCGATCACGACGATGCTCGAAGGCACCATGTATTCGGGCAGCATCCCGCCGACGTGGGCGCGCAGGGCATCGGCCTCGCAGGCGGCGCCGACGGCCGGTACGACATATCCGACCAGCCGGGCCGCCTCCGTGCCCGGCAGATGCACGACGACGACCGCGGCCGCGACGCTGCCGTGGGTCAGCAGCGCGTTGCGGACCTCGTCCAGCTCGATCCGGAACCCGCGCAACTGCACCTGCTGGTCGGCGCGACCGCGATACTCCAGCTCGCCCTGATGATTCCAGCGCGCCACGTCCCCGCTGCGGTAGAGGCGCTCCCCCGGGTTTCCGAACGGGTTCGCGACGAAGCGTCCCGCGCTCAGCGCCGGTCGCTCGAGGTAGCCGCGAGCGAGTTGAGTTCCCGCGACGTAGATCTCGCCCCAGGCCCCCAGCGGGCACGGACGCAACCGCTCGTCCAGAACGTACGTTCGCAAACCCGGCAACGCCGGGCCGACCGTGCTCGGCGCGCCCGGAACGGCGACGTCCGGTGTGAGGCCGGTGTAGGTGACGAAGACGGTGGTCTCGGTGATGCCGTAGCTGTTGGCCAGCACCGGCAGATCCGGGTTGTGCTCGTACCAGGCGGCCAGCCCGGCCGGGTCGAGCGCCTCGCCCGACAGAATGACCAGCCGCAGCGACAGCTCGCCTTCGGGCTCCCCGGCGTGCGCGTACCGCTGCCGTGCGGCCGCGAACTGGTAGAACGCCGAGGGTGTCTGGCTGAAGACCGTGACCTGCTCGCGCGCCGCCAGACGCACCACGTCGTCCGGCGAGCGGGCGGTGAGGCTGTCCACGACGACGATCCGGCCGCCGGTGACCAGCGCGCCGAAGATCTCCCAGACCGAGTAGTCGAAGGCGAAGGAGTGGAACAGCGTCCAGACGTCGTCGGCCCGGATCCCGATCTCGGCGCACGAGTTCACCAGATAGGTGGACGCGGCACGATGGGTGATCGAGACGCCCTTCGGCCGTCCGGTCGATCCGGACGTGTAGATGACGTAGGCGAGGTGGTCCGGACGCAGCAAGGCGGTGCGATCGGCATCGGTGATCGGGTCGGCGGCTCGCTCCGCGGCGAGCGCGTCTTCGAACAGCACGACGCGGCCGGGATCGCCGGGGACCTGCTCGCGCATGCCGCGCTTGGTGACGACCGCGATCGGGTTCGCGTCGCCCAGCACGTATTCGAGCCGCTCGGCGGGGTGTGCGGTGTCCAGCGGAAGGTACCCGGCGCCCGATTTCAGCACACCGAGGACCGCGACGATCAGATCGGCGTCGCGGGGCATCGCGATGGCCACCAGCGATTCCGGTCCCGCGCCGAGTGCGATGAGCCCGCGGGCGAACCGGTTGGAGCGTTCGTCGAGTTCCCGGTAGGTGAGTGAGGTGGCGTCCGAGGTGACGGCCACCGCGGACGGGGTGTCCGCCGCTTGCCGCGTCAGCAGGTCCACCAGTGTGCCGGAGGGGGATTCGCCGTCGCGGCCCGCGAGCTCCTCGACGATGCGCAGTTCTTCGGCCGGCCCGACGAGCTGGAGGTCACCGATGCGGGTGTCCAGGGGCGCGTCCATCATCCGGTGCAGGAAATCGAGGAACCGGTCCGCGTGCGACGCGAGTTCGTCCTGACCGTAGAGGTTCGGATTGCCGTGCAGCTCGATGAGCAGCGGCGCGTCCGCGCCCGAGCGGTACAGGTTCAGCTGCAGATCGTCGAGGGCGCCGGAGGTCAGCGCGCGATAGCGGCCGACGGCCGAGCCGAGGCGGATCTCCGAGTCGAAGAACAGGATGTTGACGATCGGGCCGAACGAGTTCGCGGACGGGTCGATTGCGGCCGAGTCCCGGCGCAGATCCTCGAACCGGTAGAGCTGGTGGCGCATCGCCGCGACCAGTTCGGACACCGATGCGCGGACCAGCTCCTCCACGGTGGTCGAGTGGTGCACGGCGAACCGGATCGGCACCATGTTCGCCAGCATCGCGGCGGCGTTGCGCAGGCGCTTGGTCACGCGGGCGGTCACCGGCAGCGACAGCGCGACATCCTCGGTTCCGGTCATCCGGGCCAGGAACGCGGCGAACGCCGCGATCACCACCTGCGCGGCGGACGCGTTCACCTCGTCGGCGAAACGGTCGAGCCGGTCGGACAGGTGTGCGGGCAGCTGCAAACCGGCCACCCGGTCGACCTTGCCGGAACGGGCCGTGCGGCCGGACAGACTGACCGGCTTCGGAAGGTCGGAAACCTTGTCCAGCCAGTATGTTCTGTCCGTCTCGTAGCGCGAGCTGGCGCGATAGGCGCGCTCCGCTTCGACGATGTCGTGCAGGCTCGCCGCGTCCAGTCGCGTCGGAGGCCTGCCCTCCAGCAGGGCGTTGTAATGCTCGGCCATCCGGTTCAGGCTGTTGAACGCGCCGTACCCGTCGATCACCAGATGGTGCGCGCGGCCGTACCAGAAGTAGTGGTCCTCGCCGACCCGGATGAGCCTCGTCTCGGTGAGCCGGTCACGGCTGAGATCGACCGCTTTGGTGTTGTAGTCGCGGCGCATCCACTCCATCGCCGCGGCGACCGGATCCTCCGCATCGCTGAAATCCAATACCGGCTCGTCGTAGATGATGCTGCGATCGACGAATTGATAGGGCCGGCCGTCGGATTCGACCACGCGCACCACAAGAGACTCGGTTTCGTGCCCGCCGTCGTTCACCGCCTGTGTGAAGGCGTCGTGGTCCACCGGGCCCTCGATCTCGACGCAGTGTGCGATGTTGACAGCCGGTCCACCGGGCACATGGTCCGCGAGCCACATGCCGTACTGCGCACTCGAGAGCGGAATCAGCCCCAGTTCGCCGTCGGCGGTTCCGTCTGACTTCAGATTCATCGCATGACCCCTCATTCATACCCGGACGCGTGAAGGCACGACGGAAGGACATCGGCCCACGGCATCCGAAATCTGGCTTATATGCACTTCGTCCACTCGACGGCGGCGCTACCCCTGCTCTTCGCCGCGCCGTTCAGGTACCGCATGTAGCTGGATCGGTCCGCGCTCGGTCTCCGGATCGGATACCGGCACGACATGTACGGCGACACACCTCCCGCTTGTCGGCATTTCCAGTCGTCTCAAAATCTGAAAACAGAACTTTTGAACCTGCGGTGAAGCATCGACACTCAGGTGGGACAAGCTATCTGGCAGCAGCCCGGCTCAGTCTAGTGGTATCGAACCTCGCGACTCCGCACGGCGGCCGGGCGTTTCCAATCTCGTTTCGAGCAATACCGGCGCGGCGCGCCCGCGCGACCACGACCGCCGCGCGCACGCGTCGTCAGCAGAAGTGCCTGCTGTCAGCTGGTGTCGTCCAAGGGAGAACACCTGCGATCGGGCATCGTACATGCCGGGTCGAGGGCGGAATCAAGGCGGGACGACCATCGCCCCCACAGCGGCAAGCAGGCCCCCATCCCCGTAGTTCCGAATGATCGTCAGCGACTATGGAGCGATAATGGCAACACATGGGCAATCCAATATATTCGCCATAACTCCGCGCCTCTCGACATTGCCGAACGCGAGGTCGATATTTCCAATCAGACGCTCATACATGGCGCAAATTCCAAGAATGCCGAAGTTCGACTCCGATCACTTAATTCCGAGCAGAATCACTTTCCTGCCGTTCTCGTTTTCGCCGAACATCAACTGTTGTCGCAGTCTCCTCGCCCGACTATGCCGCCGACTTCGGGTATCCAAGCGCGCGTTGTCGTTCCCGACGACGAGCAGACGTACGGCGAGCCGGCCGCGAGAGGCATCCGCCCGGTCAGACCGCGGATCGGCGCATCCGAGCGGTTCCACCGCAGCGTTCGCGAGACCGCATCGCGGCGGGAGCGAACGGCACCGCGACCGTGCCGAGCACGGGCCGCCGCCATGGACCGCCTTATTCCCGCAACGGAACTCGGCGGACGAACCGCACGATACGTTCGGGCAGAATTGGGGGGACGGTGATTCGGTAAATTCGTGCCGCGGTATAGCGCCGGACACTCTGCCTACCAGGCAAGATCACCCGGCCGAGTGGTATACCGAAACGATCGCCGGTCGCATTCCGCACCCGAAAGTCCCGTCGCGCGGCGAGACGCCACAAGAGCCTATCGCGGTTCCTCGACGAGCCGGAAACCGGTCACGATCGTGGGCTCGATGGCGACTACGGTGTCCATGACCCCATCGGCCCAGGGGCGCAGCAGTTCCGCGTAGCGGGCGACCCGCTCGGGGTCGGTAACCGTGCGGGCCAGACCGGTCACGACAACCGACCAACCGACATGGCTGACCGGATCGATATCGTCGGCCTCGTAGGCCACCACGACGCAGGGATCGGCACGGATGGTGTCGGTGAGCCGCGACGTGACCCGGGTACGCACGATGACGGCCCCACCGTCGACGAAATGGTTGACCGGACGGATCGCGGGCAGCGCATCGCGGGTGAACACCACTCGCCCGTAGGCCACACTCGCCAGCAGCCGCAACGCCTCGTCACGGCCGAGTTCGACGAGCGTGCGGCTCGGGACGCCGTTGTCCGCGATGCGGCCGTTCGACGCGATCATGATCTCGTGCCGGGGCACATTGCGCGCGAATCCACCTGGCAATGTCCTCGCTTTCCGGTCTTCACTCGACACTGCGGTCTCCCATACCACCACCGAGTCGTGCTGTCGGACAGGGCAAAAGGTCCCCGATCCGTCCTCCCTCGCTGGCGACTCCGAGTGACCCGGGACCAGCCGACGGGGCGCTCGTCACGGCCCGGTCACCTCCGGCCGCGCAGGCCGCCGGATTCCGGCATGCTCCCGCAGCCGCCGGATCTCCCGCTCGATACCCTCGGCGAGCACCGCGATATCGGGTGCGGTGTCGTAGTCCCCGGTGATGCCGAACGTCAGGTGGCCCGCGTAGCTGAGGATCGCGATCGCGGTGCGCAGTCGCATCGCGATCGGGGTGGCAGGCAGCAGTTCCACTACCTCGCGTCCCCGGATGGACAGCTGTTCGCGGGGGCCGGGCACATTGGTCACCAGCGCGCCGACGGTTCGCTGCGGAAAGCGGGCCAGCAGACGGAGACTCCACGCCATGGGGGCGAACGGCAACCAGCCCGCCAGCCCGAGCACCGAATGCTCGGCTTGCGCCTCGCCGCCCGACTTGTGCCGTTCCATCCGCTGCCGAACAGTGTCCAGCCGCTCGACCGGGTCGGTGAGGTCGATCGGCAGGAACGGCAGCATCGCCGAAACCCGGTTGTCCAGCGTATGTTTCGCCTTGTCCGACCGCATCGAGACCGGGACGAGGATGCGCAGGGTGTCCGGAGCGGGCTGTTCGTTCCGGCCGACCAGCAGGTCACGGTAGGCGGCGGCGACCGCGGCAAGGACGACGTCGTTGACGGTGACGCCGAACGCGGCGCAGATCTCGTGGACTTCCGACAGGGCGGCCCGCGCCACGACGTACCGGCGCTGCCGTCCGATCGGGCCGTTGAGCGAGCACTCGGTGGCGGGCGACACGACCGCCGACGCGACCGGCGCCAGACCGCGCGCCACGCCGAGCACGGAGCGGGACACGGTGAAAGGCAGCCGCGTCACCTCTCGAACCACGTCGAGCCATCGCGGCTCCGCACCACCCGGCGGCTCCGCACCGCCCGGCGGCTCGGCACCGCCCGGCGGCTCGGCAGGAACACGCGGCTCGGGCGCGGTCTGCTCCCGCTCCCCCGGCGCCGCGTCGCAGAGCTGCCGGAACACCGAGATCCCGGACACGCCGTCCACCAGGCTGTGATGCGCTTTGACCAGCAGCGCCCAGCGGTCCCCCGCGAGGTGTTCCACGACGACGCACTGCCACAGCGGATGGTCGCGATCGAGCCGCTCCTCCAATTCCGTCGCCACCAGTTCGCACAGCGCGGGCTCGTCGCCCGGCGTGGGCAGCGCGGTCCACCGGATATGATGGGCGAGATCGAAATTCGGGTCGTGTTCCCACACCGGGGCAACCAGATCCAGCGGCGCTCGCCGCACCTTCTGACGCAGGCGCGCATTCCGCCGCACACCCTCGGCGAGTATGCCGGTGAACTCGTCCCTGCTCGGCGGAGAGCCGGAAATGATCGCCACCGCACCGATGCCCAGACTGATATGCCGGTCGGCGTCCTCTAGTTCCATGAAGCCCGAATCGAGGGGCCGTAGTTCTGTCATGGGGCATGCTCATTCCGGGTGGTCGACGCCCGGCGCCCCGCCGCGCACGGCCCGGGTGACGCGCATCGCGACACCCCGATCATCTGTCCGGCGCCGACCCGGATCGAGTGCCTGGACGGCGACCGGTCCGGAGCGTGCGCAACAGGGTCTACTCGGTACGTCTCTCCAGCATCGCGCGATCTCTCGGCGTAATTGATGGCCGAAGGTCACCGAATGCAGGGCACTCCGGCCACGGCACGCGCGCGCACGGCCCCGAAGGACCGCCGCGCCGGAGGACATCGCTCGTTCTTCTCCGCGTCCGGCGCCACCGGGTGAAGAATCTACGTATGCGAACCGTACTCATTCTCGGTGCGGGGTTCGGAGGACTGGAGCTGGCCACCTGCCTGTCGGGTGCGCGGGCCGACGATCTCCGTATCGTCGTCATCGACCGGAACGACTCCTTCACCTTCGGCTTCGCCAAGCTCGACATCCTGTTCCGCGACGTAGCGCCGGAGGCGGTGCGGGTGCCCTACGCCCGCTTGGCGCATCCGCGCGTCGAATTCCGGCAGGAGGAGGTCACCGAGATCGACCCGCGGACCCGCCGGGTCCGCACCGACCGCGCCGAGTACGAGCCGGACATTCTCGTCATCGCGCTCGGCGCCGATTACGACCCGGGCGCGACCCCTGGTTTCACCGAAGACGGCTACGAGTACTACTCCATGGACGGCGCCCTTCGATTGCGCGACCGCCTCGGCGGCTTCGACGGCGGCGACGTGGTCCTCGCGATTCTGGGCGTTCCCTTCAAGTGCCCGCCAGCCCCCTACGAAGGCGCGATGCTCCTGCACGAGACGCTCACCCGGCGTGGCGTCGGTGACCGCACCCGGATCCAGGTCCTCACCCCGATGGACTCGCCGATTCCGGTGTCGCCGGACACCTCCGAGGCCATCGTCGAAGCGCTGACCGGCCGGGGAATCGGGTACGCGCCCGGCCGCCAGGTCCACGCCCTCGACCCGGGCCGCCACGTGGCGAGCACCAGGAACGGCGACCTCCCCTACGATCTGTTCATCGGCATCCCGCGCCACCGGGTGCCCGCGGTCGTGGCGGCGTCGGGCCTCACCGAGGGCGGGACCGACGGCTGGATCGCCGTCGATCCGCACACCCTCCGCACGCCGTACCCGGGCGTCTACGCCATCGGGGACTGCGCCGACGCCCCGGTCCCGCGCGCGGGCGTCTTCGCCGAGGACGCCGCCCGCACCGCCGCCGCGGCCATCGAAGCCGAACTGCGCGGAACGGCGCCCTCGCAGCGGTACAGCGGGCGGGGCGCTTGCCATATCGAGTTCGGAGACGGGCTGGTCGGCAAGGTCGATGCCGATTTCCTCTCCGGTCCCGCGCCGGTCGCGCCGTTCACAGCACCGTCGCAGGAGCTGGCCCGGGAGAAGGCCGCCGCGGCCGAGGCCCGGCTGCGCCGCTGGTTCACCGGCTGACCGGGCGGTCCCCGCCCGGCTCGCCCGCCCGCCATACCCGCGTCAGCACCTCGGCGATCTGGGCCAGGCCGGACGCCACGGTCATGCGCCAATGCGTCGTCGAGACGGCGTGGTTGTGCACCCGGCCGTCGACGACCCGGCTCCAGATCGAAGCGCCGACGCACCCGGTCGGATCGTCGAGCGCGGCGGTGAAATAGACGACGTCGCCGCGGTACACGGGCGGGTCGTAGGCGCCGCGCAGCGCCACCGAGTGCACTGCCGCGTCGAGGATCCGGGTGACGCGGTCGGAGCCGAACGACGCGAACGGCTCCGGCAGTTCGGCCATCTTCCCGGGCAGCGCCGTCCAGTCCACCTCCGCGACATTGCCCAGATCGCCCGCTTGCTCGCCCAGCAGACCGCCGATCAGTTCGGCCACCGGCACCTGGCCCGCGGCATCGGGCGGCGTATCCGGTGGATCCGCCATATAGCTGTCCATCACCGCGAGCAGCCCCACCTGCTGGCCCGCGCGCTGCAATTGGACCGCCATCTCGTGCGCGATGACGCCGCCGAACGACCAACCGAGCAGATGGTAAGGACCGGTCGGCTGTTTCGATCGGATCAGCGACACGTAGCGCCGGGCCCATTCCTCGATCGAACCCGGCATCGCCTCGTCACTCGCCAGCACCGGCGTCTGCAGTCCGTAGATGGGCCGGTCCGGGTCGAGGTAGGCGGCCAGACCCGCGTACGACCAGGAGATCCCCGACACGGGGTGCACGCAGAACAGCGGCGCGGCCGAACCGCCGGGACGCAACGGCAAGAGCATGTCGAAGGCCGCCTCGGTCTCGACCGCGCCGCTCGCACGGCGGGCCAGGTCGGCGACCAGTTCCGCGGGTGTGGGGGCGGTGAACACCCGCATCACCGGAATCCGAGTGCCCAGGCCGGACGACAGCCGAAGGGTCAGTTTCGCGGCGAGCAAGGAGTTGCCGCCGTGTTCGAAGAAGTTGTCGTCCATGCCGAAGCATTCGACGCCGAGCACCGCCGCGAAGGCGGCGGCGACGGTGGCCTCGACCGGCGTGGCGGGCGCCCGGAATTCCCGCGCCCGGAATTCGGGCGCGGGCAGCGCGCGCCGGTCGAGCTTGCCGTTGGGAGTCAGCGGGATGGCGTCGAGCACCACGATCGCGGCGGGCACCATGTAGCCGGTCAAGTGCTCGGCCACCTGGGTGCGCACCTGAGCCGGGTCCGGCCGGGCGCCCGGCTCGGGGAGCACGTAGCCGACGAGCTGGTCACCGAGTGCGGGATCGGACCGGACCAGCGCGACGGCCCGGCGCACGCCGGGGCAGCGCGCCAGCGCCGATTCGATCTCGCCGAGTTCGATCCGGAAACCGCGCAGTTGCACCTGCTGGTCGCCGCGACCGGCGTAGACGAGCCCGGCGTCGCCGTCGCACCGGCTCCAGCGCGCGATGTCGCCCGAGCGGTACATCCGGGACCCGGGCGGCCCGAACGGGTTCGCGACGAAGCGCGTCGCGGTGAGCCCGGGCCGTCCCGTGTAGCCGCGGGACAGCTGCTCCCCCGCCACGTAGATCTCACCGGGCGTGCCGAACGGCGCCCGGCGCAGCCGGAGGTCCAGCACGTGGGCGTCCAGTCCCGGTAGCGCCCGGCCGATGAGGCTGGCCGGGCTGTCCATCAGGTCCGCGCCGACCTCCAGGAAAGAGACGTGCACCGTGGTCTCGGTGATGCCGTACATGTTCACGAATCGGGGCGCGTCCCCCGGATGACGCTCGGACCAGCGGCGCAGGTGCCGCAGGTCCAGCGCCTCACCGCCGAAGATCACATACCGCAGCGCGAATTCCCCGGAGCCGGTGGCGTTCCGGTCGGCTTCCAGGAGTGAGCAGAACGCCGAGGGCGTCTGGTTGAACACCGTCACCTGTTCGCGAATCAGCAACTCGCGCATCAGTTCCGGGCACCGCGATGTGGCGTGGTCGACCACCACGACGGTGCCGCCCGTGGCGAGCGCGCACCACAGTTCCCACACCGAGAAGTCGAAGGCGAAGGAGTGGAACAGCGTCCAGACGTCGCGCTCGCCGAATCCGAACAGCGGCTGCGTGGCGGCGAACAGTTCCACCGCGTTGCGGTGCGTCACGCCGACGCCCTTCGGCACGCCCGTCGAGCCGGAGGTGTAGATGACGTAGGCGAGATTGTCCGGAAGCAGTGCGGCCGTCCGGTCGGCGTCGGTGATCGGATCGTCGGCAAACCGCGCGGTCTGCTCCAGCAAGACCGTGGGCAGGTCGGTGTCCGGAATGGCGGACCGCTCGGCAGCGGTGGTCAGCACGCACACCGGCGCCGCGTCCGCCAGCACGAAGGCCAGCCGCTGCGCCGGGTAGGTGAGATCGATGGGCAGGTAGGCGGCGCCGGCCGCGAGTACCCCGAGCAGCGCCGCGGGCAACTCATCGGTGCGCGAGACCGTGACGGCCACCAGGCTTTCCGGCCCCGCTCCGGCCGCGATCAGCGCACGGGCGATGCGATTGGCGCGCCGCAGCAACGCCTCGAAGCTCACCGTGGCGGCGCCGAAGCGGACGGCCGCCCTGTCCGGTCCGCGCCGAGCCTGCTGCCCGATCAGCTCCGGCAGCGTCGCCCCCTGCGCGGCCACGCCATCGAACGGCGGCACCCAGGCCCGGCGCGCGGGCGAGACCGCGGGGCGGCCTTCGTCGGCATCGAGAATATCGATGTCCCATACCCGCACCGAGGGATCGACCGCCACCGCGGACACGATCCGCTCGAATCGCCGTCCGAAGGACCGGACAGTCGCCTCATCGAAGAGTTCGGTGGCGTAGGTGAACGTCACGTCCATTCCGGCCGGGCCGTCCTCGCCGGCGGACCGTGGCTCGACAACGACTTGCAGATCGAATTTCGCCGTGATCGAGCCACTGTCGGCAGCAGTGACGGTCAGCTCCGGCAACTCCAGCGCGGGCTGCTCGATGTTCTGGAACGACAGCATCACCGGAAGGAGCGAGTTGCGCGTCCCGGTGCGTGCGGGGTCGGCCTGCTCGAGCACGCGTTCGAAGGGCACGTCGGCGTTGGCGAACGCCGACAGAGCCGTTTCCCGGGATCGTTCGACCAGGTCGTCGAACGTCACGGCCGGGCAGACGTCGACGCGCAGGGCCAGCGTGTTGACGAACATGCCGACCAGGTCGTCCAGGGCTCGTTCGCCGCGTCCGGCGATGGGGGTGCCGATGACGGTGTCGGTGCCGCCGGACAGCCGTGCCAGCAGCGTGGCGAGGGCTGCGTGGACCACCATGAACAGGGTCGCGTTGTGTTCGTGGGCGATTCGGGCCAGTCGGTGGTGGACATGGTGCGGGATGGTGACGGAGGTTGTCGCGCCACGCGTCGTCGGCTCGGCCGGGCGAGGGTGGTCGGTGGGGAGTTCCAGTGGTCCGGTGAGGCCGGCGAGTTGGTCGTGCCAATACGACAGTTGTTGTGTCGCAGGGGAGGACGGATCGCTGTCGGAGCCGAGTGTGGTGTGTTGCCAGAGGGCGTAGTCGGCGTATTGGACCGGCAGCGGCGCCCAGTCCGGTGTGTTGCCGTCGTGGCGGGCGAGGT
>NZ_JABLTE010000158.1 GCF_013315795.1 Nocardia barduliensis
GTTCGCCCTCGGGTCGAACCGGGGCGCGTCGTTCTTCGCCGAAGCAGGCGACGTCGACACCGCCGCGGTACTGCTGCGCTTGGACGACGAGACCCTCGCCACCGTGTCGCTGACCCGCTACAACGGGGCGGGGTACGACGTTCGACTTGAAGCTTTGGGCTCCGAAGGGAACGCGATCGTCGGGTTGGACGACCGCGCGCCCTTGACTTCCGCCGAGCCCGACCATAGCCCCTCCCCCTATCCGCCCTATGCGGGTTTCATGGAGCGGTTCCGCCCGGCGTATGCCGACGAGCTGACGGCGTTCATCGAGGTCGCCAGCGGGGAACTCGATAATCCCTGCCCACCGGGCGAAGCGCTGGAGGCGTTCTATGTCGCGGAGGCGTGCGAGCTGTCGCGGCGGGAGGGACGAGCGGTGGAGGTCACCGAAGTCCGGCACTGACCTTGCCCCGGTAGACCGCCAACGACGACCACGGTGCAGCCGCCGGATACGTTCACCGGCTTCGCGGCCTGTAGTCCTGAGTACCCTGAGTTCGTGAAAGATCGCTCGCAGTATGCGAGGTATCAGCAGGACCGCGACGTGCTGGCCACGATCGGAACCCATCTCGATCCCCAGACCACTCGGATCAGCGTGCGATTGCCTCGGTCCGCGGCCGAGTCCGCAGTCGCTGCCTGGAACCGCGAAGAATCGGGCGGAATCGAGGACGAGAACCGTGCGGAGCACGAACTTCGTGACGCTGCCGCCGAGCTGGCTTTGATCGGCCTGGCAATCAGCACGCGCGGGGTATGGGAGGGTGATGAGGTCGTCGTCGACCTGCACGTCCTCCAGATCGCGGCCGCATTGCGGGCCGCACAGTAGGTCAGACCGCCGCAACGCTGGGCCGCCCACCCCAGCGCAAGTCTTTCGCTGGACAAACAGGTAGGCAGCAACGAGGTCAGTGGAATCCGCACACCGACGCACGGACGCACGAATCGCCCGGACAGGCACGACAAATGCGAGCGGGTAGGCGAAAATAGCGAAGGAACGCGCACGAGGGGGCCTCATGAGCACGCATACGACTGTCGGCCACCCTGTCCAGCGAGCATGGCCGGTCGTCGGTCACGGCCTGGTACTACGTCGCAAGCCTTTGGAGTTCTTCGCCGAGCTGCACCGAGGGCCGGAACCGTTGGCCCGAATCCGATTGGGCAGCAGAGACGCTTACCTGGTGACCGCGCCCGAGCTGATCGACTCGTTGCTGCGCGGCAAGGCGGCGCACAGCGTCGAGAAGGGGGCATTCTTCGAGGCCATGCGGGCGCTGCTGGGCGATGGTTTGTCCGTGTCGGCCGAGCCCAAGCACCTGCGGCATCGCCGCCTGATGGCACCGGCCTTTCACCACGAGAAGATCGCCGGCTATGTGCGGATCATGCAGCAGGAAGCCGACGCCATGGTCGACAGCTGGAGTGACGGCGCCCGATTGGAACTCGATGACCGATTGCGGGTGCTGGCCATGCGGATCGTCGCGAAGGCGTTGTTCGCCAGTGAACTCGGTGCGGAGGTGGTCGCCGAGTCGCTGCGTTCTTTCCCGGTGATCGTCGACGAGCTACCGAAACGCACCATGATGCCTTGGCTGGCGCACATACCGCTACGCAACCGCGAGTTCGACACCGCAGTGCGCAGACTTTCCGCTGCGATCGACCGCATCATCGCCGAATATCGTGCCGCCGAAACAGATTACGGCGACTTGGTGTCGATGCTGCTCACGGCACACTTCGACGACGGCACCGGACTCAACGATCGCGAACTCCACGACGAGGTGATGACGCTCTACGCCGCCGGCTTCGCGACCACCGCCAACACCATGGCCTTCGCCTTCTACGAGTTGGCGCGGCGAGCGGACGTGCGCGAGCGAGTCGAGGACGAAGTGGCCGATGTGCTGTGCGGCGGCCCCGTCACCGCCGACAATATCCAGCGACTCCAGTACACCGAGCGAGTGATGGCAGAGACGCTGCGCCGATACGCTCCCACCTGGCTCGGCACTCGCGAGACGATCGAGCAACTCGACCTCGGCGGAGTCACGCTCCCCGCGGCCACCACGCTCTTCTACTCGCCGTACACACTGCACAACAGTCCGAAGCACTTCGACGATCCAGCACGGTTCGACCCCGACCGATGGACGCCGGAATACCGCAAAACCGTGACCCGATCCGGGATATACCAGCCCTTCGGCATCGGCAACCGAAACTGCATCGGCGAGCCCTTCGCGTGGTACGAAGCGGTCACCATCTTGGCAACGGTGGTCGCGCGGGCGCGGCTGGAGTTGGTGCCGGGGGCTGTGGTGCACGAGGTCGCGCGCGCCACACTGGAGGTGAACCACCTTCCGGTTACGGTGCGGTTGCGGACTACTGCGTTGACCGCACCGTCGGACTGAACACCCTCGGCTGCATGTGAGGTCACAAAGTTCTTCGACCACGAATGATCGAGGCAGAGCCATGCGTACAGGGCTCAACCCAACGGTAGAGCCATCTCATCCATTACCGGTGAGTCGGCGAATGGCTGGTCTTGGCCGATCATGCGCCAACCCCACGCCTCGTATGCAGCGCGCGCAGGATTACCGACCCGCACGAGCAGGTACGCCAATGGCTCGGGGCGCTGCGACAGCAAGGCATCGTGGATTGTTCGCGCGAACCCTTGGCCTTGGTAGTCGGGATGTACGGCGAACTCGCGAAAGATATAGACCGGTGCGCCGTTCGATGTCGGAGGGAATTGCGGGTACACCCGTAAGGCTTTGTTCCACACCACTTGCGATTGACTGTATGGAGTGCCGAAGGCGTAGCCGATCATTCGGTTATCGATCCGGCCTGCTACCAGCTCGAACCCCGCTATCGGGGCGTACATCTCTTCCAGGCGCTCCCAGAATCGCCCTGGGCTATACCATGGATCGTCCTGCTGCTCACGGTGCGAATCCGCGTACACGACCCTGAGTTCGTCTGCGAGCGTGAGTGTTCCGGCGGCGTCGTAGCGGGCGAGTTCGAGTGAGCGCGAGGTCACGACTCGAGGACCTTTTCTGTGCGCATCGCATCGTCTCGCAGCAGTTCATGAAGTTCTCGCGCGTTTCGAGTGCGCCGATGCTCCCTCGGTACGGCCGCGAGGACTTGCTCACCCAAGCCCATGACGTAGCGCGTCCGGTGTTCGACGGGCAATTCCTCCAACGTGGTCGTCGCGTATCCGGCGCCCTCGCTCGGGTCGCCAGCTGAAGCCAGGCAGAGCGCGCGCTGCAACTCGATCTGGACCGGCCCGCGCCGACTGTTGGGCGGATACAGGTCGAGCGCCGCCGACTGCGCCTCCTCCGCCCGGCGTGTATCCCCGAGATGGGAGTACACGAAGCTTTCCGCGAACCGCACACGCTCTTCCGGATACGCCCAGCAATGCCAGCCGTGATCGTTCGTCATGCGAGATGGCAGAGCGTCGAAAGTCCTACGCAGATCGTTCAATGACGACTCGGCTTCTTTGGCACGGCCCAGCAGGGCGAATGATTGAGCCCGTGCGGCGAGCAGACTCGGCCTACCGACTCCCGGACCATCCTCGAGCAGGTGTTCGGACTTGTCGACTTCGTCGATGATGATCTCGGGTTCTTGTCCGTCATAGATCGCCCGGATAGCAGTGCGCCCCCGGACATACATGATCGTGTGGAGGTCACCGGAGCAGTCTGCGGCGTAGCGGGCCGTGCGCCACCAGCGCATCCCTTTCCATCGGCGGCCGAGGTCTCCGACGGCCTGAGCCATGTACTGGCTCAACAAAGCGCCTATCTTGTACAGCTCGCGGCGCTGACTTGGGTCCGGGGACAGGCCGAGCGCGACCTCGAGACTCAGGACGTCCACCAACAGCATCTCGTGCAATTCGGTGGCCGTATGAGTAACCTGCGCGGCCCCATATTCGCGAACGATCTCGTTCCACTCTTCGAGATCCATCGACCCACCATCAGAGACGGCGCGATTCAGGCCCTGCCGAGCCGACTCCGATCCAAAGGCCATACCGACACCGGCGGCTGACGCGCTGAGCAGAAAAGTTCGGCGTTGCACGTCGTCAACCTCTCTCCCCGCGCTCGGCGGGAACATCGGCGGATCATCCGCCTCCATGTTATCGCCGCCGATTCCGCGCTCAGCCGGACGAAAGCCGAGTTCCGCGTCAGTCGCGACGCCGAGCACAGCCCGCAACCCGGCGCGGTAGTCGGCGTTCGGCCAGCGGAAGACACCGCGCTCCAACTTGCCGATGTAGTTGCCGGACAGCTGAACAACTCGGCCTGTTCGGCGATACACCCAGGCGTTCACCGCGCCGGCGAGTTCTGCTCGCGACAACGGATGCCCGGTCGATACTGACCTGGTTCGCGCTCTCGCAGCGCTGAGCTGGTGATTCGGTTCAGACAAGCCCGTCCCCCTCGTTCGGTAACCCGCAGCCGAATCATGACAGTTATTGCGGGACATCAGAATCGGAACCGACCAGGCATCCCACGCTTCTCCCCTTGTCCTCCCTCGAACGGGCGTTCCCGCAACGCCCCACCGCGACGGAATCTATTCCCAGCACTCGTCGCCGGATCCACAACCGGCTCTCCGGCGTCGAGTGCCCGTCCTCGATCGACTGGAAAAGAAAGGCAGAGGAATGCAACCGGTTCGCAGGTATGCGGGAAGTGGCACAGTGCACGAAGCGTCATTCGTGCACGGCGTATCCGCCGACACCTTGGTGTCCAGGTGCCGGTTCTATCGTGAGGTATGTGGCCTGCCCGCGCGTGTGCAGCCGCAACTCCGCCAGCTCTTCATCCCCTCGGGCAGTGTCGGCGGAATCACCACCCCCGCCGAGCTCGGTGCGGCCGTCAAAAGCCACATGCAGGGGCGCGGACTCCAGATCGGCCCGATCGTCTCGCATCCCCGGTCGAAACGATGGACATTCCTCGTCGTGCCGGACGTCCCCGGTGACGACATGGCACTGTTCGGCGAACTCTTCCGCCTCAACGCCTCCGTCTCCCGCCTCGGCGCACAGATCGCCCTACCATCGCCTGCCGACCGGCACGGATTTCGGGTGTGGGTGCGACCACCCCGTGACAGCTACCGGCCGTCAGGTCTCGCCGTCATCGAATCAATCCGTGCATGTGCCCGGCCTCATCCGCGCCGACTGCGATAGGCAAAGGCCGCAAGATGCACCCCGCCGAAGCGACGGCGTTGAAACTACCGCTGCCTCGGCCCGAATCTCGACGGGAACGAATGCACGAGCACTCGAATACTGATCGACAGGTCGAAGCAGTCGTCATTCGGAATCCAGATGGACCCGTCGATCTCCATATATTCATCGACGGCTTGGAGACACCCATCACAGAATTCTTGATCGATGCGGGTGCCGGGTGGCACTGGGCGGATTGGAAGTACTGCCGAGACCGAAACCTGTCGGCCGCTTCCCCGTCAGCAAGGCTAGCCATGCTGGCCGCGTACGCCGACCCGCCAGGCGGTAGGTATGTCCGCGATCGCGGCGAAGCACACTGGCTCGACAACATACCGAAAACATCGATAGCAGACGAGGATCAACGATGATATGGGATCGGCTGACGATTGGCTGCTGGGTCAGCACGAGTGATGGCTGCCCTGTCAGGCTCGTTGTAGGCGAGGACAGCGAATCTGTGACATTCGTGTTCGGAACATCCGGCAACGAGTTCGAACTCACGATCGACCGGTCAACCCTGGCGGAGATGCTTCGGCTCGGTTCGCAGGCGTTGGGTGTGCTGGCGCCAGTCAGCCGTTGAACGATGACGAGACGCTATCGATCGAGGATCGTGCGCGCGATGTCATCGATCTGGTGCAGCAGTTCGGTCGGCGCGGCCCCGAGGTCGAGAGCGCGGCAGTGGATGGTTATGCCGGAGCGCACGAGTTTGTGCGTCTTCACCGGACCATTGCCTTGCGCGTAGATCAGGTGGCCTTCCTCGAGACCGAGCGTCGAGCAGTATGCAAGCATCTGGTAGATATCGGCTTCAGGAAATCGTTTGGGGCGCTCCACTTTGTACTTGGCATCGACGACCGCAACGGGGCGATCAGTTTCGTCGTACCAGACCAAGTCCGGCTTCATGAGGATTGTTTCCGCCTCATCCATCCAGATCCGAGCCTGCGTGACCGCACGTCCGCCATATCGACGCATGGCCATGGTCAGAGCACTCGTAACGAAGTCCTCATAGATCTTCCACATGTCGAACATGAACCCCGTGACGGCCAACCTCCCACGACGTTGGTCGAAGGAGCTGTTGTCCAGGATGACCTCAGACAGCCGGAGCACATCGTGGTATCTGATGTTCAACCTGGTCGGATGCCACGCGGGACGGGTGACGTTCCGCCCAGGAAGGGCCACATCGTTCATTTGATACCGGATACGACCGAGCTTGTGCCGAGCCTCAGCACTGATCTGCGGCAGAGCGCTGAGCATCGCAGCCGCCGCCAGGACAATTCTGTTCTCGGCTATATCGGTGGTGAAGTCGTCATACTCGCACGCGACCGGCAACGGCAAGCCGTGGCGGCGGGTGACCTGCTCGTTGAAATCTATGCGACCGCGGACCAGCTGTAGTGATTCGACTTTCGTTCGGTAGCCCTGCAGCAGACCACCCTCCAACGCTCGAGACGCCAAGCGAACGAAGGACTCGGAGACGGCCGGATAAAGGCCATCCGCCTTGTCCAGATGTACCACTTCATCACGCCATATTTTCGGGTTCGAGCAGTATCCGATGAAAAAGAGGAGTCGCGTGAGCTCGGTTATCTTCGGTCGGACGTCGATTTGGATTGACCCGACCTTGATCGAACCCACCTTCTTACCAGGCTTGATCGTGTATCGCCCACCACGGGTGGACGAGACAGTGACGAAATTCGCCTCCGCTAGAGCATCGAATTCCCCCGGCGCGAGATCGACAATCTTTGACGTTCCGAACTCGATCAGCTCGATCGGTGGTTTCAATGCGCTTCCACCTACGCGACGTCGTCGATGTCAACCGACGCGCGCTCAGCGATGGAAGTCAATGAATAGAGTTGTTGCACATCTTTGTTGGCGTCACCGAAGTGGTACTCCTGAAGGAGGGGGATGATGGATGTCCGCCAGGTCAAGTCCAAACCCCTCCTGGTGAGCGCCTCAGGCCGCATGAAGTACGAAGGCCCGATCTTGAAGTCCTCATCTTCGATGGTGTCGTTCAGCATGTCGACGAGCTCCGCGGCCATCGTGCTGTGTCCATTCGCCTTCAGCCAGTTCCGCAGAATGCTTCTGGTCGGCTCGTCGGAGGGATGCAGAGACATGAATGCGAACCGCCGTCGCATCGCCGAATCAACGAGCGCGATGGACCTGTCCGCAGTGTTCATCGTGCCGATGATGGCAATGTTCCGGGGTAGCGAGAAGGATTCCTTACCGTCCGAGTACAACAGGTCGATGCACTCGTTTCGGTACTCGAGGAGGTAGTAGAGCTCACCGAATATTTTGGCGAGGTTTCCACGATTGATTTCATCTATGATCAGCGTGTACACCTTGTCAGGATTATCGCGCGCATCATCCGCCAGCTGGCGCAGGGGTCCCTTCTGAAGGCGATAACCGAGTTGTCCTTCGTTCGACCGGACCGGGCGAAACCCTTCGAAGAAGTCCTCATACGAGTACGCGGGATGGAACTGAACGATCTTGACGTTGTCCTTGTCGGAGATATGCTCGGCCAGTGCCTTGGCCAAGTATGTCTTGCCGGTCCCCGGTGGTCCGTAGAAGATCAGCTGTGGTCGATCGCGGAGAAGGTCGATGCATTCCTCGAGCCAAGCCTTGGGCACGTACAGCCGCGCGGCCAGTTCGTCGGTCGCGTCCGCGAACGTCGGTTTGACATCGGACTGCTCGATCTGGTTGCGCTTCGGCCGCCACGTGAAGCCGAAAGTATCGGAGAAGATGTTCATCAACTCGGCGGCGTTCTCCAAGGTGAGTTGCATCGACTGACTGCTCTTGGGCTGAGACTCTCGTTGGTCGGAGCCGAACGTGGACAGGTGAATGAGCGGGTTGTCGTCGGAGTCCCTGATCACCTTGTATTGGCACGTGACAGCATGCTCGACCTTGTGTGGCCGGATCTCTTGTTGGCTCGGTACGATCTCGCGGATACGCGCCATCAGTTATTGCTCCCGTCCGAGCGACGATACGAATTTGCGGATGTCGTGCGGCGCGGGGCGTCACGCCGGACCGACGCCGGGTTGTCCCGGCTCGGCGCGCGGGTCAGGAGGAAATTCTCGATCGAACTGACGGCCCGAAACCGTTCACGCCTCGTCCGCCCCGAGTCAGCCATGGCGACCAGAATAGACTTGCGCACCGACACTTTCGGCGAAGCTGGACCTCCAGCGTCGGTAGCGTGCGCAAACGGGCAACACGCGGGTGACGACCTCGGTGACTCCAAAGCCGATGCGATCGAGTCCGGCGGAGGGTTCGAGTCGTCCTATGCCTTCACGCACCTGTTCGATCCCTATACCGACCCCCGCTCGCGCTGGCGCTGGCGCGCCCGAGCTGATGATCGCTCGTCTCGACGGTGAACTCTGCGGGCGGGCTGGGGTTGGCACTCGCGCATCGTCACGCACTCCGCGTTGATGAGTTCTCAGGGGAGGCGGCGATATCGCGCATCCACTGCCGAGAGCCGGGGCGGCTATGTCACGACTCGCCGGATGGGGCGCGCCGAAGACCCGTCATGGCTCGTACTCGGCGGTGGATCAGTCGGCGATCTTGCGCGTCACCCGATCCGGCAGGACCCCGGCCCCGACGAGTTCCTCGTAGATCCGCTGCTGCTCATCGTCGAGATTCGAGTACAGCATGTCGTACGCCAGATCTTCCTCGGCGAGCACCGCGACCGGATCCCAGTCGTCCCCGAGTGCCGCGACGACGGCGCCGCGGCGTCGTACCTCGTCCAACGTGAGGTCGTAAGCAAAATCGTGGTCGGCCATTCAGGCATCTCCAACCAGGTTCTTTCCAAAGCGAAGTGATGACGATGCCCAACCACGCCCCCTCGGGCAATGACCTGGATCACACTTCGCAGTTGGCTTCGTCACATTCTGCAGTGCGACATCGGCGGCCGGTGACGAGCTCGGCATTACAGGTGTCAGAGGGCACTATGCAGGCAGTAGCCGCGCGATGACCTCGGTCAACTGTTCGACGTTGCGGCATTCGTGCATCGTCACGCACTCCGCGTAGACGTGGGCCGCGGAATCGCCCGTCGACCACGATCGCGACGGCTCGGGATTGAGCCAGTAGGTGTGCTTCGCGCGGTCGACGATGGTCTGCACCGCAGCGAGATTCGGGTCCGTGCGGTTGGTCCGCCCGTCGCCGAGGATGAGCACCGACGTACGCGGGCCGAGCGCGTCGGCGTAATGGTCGATGAACCCTTGAAAGGCTTCGCCGTAGTTGGAGCTGCCGAAGCGGGCGACCTTGGTGGAGCGGATGATTCGGGCTACGGTGCCGGGAGTCGGCAGTTCGCCGGGGTTGAAGAAGTGGGTGATCTCGTCGCAGGTGTCGACGAAGCCGAAGCTGCGGACCTTGCTGAACTGGTCTTGCAGGGCCTGGACGAGGTGGAGGGTGAATTCGGCGAAGCCGGTGACCGAGCCGGAGATGTCGGCGAGGACGACCAGGTCGGGGCGGCCGTGTTTGCGGGCGCGCAGGACCGGGTCGATGGGGACGCCGCCGGTGGACATGGAGCGGCGCAGGGTGCGGCGTAGATCGATCTGGCCGCGCACCGCTTTGCGGCGGCGGACGGCGAGGCGGGTGGCGAGTTTGCGGGCCAAAGGATGGACGAGGCGGCGCATTTCGGCGAGATCCTGTTCCCGGGCACCGAGGAAATCGACCTGGTCGGAGCTGGATTCGACGCCGCGGCGGGCGATGTACTCGGTGCCGCGCAGTTGCGCCGAGCGCAGCCGGGCCTCGGTCTGGACGGCGGTGCGGAATGCGGCCAGGCGGCGGTTGGCTTCGATGGTGTGGACGGCGGTGTCGAGCTGGGAGGAACCGTTCATGCCCGCGACGATGCGATCGAGGAGTTCTTCCGGGCGTAGGGCTTTCATGGTCAGGTAGGAGGACCAGCCGGCGCCGGACGCGGTGGTGACCGGGCCGGAGGTCTGGCCGGTTCCCACGCTGCCGTAGCCGCCGAGTTCGGTCAGCGCCTGGCGTGCCAGTTCGGCGACGGAGTCCGAATCGTCCTGCGCCAGCGTGGAGACGAGCCGATCTCGCAGCGCTTCGATGGATTCGGGCGTCGACGGCTCGGCGGGCTGTGGCTGCTGTGCGGTCAAGAAGTAGAGGTCGAAGAGCTGGTCGAACACCGCGCGCTGACCATTGCGGCGCAGCAGGCAGGCGGCCATGCCGGAGCGCAGACGATCGCGGTCCGCCACTCCGAGCGCGACCATCGCCTCGGCGGCATCGATGGTTTCGCTCGGTCCCGCGTTGATCCCGTGGTCACGCAGCAGGCCGACGAACTCGACAAGCCGATCGGTCACCGAGCCGCGGGCTTGACGCCCCGCCCCACCGGCGCGCCCGTCAACCATGCTCACACCACACCGACGCTGATCGGCGGTAGACAAATGGCGGCCGATCGACTCCGTATTGCCGCCCTATCTCTACCCTCACCGCACTAGTCACGGTGGGGTTTGGGTGCAGTGTGGGACTGCGCCTCATTGCGCCGCCTTTTCCTGCTCGGGGTCCGGGGCGGGCAACCCGAGCTGTTCGATCGCCAGGCGGTGGTCGGACCGATACTTCAGCAGCACACCGAGCGTCGACCGGACGACGTCGCCGGACAGATTTCGCGCACCCAGCGCGACCAGGGTCTTCGCCCAGTCGATTGTCTCGGAGATCGACGGAGGCTTGCGCAAGGAGAGCTGCCGGAGAGCACCGGCCACGCGGACCACCGGCTCGCCGAGCGCCTCGTCCAGCTCGGGAACCTTCATCCGCACGATCGCCCGCTCCAGCTCCGCTGTCGGGTAATCGATGTGCAGATAGAGGCAGCGCCGCTTGAGCGCTTCGGACAGCTCGCGGTGGGCGTTGGATGTCACGATGACGAACGGCTTGCGCACCGCGGTGACGGTGCCGAGTTCGGGGATGCTCACCTGGTAGTCGCCGAGCACCTCGAGCAAGAGCCCTTCCAGTTCCACGTCGGCTTTGTCGAGTTCGTCGATGAGCAGCACCGTGGCGCGCGGGTTGCGGATGGCGGCCAGCAACGGGCGCGCCAGGAGGAACTCTTCGGTGAAGACGTGGTCGCGGGTGCTGTCCCACCCTTCCTTGTCGCTGGCGGTGATGCGCAGCAACTGCTTGGCGTGGTTCCACTCGTAGAGGGCGCGCGCCTCATCGATGCCCTCGTAGCACTGCAGACGCACCAAGTCGGACGCGGTCGCGGTGGCGACGGCCTTGGCCAGCTCGGTCTTGCCGACGCCCGCAGGCCCCTCGATCAGCAGGGGCTTGCCGAGGTGGCCCGCGAGGAACACGGCGGTGGCGATGTCGAGAGACGGGAGGTACCCGGCCTCGGTGAGACGCCCGGTCACCTCGTCCACCGACGCGAAGAACTTACTCATCGGTAACTAGTTTAGCCGGGCGGTCCCGGCTTCAGCTCGGCCCCGGTGTCCGGAAATGGCTCGGTTCGGCGTCGGACGGCACGGCGCTCGCCATGGTGAACGGTTCGACCAGCGCGCGCAGTTCGACCAGGCGCCTGGCGTGCGCGTCGAGTGCGCGGTCCTCCTCGGAGTCCGGCGCCCACTGGCGCACGGCACGCGCTTTTCCGTCGTCGTCCACCGCGACGACCACCGCGAGACCGTGCGCCGCCAGCGCCGGTTCGTCGGAGTGCGCATCGGTGGAGGTCACATGCACGCTCACATGCATACTGCGCGGCCCGGTGTGGATCAGTCGCGCGGTGACCTCGACGACGTGGCCGATCACGATCGGACGGTAGAAGCGGATGCCGCCGAAGTAGGAAGTGAGCACGCGCTGTCCGGCCCAGTTCGCGCCGCACACGTACGCCGCCTCATCGATCCACCGCATCGTCCGGCCACCGTGGACCTTGCCGCCCCAGTTGATGTCCGAAGGTGCCGCGAGGAAGCGCAGCGTGGCGCTCGGCGCGGTGCCCGCGGAGGTGTAGCGCTGGGCGGCCATCGCCTCCTCGATCTGCTTGCGCACCGAAATCCTGGCCCGCGCCTGCCGATGCCGCCGCATTTCCAGCATGGTGGTCGGATTCCATTGCGGGACTTCCACATTGCACCTCTGCTCGTCCACCGCGACGAAGATCGTCAGGCATTGCGCCGATTGGACCTGCTGCACCCGGGTGGGATCGGTCGAGTAGACCGTCACGAGGATGTGCATGCTGGTGCGCCCGGTGTGCACGAGGTTGGCGTGCAATTCGACCAGTTCGCCGACCGCGATGGGCCGGTCGAGATGGATGTTGCCGACATAGGCGGTGACGCAGTAGCGGCCGCTCCATTGGGCCGCCGCCGCGTAGGCGACTTTGTCGATCCATTCGAGGAGTTTGCCGCCGTCGACCGATCCCAGAATGCCCGCGTCGGCGGGTTGGACGAGAAATCGGTGGATCGCCTCCGGACGCCGACCGGCCGAGGCTGGATTCGAGACGGTCGCGAGAGGAATATCGGTCGATTCGGGCAAGGTTCACAATCCGTTCGGGCAGAGAATTTTCGGCTACCTGACCCCGTTGTCGGGGAGAACCTTAGGCCCCGGCGGCAGTACGAGCGAGTAACGAACGGCAGCGGAGGCAACGCGATCCACGCTCCGGGATGAGCAGCCACCTTCCGCGATCGCTGAGCAACACACATGGGGGGTTGCCCCTAATGCTGCGGTTTGATTTTGCCCGCAGGGGAGACAACCCCCGTGACCTTTCGCGCGAAGTGCGCAAGAGTGAAGTCGTGCAGTCCCTGCCCCGTCGGTAAGCGCGACCGCGAAGCAGTGACCGTAGATCCAAGATCTGTCCGCGGGGGAGGTCGTGGGC
>NZ_JABLTE010000159.1 GCF_013315795.1 Nocardia barduliensis
GAGGTGGGCCGGGCCGGGCGCACGGTCAGTCCTCGGCCAACTCGAGGAAGTCCTGCTCGTTGCGTTCGGCCAGACGCACATACGTCCGGCCGATCAGGAACAGCAACGGGTACACGGACCCGCCGAGCAGCAGCCACGGCAACCGGATGCCCAGCACCGTCATCGAGCCGATCGAGCCGGTGCGGAACAGCACCGGGAGCGCGCACAGCAGCGCGATGCTCACCAAGCCGACGCGCAGCGCGAGCCCGAGTTGCGCCCGGATGAGACCCCCGATGAGCGCTTCGCCGAACTCGGTCTGCTCGGCGACCTCCACCCGGGTGCGCACCCGCCGCGCGCCACGGCGCTCGGAGAGCACCACGCGCCTGCGCACCGGACGCTGCGGCGAGGTCACTGAGTGCCCCAGTGTTGCCGGGGTCGGTGCACCAGCCGGTGTTTCAGCTCGCGCACCTGTCTTCGGCTGACCGGCAACTCGACCGCCTGCGCGTCGCCCTCGGCCCGCAGGCACACCACCGTTCCGGAGCCCACCGTGCGCAGCCCGGTGACCAGCCGCAGCGCCACCAGATACGACCGGTGCACCCGCAGGAAGCCGGCGTCGTGCCAGCGGGCCTCCAGCGCCGACAGCGGAATCCGCACCAGGTGTGATCCGCCGCTGGTGTGCAGCCGCGCGTAGTCTCCGTCGGCTTCCACCCAGCTCACGCTGGACCTCGGCACCAACGTGGTCACCCCGCCCAACTCCACGGGAATGACCTCGCTCGGATCGGTGCGCGCCTCGGCGGCGGGCGGGTGCGGGGCCGTGCGCGCGGCGGCGATCCGCCGCACCGCCTCCGCGAGCCGCGCCTCGCGCAGCGGCTTGAGCAGGTAATCCACCGCGCCCAGGTCGAACGCCGCGATCGCCCGGTCGTCGTGGGCGGTCACGAAGACCACGGCGGGCGCGGTGGCGAACTCCGAGAGGATGCCCGCCAGCTCCATCCCGTCCAGGCCGGGCATGTTGATGTCCAGGAACACCGCGTCGATCGGATGGGCGCGCAGCACCCGCAGCGCGCTGGTGGCGTCGCCCGCCGCGTGGATCTCGCCGATCTCCGCCCGCGCGCGCAGCAGATACACCAGCTCGTCCAGAGCGGGCTTCTCGTCGTCCACGGCGAGCACGCGCAGCGCGCCCGCCGGTCTGCCGGTAACGCGGGTCACAATCGCTCCATCGTAAGGGTCCGCCCTCGGGCCGCGAACAGCATGCCACCGGCTCCACTCTCCGGCGTGAGCGCGCTGAATCCTCATGCCCGGATGACCGCTCTGCCTCCGGGCGCCGCGCGCTGCCTCCTCATGGCCCGTATACCGGGAGCGGGGTGCAGTGCCGTTTGTCAGTGCCTCTGCGGTGTGCCGAGGCGGGGCAAGATTGCGAGTGGGCTGGGAGGCCGGGGTGAGTGGGACGGAATGGGAGATGTCAAGCCATCGCTGAGGTCGATCGTGATCTGCGCGTCGATGGAAGTGTTCACTGGCGGTAGGTACTCGGCGGGTGGCCGGTCCACCGGGTAAACGACCTGCTGAACGCCGCGGGACCGGAGTATCCGAGGCGGATCGCGGTTTCCTGCACAGTGAGCCCGAGGACACTGAGCATGTCGATCGCGAGTGCGCAGCGGACTTCGTCGTTGAGGATTCGGAAGCTGGTCCCCTCCCCGGCGAGCCTTCGATGCAGAGTACGACGGTCCATGTTCAGTCGCCTCGCGATGTCCTCCGCCGTAGGCATGGTGCCGATCTGCTGGAGAAGCACCGCGCGGATTCTGGTGGCGAGTCGGCCACACTCTCTTCGCTGCTGCAAAAGGTCCAGGCAGTGCTTCTCGCACAGCGCGGCCGTAGCGGGATCGGGCATCGACATCGGTTCGGCGAGAAGATCGAGGGGAAACGTCAGGGCCGTGCTCAGCCGGTCGGCGAAAATCGGAACCCGGTCGACCGGGTTGTGCGAAACGTCGGAGAGCATCGCAGCCATGCCGTCGGTCATGGTGGCCACGCTGCGCTCGGGCAATGCCAGTTCCAGGCGGGTATCACCGAGACGGTCGGCAAGTCGCGGGCTGAGACAACGCAGCACGATCACACCGAAGATGATCACGAGGTCACGTTCGAGTAGAAAAGCGCGGACGTCGGCGGGAAGGGTGTCGTCCCGGAATTCGATCCGTCCCGCCGTCTGACTGAGACTGACAGTTATATCGACGAACCGGTTGCCGATCCGCAGTGTTTGCAGTGCGACCCGCAGAGCTTCACCGGCAGTGGGGCTGCTGAGCATCGCGAAGCCCAGCAACCCGAAGCTGGCCAATGAGAAGCGCTTCGCCACCTCCGTGCCGAGCCCTGGTCTGTCGCCGATGGTCTGCACCAGGTTGCGCGCGACCGAGAGTTCTTGGATCGCTTCGACTTCCAGATCGTCGGCAGCGAGATCAGCTGGCCGCAGGCCGGTCGAGGCGAGCAGCCGACGCTCCGTGACGCCGTGATCGGTGCCGACCTGCACCATGTGACGCACTCCGATGATGCTGCGTCTGAAGTCCCACGATGGTCGTTCCACCGGCCCGAAACTATCAAAATTCTGCCCCAAATGAGCATTCCGGTCGCACTCGACGGTTCATACAGTGGCGTCACGCGGGCCGGAATTCGGCTCGGTGCGCAGGTGGCCGGCAGGGTCGCCAGTGGCGGCTCGGCGCCGTCCGGCAAAGAGGAGGAGGGCGCTCTGATGGATTCCCCGGTGATTCGATGGCTCGGTTTGGCGGCATTGTGCTTCGCCGAACTGCTGGTTTTCGTGGACAACACCATCGTGAATGTCGCATTGCCGACGATTGCCACCGATTTGGGTGCGGGCACGTCCGGATTGCAGATGGTTGTGGACGTGTACACGCTGGTTTTCGCCGGGTTTCTGCTCACCGGCGGCTATCTGGGAGACCGCTTCGGGCGCAAAACGATACTCATCGTCGGAATCGTGGGTTTCGCGGCGTTGTCGGCACTCGCGGCGACATCGAACGATCTCGGACAATTGATCGCCGCACGGGCCGGCCTCGGACTTTTTGCCGCTCTGGTATTCCCGGCCACCTTGGCGATCGCTGTCATCATGTTCGACGACCTGCGGGAACGAGCAATCGCGGTCGCTTGCTGGGCCGCTGTCGCCGGAGCCGCCGCCGCGATCGGCCCGGTGATCGGCGGCTGGCTGCTCCACCACTACTCGTGGGGTTCGATCTTCTGGATCAACGTGCCCGCCGGCGCCATTGCCCTCATCGGCGCGGCGGTTCTGCTCCCGCAGAGTCGGAATCCTGAGGTCGGCCCGTTCGATTTCGGCGGCACGGTGCTGTCGGTGATCGGTATCTCGGTTTTCGTCTACAGCGTGATCGAGGCGCCGAACCACGGTTGGCTGTCGTTTCGTACTGTCACCGGGCTGGTGATCGGTTCAGTGGTGATCGGCGCATATGTGGTGTGGGAGAACCGGTTTTCGTCGCCGTTGTTCGATGTGCGACTGTTCCGCGACCGTACCTTCGCTACGGCAGCGATGATGCTGACTTTCGGCATGTTCGCCCTGATGGGATTTGTCTTTCTCATGACGCAATATTTCCAGGGCGTCAGAGAATATCTGCCGTTCGAAACGGGTGTCCGTACCTTGCCCTTCGCCATTGCGTTGGCGGTATTCGGCTGGCCCAGTATGTGGTTGGGTTCGAAGATCGGGGCCCTCCGTGTGGCCGCGATCGGGTCGCTGGTGATGGCCGCTGCCTTCTGGCTGACCATCCGCTACGACATGTACACGTCTTATTGGGGCGTCATCGCTCCGGTCATGGTGATATTGGCGCTCGGCGTGGCGCTCGTCTCCGGTCCCGCTACCTTTGCCGTGCTCAACGAGTTGTCCACCGGGCAGGTCGGGGCAGGGTCGGCCGTCAACGACACGAGTCGCGAACTCGGCGGAACGCTGGGTGTCGCGGTACTCGGTTCGGTCCTGGCCTCGGTGTACTCGGAAAAGATGACCGATGGCCTGGACGCCATCCAGCTACCTGAGCAGGCACGCGCCGCGGCGACGAATTCGATGCTGTCCGGTGTTCATGCGGCGCGGGTGGTTCCCGGCCCCGGCGGTGTTCAACTCGTAGATCTTGCGAAGTCGGCTTTCCTGGATGGCTTCCACATGGCCTCCGTTGTCGCTGGTGGTGTCGCGGCAGGTGGCGCGATCGCGGGCTGGCTCCTTCGTCCAGCTCACTCGCCCGCGGCTGACAACGGCAAAGCGGACGACACGTCGGGGACCGGTGGCTTTCGCGCAAAAACTCCCCCAGTCTGAACCAGAGGCACGGCCGCGTAGGTGATGTGTGCCGACAAGCGCACGGAAATCGGCATGAGAGTGCGTTGCTGACCGCGCTTAGCCGCCGCGACCGACGCCGGCTTCGTTTTGCCGTGCCGGTGCCGGTGATGGACCCGATGGCCTCGCCGCCATGAACGACCACCTGGCACTTCACCGTGGCGGTGTGTCGCGCCACGAACTCGACCTGACCAGCCGCCGCGAGATCAACCGTAGCCGGTGCAACCGCGCCAGCCGTGGGCGCACTCAATGCGGGTTCCACTATTTCGAAGGACGTGGCCGAGTACCGGACGGCTGCTCGCGGGGGTGGCGTGTACGGGGGAGTACCCTCGCAGTCCTCGGCGTGGAAGTACTCGGACACGGTGGTGAATCCGTGCGGTAAGTAGTGCCGAGGCGGGGCAAGATTGCGAGTGGGCTGGGAGGCTGGGGTGAGTGGGACGGAATGGGAGATGTTCTGCTCGGAGGTGTTTGCCATCGCCGAGCGCTACGCCATCCAGACGTTTTCGAATCCCGGCACCCTGGTGCTCTCCAGCGGATCCTCGTCCACGGAAGCCGAAGTCCGCGGGGCCAATCCACACATCAAACTGGTGGATATGGGCGACGCCGCGGTGCGCATCGAAACGGGCTGGTGCGTCCGCGCCATCGCCGACTACGAAATCCAATTCGAGGACAAGCCGTCCCAGGCGGCCGCGGCGGTCGAGGCGATCATTCTCGGGGGCGCCGAAGAGTATCTGATCACCGATGACGACGACCGGTGGGTGGCGTTCGGGTGGTGTATTCGGGGCAAGGATTCCCTGATGTCGCAACCCCCGCACATCACCTCGGGACGAAAGGCGGTTCGTCGGCTCCTGCCGTGGCGGTCGGCGTGACCAGCGGGTGTCAGCTCTGCTTCCGGGCGTTGCGCTGGAACTCAGGCACGGATGCCCGCGCGGAATTTGGGGACGCGCAGGCTGACCTTCGTGCCCGCGCCGGGTGCGGTCTCCACGACCAAGCCGTAGTCGTCGCCGAAGGCCGCGCGCAGGCGGTCGTCGACGTTGGCCAGGCCGACGTGCGCGGACTCGCCGGAGCCCGCAGGCCCGGTGTCGACGGCGTCCAGCGCGCCGGAGCGCAGCAGGTCCGGGTCCATGCCGACGCCGTCGTCCTCGACGCTGATCACGCAGTCGGTGCCCGCGTCGGTGGCGACGATGCTGACCGTGCCGCCGTGGGCGGTGCCCGCCAGCCCGTGCCGCACCGCGTTCTCCACCAGCGGCTGGAGCGCGAGGAAGGGCAGGACCACGCCGAGCACCTCGGGCGCTATCCGCAACCGGACCTGGAGCGCGTCGCCGAAGCGGGCGCGTTCCAGCGCGAGGTAGCGCTCGATGTTGCGCAGTTCGTCCGACAGCACCGTGAACTCGCCCGCGGCGCGGAAGGAGTACCGGGTGAAATCGGCGAACTCGAGGATCAGTTCACGGGCCCGCGCCGGGTCGGTGCGCACGAACGAGGCGATGGTGTTGAGCGCGTTGTAGATGAAGTGCGGGCTGATCTGCGCCCGCAGCGCGCGTACCTCGGCGCGGTCCAGCCGGGCCCGCGAGGCGTCCAGTTCGGCCAATTCGAGCTGGCCGCAGGCATAACGCGCCACCTCGGCGACCGCGCCGAGCCGTCCCGGTCCCGGCTGTCCGGTGCTCACCACGCCCAGGACACCGGCCACGCCGTTGGATTCGATGAGCAGCGGTTGCGCGATCAGCGTGCGTCCCGCGTGTTCGCCCCGGCCGGGTCCGGCGACGAGCACCGGACGCTCGCCCGCGACGGCGCGCGCGGCGGCTTCGCCGAAGTACTCGGCCAGTTCGGCGTGCGGGCCGTCCCAGGCGAGCAGCGTGCCGTCGGGATCGGCCAGCGCGAGCGCCTCGGCGCCGGTAAGCGCCCGCAGGTGCGGCGCCGCCTCCCGCGCGGACTGCTCGGTCAGCCCCCGCCGCAGCGGGACCGCCGCCAGCGACGCGGTGTGCAGCGCCGAATGCACCGCCCGCTCGGCGGGGGTGGTCACCACTCTGCGGGTGCGCGACCAGATCAGCAGCGCACCGGCGATCAGCGCCGCCGCGGCCGCGAGGGCGAGCGCGGTGGTCATGGTGGGCATCGGCGCACGGACTGCATGGGCCGATTATCGCGTCGACCGGATTCCGCGCGGCACGGTGGCAGGTCTATGGCCGAGATCCGGCCGCGACGGCGGGACCGCTCCATATCCGGACGGCGGTGCGGGTCGGGCGCGGTGGACTCCAGGCGCCGGGCGCCGGGTCAGTCCGATGCCGACGGTCGCCGAGAGCGGCGGGTCTGCGGCCGAGACCCGGCCACGAACGGACGGACCGCGCCGTCACCGGGGCGGCGGCGCGGTCCGGTCGGGCGTCAGCCCTGGTACTTCGGCACCGTGAACTCGACGGTGCCGGGGGAGGGGAAATGCGCCGCGCCGACGGTGACCGTCGCGGTGAACTTGCCGATGCCGGGCACGAACAGTGCGGAGTGGCCGCTGTTGCCCCAGTAACCGGGGCCGTGTGCCACGACCTGGAACGAGCCCTCTTGGCCGGTGTCGACGTTGCGCCAGTTCAGCGTGAGCGGCAGCGTGCACGGTCCGGCGCCGACCAGGGTCGTGCCCACGGTGAACGCCGCCTGGTTGGGGTAGGCGTTGCCGTTGACCGACATCTGCACCTGACCCACGCACGGCCCTTGGGCCAGGCTGTACACGGTGGCGAACGCGGCGGGGGCCGCCGCGGCGGGCGCGGCCGTCGCCACGAGTGCGGCCACCGCGGCGGCGGGAGCGATCAACAGCGCTGTCGTCGATTTCATCGACACCTCCACGATCTCGGGAAAATCCTTGCCTGCCATGCTCATCCGTCCCCGGAAAGCGCTCGACGTCGTCGTGGGGAGGGAAGCAGAGCCTACCGCCGCCCGGCGGCCACCGTTCGCGCCTTTCGGCATTCGGCAAGATTCCGACACTCGCGGAAATCGGCCGTCCTGCGGCGAGTCCCCAGGACGCGCCGGTGATCTTCCCCACCGACACGCCGGGCGCCCGAGTCGTGCCCGCGTGCCGGTCCGAACCAGTCGGTGCGCCCGCCTAGAATCGGTCCAGCCAACCCCCGTCGAGACCTTGGGAGGAAGGACCGTCTTGGCCGCCTCGTCCGGATCGTTCGTCCATCTGCACAACCACACCGAGTACTCCATGCTCGACGGTGCGGCCAAGATCTCGCCACTGTTCACCGAGGCGAAACGGCTGGGGATGAGCGCGGTCGGGATGACCGACCACGGCAACATGTACGGGGCCTCGGAGTTCTACAACTCGGCCAAGAAGCACGACATCAAGCCGATCATCGGCATCGAGGCCTACATCGCGCCCGCCTCCCGGTTCGACACCAAGCGCGTGCAGTGGGGCGATCCGAGCCAGAAGGGCGACGACGTCTCCGGCTCGGGCGCCTACACGCACATGACCATGGTCGCCGAGAACGCGACCGGCCTGCGCAACCTGTTCAAGCTCTCCTCGCTGGCCTCCATCGAAGGCCAGCTGGGCAAGTGGGCGCGCATGGACGCGGAGATCATCGCCCAGTACGCCGAAGGCATCATCGCGACCACCGGCTGCCCCTCCGGCGAGGTGCAGACCCGCCTGCGCCTCGGTCACGACCGTGAGGCGCTGGAGGCCGCCGCCAAGTGGCAGGAAATCTTCGGCAAGGACAATTTCTTCCTCGAGATCATGGACCACGGCCTGTCCATCGAGCGCCGGGTCCGCGAGGGCTTGCTGAACGTCGGCAAGCAACTGGGCATTCCGCCGCTGGCCACGAACGACTGCCACTATGTCACCAAGGATCAGTCCGCCAACCACGAGGCGTTGCTGTGCGTGCAGACCGGCAAGACGCTGTCGGACCCCACGCGCTTCAAGTTCGACGGTGACGGCTACTACCTGAAGTCCGCCGAGGAGATGCGCGCGCTCTGGGACGCCGAGGTGCCCGGCGCGTGCGACAACACCATGCTGATCGGCGAGCGGGTCCAGTCCTACGACGACGTGTGGGCGTTCAAGGACCGCATGCCGGTCTTCCCGGTGCCCGAGGGCGAGGACCAGGATTCCTGGCTGCGCAAAGAGGTCGATCGCGGCTTGGCGCGCCGGTTCCCGGACGGCGTGCCCGAGGAGTACTACACCCGCGCCTATTTCGAACTCGACGTCATCAAGCAGAAGGGTTTCCCCGCCTACTTCCTCGTGGTCGGCGACCTCGTCAAGCACGCGCGGGAAGTCGGCATCCGGGTCGGCCCCGGCCGTGGGTCGGCGGCCGGTTCGCTGGTGGCCTACGCGCTCGGCATCACCAACATCGATCCGCTGCCGCACGGCCTGCTGTTCGAGCGGTTCCTCAACCCGGAGCGCCCGTCCGCGCCCGATATCGATATCGACTTCGACGATCGCCGTCGCGGTGAGATGGTCCGCTACGCCACCGAGAAGTGGGGCAGCGACCGGGTCGCCCAGGTGATCACCTTCGGCACCATCAAAACCAAGGCCGCGATCAAGGACTCCGCGCGCGTCCAGTTCGGCCAGCCCGGCTTCGCCATCGCCGACCAGATCTCCAAGGCGCTGCCGCCGCCGATCATGGCCAAGGACATCCCGCTGTCGGGCATCATGGACCCCGACCACGAGCGGTACAAAGAAGCCGCCGAGGTACGCGAGCTCATCGGCAGCAACCCGGACGTGGCGAAGATCTACGAGACCGCCCGCGGCCTCGAGGGCCTGATCCGCAACGCCGGTGTGCACGCCTGCGCGGTGATCATGTCCTCCGAGCCGTTGATGGACGCCATCCCGGTGTGGAAGCGGCCCCAGGACGGGGCGATCATCACCGGCTGGGACTACCCGTCCTGCGAGGCCATCGGCCTGCTGAAGATGGACTTCCTCGGTCTGCGCAACCTCACCGTGATCGGTGACGCGCTGGACAACATCAAGGCCAACCGCGGCATCGACCTGGACATGGACAACCTGCCGTTGGACGATCCCGCGACCTACGAACTGCTCTCGCGCGGTGACACCCTCGGCGTCTTCCAGCTCGACGGCGGCCCCATGCGCGACCTGCTGCGCCGCATGCAGCCCACCGGCTTCAACGACATCGTCGCCGTGCTCGCGCTGTACCGGCCCGGCCCGATGGGCATGAACGCGCACAACGACTACGCCGACCGCAAGAACGGGCGGCAGCCGATCAAGCCGATCCACCCCGAGCTCGAGGAACCGCTCAAGGACATCCTCGCCGAAACCTACGGCCTGATCGTCTACCAAGAGCAGATCATGTTCATCGCGCAGAAGGTCGCCTCCTACTCGATGGGCAAGGCCGACGCGCTGCGCAAGGCGATGGGTAAGAAGAAGCTCGAGGTGCTCGAGGCCGAGTACAAGGGCTTCCACGAGGGCATGACCGCCAACGGCTTCTCCGAGGCCGCGGTGAAAGCGCTGTGGGACACCATCCTTCCGTTCGCCGGCTACGCGTTCAACAAGTCGCACGCCGCGGGCTACGGCCTGGTCTCGTTCTGGACCGCCTACCTCAAGGCCAACTATCCGGCCGAGTACATGGCGGGTCTGCTCACCTCCGTCGGTGACGACAAGGACAAGGCCGCCGTCTACCTCTCCGACTGCCGCCGCCTCGGCATCACCGTGCTGCCGCCGGACGTCAACGAGTCCGAGCAGAACTTCGCCTCCGTCGGCAAGGACATCCGCTTCGGTCTCGGCGCGGTGCGCAATGTCGGCGCGAACGTCGTCGCCTCGATCATCCAGGCGCGGAAGGAGAAGTCGAAGTTCACCGATTTCTCCGACTACCTGAACAAGATCGACGCGATCGCCGCCAGCAAGAAGGTCACCGAATCGCTCATCAAGGCAGGCGGTTTCGACTCGCTCGGGCATCCCCGCAAGGGCCTGATGCTGATCCACTCCGACGCCATCGATGCCGTGATGGCCACCAAGAAGGCCGAGGCGATCGGTCAATTCGACCTGTTCGGCGGCTTGGACGCGGACGAGTCGGTGACTTCCGTGTTCAACGTGAAGGTGCCCGACGAGGAGTGGGAGTCCAAGCACCGGCTCGCGCTGGAGCGCGAGATGCTCGGCCTGTACGTCTCCGGGCACCCGCTCAACGGTGTCGAGCACGTGCTCGCGGCCCAGGCCGACACGCAGATCCCCGCCATCCTGGAAGGCGACATCAAGGACGGCACCCAGGTGACCGTGGGCGGCATCCTGGCCTCGGTGAACCGGCGGATCAACAAGAACGGCCTGGCCTGGGCCTCCGCGCAGCTGGAAGACCTCACCGGTGGCATCGAGGTGCTGTTCTTCCCGCAGTCGTACTCGGTGTACGGGATGGACGTGGTGGAGGACGCGGTGGTGCTGGTCAAGGCGCGCGTCTCGGTCCGCGACGACCGGATCTCGCTGATCGCCAACGATCTCGCCGTCCCCGACCTGTCCGCCGTCGGCGTAGCCAAGCCGCTCGCGGTCACCGTCACCACCCGGATGTGCACGCCGGACAAGATCGGCGAACTCAAGCGGGTCTTGTCCAGGCACCCCGGCACCTCGGATGTCCATATCCGGCACGTCGGCGCCCGCGACAAGACCACGCTGCTGAAACTCGACGAACGCCTGCGCGTCTCACCGTCCTCGGCCCTGATGGGCGACCTCAAGGCGCTGCTCGGGCCAGGTTGTCTGACTGCTTGACCATGCGGGTACATCGACCGCGCGTCACGCAGCGGCTATCTCGGTTCGTCTGACCAATCACTGCCGCCAATCCGGGGAGCCGAAGGGGGTTACCGGCAGATGGTCGGTCTTATCTGCTGTATACCCCGATGCCGACCAGACGTTGCGGCGCAGAGCTGTGATTCATCTGTGGTAGCGCTCCCGTCATCTGGACTCCAGAACGGTTGTGGCATACGTAGCATGGCCTTATCGCGTCTGCGGCTGGGGTCCTCGCGCAGGTGTCATTTCTGAAGATTCGGGGGGTTGGCGATGAAAGATTCGTTGCTGCGTAGGTGTTTCCGGCGCGGATGCTCATTCAGGACGATGGTCACTCTTCTACGGGGCCTGTTCGGTGCCGGGGTCTTGGTGATTACCACAGCAGGCGTTGCTTCGGCGACGCAGCCCGGTCCCGAACTGGTCTTTTTGTCGCCGGAGCAGTACCACGCCCGTTGGGGGCGGCCCGCGCCGACCGCCGCCGAAGCCGTGGCTGAGACGGGACCAAGATCTGCCACGGTGGTGCGCAGCCCGATGCGGCGGCAGCAGAGCGACGGGTGGGCGATCATCAAGTGGGATGAACGCGATCTGCGCGGGGTAAGTACCCCAGTCCGGGAAGGCGACAATTTCCTCGGCTATGCGCACTATGCATTCGAACACAACCTGACCTCTCGTGTGCCGATCCACGCGGCCTTCCAAACCCACCGCCCGGACAAAGAGTTCGGTGCGCGCGCCGAGTACACCAGCTTGGCGGTGGACAACAGAGGTGGTGTTCGGCTGACGGTGCGGGTGATCGTGCAGGCCGCCAGCGCTACCGACGATCGGGTGTACAAGGTCACAGACGGCAAGAACATTGGGGTGATCACCGCATATTGTGAAGGCACGAACTCGTGTCCCGGTTGGGTGAACACGATCCGCTGACCCAGGAGGTAACACGGTGCCCGATGCAGACGCCGATGGCCGGTTCGATCTGCTGCTGTGCCGCACGATTCCACTGGTCCTTGCCCCGGCCGGGGTTGCGGTCGGGCCGAGGGTGCGGGGGGTGGTGCGCGCGGGCTCCGGGCATGCCCGGATCGTGCTGTCGCCCGACGCGACAATGGGGTCCGGGATTGCGGTCGATTACGAACTGACCCCGGATGGGGGGCTACTCGATGTCACCGGTGCTGTCGACCACGCGCGGTTCACCGTCGCGCCCGCTGTCGCACACCTGCTGGCAGCGCACCGGGACGGGACGCGCGACAGTCACGGCAATACCGTTCTCGCCGCAGCCGATTCCGGATTCGACTACGCCGGTTCGGCCGATTCGGGAGACCAGCGCCTGTTCAGTCTGTTCAGCCTACTGGTCGGCGGCGGCCTGCCCTGGTTCGCCGACGACTACACCTTCGCTGGATTCCTGTACACCGAGGCCGACAACTGTCGCGTCTATATCCGTGTGACCCGCACGGACCGCACCTATGGGATCGATCTGGCCGTCAGCGGCAGCGACGGTCGCCCTATCGGCTACTCGTATCTCGCCCAAGAGTTGGCGCCGCTGGCCCGTAGTGGCGACCTCGAGCGCCAGCCGGTTCTCGACGACACCGACGACTACTGCGATGCCGTGGTGGATCTGCGTGCCTGGATGGGACCGGCCGGGTCGGGTGCCACCACCAGAGCCTGACCGAGGTCCGGCTCGCCCTCATGTTCCGCAATCTGCGGTGCGTGGATCGCAAGCCGAACGCCCACGGTCCCTGATCGACGCCGTGCTGGTCAAGGCGCGCTTCTCGGTCCGCGACGGCCGGCTCTCCTCACAAATCGAGCCACCGCTCGATCTGCTCTAGGTGTACTGCCCAGGGAGGTTGGTCAATCGGCTGATGGGGGTCTTCTTACCGATGGCGGAGTGTTGCCGGTGGTGATTGTAGGCGTGGAGCCAGGCCGGTAGGGCGGCTCGTCTGGCTTGTTCGGACTGGTAGTGGCGGGCAAAG
>NZ_JABLTE010000015.1 GCF_013315795.1 Nocardia barduliensis
CTCCCCGCCCGCTTCGCCAACACGAAGCTGCGCCGCATCTCCCGCCGCGCGATGTCGGCCCCGTCCTCGGGGTCGAGCAAGGTGCACGCGGTGGAACAGGCGGAGATCATCGCGGAGTCGTTCGAACCGACAAGTTAGTTCCCTGCTATGACGCCGGGCCGGATCGCTCAATTCTCGAGCGATTCGGCCCGGTTTCGTACTGCGGGTTTGAGTTCTAGGACGTCGAACAAGGTGTCAGCGCTGAGGCACAGGTCGTTGGCTCTCCCGATCGCTGCTCACGCATCGAACGAGCTCACACCTTGACGATCTCGATCTTCGGACCGCACAGCAACGCCATGTCCTCGGGGTCCGACGTCACCACCGTCGCCAGCCCACGAACCGAGCGGGCCGACGCAGCCAGAACGGCGTCGATCGCGTATTTGTGCCCACCAAGGCCATGCTCGCGCAACAGCGCAGCGGCCTGCGCGGCCAACTCTCGCGTTACGGCGTGAACATCGATCTGTGACAGTGTCCATGCGATCCGGGCGGCATGTACTTTGCTGTAATCGGCTTCCACCGTCGTCATAGCCGTGGTGGCTACTCGCACGCCATCCTCTTTGGCCGCCTGCACCCATGCAAGCATGCGGCGATCCTTCCGGTACAGCATGGACAGCCCCTCGCTGTCGAGGAACAGCACATCCGGCATCAGGCGGCCGATCCGCGCGAACCCCGACGCCGCCGCTCAAAGCCCAACTCCGCCCGCGCCTGATCGATCTCCGCACGAGTCAACGGCTCGTCGTCCTTCTCGAAGTCGGCCACCAACTCCCCCAATTTGTCCATCGCGACACGCTGCTCCAACGCCTCGGCGACATAGGCGGAGAAGCCGCCGGGACCGACATGGGCTCGGGCCTGCTCAGCGAGCTCCTCGGGGAGGCTGATCGAGTACTTCTTACTACCACCCATGCCCTTCATACTACCAATAGTAGCAACGATATACCGGAGCAACACCATACCGCCGTCGTCGAAGGAATCGCCGCTGTCCCGAGAAACGGGCGGCTATGGTACGGCCTCGGCGCTTTTCGTCGCCGAGTTACGCGGCAACCCGGGGCGCGGGTGATCGGGGTACACCGCTTGCACCAGTTGCGGACAGTGGTAGCGGGTATAGATGCAGAAGTGCTTACGCATGATGTCGAGAACTAATCGGGCCGCGGCGGTGGTGACGTGTGGGTCATCGACAAGGCGCCGGAGACTGTCCAGAGTCGAGCACTGCACCGAGATGTCGTCACTGCCCGCGTCGGCATACTCGCCATACGACAACCGCACCTGAGGATGCCGACGCAGAAATTTGCGTTCGGCCTCGGCGGTGGGTACCAGCAGGCTGCGGCGGACATTGAGAAAGCCCGACAGACCATCGGAGACGACGAATACCTCCATCGCACCGACACTCACACAGAAACGGCGCTGGCCGCCGTAGGTTCCGGTGCTGACCGACCAATACTGAAACTCAGTCGCGCGCGGCACGGGAACCGAAGAGTCCAAAAAGGCGCGAAGCAGCGCGGTGACCTCATCAGCCCCCGGCCTCGCTTGGTACCGACGCGCGTTTGCCGCGTATCGGACCTCCTGCGCCGGCATCGACTTCAGCGGTGTCGCATCGGCGGCGTTGTAGACCAGCGGGTCGGCCAGCCACCGATCCTGCTCACCGACGGGCAGCAATTCCTCGAGGGCGTCGCGCCCAGCGGTGGCTCTCGCATTGATCACATTCCGTAGCGGTACGCCGAGCGCCTCCAACTCATGGGTGAAGGTCCGCTCACGCCGCTTGAGTTTCTGTTTCGACGCTATCTCCGGCCGAAACCGCACCGTGGCGATCTCGTCGCCCCACTTCGCGCGGTGCCCAACCATTCGGCCCCGGAGGTTCACAGATTCGCCGACATAGAAGCTGTCATCGTGGAATCGAAGCAGGTACCAACCGCTCAGCACAGGCTGGCCAGGCGGCAGCGCCACTGTTCGGGCCTCCGCGAAAAGAACTGCTGCATCGAAATTCCGGGAATCGGCCCAGCTCTCGGCAACCGATCTAGGCGGTGGGTTCACGGAACGAGCATAGGAATCGATATCTGAACTTTGCTGCGGGCCAACGCGTTTCGATTCTCACCGTCCAAGTGTAGGGGTAGATTCGTTGGGACTCACACGAACGAACGGCTGAGGTGAGCGACGTTCACTCGCCACACCGTGGGCACACACTGCGTATTCCTGCCCTCGGCCCGCCATTGATCTCAGCGCGCATCCGGAGTGTCCCGCAGGCGCACCGCTCGGGGTCGTCGCCCGTGCCCGGTACGCCGTTGATGTGGCGGCGCAACGATTGGCGTCGTACCGCTTGGGCGAGGTCGGGGTGTTCGCTGCGCAGCAGCACGCCAGGATCCCGACCGAGGATCGGGGCCTGCGCCGACCAGAGCACGGAATCGGTGACCACGAACGACTCACGGCACTGCTGCAGTGGATGGAGTGTGGTGTGGTGGTCGCGTAGCGCACGCTCGACCAGGGAGCCGATACTCGAGGGGCCGAACCAGAACTCGATCTTCACTCTGTCGGGAAGGTTCGTGAGCACATCGAGTATCGACGGGGTTACCGGTCCGTCCACCGTGGCCGAGAAGATCTGGACGCTATCTGCCGCGTGCGCGATATCGTCACAGAGGAGTGCCAGGCTGTGTTCGATGCGTGTGGGCCCTGACCCATGCGCTACCTCACGCCAAGTCCATTGCCGCGCCTCCTGACTCAGGTTCTGCAGGAACTCCCGCACCGGCGTCCGCAACGCCGCCCGGCTGCGGTGGATACGGCCCATGTCGGCGAGCATGATCGCCTGCTCCCGCGCCCTGCTCATGGCGACGTTGAGCAGGCGGGCACCTTCACTACCCGCGGATGTTCTCTTGAACCAGTCGTGAAGGTCGAGTCCGCTGCCGCTACTTTCCACGGCGTCGTACAGCACCACATCGGTCTCACCGCCTTGAAATCGGTGCACGGTGGACGCGAGAACTCGCGGATCATTTTCGGGCGCAAGGGCTTGCATCAGCTTCGCCTGCGGCGCGAACGGGCTGATAAGGCCTATGCTTCCTGGTGCGGCGGCAGCCCTCAATAGGCCCGCGAGGACGTTGGCAGCCAGTTGGGCGTGCATCACGTTGTATCGAGACGACATACCTTCGCGTCGAGCGAGCGGAGCCCGCAGCTCCGCGGTGTCGATCAGGATCATCTCCGGTTCGCCCTGTGGGATCGTGCGAGCCGGTCGGCTGCGAACCGACGCCGCCGTCCGAAGTCCCACCTCAGTGTAGAAGGACCGTCCAATAGCATCGCCGATCTCCGGCCGCATCCGATGCTGGGTGTCGAGTGCGACAAGGTTCGCGGGCGGACGGGCCGAGCCCACGGCCTTCGCTACCCCAGACTTCTCGAATGCACTCTGACTCAGCCATTCACGAGCTTCGGGGTCGTTGGACTGCACTATCGGTGGAAGCTGCCGAAAGTCGCCCGCCACGATCGTGTGCCCGACACCGGTACCCGCGACGAGCATCGTCATAGCCGCGGTCATCATGCTCGCCTCGTCGATGACGACCACGTCGAAGTCCTTGTCTCGCACCGGTTCTTTCAACACCACCTGGTGCGCCGTGCACGCGATCAGCTGCGCTTCCTGGATCACCTGATCGCGTACTTCGCCGAGCAGCGCGACGAGTCCCTTGGCGAATCCTCCTAGATCGGCGATCTTACGAACCAACGCGACACGTTCCTGGGCGCGGTTCGCCTCGCGTGCGGGGATGGCGCGGTGGCGAGCACGTAGCTCGGCCAGTTCGCGCCGGATCTCCACCAGCCTGCGTGCCGGTTCGGCTCCCTGATCGGCGGCGATCTCGTCTAGGAGGACGGCGGGACGACGGTCCGTCAGAAAGTCGTCGACGGTCGGCCCGATTCGTACCACCTCGCCGGTCGAGAACTGCGGTCGGCGTCTGAGGAGAGCGCTCAACGCGACATCGATGGCCGCGTTGGTCGGGGCAGCAAGCAGCACTGTCTTGCCCGCATCGAGAAGTTCGGCGAGCAGGACGGCCAGCGTCGTCGTCTTACCGGTGCCCGGCGGTCCCCACAGCCAAGTGAGGCGAGAACACAGTCCGTGCGCGACCGCCAGGCGTTGTCGTTCGTTCAGTCCCGCCACGGGATATGGCTCGATCGGCGGCACCCGTTCGAGCACGCCGGCAGTCGAAACGGGTTGCAGGGCGGCGGCGGAATCGAATCCTTGCGTCGGCCCCTGGATTAGCTCGGAGAATTTTCCGATCTGCTCGGTTACGAGATACGACAGATCACATTTGAGACGAGCCTGTTTCCAGAACGGCTCGTTCGCGCGCATGTCCACCGTGATTTCCGACCCGTACTGGGTAAGCACTTCGACATCCACGCCGCCCCTGTGGTCGGTTGCCGCGCCAGTCGGTGGCAGGAGAGACGCTACGGTTCCCTCACGCACGTTATCGCTACCCTGGATCTCGTACCGCACGATCCGCCGGGTTGGAGTCTCCTCCAGAATCTCTCCGTCGATCAGCTCGATGTTCTGCCATCCCGTCTTGCTGACGACCGCGCTCTTCTCCCGGATCAGCGCCGAGCGTGCGGCTGTGGCCATGTCTTTCCAGCCGGGTGCGACTGGGCTGGCAGCGGTCACGGGCGCCTCAAAGGCCCGTACGAGACGCTCACGCAGCACGTGAAGCTCATGGCGAAACGCCGCGCTGGTCTTGGCCATCTTGTCCGCGACCGCGTCGTGCGCCCGATCCGCGGTCCCGCTGGCCGCCATCGTTTCCGGACGCCCTGGGTCGTACCAGTGCTCCGTGGTTTTGTCGAACTCCGCGATGCGGTGCTCATGACAAAGCATGAACAGATCCGTTGGTTCCAGCCGCCGGAACCCCCGGACGTCGAGCTGAGCGAGCAGCTCCTCGGTCGAGATACGGCGATTCGCGACCAATTCGCGAATAGTTCTCACCAGCATTTCTTTCCGGTGTTGCCTCACTATTCCCCCTGGTGACGCAGGTCTGGAGCAAGACATGGTCACACACATCCCGGTAGCCTGCACGCAGAATGGAGCATGATGCCGCGCAAGCGCTGCGGCAATGACCTGTTGACCGGCACGCCCACAACGATTTCGAGGGCGTAGGGTTCACCGCACGCTTCGGAATCTCGACCGGCTGCTCGCCTGAAGAAGCCCACGCGCAGCGACCTCATACCCCACGCCTGGCAGCCTGATCACGCCGCTATGTACGCTGTACGCTCCCGGACCGTTGATGTGGGGGTGGCTGGAGTGCAGATCGACCCCGTGACGCTGACAGATGCAGCGCGCGTATTGGAATTCATCGCCGACGACGTCAAGGATCCGGTAAAGACGCCACGCCTGGATGCTGCGGACTGCATCAAGTCGTTGCGGGATTCACCGATCGCCACCGCGCTCGGCGACGCCGATGGCGCGAGCGAGCAGGCCAAGATCGTGATGGAGAAACGGTACCGATGGATGGCCCATCTGCTGTATCTCACTGCGACAACGTTCCACGGCGTGGACGTCGATCTGGCCAACCAGTTGCACGCCATGGGCGAGTTGAACTGAAACGAGAACCTACCGATGTGGATTCCGAAGCTCGCCGACCTCATCAGCATCTCTGCTGATACGGAGTCTCGATCGTTGGACGTGTCGGCCCTGAGGGCGCTGGGCGAACGGGCAGAGAACGTCGAGAAAGGGCTCAACGCCACGGCCGACGCGATGCGCCGGCAGATCCAGGCACTGGAGTGGTCGGGCGCCGCGAGCCGCGCCGCGACAGATCGCGCCGATCAGGAGTACCAGGACGTTCGCAGGATCGCCGATGCGCACGGTCGGCTCGGTGAACTGGCGATCGGCGCACATAACGACATGTCCTACGCCGTCTCATTTCTGACGTCCACAGCGCTGCTGCTCATGTCCGAGGGCTTTACGGTTGACCAGGACTGGACGGTTCATGCGCCCGACGGCGGTGACAAGGATCGGGCCACCAATGACACCGTCAGTCTGCAGGCTCAGGCCAAGCACATCGGATCCTCCATGGAGACGTGGGCTCCGCAGATCACACAGGTCATCAAAGATATTCGACTGCTGGCACCGCAGTCGGCAGCGGACCGCTTCGCGACCGATCCAGCCGAAGTAGCCGAGATCAAGGGTAGACCCGCCGGGGCAGGACCGGCGACGCTACACGAGCGTCTGCAAGCCGAATACAATGTCACACCCGATCCGGACGGGACGGTCATGTTCCCTGCCGATCCGGACAGCGCACTCGGCAAAGCTTTGGCAGCCGCCGGATTCGAGCCCAGACGCGTGACCGCCAGTGAGGCCAGAATGCTGTCCGAACTCGACTTGCACGGTGTCCTGGCGTTCTCCATGATCGAGCAGGCCGCATCGGAAGAGGGCAAGACGATCTTCGAGGATAAGCCACGTGCGGGCGGCGTGGGCGACGGTCACGCCGACGCATTCCGGCACGCCTACTGGAACACCCTGCTTGCAAAAGAATTCGGCCAGGACTGGGCGAACGCGTACACGACTGCGCACGAGCGCATCGACGGTCCGACTTCACACGCGAGCGCGGAGGCGATGGACCTGCACAACAACGAGGTCGGTCGTCGAATCCAAGCCGAGCATCCGAATGCGTCGCCCACCGAACTGAAGGAGCTTGTGAAGAAGGCGGTAGAAAACGGTCAATTGGTTGTCGTCGGACCCGACGGCCAACTGAAGTACAGCAACCAGGTGCCATTCGGCGATACGGGGATTACCGACAGAGAGCCCCCGGCACGAGGTGGTCACGACCCGGAGGTGACGCGCGGTGAACCCAAGAACGGAACCTACTACTGAGGGAAAGTGGCTTCGCAGGGTGCTGTGGGGCGTTCTTCTCGTCGCTGCGCCGGTGTTCGCGGTGGTCGGACTGCTGGCGTATGTGAGCGGCGGCCCGTTCGAACGGCACTTGAGTGAGGACAAGGCGCTGTCCGCACAGTTGAACGACCTGTGGCGGAAAGGCGGCTCCGCGCCGCTGCGCGATCTCGCCGGGGGAGAGTGGGACCGCGTCTACGTCTACCAGCAGGAATACGTGGGTCGAGAGCAGGTGGAGCGCGAAGTCGGCGCACCGGTGGAGATGGAGGACACCTTCTCCAAGCAGGGCGCCTCTGTGCTGGTCTTCGTGAAAGGGGATAGCGTCCAGCGGGCGGCATGGGTCGAAGTGCCACTGATTTCGGGGATCTACACCGCCGCCGTCGAGCTTCGAGCGCCCGGCTACCCGCGCTATCTCGAGTTCGCGGAGCCCCCGCCGAGCGGTCCGCGCCTTGCCGAGGACACCGAACTAGAGGCGAAGAAGGATGAACTCTTCCGCACTCACGGATCAGCGCTGCTCCGGGACATCACCGGCGGCGATTGGGACCGGGTCTACGTCGTGACCGCCGACACCCGCGAGAAGGTCGAGGCGTTCGTCGGCGCTCCGGTCGAGATGGAACCCATCTTCACCGAGCGTGGAAGCATTCTCGTGTTCACGAAAGACGGTGCGGTCCAACGAGCCGCGTACATCCGCGGGTATCTTCCTCCCGACGGCGTCTACAGCCCTGCCGTACGTCTCGACGCTAACGTTGCCCCTCTGGAGGTACGGCTCGTCGACCCCACTCCGCCTGAGACAACAACCGCGCCGCGGTGACTCGGCGGTGGCAGCGTTCGCGCCGACGGTTGATCGGTGGCGGTCGGGTTCGGTCGTGCGGCGCAACGAGGTCGAAGCGGTCGCTGTATAGCACTCACGCCGCCCACGGCATCAGACAGCACGGTCGTCGGACCCGCCCGTTTACATCCCTCCAGCCAAGCGCCGAGCTCGAATCGGGTGAACTCCAGTGCTTCGGTTCTGTTGCGTTGGTGTTGCGGGGCAGTCCGCCCTTGGATCCGCAGCGACCTCGATGCACGTCCCTGGGTGGGTAGAGCTGACTTCCCTTCAGAACAGTGTTCTCAGCCCTACTCCAAGCTCTAGCGCTGAATCCCAGCCCCGCTCAGCACGAGCGCTGACTCCATCGCTCGGCCAGTTGCAATATGTACTGGCGCGATTCTCGCGGGGACAGCGCTGTCCGGCACGCGTGGTCGAACACAGCGGAAAAGGAGGCAACTTCGGTGACGTCGGTAACGAACTGTCCGCTCCCATGCCTTTCGAAATGCACGCGCTCGGCACCTCCCCACGGGTGTGCCATGATCGTGAAGTCCCCCATCCGCAGAGCTTCGTACATCCCTGCGTCGAAGGGGGTGATCCTGATCGTCACGTTCGGCAGGTCCGCTAAATCAGCCATCGCAGTCAGCTGCTCGGCCATCACCGAACCGTCGCCCATCCGAAGATGCAGAACCGACTCCGGCTGGACAACGTCAATCGTCAAATCACCATTGCGTACACGCTTCTGTCGATGAAATCGCTGATCGATCATCCGCTGGATAGACGTCTCCGACATGCCGACGATTCCCACGGTGCTGCCGATACTCGCAAGATATCGGGGAGTCTGCAAAAGCCCATGCACAGCCCGAGGCTCGTGGGTGCGAATCCTGATCGCCGACTGCTCCATTGCGAGATAGGCCACCAACCACTCTGGTACCTCGTCGACCTGTGGGACGACACCGTTGAGCATCGCGTCCAACTCGCGCATGGACACACCGATTGCGTCGGCATACCGCTCCCGCTGCGTCAGTTGCGGCGTGGACTCACCACGCTCCCACTTACCTAGTGTCGTTCTATCTACCCCCACGAACTCTGCGATCTGCTCCTGAGTCTTTCCTGATGCCTTCCGCGCGTCGATCAGCCGTTGCGTCGCATAGAGGCATCATAGATGTCTCTTAAGTGCCGTGGCTGACATTCGTTTGAAGCGTCAAGCTATCACTGCGCCCGGATCAAGTGACGCCGCGAACCCCTTCGCAACCTGATCCGACACCGTCAACATGTCGGACCGGGCGCACCCACAGGTACGAGCATCCAGGGGGTCACTATGTCCGCATCCGCCGTAGCGGACGCGCTCGGCCGGTGCCACTACTACCGCACCGTTTGCCATTTGCCCTGCCACATCGATGAATCCGGACGCATCGCTGTCACCATCGGCGGGCGAGTCCGCGCGGTCACCACGCCCGAACCACTCGGAAACGCCATCCGTGAGTACTTACTCGCCCGGTCGTGGACGGGACCGATCGTATGGCACCGCTCGCGTAGGTACACGTTTCTCACAAGCTACTCGGCTGAGGCCGACGACCATTCGCTCTACGCGCGCACCCTGCTCCGCACGAACTCGCTGATCATTCCGCCACTCGGCATCGTCGCGTTGCCCTCTCCCACGGACCACGGAACCTACCGCAGATGGATAGAACCAGCTCGCGACGGCTACCGCCCATGCCTGAAGACCGTGCTCGACGCCCTTGTCGCCTGCGCCCCGTGACCGATCCCAGCACACCGCGCCCCGGCGAACCCGACCTCCACTTGAGCATCTTCCGGCACGGAACAAGACTGGACTACGCGGCTTGCCGCACCGCCGCCCTCCGCTTCATCGCGGAATGGCACGCCCGGGAGCACGAACCCATCACCGTCTTCCCTGGCCCTACAGCCGGTCTCAGCCGGTTGCCGTGCGAGCGCCTCTACCTGCATCCGTGACCGCTGCCAGCGGCCAGCGAGCGGTCACTTCGGATCCTCCTCCGGCAACGTCCGCAGAAGCGCCGCAACTTCCACCGTGAATTCGTCCGCGGGCCCGTTGATGACGCAGAGATCTTCGTGCAGGGCGCCGAGTAACATCCTCGCCTCGGCGAACTGCCCGATGCTCGCGAGCATTTCACCGAGGTCGAAGCGCAGGGTCAACGCCATTTCACTGCCGTCGCTGTTGGCTGAGACCACCTCGTCCAGTACCGACCGCAGTGCGGCGATGCCACCGTCGGTGTCGCCCAATGCGATGCGGCAGCGGGCGGCGCTCGCGCGGCTGTCCCACGCGAACTCGCTGAAGCGGCCTTGGACACGGCGGTATGCCTCGGCGAGCGCCTCGAACTCCCGCTTCGCTTTGCCGTGTTCCCCGCCCAGCGACCAGGCCGCCGCGACCAGGCTGCGCAACCTGAGTACCGCGAGGTTGTCCGCGCCATTGACCTCGGCGGCGCTGTCCAGGACAGCGTTGAGCGCGGCCGCGGCCTGATCGAATCGGCCCTGTTCCAGCAATTCGTTGTAGCGCCGCTCCGCCGATTCGATCGCGGTTCGCAAGTGCATCGCCGAGAGCGGAACGGTCGGCGGCGCGGCGTTGGGCCGCAGGCGGGTGGGTTCGATCTGTGAAGTCTCCAGCGGCGCGTTGGGCCGCCGAAAGATTCGTGTGGGGTCGGGAAAACCAGGAAGGTACAGCTCGGCGGGAGCGACCGGGGTGCCGGGGACGGGAAGGAACGGCAGCAGGCGTTCGTACACCGCGCAGGCGTCGGCTGGGCGGTCCTGAGGCGACTTCCGCACCAGGTCGAGTACCAGTCGCTCGAAGTCGGCGGGAACCTCGGGCCGGATCTCACGCAGCGGCTGCGGTTCGGCGTCGACGTGTTGGAGTTGCAGGTCGAATTCCGAAGCCGCATCGAACAGCGGAGCGCCACTGACCATTTCGTGGACCATGCAGCCCAGCGAGTACAGATCGCTGCTCGGGTTCTGAATCCGCGCGCCCTGCACTCGTTCGGGAGCCATGTAGCGGAAGGTGCCGATCTGCTGACCGGTCTTGGTCAGCCTCGGTCCCCCGTCGAGGATCGCGGCGATACCGAAATCGATCACCTTCACCGCGCCCTCGCGAGTGACCAGCACGTTGTCCGGCTTGAGGTCGCGGTGCACGACCGGGATCGCGTGAGCGTGGGAGAGCACGGTGGCGATCTGCGCCGCGACCGCCGCCACCCAGGTGAGCGGCAGCGGATTGCCGGGATTGATGTAGTCGCGCAGCGGAACCCCGTCGATGAGTTCCATTACGAGATACACCGCCTCGAACGAGGCGTCGAGCACCGCGTCGAAGACCTGCGGCACGCCGTGGTGACGGATGCGTGCGGTCACCCGCGCTTCCTGGCGGAAGCGCTGCGTGAACTCCTCGGCCTGCTCATTCGTCTGCACCTGGTCGAGGCGGATCTTCTTGACAGCGACTTCCCGGTCCAGCACGGTGTCGTAGCCCCGCCACACCGAACCCATACCGCCCGAGCTGATCTCCTCGGTCAGCTCGTATCGGTTGTCGATCCGCCGCTCCCGCATCCCGCACCCCTGCTCAATGCCGCTATCAGTTGCGACGGTATCCGAACGACGCCGTCTCAGGCCACGCTGTCGAGTCCGGCCTGGCGGCGGATGGTCCGCCAGGCAGCGCGGCTGAGCTGGCGATTCACCGTCTCCTGGAAGGATGGATCGGCCTTGTTGAAGTACTTGTTACCGACCTCGACGATGGTGTCGATGTGGTCCATCATCTTGTCGCGCAGGACCTCCACGAATTGGTTGCGGAAATCCTCCTCGTTGCGGTTGGCGAGGGCGGCCAGCTCCACGTTCGGGTCGGCCAGGGCATCGCGATACGGCTTGAGCAGGTCGTCCTCCCCCAGTTCGAGGCCGAAGCGGTCGTTGAGTTCGGCAATCAACGCCGACAATAGCGCCTGCTCCGGGTCCTTGGCGCTGGCCGAACCGTCTGCGAACGAGGGCAACACAGCCGCGCCTTCCGGTTCGAGACCGATATCGTGCTCGCCGGTCCGCTCGACCCGCAGGTGGCTGAGGTCGACCTGGCCGATGTCGACGCCGCCGTCCTCCAGCCTGGGCAGAACGTTGAGCAGGTGTTTCCCGTACAGGTGCAACATCTCCAGCTCGATGTCCTGATACGGCACGATCTGAGCGAGGAACCCGTATTTGCGGACGAAGTCGCGCAGGTCGGCGCGGAAGTTTTCGGCGGTTTCCACGTCATCGGCTTCGTCGCTGTGCAGCAGTACGGAGAACCGGGCGGCGGCGGGCTCGAGGTGCCGGTACAACTCGGCGTGCATTTTCTGCCACTTGGCCTGCGAACCACCTGCCCGCTGCTCCGCCCGCGTGTAGGCGTCGGCGAAGTCACGCATCTCCTGTTGCAGCAGGATCGGCGGGGCCAGCACACGGTCCTGTGCGCGGTAGAGAAGGTTGGGGTCGGTGGGAAGCGCTTCGGCTTCCTCGTAGTAGGGGCGGAACGACTCCTGGATGTGCTCGGCCTCGTTGTAGAAGTCCAGGACGGCGAGGTCCTCCACCGATTTCCCCTCGGCGGTCCGATTGAGCCGGGACAGGGTCTGTACCGCGGCGATGCCCGAGAGCGACTTGTTCACATACATCGTTGTCAGCAACGGCTGGTCGAAACCGGTCTGGTACTTCTCGGCGACCACCAGGATCCGGTACTCACGCTGGCCCTTGCCGCCCGAGCGGGTCGCGACATCGTCGGCGCGCGTGTACGCGAAAGCCTTGGGCAGCTGGGATTCCGGCAAGCTGCCGTTCTCCTTGGATTCGGTGATCTCCTCGCCCTCGTAGTCCAGCGTTCCGGAAAAGGCCACCAGCACGCCGATATCCGGGTACTTCTCGGCGAACCCCGTGTCCTCGAGGTGGCGGCGGATGGCCCGGCACATCGCGACGGCGCTCTTACGCGAGTCGGTCACCACCATCGCCTTGGCCCGCCCCTGGAGACGAGGACGGGTGTGAACCACGAAATGCTCGACCACCACCTGCGCTTGCTGCGCCACCGTGGACGGGTGGGTGAACGCGAACCGCGCCAGCAGCGTCTTCGCCTTCGACTCCGGCACCTCGTAATCGGTGGGATTCTCGTTGACCAGCTTGTAAAAGGTTTTGTAGGTGACGTAATTGCGCAGCGGATCGAGGATGAAGCCCTCTTCGATCGCCTGACGCATCGAGTAGGTGTGGAACGGCTGGTATTTGTCGCCGACCAGGGTGCCGAAGGCTTCGAGGGTCTTGGCCTTCGGAGTCGCGGTGAACGCGAAGTACGACATGTTGTGCGCCTTGCTGCGATCCTCGGCCTTGCGCTTCAACCGATCGGCGACCGTGAGTTCGGTGGCGCCCGCCTCGTCGTCATCGGCGTCGAGACCGAGGTCGCGCAGGGCCGCGCGCACGGCGGTGGCCGCGTCACCGGACTGCGAGGAATGCGCCTCATCGATGATGATGGCGAACCGGCCGTGCCGCAGTTCGGCCTCGTTGCGGCGGAGATAGTCCAGCAGCGCGGGGAAGGTTTGCAACGTGATCGGGATGATCTTGCCCGACTCTTCGTTCAGTGCTCGAGCAAGCTGCTCCGACTTCGCCCCTCGCTTCTCATCGATGTTCACCATGAGTCCCTGGACCTTTTCGAAGCTGCCCACGGTGTCGCGCAGCTGGGCGTCCAGGTTGCGTCTATCAGTGATGATGATGATCTTGTCGAAAACCGGGACACCCGTTTGCAATCCACCTGCGGCCGCGTCGGGGTCGAGCGCAGCCGGATCGGTGGGTGTATGCAGGTCGGACAAGCGATGCGCCAGCCAGGCGATGGTGTTGGACTTTCCCGAACCCGCCGAAGCCATCACCAGGTAGTTGTGGCCGGCCCCGTGTGTGGCTGCGTGCGCGGCGAGCTTCTTTACCACATCCCATTGATGGAAACGCGGGAAGACGATCGACATGCTCTTGCGCCCGCTAGGGCCCTTCGACTGCTGGGTGTGCACGAAGCGCTCCAGCATGTCCAGCCAGTTGTCCGGATGCCAGATCGTCTCCCACAGGTAGGAGGTGGCGTACCGGCCCGGTCTCGACGCGGGCGGATTGCCCGCGCCGCCGGAACGCCCCGGACCTTCCGAACCCGTGTTGAACGGCAGGAATTGGGTTTTGGGGCCGCGCAGCTGAGTCGTGACGAACACCAGCAGCGGGTCGACCGCGAAATTGGCGATCACCCGGCGGGTGAAGATCAGCTCACTCGGGTCGCGCTCGGTGCGGTATTGCCGCTTCGCGTCCTCCACGGTCTGGCCGGTGAGCGGGTTCTTCAGTTCCGCCGTGGCGACCGGGATGCCGTTGAGCATGAGAACCAAATCCAGCTCATTCCCCGCGTCCGCATGTTTCGTGGCGTATCGCAGTTCCCGCACGACCGTCAGCCGGTTCGCGCGGTACTCCGCCAGATCCGCCTCGGACGTCACCAGATTCGGCTTGAAGTACGCCAGCCGAATCCGCACACCCCGATCCTTGACGCCCGACCGCAACACCTCGATCAGGCCCTTCGTCCCGATCTGCTCATCAACAGTGTTTGCCAGACTGCGCTGTGCGGCATCCTGGTCACCGCCGTAAGCCGTCACCAGGTCGTCCCACTCCACCTGCTGCGTCGCGCCGATGAAGGCGAGCAGCTCACCCATATCGAGCCCGAGTTCGGGGCGGTACTCGTGCGGGTTGCCCTGCCGCCAACCGGCTTCTCGCATGCTGGCGACGATCGCGTCGCCGAAGGTGAGTTCGTCGTGAACCGGGCTCATGGTGTTATACCCCCTGGATCGTGTTCCGCCCGCTGGCGGTGGTGACGTCGAATTGGCCAGTTACGGCTGCAGTGATGAGGGCCTGTCGGCGTTCTGCGAAGAGTTCGAGCTGTCGTTGAATTACTATTCGTAAACGGGATGATTCTGCCGTACCCTTTGCGATCATCTCAACAATTTTGGTCTGTTGTGCGAGATCCGCCTTGGGAATCGGCCATACCTTGATGTCCTCACCCCTCAGTTTGACCATAGATTGCGAAGAGCCCCTCGCAATGGACTCGACCACCGAGCGAACTCGCCGACTCAGCGCGACTTGCGCGACGTACTCGGAACTGATGTGAGGCATCAAGCCAACTCGATAGATGAGGTCGGGCAGCAATAAGCGATGGGATTCATCTGGCACAACCGCAACGTCGCCTACAAGATCCGGCGTGTTGGCCCTGGTCACTAGCAGATCTCCTGCATGCACCTCAAACTCGAGTGAAGGCGATTCATCCTCCGGCAAGAGTTTATTTTCCGCAGCGTTGAATACTCCCGCTTTAACGGCACTCAGTTTCAAAACCGCCCACTCTGAACTCGTTTTGCGAGGCACCGAATGACATTGAGGACTAGCACCTTGCTCTATGCGTGTGATGAATCTGCGGAGAGGTAATTCCCCCACCGAATCCGCGAGGCTATTGATTAGACCATCCCGGAAAGCAGACTGACGCTCCGACAGTAGCTTCAACATCCGCCGCCGCCTCTGAGCGATACTGTCGATGCGCGATGTTTCGCCGTCGAGGAAATCGGCGATGCGGCGCTGCTCCTCCAGCGGAGGGGAAGGGATTTCGATCTTCTTGAACTGGTCCCACGGGATCTCAAACCCATTAGGCGGCATATTCTTAGATCTCCGACCAATTTCCTGCCTAAATGGTTCGGAGCGAAGGAGAAAATGGAGATAACGCGGGTCAATTTTCCGCCCGTCAACCGACAAGACCCAGTATGCCGGAGAGATGACGCCGTCAAACCGAGACGTACCGTATGCACCGAACCTCGCCCAGAGTCGGTTGACAACCAAGTCGCCAGCACGAACGATGCTATATCGCGATAGATCCTCACTGGGCTGGCGGCCTTGTGAAAGATCACGCAGCTCAATGCCCGATTCTGACTTCACAGTTAGAAGTGGCAATTCTGAATCGCCGAACTCCTCACGACTACGGAGAACTGTCCAGAGTGGAATACGGGAACTCACTCGGTAACCTTCCTCAACAACTCCTGAATCTCTGCCTCCACTACCTCCAGCTCCGCATCAATCTCAGCCAGCGGACGTGGCGGCGTATACACATAGAACTGTCGCGTAAACGCGATCTCGTACCCGATCTTGGTCTTGCTGTGGTCGATCCACGCATCCGTGACATGCGGAAGAACCTCGCGCGCGAGGTAGTCCTCGACATCCTCATCGAGGGGAACGTTCTCGTAGTCCCGAAGGTCGGAGTCCGGCTCCGGTTCCCCCTTGACGAGTTGAACTTCACCCTCAGGATCGCGGACGCCGATGATGTCACGAAGCACCTTGCCGAACGGCGCTCCGGCGGGCCACGGCTCGCCGGCACCGACGACTGCGTCCTTCAGTGCGGTGACGGCGTCGGCTTTGGTTTTCCAGGTGGAGCCGAGGAGCGGCTGTAGCAGTCGACGGAAGTCGTCGATGTCGAAATACTGCTTGGCGACCTGGGCGGTGCCCGCGAGCTTGTCGAGCGCTTCCTCGGTGAGTTCGAAGCGCAACCGCAGGGGACGCTCGACGGTGATGCGCTGGTAGCCGAAATCGTTGTTGGCGAAGATCTTCACCTTGCCGTGCTGCGGATGGTCGGGTTCGGCGGCGACCTCGAGGGCGTTGCTGTAGAGCCGGGTGATCTCGGTGATCTGTTCGGGGGTTATCAGCTTGCGCTTGTCGCCCAGCGATTTCCGCATCTTCTGCCAGTAGTCGCGCGCGTCGAGCAGCACCACCTTGCCCCGATGTTCGGGCGACTTGCGGTTGGTGAGAATCCAGAAGTACGTGGAGATGCCGGTGTTGTAGAACAACTGGTCCGGGAGGGCGACCACTGCTTCGAGCCAGTCGTTTTCGATGATCCAGCGGCGGATGTTGGATTCGCCCGATTCGGCGGCGCCGGTGAACAGCGGTGAACCGTTGAAGACGATGGCGACGCGGCTGCCTCCGCCTCCACCGAGGTCGACCGGCTTCATCTTGGAGAGCATGTGTTGCAGGAAGAGCAGGGAGCCGTCATTGATTCGAGGCAGGCCGGCTCCGAATCGGCCTGCGTCGCCGAGGGTCTGGTGCTCCCATTCGACATCGGCCTTCACCTTCTTCCACTCGACGCCGAAGGGCGGGTTGGCGAGCAGGTAGTCGGCGCGCAGGTCCTTGTGGCCGTCGTCGCTGAAGGAGTTGCCGAAGACGATGTGGTCAGGATTCTGCCCTTTGATCATCAGATCGGAGCGGCAGATCGCCCAGGATTCGGGGTTGAGTTCCTGACCGTAGGTCTCCACCCGCGCCTGGGGGTTCATCGCCTTGATGTGTTCTTCGGCGGAGCTGAGCATGCCGCCGGTTCCGCAGGCGGGGTCGAGCACCTTGCGGGTGACGCCGGGTTTCCCGACGAGTTCCGGATCGGGGGCGACGAGCAGGTTCACCATCAGCTCGATCACCTCACGGGGAGTGAAGTGCTCACCAGCAGTCTCATTGGACTGCTCCGCGAAGCGCCGGATCAGTTCCTCGAAGACGTAGCCCATGTTGTGGTTGGAGACCACTTCAGGATGCAGGTCGAGGTCGGCGAATTTGCCGATCACCTGGTACAGCAGCCCGGCTCCGTCGAGGCGCTTCACCTGCTGGGCGAATTCGTATTTCTCCATCACCTCGCGGGCATTCTCAGAGAAGGAGCCCACGTAGTTGAGCAAGTTCTTCGCCACGTAACCGGGGTCGGCGAGGATCTTCTTCAAGGTCAGGTCGGAGACGTTGTAGAAGACGGTGCCCGAGGCTTTACGCAGGAACGGGTCCACGTCCAGGTCGCGGTCCTTGATCTGTTCCAGCTTCGCCAGCACCGCGTCTCGCGTCGGCTCGAGCACGCACTCCAGCCTGCGCAGCACCGTGAACGGCAGGATCACCTTGCCGTAATCGGACTGCTTGTAGTCCCCGCGCAGCAGGTCGGCGACCGACCAAGCATGGTTGGCGAGTTCGGTGTGCTTCCTCGTACTCACTTCCTACCTTCCGAATCCTTCGTTTCCGCGTCGATATTCGTGTGCTGGGGCGCGAGCGCGCCCACGGTAAGGCCGGTGCTGATCAGGTCGGCGGTGTGCTGTGCGGCGGCGGCAGCGCGACGAGCGGCCGACCGCAGCTGGTCCAAGCGGCGAAATGCCTGACCATAGCGCTGCTGGTCGGCGAGCTTCATCATCGGTATGCGCAGCCGGGCGGGCTCGAGGCGGATCGTCGTGGTGCCAACCATGGCGGCGGAGTTCTCGGCGCTGCCGACGAATCCGGCCAGGAACCAGGGGTCCAGTCTGGTCGGGTCCGGACGGAACACCACCACACCCGTGCCCGCGACCGCGCCGACGTCCGCGCCGTCCGCGACGCGGGCGCCCTGGGTGGTGCGATGATCACCTCGGAAACGGGAGACGAGCACGTCCCCCGCAGCGATCACGGGTTGGTCATCCGAAGACCCCGATGCGGTCCGGCCCGAAGGCGGCGCGCCTGTCACCAGATCACGGCCGGTGAGCACCGGACGCGACTCGTCGCTGACATCGCTCTCCATATCCTCCGGTCCGCGTGCCGCGACGATAGTCCGCAATGCGCCGCCACGCATCAAGTCTCCGACGGTCACTGTGCGCCAAGGCTTTTCGGAAGAAGAAGACCATGCACTGACCGTAGCCGCAGCCGTGGTGAGCATGGTCAGCTCGTCGGCCAGCACGCGGATCGCATCGTTCGCCGCTCCGGAAACACCCGCCGGGTCCAGAGCCGCTCGCACGTGGCGCGCGGGTGTCAGGTCGACCTCGTCGTCCAGCACATCCATCGTTCGCACGGCGGCCGCCACGTCGGGTACCGCGGCGGAGGCGCAATCGCCTTGGTCGAAAGCCCGCCAGGAATCCAGCACGGTGCGGGCCAGCGAGTCCCACCCGCTACCGGCATTCATCATCGCGGTGGTGTCGATGAACAGCAGTCGATCGGCGATCGGCCCACCGGACTCGGGACGGCGGAGCACCCACAGGTGCAGCCCCACCTGACGTGGCGCGGAGACACCGGCAGGTAGGCCCACCATCGCCCGGACGGCACCGGCGCGCACCAGTTCGGACCGGATCTTCCGCCCGGAACCGCGGGCGGCGACCGCGGGCGGAAGCAGCACAACGGCGACACCACCCGGCCGTAGGTGGGCTAGTGCATGCTGCACCCAGGCCAGCTCGGATTCACCGCGCGGCGGCACCGAATACTGCCACCGGGAATCGAGGGCGAGCTCGTCGGCGCCCCAATCCCGCTGCTGATAGGGCGGATTGACGAGCGCCGCGTCGGCGGCGAGGCCGGGGAACGCGTCAGCCAGCAGGCTGTCACCCGTGCTGATGTCGATGTCGAGACCGGCGCCTCGCGATCGCAGCAGTGCGCCGGCGCGTTTGGCCTGGACCGCGAGCACGTCCTGGCCGCGCAAGGTGCGCGCGCCGACTCGTACAGCCTCCACGAGCAGGGTTCCGCTGCCGCAGGCAGGGTCGAGCACCGTTTCCGGTGGCGACCCGGCGGCGGCGAGGTCGGCCATCAGCGCTGCGACAGGCCGCTCGGTTGGGTAGACACCCGTGGTCGGTGTGCCGTCGAGACCGCGCTCGGCCAGTATCTCCAGGGTTCCCGTTATCCCTACCTCGGCCTCGGCCGCCCGCAGCATCGCCGGTAGTTCCGCACGTATCACACGGGCGGCTTTCTGGGCGTCAGGTCTCAAATGCCCCACCCGTAGCGCCTCCCGCACAGCTTCTTCGGACAACTCCAGGAACGGGCTGTCGGGCGGAGAGCAAACCAAGCGGTCCAACAGCTCAGGAATGACGGCAGGCTCCAGGTGAGTGCGCAGGAACGTGCGCAAGCGTTGAACCGGCGACTCCGCCGCATCCACGCCATGCTCACGCAACCATTGCCGCACCTCATTCCAATCGAAAAGCGGACGCGATTCGCTACCGCCGGCCGTACCGGGGAAGTCCTGGTGCCTGCGGCGCCAGTTGCTGACGGTCGCACGGGTGACGCCGGCCAGCCGGGAAATCTCCGCGGCGGTGACCAACGGGGTGGTTTCCGACATGGTCCTCCTCTCGGGTCCAGCCTCCCGAATACTACCGTCAAAGTCAATCAGAGGATCTGTGATTGACAATGTTTTCAGTCTCAGATACGGTTCGTTTCGATCCACTGGCGGTCCCGCACCGATCCACCAATCGGACTGAGCCGCACCAACTCTCGACCAGCACTGTTCGTTTCGATCGGTCGGCCACGCTCCGTCCTGCCGAGCATTCGAGCCTTGCGCGGACCTCTTTCTCTTCGGCGGACTATCCGCCCGTTCACTCCCTGGAGGAAACCGATGGCATCCGATCTCTCCTTCGCCGCGTTCGACGTGGAGACGGCCAATCCCAAACGCGGCAGCATCTGCGCGATAGGCGTCGCCATCGTGCGCGGCGGCGTCCGAATCGGCACCCACACCTGGTTGTGCAGGCCTCCATCCGCGATCGGCGAATTCGCGCCGTACAACATGCGAGTGCACAGGATCACTCCCGCCGTCGTCGATGGTCAGCCCGGCTTCGCGCAACGACTGCCCGAAGTCTTGTCGGTCGTAGGCGACTTGCCGGTGGTCGCCCACAACGCCGCCTTCGACATGGACAACCTCGCCCGGGCTTGCTCCTTCAGCGGTGCCGACCTGCCGGACTGGGCGTACGGATGCACCTACATCTGGTCGAAACGACAACTGTTCCTGGAGAAATACCGGCTGCCCCATGTCGCGGCCGCTTTAGGCGTGGTCCTGAGCAACCACCATGACGCGGGCGCCGACGCGGCGGCCACCGCCGACATCGCCATCCGGCTCGCCGCACTCGCGGGTGTCAGCAGTATCGCCGACCTGGCGCTGACCGCAGGAAGCCCGCTGCAACAACTCGGCAGGGCGCGTCATCGCGCGGGCCGGTGACTTCGTTCGCCATTCGCACAACCACTGGGGAACTTGGCTACCGGGAGCTTCGACGGCCTCTCGTAAGGCCTGCTCCAGCGCCATCGAGGGCCCGCACGCGTCGAGTTCCGAGGTAGCGCAATCGCGCCCCTCCAAATGCTCAGCGCACTATCCTTCTGCACGAATTAATCTGATAGACAGGAGATTTGGCTATGTCTGACAACCACATCGGTCTCCAGGAGCACGACGGTCTGGACAAGGCTCTCGCGGCAGCCTCCGGCGATGCGGCAGCGGTCGGTGCCCGCGTATTTCCCTGCACCGTCTTCCGCCAGGGACGGCGGACCATGATCTCGACATCGTTCCCCTACGCTTTCCTCGCCCGGCAGGTCGTGTCCGAGTCGGTCGAGAAGGGTGGCGACCCCACCAATACGACGAACCGGCCGCTGATGACCGACCACGTGAAGAACATCAACAGCTACGTCCGCGAGAATCCCGAGGACTACATCCTCCCTCCGGTCACCCTGAACGCTCGCCAACTGCCCGCCTTGCACGTCCCCCGCGGCAATTTCAAAAACCGCCTCGGCTTCATGGTGATCGGCGACGACGTCCGCTTCTACGTCACCGATGGACAGCACCGCATTACCGCGATCAAAGGCCACGGCACCGGCCGCTCCGCCATCCCGGGGCTGGTCGATCTGGAAGCCGGTTTCGAGAACGACTGCCTCGCGGTGTTGATCGTCGTCGAAGACGACCTCAAGCGCATCCATCAGGACTTCGCGGATGCCGCCCAGACGAAGCAGATCCCGGCCAGTCTTCTCGCCGTGTACAACACCCGAGAACCCGTCAATGGCGTTCTCGCCGATCTGGTCGACCGGACCCGATTCTTCCGCGGCCGCGTCGATGCCACTTCCAAGACCCTGCCCAAAGCATCGCAGTCGGTGTTCCTGCTCAACCAGGTCCGCCAGTTCGTCAAGGAACTGCTGTTCGCCGACTACGCGCTCGCGGAGGATTCGGTGGCCAGGCAGAGCGCCCAGCTGATCGGCGACAAGGCCGCCCGCGACGAACTCGTCACCGACGCGGTCACGCTCGTCGAGACCATGTCCGATCACATGGACCCTTGGCAGGAGATTTGCGCGCTGCCCACCAGCGGCGGCCCGGCCAACCGGGTTGCCGACTTCCGGCAGAAGTACGTGAACATGACCGCGACCGGGCTGGTCATCATCGGACGCGTCGCCTACGAAATCCGCAAGAGCCCCGATCTCGACTGGCGACTGAACCAGTACAAGCGCCTGGCGACCGAGATCGACTGGCGACGCAGCGCGACGCTCTGGCAGAACAGCATCCTGTCGGAAGACGGCAAGGTCGCCACCCAGCGCGGCCCTGTCCGCGAGGCCTCGAACCGGGTCAAAAGGCAGCTCGGTCTGCTGTCCGATCAGGACTGATCGTGGTTCAGCCGAAGAACTCCGGCAGCGACTGGGTCAGCTACCGCAGAACCACCTACAGCACATCCGCATGCGGAAAACGCTGAAACCGGCCACTTCCCCGAAGATCAGCGATTCTGAGCCGCTGGCGGCCAGGCACTTCTCCGCACTCGGCAAGGAGCGCAATGCATAACTCGCGGCGAGTCGATACCGACGGCATGGTTGTCCGTTCCCATCCGATGGATACGGGTCGGGACGGGCAGCGAGAGGGTTGACCATGGGTCCGAGTCCGCAAGATCTGGCGCGGAGGGCCGCCACGAGGAAGCCCTCATATTCCGAAGACCCCTACCGGTCGTTCGCTCATTTCGATGCCGACAGGTCTTCGCTGAAGATAATCACCCGGGAATTCGAGACCTGGCTGGCGGGCAAAAGGAAGTGGGCGGTTGATCTGACCGTCCCCGGGTTCCGAGAGGACGACGGACGCTCATTGGCCGTCGTGCATCACTCCGTCGGGAACATCGACCTGCTGCGGTTCCGGTTGACGGAGGATCATCCCAGCACTGGAATTTGGACGACCGATTTCGCGGCCGGTGCACCGAAGGCCGGGGGCGCCGGCTGGTTTCTGCTACAGGTCAGCAATAGCCGCAATAGCTGGGTGGCCGTACCCAGAGTCGCTCCGGGTCTGGTAGATGTGCTGCCGATCCAAACCCAGGAGTCGTTGCACCTGACCCCCAAACCGCAACGTGTCAGCGTCCATGGGGTCGAGGATCTGGCCGCTCGGGTGACCGACCCTGAGCGGCACGGTCTCATTTTCATCGCCGGTACCGATGGCGAATTGCCATTCGATCAGTTCTACACCCAAATGGGTGAATGGACCCGGCAGGTCGTCGGGCTGGCTGAAGTCGCCGTACTCGATCCGCTCGCGACTACGGAATTCCGGGCCGCGATGGGCGACCAGCATGCCGTATCGCCTTGGACCATCCGGAACTTTCTTCCGGGTGCGGATCCGGCCACTCCCGATGATCATCTCAGGCATCGATTCCTAACCATTGGTAAACTCGTCAATCTTTCCGATTCAGCGCTCAACCAGCTGCTCGGCCGGATCGCTCGCAGTCATTCGATCACTCGAAAACTGCCACCGGAAGTACTCAAATATCTTCGAACGCTGGACCGAGTAGAGAACAAGTATGTGATCGAGGGTTTGGCGCCGACAGTGGAGTCGCCCTGGGTCACTGAGATTCCCACGACTTCGGAGGTAACACGTCCGGCCGAGCCCGCCGTGCCGAAGTCGGTCACACCGGTCGACCGGGTCACCCATCAATCCGAAAACGATGCACAGGAATTGCTGCGTCTTGTAATGGATGTGTTCGAAGTCGAGGCGATTGATCGTGCGACTCTCGAATCGATCAGGGCACGAGTCAGCCCCGTTACCGATCCAGCCGCGTTACACCGAACAAATCAACTTCTCGAACAGAAGCAGGAACAACTCGACTCACTCGAAGACCAGATCGCCGAGCTGCGTGAGAAGGTTGATTACTGGCAGCTCGAATATGGTGTGGAGTTCGAAGAACGCCAGCGGCTCTCTGATGAATCTCGCTGGCTGCGGAAAGAACTGAGAGCCGTTCAGGCATTCGATATAGCAAGCTCTCTCACTCCCACATCCGAGATAACCGCCTATCCTGACTCCTATATCGATCTGGTAGATATGATCAGCAAGATGGAAGGTGAAGGTGTAGTTTTTACCGGCGATCCGAAGTCATGCCTCGAACTGGAGCCATGCGACCAGCTCGGCGCCTCGGCACGAATCGGATGGAAAGCTGTACTGGCACTGCGTGACTATATACGTGCCAGAAACGACGGTGCATGGTCGGGTAGCGTTCACGACTATCTCTCTCGCACTCCGGATGGATATCAAACTCTTTCGGCCAAGAAGCATGCCGCCGGAGAATCCTCGACAACTATGCAGCAGTGGGGCCACCAGCGGCGCTTCCGCGTACCCGAGAACGTGGCCTCGAATGGATGGATCGAAATGCAAGCCCATTTCCGCCTCGGCCAGATAGGGATGGTCAGTCCTAGAATGTACTACCTGGACCACTGGGCGAAAGATGGGAAGATCTATATCGGATATATCGGCCGTCACTTGAAGAATACCAAGACGAATTAACTCACCGCTGGCACATCGCGTCGCCCGAGGTCGCACCACGGCTATTCGACCACGGGCACAGTCGGCGCCCACCTGCTTCGACATGATCCGCGAGTCAGTTATACGCCGCCATTTCCGACGGCTGATCACCACGGGTCGCTGAGTTCATCAACGGCGATGGTGAACGGTGTTCGCTCCTCCGGCATGCGCAAGCCGAGCGCTGTGAACACGACGTCCGTTGCCTTCGCCGTAGTGCCGATCCAGTTGTCCTGCACTAGTTTCACAAAGGTGGTTGGATCGATGTACCTGCGAGCGTCAGGATAGAAGACGGTTCCTCCCGAAGGGCCGGTGTCGGGCTTCTCGAGCATCTTCTTCAGAATTGCCGCCGGGAAGTAGAATCCGTCCGACAACCCGTCGTCTTCTGATCGATTGGGCGGGTAGGGTGCGACGAACTTCACGAACGTGAAGCCCGGACCGATCCGATAGTCGTCAACCGACCGCTCCGCTGCGCCTTCTTGCGGCTTTTCCAGATCGAGCAGACGACTGACCTGCGAGTCCAACCGGCCGTCGTTCGGCCGGTAGAGCAGCCGGGCCGGTTTTTTCGATTTCTCCAGCAACTTGTACTGAACCAGGACAACGGCATCCGGGTTCCGGCGCACATACACCAGATCCGCACCGGTCCTGCCTTCGGCTGTGCTCACGTTGATGTTCTTGACCAGAAGCCGTCGGGATCTGCTTCGGAACACCCACCAGCCCCGATTCGGCCGATCGGACCGCTGCCAGCTGGGAAACACCGCTGCGTCGTCGGTGATGTAGTCATCCTCGTTGGCGACCACCGAATCGACCAGCGCATCCGCATACTCCGAGCGAAGCTCCCCCACTTGATCGGTCGGCTCCGGAACCACGTCCTTCCAGTACTTGTATCCGAACATCCGCAGAGCTGTAGCGACTCGATCCCGGCCGTGGACAGCCGCCGGGCTCCGGTCGATCGCCGATCGCATGGTTGGTTGGAGTTCGCGCACAGCGGCTTCGAAACCCGGATACAGTCGCCGCAGGTTTCGACGGACGATCTCATCCATAGCCGGAGGTAGATCCCTGATCGGCTTGTTCAACATCCGTTCCAGACGCGTTCGTTGCGCGGAGTCGAGCCCCTCCATCAAGTGGGTCAGGGGGAATGGGCGAATAACCCGCCATGGACCGACCTGTACATCACGGATGCCATGACTCTTCCGATTACGGGGTCCACCGCTGACCGCCGCCAGACCGACGACGTTCACCCCATCGGTCGATCTGACGAGAAGCACGACAACAGCACCCGCATGAGCGGTCCAGTACTGAGCAGGCACCATCCTCGGGAAGGTCAGGGGCGTGTCGTCTTCGCGCACCTGCTCGGCTTGTCGCGGGCGTGCAGGCGGAGCGAGAGGGCCGGATGCGCCCCGGATCGGCGGTTCGGTGTCATCCCCGATGTCGTATCGCTCTAGATGGCCGACCGAAGACTGATAGATCGAGACCGGCAGCGGCCGGTACGTCGGGTCTGCGATGTAGCCGTCGAGGACCAAGGCCGCTTCTTCAGCGGTCAATAGCAGCAATCTGGTCATCGTTTCCCCCGGTATCAAGTCATCTTGGCTGCGCCGGACGCGTGCCCGTTGCGAGTCGCCGAGCCTGCCGTCGGAAGACGTCGATCAGGTGCAGCCCGCGCTCCGATTCTGCGGGATCGCTGAGTCCGACCCAAATCGAACGTGGCCGAAACTGCCATAGCCCGTGACCTGGCCGACCGCGCCGTTCGAGATGCGCTTTCCGATCTGAGCGGCCATCCGAAGCTGGACAGGGTAAGAGGCCGTAAGCTCGGCTGCTGCCGTTCGCGATAGCTGGAGCGGTCGACGACTTCCATTTCCACCCGGCCGATGTTCGTTCCCCCACTGCCGAGACCGCGTTGTCGGCCTGTTCGGAAGGCACCGCTCCCCGAAGTTGACGATGTCGTATGCCGCAGCGTTAACCACCTGACTGCGTTGTCAGCACTTGGGCGTGAGCGGAGTGCACAACGGCAGCAGATTCATTCGGCCCGGGGTTTGTGTGACAGCCGGCGGTGGGGCATCTGCCTCGGTGGTGGGCACCGGGGCCTGCGACGGTTGCACGGCACCGCCCGTGGGAGTGGAGCAGGAGGCTGCCAGTATCCAGAGCATGCCGATGACGAGCACGATCAGTGCGACCGCCGCGATCTGTTGTGAGCGGTGGCCGCCTGGCTTCGATTTCTCGGCGGTGCGGCCAGGGATGCGTGCGGACAGTGCGGTTATCTGCTCGCGAACCGCGATTCGTGGACGCTCGAGCACAGCGGTCGGCACGGGTCGGCGCAGTGGTTCCGGGTCGGGGGTGGGTGTGGACCACGCTGTCGGCTGGGCCTGCTGAGGTGCCTGCGCCGGGCGTGGGCGCAGCGGCCGGTCGGGGGCGGGCTCGATCCACGACGACCAACTGTCCGTGAACGACGACGGTGCGGATGCCGATCGCGCAGCCGGATCGAATTCTTCATCGGCGGGCGGGAGTTCGGGTTCAGTTCGTTCCGGCGTGGTGGACTCGGCTGCGACGGGCCGTATCGACGCCACGTATCCGGTAGCGAAGCGTTCTGTCGCGTAGGAGTACGGCTCGGCGAGGTCTTCCGATGCGGACCTCGCCGCGAGTCGGCCTTCGAAGCGAGGAGGCTCCGGATGGTCGTTCTCTGGCACGCCGGGCTCCAGCGGCCGCGCATCTGCGCCCGATGCTGCCGACGGGCGCTCTTCTTCGCGGGCAGATGAGCGAGCTGTCGTGTCCGCCGATGACGCGGGTTCCGATATGGGCTCCGGCGCGAGGAATTCCGGCGCGAAAGGATCCGCCTCGGCAGGTTGCGTCTGCTCGGACCCGGCAATGGGTGCCTGCGGGGCCGCCGACTCGAACGCTGGCACGTCCTGGCTGCCGTCTGGCGCGGCGAGCGGCCGCGCAGCCGTCGTCGGTAACCGGTCAGCTCGCGGTGCGCTTCCGGCGCCGGACGGCGTCGACTGCACGGATGCCGAGCCCTCGCGCTCTTCGATACCAGGTTCCGAGGCGTCGGTCCGCTTCGGCGTAGGCATGGCCGAAAGCACCGCAGTCGGCTGATCTGCCTCCGGGAACTGCGGGGCGGCCTCGTCACCGCTTTCGGGGGTTCGTGTGGAGTCGGATGCGGTGCGTCGCGCTACGTTCGGCGGCTCGGGCACGGCATTCGGCACTGGTGCGTCCGAACCGGTCGACACGTCGTCAGTGTCGGAATCCTCAGCGGACGTCCTGTCCTCGAGCTCAGGAACTTTTCGCGTCACACTCTCCAGCGCCGCCAGTGTCCCGGCACGCAACTTCCGCTCCGGCGGGAATCCGTCCGCCACCAGATCGTCGATGGTCACTTGATCGCCCAGGTTCAAATCGGCGAGCAGGGCGTGGGTGCGTTCGGCGGTCCAGACGAGCTTGCGGCTGGCGGTGCGGTGGAACCAGGCACGAAGGTCGACGGCGCTCGCTCCGAGCACCACCGCGCAACCGCGCCGACGCGACTCGATGTGCAATGTGAGGGCCGATTCCTCGGGCGGCACCACGACGATCAGGCCGTCGACGGAGGCTTCGGCGTGGTGTTTGCGGACCAGCGCTTGCAGATTGACGACATTGTCGGACAACTGGTCGAACGGGCTGCCGTCGTGATCGTGCACCTGGATCGGGTCGCCCGCGAAGCCGGACAGCCGCCAGCGGCCGTTGGCCTGCACGGAGAGGACGCCGGCCGTCGCCTCCGGCACGGTGTCCCGCACTTCGATCACCACTGCGGCTCGCGGCGTGATCACCACCAGATCGGCTTCCCGCGCCTCGCCCTTGCGCTCGCGGTCGGGTAGGTAACAGCCCGAGATCGCCAGTCCCACAATGACGTATTGGCCGGTCCAGTTCCGCATCCAGCCGAGCACACGCTGTTCGGATCGCGGTGCCGTCGTTCGTTCGTTGATGACCAACATCGGCGGCCTCCATCACCGTCCCACACCATGGACGACACAACGGTATGTCCCGCGTTCACCGTCACAAAATCGAAAGGCACTGTAGGAGCACGGTATTGGCAGCACAGGGGCATACGGAGGGCGGCGTGTGGGCAGCGCCACAGGCGCGTTGCACTATGCGACGCCTACGTGCGGTCGGATGACCGAAGAGCCGCCTTCAGTGGACGAAGCCGGTGGAGTCGCCACCCACAGCTGCCCCGCAGGACACACTTCACCCTCGCAGCGCCGACGCCAGAGCCGGGTCCACGGAGAAGGCTATGGCGATCAACGACTCGACCAGCAGGTCGACGAGTTGTTCGCGGGGCACCGGCTCGGTGCGCAGCCAAGTAAGCGTGGATTCTTCGACGAACGCAATCCACCCGCGCATGGCCAGCATCAGCCGGGGATGGTCGGACTCGGTGACCGGAACGGGCGTTTCGGCCAGGATGAGGCCGATGATCGCGTCGCGGGTCTGGTCCACCAGCGGAGCCAGCTCCGGGCTGACGCTGGTCGGCCCGCGCAGCAGCGCCAGATACGAGGTGCGGTTCTCGGTGACGTACTCGATGTAGCGATCGATGGAATCGCGCAGCATCTCGAACAGGCTCAGCGTGCGGTCCGGTGCCACGCGCTCGAGCAGCTCGGCGTTGGCGTGTCGCACGATCGCCAGCTGGAAATCCTGCTTGGTCGGGAAGTAGTGGAACAGCAGGCCGCGGGAGATCCCGGCCTGGGTGGCGATCTCGCTGACGGAGATGTCCTCGATGGAGCGCTCGCCGAGCATCTTGGCGCCCAAGGTGATCAGCTGCTCGCGGCGCTCGTCGGGGCTGAGCCGCGTGCGCTTGGGGGCGTCTCCCTGAGTTCTGGTCACCGCCACATCCTACTGAACGGAAGTCAATACACTGTTGACTCACGCTCAATAGGGCCGTAGGCTCGATTACATGAGTCGCAAGGTTACAGACAAAGCTGTCGCCGGCCGACCCACGCGCCACGCCAGGACGATCATCATCGGCAGCGGGTTCGCGGGTCTGGGTCTGGCCATCCGGCTGACCCAGCAGGGTCGCAACGATTTCCTCGTGCTCGAGCGCGGCAGCGACGTCGGCGGCACCTGGCGCGACAACACCTACCCCGGCGCGGCCTGCGACGTTCCCTCGCACCTGTACTCGTACTCGTTCGCGCTGAACCCGGACTGGTCGCGGTCGTTCTCCCGGCAGGGCGAGATCCAGCAGTACATCCAGGACGTGTCGAAGCGCTACGACGTGCGCGACAAGCACATCTTCGACTGCGACGTGACCAGCGCCCGCTGGAACAACGAGACCGCGCTGTGGGAGATCGAGTCGAGCAAGGGCAGCTTCACCGCCGACACGGTGGTCTCGGCGGTCGGCGCGCTGTGCGAGCCCGCGCTGCCGGACATCAAGGGCATCGGCGAGTTCGAAGGCGAGATCTTCCACTCCGCCCGCTGGAACCACGAGGCCGACCTCACCGGCAAGCGGGTCGCCATCATCGGCACCGGGGCCTCGGCCATCCAGATCGTGCCCGCCATCGCCCCGAAGGTCGGCCACCTGGACGTCTACCAGCGCACCGCGCCGTGGCTGCTGCCGCGCCTGGACCGCCCGTACACGAAGGCCGAGCGACTCGCCTTCAAGCACGTGCCCGGTCTGCAACGACTGTCCCGCGCGGCCATCTACGCCGCGCGTGAGACCCAGGTGGTCGGCCTGGCCAAGGTTCCGGCCCTGATGCAGCTGTTCGAGGCGATCGCGAAGGCGAAACTGCGCTACGAGATTCGTGATCCGCGGTTGCGCGCCAAGGTGACGCCGAACTTCCGGATCGGCTGCAAGCGCATGCTGATCTCCAACGACTACTACCCGGCGCTGTCGCGCCCCAACGTCGACGTGGTCACCGACGGCATCGCCGAGGTGCGCGCGAACTCGATCGTCACCGAGGACGGCACCGAGCGCGAGATCGACGCGCTGATCGTGGCGACCGGCTTCCACGTCACCGACTCGCCGGTCTACGACACCATCGCGGGCCGCGACGGCCGCACCCTGTCGGAAGTGTTCGACGAGATCGGCCAGCAGGGTTACAAGGGCTCCTCGATCGCCAACTTCCCCAATATGTTCTTCCTGCTGGGGCCGAACGTGGGCCTCGGGCACACCTCGATGGTGTACATGATCGAATCGCAGATCAATTACATCGCCGACGCGCTGGCCACGATCGACCGTCTGGACCTGCGTACCGTGGAAGTGCGCCGCGACGTGCAGGATGCCTACAACAAGGAGCTGCAGGCGAAGCTCGCCGGCAGCGTCTGGCTGACCGGCGGGTGCTCGAGCTGGTACCTGGACAAGCACGGCAACAACACCACGCTGTGGCCGGACTGGACCTTCGAATTCCGTAGGCTCACCCGAACATTCGACGTGGCGGCGTACGACATCTCCATTTCCCGAACCGATGTGAAAGCAGTGGCATCGTGAGCAGTGACGCTTACTTCAAGAACAAGGTCTGTGTGATCACCGGAGCGGGCTCCGGGATCGGCCGTGCGCTGGCGGTGAACCTGGCCCGGCGCGGCGCCAAGCTGGCGCTGTCCGATATCGACGTCGAGGGCCTGGCCGAGACCACGCGCCGCTGCGAGCAGCTCGGCGCGCAGGTGAAGTCCGACCGCGTGAACGTGGTGGAACGCGAAGCGGTGATCCTCTACGCCGACGCGGTGAAAGCGCACTTCGGCACCGTGCACCAGGTGTACAACAACGCGGGCATCGCCCACCACGGCGAGGTCATCCGCTCGGAGTACAAGGACTTCGAGCGCGTGATGGACGTCGATTTCTGGGGTGTCGTCAACGGCACCAAGGCGTTCCTGCCGATGGTGATCGAGTCCGGTGACGGCCACATCGTCAACGTCTCCAGCCTGTTCGGTCTGATCGCGATCCCGGGTCAGAGCGCCTACAACGCGGCCAAGTTCGCGGTGCGCGGCTTCACCGAGTCGCTGCGCCAGGAGATGCTGGTCGCGCGGCATCCGGTCAAGGTCACCTGCGTGCATCCCGGCGGCATCAAGACCGCGGTCGCCCGCAACGCCACCTACGCCGAGGGCATCGACAGCAAGTCGGCCGCCTCGATGTTCGACAAGAAGCTGGCCATCCACACTCCGGAGATGGCAGCGCAGACCATCACCGAGGGCGTGCGCAAGGGGCACGGCCGCGTGCTGATCGGCTGGGAGGCCAAGCTGCTGGATCTGTTCGTGCGGGTGACCGCGTCGGGCTACCAGCGGATCGCGGCCAACGTCGAACGCCGCTTCCTGCCCTGATCCCGGAATTCGAGAGACGACGATGCGGGATATCAACCTTCCGCTGCCCCTCGCGCGGGCGGTACTGAATCCGATCTTCCGGGTGACGCTGAACAAGCGGTTGCCGTTCGCCTTGCAGCGCAGGCTGCTCGACGTGAGTTCGCGGGCGCAGCTGCTGCCCGCGGGCGCGGTCGTGCGGACGTTGCGGCTGGGCGGCCGACCGGCCGAGAAGATCGACTTCGCGGACACCGCCGACGACGGCGCCGTCCTCTACCTCCACGGGGGCGGCTACGCGGTCGGCTCCCTGGCGACGCACCGCTCACTGGCGGCCCGGCTGGCGCGAGACACCGGTTACCCGGTTTACGTGCTGGACTATCGCCTCGCACCGGAACACCCGTTGCCCGCGGCACTGGACGACGCCGAGGCCGCCTTCCTCGAACTGGTGGCGAGCGAAGGATTGTCCCCCGGCCGGATCGCCGTATCGGGTGATTCCGCAGGGGGCGGTCTGTCCCTCGCGCTCGCGCAACGCCTGATCGCCCGGCACGGGCAGACCCCGGCGGCGCTCGGGCTGATCGCACCGTGGGCCGATCCCAACGAGATCCCGGACCGGGAACGCGACCTGGTGATCAACAAGCCGTGGTCACGCGCCTGCGCGGCTGCCTACCTGGGCGACGGGGACCCGGCCGATCCGTCCTACGCCCCGCTGACCGGTGAACTGCGCGGACTGCCGCCCACCTATGTGCAGGTGGACGTCAGCGAACTGCTGCACCGCCAGTGCGTCGCGCTGGTCGCGGCGCTGCGCGCGGCGGGCGTGCACGTCCGCTTCGCCGAGAGCAAGGGCTTGTGGCACGTCGCACAGTTGCAGGCAGCGCTGGCCGCGCCCGCGGCGGCCGCGCTGCGCGAACTCGCGGAGTTCCTGCGCGAAGCGATTCAACCGTCGGACCTGCGCGAACTAGGATGAGATCCGAGCGGGTCCCTACCCTGCGGTGATGTACGGAGGCGATTTCGGTGGTCGACCTCACGGCCCCGGCGCAGGTGTCGTAGATTACTGGCGAGTAAACCCACGTGGAAGGGCACTGATGCGAGAGTTCGAAGTCCCGGCTTCCTACACCATTCCGGATGACGCGAACAATTCCGACAACGTCTTCCGCCACGCCGAACAAGCGCCGAACACGGTGCTGTTCAACGTGCCGAACGGCAGTGGCGGCTGGCAGGACGTCACGGCCGCGGAGTTCGCGAAGACGGTAACCGGCGTGGCGAAAGGCTTGATCGCCGCCGGCCTCGAACTCGGCGATCGCGTCGCCATCATGGCCCCCACGCGCTACGAGTGGGCCGTCCTCGATTTCGCCATCTGGGCCGCCGGTGGCTGCACCGTCGCGATCTACGACAGCTCGGCCGCCGAGCAGGCCAAGTGGATCCTGCAGGACTCGGCCACCAAGCTGTTGATCCTCGACAGCGACAAGCACCGCAAGGTGATCGACGAGATCGAAGCAGGTTCGCTGCCGGACCTGCGGGAAACCTTGCAGATCGACAAGGGCGCGCTGGACGATCTGACCAGCCGTGGCGCCGACTTGGACGACCAGGTCGTGCACGACCGCCGCGCCCAGGTCGGCGCGCAGTCGCCGGCCACCCTGATCTACACCTCGGGCACCACCGGTCGCCCGAAGGGCGTCATGCTGACCCACGCGAACCTGTACGCGGAGTCCAAGTCCGACCGGATCGCGCTGCACAAGTACGTCACCGAGGGCAAGAAGACCCTCATGTTCCTGCCGCTGGCGCACGTGTTCGCCCGCGCCGTCGCGCTCGCCGCGTTCGACGCGAAGGTGATCGTCGCGCACACCGCCGACTGGACCACCCTGGTCGAGCAGTTCGGCAGCTACCGCCCGCACTTCATCCTCTCGGTGCCCCGGGTGTTCGAGAAGGTGTTCAACAGCGCCAAGCAGAAGGCGCACGACGGCGGCAAGGGCAAGATCTTCGACGCCGCCGCCGATACCGCGATCGCGTGGAGCGAGGCGCTCGACAACGGCGGGCCGGGCATCGGTCTGAAGCTCAAGCACGCGCTGTTCGACAAGCTGGTCTACAGCAAGCTGCGGGCGGCGCTCGGCGGCCAGTGCGAGGCGGCCGTCTCCGGCGGCGGTCCGCTCGGCGCGCGGCTGGGCCACTTCTTCCGCGGCGTCGGCGTGACCATCTACGAGGGCTACGGTCTCACCGAGACCACCGCGGCCGTCTCGGTCAACACCCCGGAGCAGATCCGGGTCGGCTCGGTCGGCCGCCCGATCGAGGGCCACGCCGCCAAGATCGCCGAGGACGGCGAGCTGCTGCTGCGCGGCTCGGTCGTGTTCAGCGGTTACTGGGGCAACGCGGAGGCCACCGAGGACGCGTTCGAGGACGGCTGGTTCAAGACCGGTGACCTCGGCGCCATCGACGGCGACGGCTTCATCACCATCACCGGCCGCAAGAAGGAGATCATCGTCACCGCCGGTGGCAAGAACGTCTCCCCCGCGCTGCTCGAGGACTCGCTGCGGGCGCACCCGCTGATCAGCCAGGTGATGGTGGTCGGCGACGGCCAGCCGTTCATCGGCGCGCTGATCACGCTGGACCCGGAGGCGCTGCCCGGCTGGAAGGACCGCCACGACCTGCCTGCCGACACCCCGATCGAAAAGCTGATCGAGAACCCGGACCTGATCGCCGAGGTGGACGCGGCGGTGGCCGAGACCAACAAGAAGGTCTCGCACGCCGAGCAGATCAAGAAGATCCGTCTGCTGACCATCGACTGGACCCAGGAGACCGGCGAACTCACCCCCAAGATGTCGCTCAAGCGCGCGGTCGTGATGAAGCAGCACGCCGACGACGTGGCGAGCATCTACAATTGAGCTGATCGCTGCGAGGCGCTGTTCGCGAATTGTTCGCGGACAGCGCCTTTCGCGTATCCAACTGTCCTCGTCCGCGCTGACCGCAACCCGTCGAGGACGTCCGAACCGGAGACGACGTGGTCACCGTCGATCGGTCGAAGGCCACGGCGGCCGACCGGCAGTAGTCTCGGTGCCATGGCCGATCTGCGACTGCGCGTGGTGGCCGGGATCGTCTCGGCGGGTCTGACACTGGGCGTGGCCGAACTGCTCGCGGCCTTACTCGCCCCCGGCAGCGCGCCGCTGCACGTCCTCGGCTCGGCCGTGGTCGACCACACGCCCGACGGGTTGCGGGAGTGGGCCATCACCACCTTCGGCACGAACGACAAGGCCGTGCTGTACCTGATCATGGGCGTGATGGCCGTGCTGGTCGCCGCAGCGGCCGGAGCGATCGAACGGACCGGCCGCGCCGCCGGGTCGTGGTTGTTCGTGGTGTTCGGGGTGATCACGGCATGGGCGGCGGTGTCGCGTTCCGGGCTGTCCGCCGCGGTGGCGACTGTCATCGGCGTCGCCGTAGGGATCTCTGCGTTGCGGGCACTGACCCGGCGCATCGACGCGGCGAGCGGACCGGCTCCGGCCGCCGAAGCCGCACCGGCGGAGGGTACTTCGAGCCCCGCGCGGTCGTCTTCGGCGGACGAGGACACCTCCGAGCGCGGATCCTCGACCCCTGAGCGCAGGCAGATCCTGCAGGGGTTACTGGTGGTAGGCGGATCGGCCCTGGTCACCGGCGTCGGCGGACGACTGCTCGGCGCCCGGCGCAGCGATGTGTCCGGTGAGCGAGCCGCGGTGCGATTGCCGGAACCGTCCGCCCCCGGCGAGCCGCTCCCGCCCGGCGTGGATCTTCGCGTCCCCGGTCTGACGCCGTACCTCACCCCGAACGACGACTTCTACCGGATCGATACCGCGCTGATCGTGCCGCAGGTGTCCAAGGACGGCTGGTCGCTGCGCATCCACGGCATGGTCGACCGCGAAATCCGGCTCAGCTGGGCGGATCTGGCGAATCGTCCGGCCGAGGAATACCTGGTCACGCTGGCCTGTGTGTCGAATCCGGTAGGCGGCGACCTGATCGGCAACGCGCGCTGGCTCGGCTACCGCGTGGATCAACTGCTCGCCGAAGCGGGACCGCACCCCGACGCGGACATGGTGCTCTCGCGCAGCGCCGACGGCTGGACCGCGGGCACTCCCCTGGCGGTGCTCACCGACGGACGCGACGCCCTGCTCGCGATCGGCATGAACGGCGAACCCCTTCCGGTGCGGCACGGTTACCCGGCCCGGCTGGTCGTCCCAGGTCTCTACGGCTACGTCTCGGCCACCAAATGGGTGACCGAACTGGAAATCACCCGCTTCGACCGCGCCACCGCGTACTGGACTCGCCGCGGCTGGTCGGCGCTCGGTCCGATCAAGACCGGCACCCGCATCGACACTCCCCGCGCCCGCGGCCGCCTCCAACCCGGCCGCATCGCCATTGCTGGTGTCGCCTGGGCGCAGCATCGCGGCATTCGCGCAGTGGAAGTCCAGATCGACAACGGCCCCTGGCAGCAGGCCCGCCTCTCCGAAGAACTGTCCATCGACACTTGGCGCCAGTGGGTCTTCGACTGGGACGCCGCCACCGGCCCGCACACCATCCGCGCCCGCGCCACCGACGCGACCGGCGAAACCCAAACCGCCGAACGCCGCGACGTGATCCCCGACGGCGCCACCGGCCACCCCTCGGTCACCGTCAGCGTCGGCTGATCCCTATTCCGGTGGGGTCGCGTATCAGCAGGCAGTGAACCCGTATCGACCGGATAGGATCGAGCGGGTCCGGTAGTCGTCCGCCGTTCGAGGAGGGGGCCATGTCCGAAATCTTGGATTGGGCGCGAGAAGAGAATCTGCAGCCGGCGCCGATCACGTTGGAGATCTGGAAAAAGCTTCCCGAGGATTTCTGCCGCTTAGTGGAGGTGGTGAACGGCGAAGCTGTTCGGGCGGAGTCGCCTTCGAGGCCGCAGCAGAAGTCCGCTCGCAGGTTGGCCGACTTCGTCGAGACCGCTGCCGAATCTCACGTCGGTCGATACCGTGACGGCTCCTTGGACGTCGACATGGATTTCGATGTGCTGCTGTGGGAGCTGCCGAGGGTGACTATTCGCCGACCGGACATCGCACTGTTCGAATGCGCTCCGCCCGACCTTCGTCCGTTACCCGCTTCCATGGTCAAACTGGTGATCGAAGTCGTCTCACCGGGCACCGAGCGGGTGGACACGGCCGACAAGCTCGCAGAATATGCGCTGGCCGGGATCCCGTGGTACTGGATTGCCTGGGTGTCGGATAATCGCGTCGATTCGATCGAGGTCTACGTACTCGACCATGTACTCGGCCATTATCGACCGCATAGGAAGCTGGAGCCGACGGATGCACAGACCGTGATCGATGTGCCGATCGAGATCAAAATCGATTGGACCAGGCTCGGCGTGCTGGCACGCTGATGCCCGCCCGGAAAACATCCGCCGGACGGGCATCAACGGGGTTCAGCTGCTGCTCAGATCGGCCTTGACCGGTTCCACCGGAGCGGGTGCGCCCGCGGCAGCGGATTTGCCGTGACGGATGAACAGTGCCGAGGCGACGACGCCCAGGAGCAGGATGGCCGCGGGGAGCAGGGTGGACTGGCTCAGCGCGTGGCTGAAGGAATCCTCGACGACCTCCGGGATCGGGCCTTGGCCCGCGCCGCCCTCGGCGACCTGGCCGCCGCCCAGTCCGTTCGCCGTCATCCTGGCCGCCACCAACGCGCTGATCGCCGCACTGCCGAGCACCGAGCCCACCTGGCGGGTGGTGTTGTAGACACCGGCGCCTGCGCCGGCCTGCTGGACCGGCAGATTGTGGGTCGCGGTGGCCGCCAGCGGAGCCCAGATGCAGGCGTTGGCGAAGCCGGCCAGCGCGGCGGCCACCAGGAACCAGGCCAGCGACGAGTGCGGGTCCATCAGCACCGAGAACCAGAACACCGACAGCGCGAACAGGCCGAAGCCGACGGTGGGGACGGTCCTGGGGTGCAACCGATCGGCGAACTTGCCGATCAGCGGGGCCGCGAAGCCGGTCACGACCGCCATGGGCGCGAACACCAGCGCGGACTCGGTGGGCGACATCTCCCGCACGGCCTGCAGGTAGAAGTACGTCGGCACCATCAGGGAGGTCACCGCCGCACCCATCGCGGCGATCGCGGCGTTCGACAGCGCGAAGTTGCGGTCCCGGAACAGGCTCAGCGGCAGCAGCGGCTCACCCTTGTTCCTGGCCTGATTGACCAAGAACACGGCGAGCACCACCAGGCCCGCGCCGATCAGCAGCCAGATCCGCAACGACCAGTCGTAGCTGTTGCCCTCCTGGATGCCGAACACCAGCAGGAACATGCCGACGCCGCTGAGCAGCACGCCGGGGATGTCGAACTTGTGCTCGTGGGTCGGCAGCGCGGGCACCAGCCAGACCGCCAGCGCGAAAGCGGCCACGCCGACCGGGACGTTCACGATGAAGATCCACTCCCAGCCGAGGCCGTCCACCAGCACACCGCCGAGAATCGGACCGACCAGCGTCGCCAACCCCGCGACGCCACCCCACAGACCCATGGCGGCGCCGCGCCGGTCCGGCGGGAAAGTCCTGGTGATCACGGCCATGGTCTGCGGCGTCATCAGCGCGGCGCCGATGCCCTGCGCGGCGCGGGCCGCGATCAGCATGCCGATGCTGCCGGACAGGCCGCACCACAGCGACGCGGCGGTGAACACCGCCAAGCCGATCAGGTAGATGTTCTTGGGGCCGAACCGGTCGCCCAGCCGTCCGGTGACCAGCAGCGGCACCGCGTAGGTGAGCAGGTAGGCGCTGGTCACCCAGATCACCTGGGCGATGTCGGCGTGCAGGCTGGTCATGATCGCGGGGTTGGCGACCGCGACGATCGTCATGTCCAGCAGGATCATGAAGAAGCCGACGACCAGCGCGAGTAGCGCCGGCCACGGATTGCGTGGTGTGGACATGGGTTTCGTTCCTAACTCGGACTATCCGAAAAGCTCGCGTCGGGGTCCGCCACGTGGCCGCGCGGCGGCGGTGGCGTCGTGCTGGGGTCGGCGGCCCGCGGCGGGCCGTCGCCGGAGCCGGTGGGCGCGCCGGTCACGGGGTCGAAGTCCTCCCATTCGAGTGCGCCGCTGTCCAATTCGGCCGTGAACTCCTCGACCCAGGTGAGTTCGGCGGCCAGCATCGCCCGCAGGTAGGGCAGGGCGATCCAGTAGCGGCGGGGAACGGCGTGCTCGCCGGCCCACGCGCTCAGCATGTCGGTGTCGGCCAACTCGGCTCGCAATACGCCGATCCGTTCGCGCAGCAGCGCGAGCGCCTCCGGCTTGGGCAGGTTGTGCATCTCGCCCAGCGCCACCGGGAAGATCGGATACTCCGGAACGGGTCGTCGCACGATCTCGGCGATGCGGTTGCGCAGCGCGTCCCTGCCGCGCCCGGTGATCCGGTAGGTGGTGCGTTCGGGGCGGTTGCCCGCCCGGTCGACGCCCTCGGCGCGGACCAATTCCTGGTCGGCCAGCCGGGACACGGTGTGGTACAGCGAACCGGGCCGCACCTTGACCAGCTTGTCCTCGCGCCGGGCGATCAGCGTCTGGAACATCTCGTAGGGATGCATGGGCCGCTCCTCGAGCAGCGCGAGCACGGCGATGGCCAGCGGCGTCACCGATGATTGCGCCTGCCCTTCCCCCATACCCGTTCACCTCCGTAGCGGATTTTCGACTGTCGGCCGCCTACACCGAGCCCGAACCACGCACGGTATCGGCGGCTCCCGACATGCTCCACGCTAAATATTCCACATGGAATATACGGCGCGGAACAACTGAACGGCAAGGGTGCGCGACCGGTGATGGGTGACACAGTTCCTGATACCGACGACCTGCCGGATAGACGACGAGAGGCCGTCGAGTGTGACACTCGACGGCCTCTCGATCAGCTCCCGCCGCGAGGTCGGCATCGTCGGCGACCTAGGTCCAGCGCCTTTGCTGATACGGGGACTGCGTAGTGATGTTCGCGAACCCATCAGAGGGCTCGATAAGAAGGCTATGCCCGAGTTGCCCGCAGCGGCAGTGTCGGATGCGACATCTATCGCTCGATTTCCGACATCACTCCTGCGGTCGGCCTTGCGCCGAACGGGTACCGGAGCGGACCACGACCACCTACAGGGCGTGCTGGTCCAACCAGTCGCGCGCGATGTCACCCGGCGCGGCGCCCTCGTCCCGGACGCGCCGGATCATTCCCGCCAGCTCGTCCGTGGTCAGTTCACCCGCGACATAGTTCAGCTTCTTGATCTGGCGCTGGTCCAGCAGCCCTTTGCGAAACAGCGGCAGCACGTTCTCGGCACGCACCGCGTAGCCGTCGTCGGACAGCACGGCCAGCCCGTCGGTCGCGCCGGGCGCCAGCTCGGGCGGGCCGCTCAGCAGACCGGCCTGGATCCGCCCGTCCAGCAAAGCCTTTCGCAGTGCGGCCGGATCCGGGAAGGCCATGGTGGCCGCGAAATCACATCCGCTGACGCGCTCGCTTCGGCCCGAGGGCATCAGCCCGGGCGCGACCGCCACGCCGACGGTCAGCTCACCGCAGCGCGGCGCGAGATCCGCCACCGAACGCACCTTGTCCCCGGCCGCCGCCTGCGCGGTGAGCAGTAGCCGCGGACGCAGATCGGCGCCATCGGCGAAGTCGGCGATCACCAGCCCCTCGGGTAGGGCCGCGCTCACCGCGTCCGCCACCTTTTTCGGCAGCTGCTCCGCCGCGTGTTCATCGAAATGGGTCAGCAACGCGCCGGTGTGCTCGGCGACCACCTGGACCCGATCGGCGTCCAGCGCGGCGAGGTAGTCCGCCCGGCTGCCCAGACGCGCGGCGACCGCGGTGCGTGCCCCGGTACGCGCCAGCGCGCCCGCATAGATCTCGGCGAGCACCGACGACTCCACCGAATCGCCCGCGCCGACGGTGATCGATGGTTCCCGCGCGTCGTTCCCGCAGGAGACGACCAGCGCGACGGACGCGACGACCAGCAACCGAGCCAGCACCCGCTGTGACGCGGCCAATACCATCCGGCGACACCAACTCTCCGTCGAATCGACACACCAACCAGCAAAACCCGTCAGCGGGCAGTATGGACACCCAGAATGTACCGGCGGCCGCTCGCAGCCGAGACCGCGCACCGCCGTCACGTCGGAAGGACTGTCGTGAAATCCACCCGCAGTCGCGACGCCGCCGCGCGTCGGCGCCCCGTTGTGCGCGTCGCGCTGTGCGCCGCCCGCGTCCTCGTCGCCGCCACGGCGCTCGCCGTCGCGATGATCTTGTCGGCGTGCGGCGATTCCGGCCCGCTCGCCACCGGCGGCAACTGTTCGGGCGAGGCGTTGACCGTCGGTTCGGCGACTTTCCCCGAGTCCGAGACCGTCACCGACGTAGACGCGAAGGTATTGCGCGCCTTCTGGTCCCCGGCTTGATCTCGCTGCAGGCCGGGTCCGCCCGCGGCCGTATTGCAGATCACCGATCGACAGCCCGGGTCCTACGACGAAGGCGCCCCGTTCGAGCTGAACGGGGCGCCTTCGTCGCTGCGTGGGAAGTTACGCGACGCCCTCGGCGCGGGCGGCGGCCGCGACCGCCTCGGCGACGGCCGGAGCGACCCGCGGGTCCAGCGGGCTGGGGACGATCTTGTCCGGGCCGAGTTCGTCGGCCACCACGCTGAGGATCGCGTCGGCGGCGGCGATCTTCATACCCTCGGTGATCCGCCGGGCGCCCGCGTCCAGCGCGCCCTTGAAGACGCCCGGGAACGCCAGCACATTGTTGATCTGGTTCGGGAAGTCGCTGCGGCCGGTGGCCACGATCGCCGCGTACTTGCGCGCCACCTCCGGGTGGATCTCCGGGTCCGGGTTGGACATGGCGAACACGATGGACTCCGGCGCCATCGACGCGATGAGGTCCTCGGCGATCAGGCCCGCGGACAGGCCGAGGAACACGTCGGCGCCCGCCAGCGCCTCGGCCGCGCCGCCGGCCAGGCCGCGCGGGTTGGTACGGGTGGCCAGCTCGGCCTTCACCTCGTTGAGGTCGCCGCGCTCCCGGTTGACGATGCCCTTGGAATCGAGCACGGTGACGTCCCGGACACCGGCGGCGAGCAGGATGTTCGTGCACGCGACACCTGCCGCGCCCGCGCCGGACACCACGACCTTCAGCCCCTCGATGCCGCGGCCCTGCACCTTGGCCGCGCCGTTGAGGGCCGCGAGCACCACGATCGCGGTGCCGTGCTGGTCGTCGTGCATCACCGGGCAGTCGAGCGCCTCGATCACGCGCTTCTCGATCTCGAAGCAGCGCGGCGCGGAGATGTCCTCCAGGTTCACCGCGCCGAAGCTCGGGCGCAGGCGGATCAGCGTCTCGACGATCTCGTCGACATCCTTGGTGTCCAACACGATCGGGATCGAATCCAGCCCGGCGAACTTCTTGAACAGCGCCGCCTTGCCCTCCATCACCGGCAGCGAGGCGCGCGGGCCGATGTCACCGAGGCCGAGCACGGCGGTGCCGTCGCTCACCACGACCACGAGCCGATCGGTCCAGGTGTAGCGCTTGGCCAGCGCCTCGTCCTCCGCGATCGCGCGGCTGACCTGGGCGACGCCCGGTGTGTAGGCGATCGAGAGGTCGCGCTGGGTCTCCAGGGGAGCACTGAGTTCGACCGAGAGCTTGCCGCCGAGATGTCCCGCGAAGATTTCGTCGTTTGTGATTTCGGACAGGCTTGCGGTGGAATTCGGTGCATCAGTCACAGGTGACACGATTTCACTCCTGCTCAGGTCGGGCTAAACCGGGGGACGGTTACCACCGGGTAATGGGTATAAGTCGTTTCACTACGCTCATCGAGTGCGCTGACCGCTGTGTTTCGAGGTGGCTGCGAGCGAGCGAACACGGCTTGCCGGTATCTCGACGACGGGCGCGGCACTGATCCGCGAAGCGGAACCGGACGGGTGTGCCCGGACAGAACATGCGGTGTGATCTCTCGGGTCGCGACGGTACGTCGGCGAGGCGGAGACCTCCGTGATTCCCTCACCCGGCGGTGGCGGAGGTAAGGAATCCGACACATTCTGCCAGCCCGGTGGGCGAGTTGCCAAACCGGCTACTCTCCGGGCCGTGTCGCGCTCCATCACCCAACGTTAGGGGCCGGGAATTACCCTCAGGTAAGGGGAAACTCGCCGTTTCCGGCCCGGACGCGGTGAGTAGTCGCACCGCTCGGGGCGGCGCCGATGTGAGACGTGCCCGCGCACGTCCCGCAGCCGGCGGGTCCGGCCCCCGTCACGCGACGATATCGCGAGGCTGCCGCGGCATGGTGCGCGGCGCCTCAGGGCGCACCCACACGCTGCGCACTCCGCCCGAGGTCAACCGCACCCGCCAGGTGTCGGCCGCGCCGGGATGATCGGTCCTGCGGTGCATGCCCCGGCTCTCCGTGCGCAGCAGCGCGCTGTGTTTCGTCCAGCGCGCCACCGCCAGCAGCGCGGCGGCCTGCCGGGCTCGCAGCAGGTCCACACCCCGGCCGCCGAGGTCGAATTCCGCGCCAGGCCACATCCCGTCGAGTTCGCCGATGCTGTCGCGCAGACTGCCCGCGCTGCGCCAGTAGCTGCGCCGCAGCGGCAGCGTGTGCTCCTGCACCAGACCGACCACCGCCCGCGGATCGATCCGCGCCACGGCATCGAGCCCGGCACCCGGCACCCCGTGCGCCGGAGCACGCCGATCGGCCGTGCGAGCGAATCTCGCCGCGCCCGTCCCCGCCCAGACGCCGGACGCGATCGCCCACGCCCCACCCAGGCCGTCCGCGCCGCTCACCGCGCCGGTGACCGGCTCGCGACTGGCGACGTCGCCCGCGGCGAACAGGCCGGCGACGGTCGTCGCGCATTCCGGCCCGGTGACGCGCAGGCCGCCCGTACCGCGCACGGTGCCGTCCAGCACCGCACGCAGCGGCACCCGCTTCGCGCGGTCGGCGATGCCCTGGCGCGCAGGCCGGGCGCGCAGCGCGGCAGGACCGTCGTCCAGCACGGCGGGACCGTCGTCCAGGGCGGCGAAGACCCGGCGACCATCGGCGATGGCGGCCAGCGCCGCCGAGCGATGCCCCGGCAACTCCGCGCCGGATTCGTCGTAGAGCGCGGCGAACCGCAGGGTGCGACTCCGCGGCGCGGCCGTCTCGGCGTTCCCCTGCGGAACCAGGCTGTAGGCGCAGGAGAACTCCATCCCGGACAGCTCGGCGCCCGCTTCCGCGGCGAACAACAGACCGTCGCCGGTGTCCACGTCGGTGCCTGCGCCACCGGACAGGAACGCGCAGCCGCCCGTGGCCACCACGACCGCTCCCGCGCGCACGGTCCAGGGCTGGAACCCGGCATCGCTACGCAAGCCGGTGGCGCCGGCCACCACACCGTCACGGTCCATGAGCAACTGCAACGCGGGATGATGATCGAGCACACGCACACCCGCTTCCCGCAGTACGCGACGCATCCGCCGCAGGTAACCGGCGCCGTCCAGATGGATCCGCCGCGTGGCCGGACCCGCCGGATCGGCGGCGATCCGATGCCCCCACCGCGCCACCTGCTCGATCCGCTGATGGGTCTCCTCCAGCACGCGGTGCATCAGGTCCGGGTCGCCCAGTCCGCCGCCGTGCGCGTGCCCTCGCCGGACCGCCTCGTCCCGCGCGGGGCCCGGCGGGATGTGCCACAGCGAGATCGCGCCGTGCGCGGTCGGGCCGCTCGACCCGCAGCGCGCCTTGTCGACGAGCACGACGGCGGCGCCCGCCGCCGCGGCCGAGACGGCCGCCCAGATACCGGCGGGACCACCGCCGATAACCAGTACATCCGTCTCGAGTTCGATCATAGAGAAAATATTCGGGCACAATTCATTTGCCCGCAACCAAAGCGAGGTTCTAGCTCCACCATTGTGTCCAGAGCAATAGTCCAGCAGCCAGAAAAACCACCATGGACCCGGAAAAGGCGGCCGGACCCCGATGGCGATCCGCATAAATCTGCGCCGCCAGGGCTACCGCCGCGGCCGCCACGTGCCATGCCACCGATTCGCCGCCGGGACCGGGGAACCCGCGCCGATCCGCGAGGACGGCGGCGACGACCACCACCAGCATCCCCACCACCGTTCCCCCGGCGACCAGGCCGCTGAGTCCGCGCACCGGTCTCACGAGGTGATCACCGGCACACCGGAGGCTTTGCCCACCAGCTTCTCGAATTGCTCCGGGTCGGTGGTGAATTCGCCGAGCCGGATGGTCTTGTTCGTACCGTGGTAGTCCGACGAACCGGTGGTGAGCAGGCCGAGTTCGGCGGCGAGATCGCTCAGCACCGCCCGGTCGGCGGCGGAGTGGTCGGGGTGGGCGATCTCCAGGCCGCCGAGTCCGAGCGCGGCCAGCTCGCGGATGTCGTCCAGCGCCAGCAGCCTGCCCCGCTTGCGCGCCCTGGTGTGCGCGAGGACGCTGACCCCGCCCGCGGTGGCGATCATCTGCACCGCGCGACGCAGCGGGGTGTCGGCCTTCTCGGCGTAGTAGCGGCCGTGCGGTGCGAGCAACTCGTCGAACGCCGCGTTCACGCTCGGCACCACGCCCGCGGCGACGAGCGCGCGGGCCAGGTGCGGTCGGCCCGCCGAGGGGCCCGCCGAGGCGAGCACCGCGTCGGGATCGATCGGCAGTCCGTCGGCCGCCATGCGCTCGGCCATGGCGCGCAGCCGCTCCACGCGTTCGGCGCGCAGCCGTTCGCGTTCCTCGGCGAAGCCACGATGGGTCGGATCGAACAGGTAGGCCAGCAAATGCACGGGCACCGGCCAGCCGTCCGCGCCGAGCCCGACACAGGACATCTCCATGCCGCGCACCAGCGTCAACCCCTCGGGCAGCGCGTCGACCGCGTCGGCCCATCCGGCCGTGGTGTCGTGATCGGTGATCGCGACGACGTCCAAGCCCGCGGCGGCCGCGTTCCGCACGAGTTCGGCCGGAGTGTCGGTGCCGTCGGACGCGGTCGAATGGGTATGCAGGTCGATGCGCACGCCTTCAAGTCTTACAGTGCGGCGCGGTCGGCCCGCACGCGCAGGCGACCTTCCCCGGCCCCGTTCCACGTAGCATCGTCTCCGTGCCGTCGTTTTCTCCGCTCTCGTCGTTTCGTGGTTCCGGCCGGACGCCGCCCCGCCGAGAGCAACGGTTCATCCCGGTTCCGACAGCGCAGGCGATCGTCGACTGCGCGGTGTACGTGGACGGCAAGCGGCTGCCCGGGAAGTTCACCCACCAGGCGGCGCTGGCGCGAGCCAGGGAGGAGCGAACCGGATTCGTCTGGGTCGGGCTGCACGATCCGGACCTCGCGCAGATGACCGACATCGCCCAGACTTTCGGGTTGCACCAGCTGGCCACCGAGAACGCCCTGGAGCAGCACCAGCGGCCCAAGCTGGAGCGCTACGACGATTCGCTGCTGCTGGTGCTGCGCACGGTCGGCTACGTCGAGCACGATATGAACAGCGTCAGCGAGATCGTGGAGACCGGCGAGATCATCGTGTTCACCGGTCCCGACTTCGTGGTCGCCGTCCGGCACGGTGAGCATTCCGGACTGGCCGAGGTGCGCAAAGCCCTGGAAGAGGATCCGGCGCAGCTGGCGCTGGGCCCCGGCGCGGTGCTGCACGCGATCGCCGACCGGATCGTGGACTCCTACATCGAGGTGGCCCAGCAGGTCGAGAACGACATCGACGAGATGGAAGAGGAGATCTTCACCCCGCGCAGCCGGGTCACGGTGGAATCGATCTACCAGCTCAAGCGCGAAGTGGTCGAATTGCGGCGTGCGGTCAACCCGCTCGCCGCGCCGCTGGAGCAGCTGAGTCGCAAGCCGGATCTGCCGGTGCCCAAGGAGGTCCGGCGATATCTGCGCGACGTCGCCGAACAGCACGCCGCCGTCGCCGAACGGATCAACGACTTCGACGAGTCGCTCAGTGCGCTGATCACCGCCGCGCTCGCCCGGATCGGCGTGCAGCAGAACACCGACATGCGCAAGATCTCAGCGTGGGTCGCGATCGCGGCGGTGCCGACGATGATCGCGGGCATCTACGGCATGAACTTCGACCACATGCCCGAATTGCACCAGGTCTGGGGTTATCCGGCGGTATGGCTGGTGATCCTCACCATCTGCACCAGCCTGTTCTTCACCTTCCGACGCAACAAGTGGCTGTAGCCGGGCCGCGGGTCACAGACTGGCGGCGCCGCGTCCCGGGTCGCGCACGTCGATCCCGGCCTCCTGCCAGGCGTCCCGCAATGCCTGCGCGCCACGCACCCGCACCCATGCCGCTTCCGTCGCGGTCACCGGCGTCACGCCGAAGTACCGCACCGGCTCGGCCGGGTCGGGCAGCGCCACGTCCGGTATATCGCTGTCGCCCAGCAGCACCGCGGTGAACGGCGCGTCGCGCCAGATCGGCTCGCCCAGGTCCATCAGCGCGTCCGCTTGCAGGACAACGCCTTCGACCACCGGCGCCGCGGCCAGCACCCCGAGCGACTTGGCCAGCCCCGCGCTCGCGCCGACGCCGGAGCGCAGCGTCAGCACCAACTCCGCGCGCGGCCCGCGCAGCGGATCCGCGAGCAGGGCGGTGGGATCGCCCATCGGGTGACGGCTGCCGCCCAGCGTCACGTAGTGCACCAGGTCACCGTCGGCGATGCGCAGGATCTCGATCGGCTCCAAGCCCAGGAAAGTCACCGACGCGGCGTCGACGTGCGCGACGTCCACGCCGAAATGGCCCAGCACCTCGGTGCGGACCTTCTCCAGCACCTCCATGCGTCAGATCGCCAGCCGCGCGAGCATATCCCGCGCCTGTTCGGCCGACTTCGGATCGCACAGCACGTCGTAGCGGCCCGCCACCAGCTGCATGGTGGACGCGAAGTCGCGCTGCCCCCTGGTCGCCGCGTACGGGATCGAGGTCGAGATGACGCCGAAGATGATGCCGCCGACCAGGCCGACGAGCAGTGGCCCCAGCGCGCCGCTGGTGGTGAACAGGCTCAGCAGCAGGCCGAGGAACAGGCCGAGCCAGGCGCCCGACACCACCCCGCCGCCGATCACCTTGCCCCAGGTCAGCCGGTAGAGCACCCGTTCGACCTGCATCAGGTCGACACCGACGATGGTCACGTCCTGCACCGGGAACTGGTTGTCGGCCAGGTAGTCGACCGCCTTCTGCGCCTCGGCATAGGTCGGGTAGGAACCGACCGGCCAGCCCGACGGGGGCGTCGGGAGGCCCTGCCGCGCGCGGCTCGAGTTCCCCAAAGGATTCGTCATGGCTCCATTCTGCTATTCCGACGCATCCCGCGGTGGTGTGAAACGCGTGGTGCGCGTCATCCCCGCGGCGCGTCCCTTCTGCGCGATCACCTGAGCCATCTTGGCGCTGGCCTCGTCGATCATCTCGTCGCCGAGCATCACCGCGCCGCGCGCGCCGCCCGCCGCCGAGGTGTGGAACGCGTAGGCGTCGAGGATCTCCTCGGCGCGGTCGTAGTCGGACTGGCGCGGGCTGAAGATCTCGTTGGCCGCCTCGATCTGGCCGGGATGCAGCACCCATTTGCCGTCGAAGCCGAGCGCCGCGGTGCGCGCGGCGGCCCGCCGGAAGCCTTCGACGTCCCGAATCTGCAGGTACGGCCCATCGATCGCCTGCAGTCCGTGCGCACGGGCGGCGAGCAGGATGGTCATCAGGATGTGGTGGTAGGCGTCGCCGGTGTCGTAGCCCTCCGGCTGTTCGCCGACCACCAGGGTGCGCATGTTGATGCTGGCCATGAAGTCGGCGGGGCCGAACACCAGGGTCTGCACCCGGGGGCTGGCGGTGGCGATCGCGTCGATGTTGCGCAGCCCCAGCGCGTTCTCGATCTGCGGTTCGATGCCGATCCGGCCGATCTCCAGGCCGCAGGTCTTCTCCAGCTGGGTCAGCAGCAGATCCAGCGCGCGCACCTGGCCCGCGTCGGTGACCTTGGGCAGCAGGATCGCGTCCAGCGCCGCGCCCGCGCCCTCGACCACGGAAATGACGTCGGCGTAGGTCCATTCGGTGGTCCAGTCGTTCACCCGGACCACGCGCAGCTGCCCTCCCCACCCGGAGTCGTTCAGCGCCGCGACGATGTTCGCCCGCGCCTCGGCCTTCGCGGCCGGGGCGACCGCGTCCTCCAGATCGAGAAACACCTCGTCGACGGGCAAGGTCTTGGCTTTCTCGATCATCTTCGTGTTGCTGCCCGGACAGGCGAGCACCGAACGGCGTGGTTGCATGATCACTCCCGTCGATCGTGGCGCGGTGCGAACACCGGCCCGCGAACATCTAGCCTGGGCAGCATGGCAGCTACCAGGGTGTACGTCGCCAGGCTGGCCGGATTGGCGGTGCTGGGACCGGACGGGGAGTCTATCGGCCGGATCCGTGACGTCGTCGTGGCCGTCCGCTCCGACCGCCAGCAGCCCCGAGTGCACGGCCTGGTCGTCGAATTGCCCACGCGGCGGCGTATTTTCGTGCCCATCCTGCGGGTCACCGCGATCGAGCCTGGCGTGGTCACGCTGAACACCGGAACGGTCAGCCTGCGGCGATTCACCCAGCGACCGGGCGAGATGCTGGCCCTCGCGCAGATCGTCGACTCGGTGGTGCGGGTCGAGGACCCGGACCTGCCGGATCTGGCGGGCGTCGACGTGCACGTGATCGATCTCGGCCTGGAACAGGCCCGATCCAGGGACTGGCTGGTCACCAGGGTCGCGGTGCGCGGGCACCGCAGATTGGGCCGCAGGCGCACCGTGCACGTGGTCGACTGGACCATGGTGTCCGGCCTGACGCCCTACGAGATCGGCAGGCCGGGACAGGACGTCACCCAGCTGCTGGAACAGTTCGAGGGCATGCGCCCGGCCGACGTCGCGCAGCAGCTGCGCGAGCTGCCGGAGAAGCGGCGGATCGAGGTGGCCGTAGCGCTGGACGACGAACGCCTGGCCGACGTGGTGCAGGAACTTCCCGACGACGAGCAGGTCGAACTGCTCAGCCACCTGGAAGTGCGCCGGGCCGCCGACGTGCTGGAGGCGATGGACCCCGACGACGCCGCCGACCTGCTGGGTGAGCTGCCCGAGGGCGAGGCGGAATCGCTGCTGGCCCTGATGGACCCGCAGGAGTCCGAGCCGGTGCGCAGGCTGCTCGAGCACTCCCCGTACAGCGCGGGCGGTCTGATGACGCCGAAGCCGGTCATCCTGACGCCGTCCACCACGGTGGCCGAAGCCCTGGCGCGGGTGCGCAACCCCGACCTGACCCCGGCGCTGGCCTCCATGGTCTTCGTGGTCCGTCCGCCCACCGCGACGCCGACCGGTCGCTACCTGGGTTCGGTGCACATCCAGCAATTGCTGCGCGAGCCACCGGCCCACCTGGTGGGCGGCATTCTCGACACCGATCTCGCGCCGCTGCGCCCCGAACTCCCGCTGGCCGCGGTGACCCGGTATTTCGCGACCTACAACCTGGTCTGCGGACCGGTGGTGGACGAGGAGAACCACCTGCTCGGCGCGGTGAGCGTCGACGACGTCCTCGACCACCTGCTGCCGGAGGACTGGCGCGACCAGGAAGAGACCGACGAGAGGGGTGGGGCGTGAGGCGACAGCGCGGCGTGACCACGCGGGGCCGCCCGCACGCCCGGAAGGACACACCGTGAGCGACAACGAACCGGGCGCGCGGCTCGGTCACAGCAGGGCCCGCCAGCGCCTGGAGACGCCGGTGGAAGGCCGATTCCGGTTCGAGTGGGACGCCGAGGCGCTGGCCCGCAGCAGCGAGCGGGTGGCGCGATTCCTGGGCACCGGACGATATCTGGCGGTGCAGACGCTGCTGGTGCTGGTCTGGATCGGGTTGAACGTCTTCGTGGTCGCGCTGCGCTGGGACCCGTACCCGTTCATCCTGCTGAATCTGGCGTTCTCCACCCAGGCCGCCTACGCCGCGCCGCTGATCCTGCTCGCGCAGAACCGGCAGGACAACCGGGACCGGGTCGCCTTGGAGGAGGACCGCATGCGGGCCGCGCAGACCAAGGCCGACACCGAGTTCCTGGCCCGCGAACTCGCCGCGCTGCGCATCGCGGTCGGCGAAGTGGCCACCCGCGATTACCTGCGCCGGGAATTGGAAGAGCTGAAAGGGATTCTGGACCGCATCGAGTCCGCGGAATCCCCGGATCACGAGATCCGCGTGGAAAGCGGCGGAAAGAGCGGTCGCAAGAAAAGCTCCGGCCGAAAGCCCGCCCCCACTCCGGTTTCACCAGCGGTAACCAGTGATCAACCGGAAATACCGAATAACGACCTGACTGGTGGGTAACCTGGACAACGTTGTCCAGAGCGGCCAGGGCAGGGGATGTCCCGGACAGCCGCTCCCACGACGTCGAGGATTGGGTGTGGCCGAATGCGTGTATCTGCTCCGATAACGGTCTCGGCTTTGGTTGTTGCTGGTGTGGTGGTGAGTGGTTCGGGGGTGCATTCCCCGGTGGGTACCGAAGCGCCGCGAGCGCCCGAGGTATTGGCGGCGGCCGCGGGCACCGGAGGCGCGGAGTCGCGGGTGGTGGGGTTGTTGCCGGTGTCGGCGGAGTTGCCGCGGCGGTTGCGGGCGGTGTCGCCACCGTTCGCGGGTGTGGTGCCGTTGCAGGAGGTTCGGTTGCCCGCGGTGGGGGGTGCGTTGGGGATTCCGGAGGTGGTGTTGGCGGCGTATCGGAATGCGGAGTTGGCGTTGGCGTCCTCGGCGCCGGGGTGTGGGTTGTCGTGGCATCTGCTGGCGGGGATCGGGCGGATCGAGTCGGGGCATGCGCGGGGTGGGCGTACGGATGCGGCGGGTACGACGGTGACGCCGATCTTCGGTCCGGCGTTGGATGGGAGTTTGCCGGGTAACGAGGTGATCCGGGCTGCTGATGGGGGGTTCGTGCGGGCGTTGGGTCCGATGCAGTTCTTGCCGGGGACCTGGGGTGGTTATGGCGCGGACGGGAACGGGGACGGTGTGGCCGATCCGCACAATGTGTTCGATGCGGCGTTGGCGGCGGGGAAGTATTTGTGTTCGGGGGGTATGGATCTGCGTGATCGGTCGCAGGAGTTGCGGGCGGTGTTGCGGTACAACAACTCGATGGCGTATGCGGCGAATGTGCTGAGTTGGTCGGCGGCGTATCGGAGTGGGGGTTCGCCGACGCAGGTGCATATTTCGCCGGATCTGGTGGCGCCGGGGACGTTGTCGCCGAGACCGGACATGTCCGCGGTGCGCACCAGCACTCCGACGGTCGATCCGGCCGATCGGGTCGATCCTGCCGAGCAGGCGCGGGCGGCGGGCCACGCGCCGCCGCGCCCGCAGCCGACGCAAGTGATGATCACGATTCCGGGACTGCCGCCGATTCCGTGCGGCATCTTCTGCCCACCGCCGCCGCCCGTGCATCCGTGCGTGGCGCAACCCGTCCCCGCACCCATGCCGCAACCGGGACAGCCCGGTATCGCGCGCATCCCACTCGCACCAGGGCAACCCTACGGCGCGGCTCCCGGGCAGCTACCCGATGTCGATCCGAACGATCCCGCAGCACAGAGGAACCCGGACAGCGCAGGCGCCGCCGGGCAATCTGGCCTCGGCGAAGCCGGAGCAGGCGATTGCGCGCAACCAGGGCCGGAGGCCGCCACCGGTCCCGCACCTGCCGCCCCGGCGCCGGACCCCGCGCCCGAGAACCCTGAGCCGGACGCCGCCCCTGAACCCGCCATGACCACGCCGCCCGCGCCGGAACCCGAACCGGCGCCCGCGCCGGAACCAGTTCCCACCCCGCCGCCCGCGATCACCCTTCCTTTCGGGATCGTGATCCCGCTCCCCGCACCGCCGCCTCCTCCGGCGGGCTGATCCGAGCGCTCGCCCGCGCGTCTGGCACACCGCCGGACATCGCAGGCGGGGCGGTCTCGCACTCCTTCCAACGCAGTCGAGCAAACGCTCAGCTTCGAACTCGCCGGACTATGTGAGGTCGGCGGCAATCCCTATGCACCGGGTGAACCCGCAGTAGGGACAGTCGTGCCGCATCGGCCCCGTCTCCCGAGGCGATGCCCAGGTCATTCGGCTGTCTGTCTTCGTCGCAGCTGCGGGACCACGGAGTACCACCGCTCGGCAACGGGAGCTTCCGCGAGCGTCGGCGAAGGGGAGTCGCGGCGACTGTGCGCGGCTCGAAAACGAACCCGGGCCAATCGTTGGCGACCGCGGTGACGAACTCCTTTCAAGACCGGTCTCGAGCAGAGGTGATCTCATGAGGGCCACAGTCGGTATTGCAGCGGAACAGGCCGTGGTGCGTGGCGTGTTGCTGTCGTCGACGGCGCCACGCGGCACCTGTCCCACGGTTTTGCGGGAGGTGGAACGGCCGGTCGAGCACTCGACCGCCGCGTCGGTCGCCGCCACCCTCGACGCGTTGACCGCCGACGCCGCTTCCGGCGCGGAGATAGACGACGTCGCCGTGGCGTACCGCACGGTGGCCGAGCGGCGGGCGATCGTGTCGCAGCTGTCGTCGGCGGCGTGGCGATCGTCCTCGCTGGTGTCGACCAAGACAGCGCTGCTGGCACTGGTCGAGGACCTGCCGGATCTGGCGGACTACGGCACCCTGCTGGTCGTCGAAGTCGTCGGCTACCACACGTCCTATCTGGTGGTCGGGCCGAATCGGGCGGACGTTCTCGCCTTCGACTCGTGGTCCTCCGGTGTCGTCGACGCCGAAACCGCGCGCTCGGCGCTCGGCCGGATCCAGTCGGCGCTGGAGGCGGCGGGGCTGCTGCCGGACGCCGTCGTCCTGTGCGGCTCGTCGGTGCGGGATCCGGGTATCGCCTCGGTGTTGCGGCTGGGCTTCCCGGAGTCCGTCGTGGTATCGCCCGATCATGTCGACGCGGCCGCCTACGGCGCCGCTCTGGTCGCCGCCGCTCCGTTCCGAAGCGCGCCGCCGGCACCGCCGGTCGCCCACCGCCGACATGTCGGCCGCGGGATTCTGGCCGGGGCGGCCGCCGCCGCACTGCTGGGCGGAGCCGCGGTCGCGGTCGTTCAGGCGCGCGAGGACCTCCCGGCGAACGCGGAGGTCGGCGGCCCTGCGCAAGCGCCGGTCTCCGCCGCCCAACCTGTCGAGCCGAATCCCGTGGTAGCGCCCCCGGCACCCGCGCCCGAGGTGGTTCCCATAGCCCCGCAGCCCGACTCGGCCGCCGTCCCCGGGCCGTATCCCGGACCGCCGGTGCCACCGCAACCGGCGCCGTACCCCGCGAATACCCAAGCGGAGATGCCGGTCGAACCGATCATTCCGCCGGCTCCCGCACCGCCGCTCGAACAGCAGCCGACACCGGACCGGCACCGGCCGACCACGACGATCTCACCGGAACCTCCGGGCCCGCCGCCGACCACCGCCGCCGTCCCCGACGAACCCTTCCTCTTCCCTGGCGAGTCCCCGCCGCCGCCCTGGAACGCCGATCCCGCCGTCGTCCAGGCATGGTGGGACAACCACTGGAAACTGAAGGAGAGCTGGCTGCACAACCGCTGATCCCGACCTGACCGGTATTCTGCCGGTCAGGGAGGAGGACGCGTCGTGTCTGTGCAACCTGGCGATGTTTTCGCCGGCTACCGCATCGTGCGCCGGATCGGGGCCGGTGGGATGGGGGCGGTGTATCTCGCCGAGCATCCGCGGCTGCCGCGCCGGGACGCGCTGAAGATCCTCGATCCGGGTCTGGGGACGGACGCTGAGTTCCGGGCCCGGTTCGAGCGGGAGGCCGAATTGGCGGCCCGGCTGGAACATCCGAATGTCGTCTCCATCTACGACCGGGGCGCCGAAGGTGACGTGCTGTGGATCGCCATGCGGTACGTCGACGGCGTGGACGCCGCGGAGCTGGTGCGCCGCGGCCCGGCGGTGCTGCCCGCTGGGCGTGCGGTGCGGATCGTCGCGGCGGCGGCCCGCGGCCTGGACGCCGCACACCGCAGCGGACTGCTGCACCGCGACGTGAAACCGGCGAACATCCTGGTGTCGACGGCCGACGACGGGTCCGACGCGGTGCGCATCACCGATTTCGGGATCGCCCGCTCGCTGGACGCGACCGCCTCGTTGACCACCACGGGATCGGTGCTGGCCAGTTTCGCCTACGCCGCCCCCGAGCAGCTGACCGGCGCTCCGCTCGACCATCGCGCCGACATCTACTCCCTCGGCTGCACCCTGTACGAGATGCTGACCGGCTCCGTGCCGTTCGGCCCCCGCACTCCGGCGGCCAGCATGCAGGCGCATCTGTACCAGCCGCCACCGCGTCCGTCGCTGGCGAACCCGGCGCTGCCACCGGCCATCGACGAGGTGGTCACCCGGGCGATGGCGAAGAACCCGGCCGCCAGGTACGGCAGTTGCGCGGAACTGGCAGCCGCGGCGATTCGGGCGCTCGAGCCGCCGCCGATCCCGCCCGCCCCGGCGTTCGCGCCGCCACCTCCGCCCGCGCGGAGCGGACGGCCGGCGCTGATCGCCGGTGCGGTCGCTCTCGTGGTCATCGCGACCGTGGCGGCGGTCCTCCTGCGCACCGCCGAACGATCCGGCGGGAATCCGGTCGCCGCCCCGTCCTCGGCCGTCTCGCCGACCACGACCACCAGTCCGGTCACCACTACCGCGGTCACCTCCGCGTGGGGACCTGCCGCGTACATCGTGGAGGCGTTCCCGAACCTGCTGCCCGCCGACCCGGAAGGCGTGGGCTACCAAGGAATCCGCTGCGCTCTCAACGACGACCGCGGCGCGTGGCTGCACTGCCCGGCCGAGACCGACGACGGGATCAACGTCAACATCCGCTGTGACCCGTCGCGCCGTCCGGTGACCTACACCTCCGATACCCTCGGCCGCGCCGATCTGCACGAACAGGCCTGGACGCGACCGTCCGGCACGGGCACGGTCCGCTGGGCCACCGACAGTCTCGCCGGCTTCGGCCTGCTGGACGTGGCGTTCACCGACCACCGCAGTTTCTGCACCGTCGGCGCTTCCGGCGGCAGCGGCGGCCAGGACGTCTACGACAGATGGTGGACCGGTGCGCCGATCTGAACCGAGGACGGGAAGGGTATGACGCTGCGACCGGGGCAGGTGTTCGCCGGGTATCGTATCGAGCGCACGCTCGGCTCGGGTGGCATGGGGACGGTGTATCTGGCGCGTCATCCACGGCTGCCGCGTTCGGTGGCGCTGAAGGTCCTCGACCCCGTGGCGGGCGCCGATTCCGAATTCCGCGCCCGGTTCCAGCGGGAAGCCGAACTGGCCGCTCGCCTCGATCACCCCAATGTCGTGGAGATCTACGATCGCGGCAGCGACGACGGCCGGCTGTGGATGTCGATGCGGTACGTGGCGGGTTCGGATGTGGCGCAGCTGATCCAGCGGCGGTCACGCGAGCTGCCGCCGGGCCGGGCGATCGAGATCCTCGCCCAGGCCGCCCAGGGGCTGGACGCCGCGCATCGGCGCGGCCTGCTGCACCGGGATGTCAAACCGGCCAACCTGCTGGTGGCCACCGGCGACGACGGGCGCGACCACGTCTTCGTCACCGATTTCGGCATCGCGCGCAGCCGCGACGACACCACCGGCCTCACCGCCGCCGGGGCGCTGATCGCGACGCTCGGTTACGTCGCCCCCGAACAGATCCGTGGCGAGCCGCTCGACCATCGCTGCGACGTGTACGCCCTCGGCGCGACGTTCTACCAAATGCTGACCGGCGCGATGCCGTTCGCGCACACGACCCCTGCGGCGGTGCTGCGGGCGCATCTGGCCGAACCGCCGCCGCGCCCCTCGGCGGCCGACCCGGCGCTGCCCGCGGCGCTGGACGCCGTCGTCGCCACCGCGATGGCGAAGCGGCCCGAGGACCGCTACGCCACTTGCGGCGCGCTGGCCGCCGCTGCCGCGGCGGCATTCGCCCCGCCGCCCGCACCACCCGGCCCGCGATTCGTCGCGCCGTCGCCGTCCGCGCGGACATCGCCGCGGGTGCTGGTGACCGCGGCCGCCGTATCGGTTCTGGTACTGGCGCTGGCCGGTGTGCTGCTCTTTCGCTCGAGCACAGTACCCGGAGCGGGAATTCCCGATACCGCGACGTCCTCCGCCACATCCACCGCGATTGCGACGTCATCCAGTGCCGGAACCACCACGGTGGCCGCCGCTGCCTGGGGACGCAATGCCGAACTCGTCGCACTGTTCCCCGGGCTGCTCCCGGCCACCCCCGAGGGGTCCGGCTATCAAGGCGCGCGATGCACCGACATCAACGTGGTCAACAACGGTGGAGCCCCTGCGGTGGAGTGCCGTCAGGACAACGGCATCCATTGGTACGTATGGTCTTTCCGGCGCGGCGATCCCCGGCGCGACTCGACGTTCGACACTAACATCGACAACGACACCACCCGCCGCGACACTTGGCGCAGGCCGTCCGGTTCCGGGCGGGTGCGCTGGAGCCACTACCCGGGCGGCAATACCGGACTGCTCACGGCCGGCTTCGACGACCCGGCGCGGGCGTGGGTGGTCATCGACGTGTCGTGGGATCACCACACCGGCCAGGACCTGTTCGACCAGTGGTGGCAGACGGCGCCGCTGTGAGCAGCACGGTGGCGGCTTCCGGCCGCGGTCGCGATGCTCCCGAGACGTGGCGGAACGTCGAAGCTCCGATGACCGCGCACCGTCGAGCGTCCGGTGCGTACCAACTCTGTCCGGTCCACCATTGCAGCATCATCTGGCCCTAGACGGGGGCGGCCGTTTCCTTTCGTCGCATGAGCAGCACGGCGGAGACGACGTAGACCGCCGCTATGACGAGGTTCAGGATGCCCTGTGGTGTGTTGTCGCGGTCGAAGCGGTCGAGGGCGGCGACCGTGATGACGCCCGCACCGAAGAGAAACCCCGCGGTCAGGGCAGGAACAGCCAGCCGGGCGGGCAGCGCGGCGGCGATCAGCAGCAGCAGCGAGAAGGCGGCGTCGGGGAGGGCGAAGATATTGTCCGCGCGGTAGTCGGGGTCGACGGCGAGGATGGTGATCAGCCAGAGACTGACCGGAACGGCGATGATGCGGGCGAGCAAGATCGGCATGTCGACTCCCGGGCGAGTGCCAATGACAGGGCCCAGGATTGCCGAGTCCCGCGGGTTCGGCAACTCGGAACGCGGAGCCGGAGATCGCCTTCGGCGGGCTCGGGCGTGGATCGCCGTCTCGCTCACAGCCGTGCGGCCCGTCCCCGCGTCGGTCGATAAGCTGGCCGGGTGAGCACAGCAACGGCTGGATCGGTGACGATCGTCGACGACTTGGACGCGGTGACGATCCGGGGCCCCGAGGACGACCCCGCGGCGGTTGGGCTCAGCCGCGCGGATGTGGAATCCCTGTGGGAGTCGGTCCAGGCGTGGTATCGCCTGGGCAGCACACCGGCGATTCAGGTCTGCCTGCGCCGCGAAGGCCGGATCGTGCTGAACCGGACCATCGGTCACGGCTGGGGCAACGCGCCGGGCGACGGGCCGGACGCGGTCAAGGTCCCGGCCACCCCGGACACGCCGTTCTGCGGCTTCTCGACCGCGAAGGGCGTGGCCGGTGCGCTGATGTTCATGCTCGTCGAGCAGGGGGCGTTCACTCTGGACGAGCCGGTGGCCGACTACATCCCGGAGTTCGCGGCGAACGACAAAGCCGCCATCACGATCGGTGACGTGCTCTCGCACTCCGCCGGGATTCCGTTCGTCACGCCGCCTTATCAGGGCGTCGACCTGGTCCTCGACGAGGACTTGGCGGTGCGCGCGCTGGCCGACCTCGTCCCGAGCTGGAAGCCGGGACGGTTCCGGGTGTATCACGCGCTGACCCTCGGATTGGTCCTGCGCCTGCTGGTGCGGCGCGCGACCGGCAAGCGTCTGCGCGAGCACCTGGCCGAGCAGGTGCTGGAGCCGTTCGGTTTCCGCTGGACCAACTTCGGCGTGCGGCCCGAGGATCTGGACAAGGTCGTGCCCAGCGTGAAGACCGGTCCCGCGCCGTCCCGCACGGCTAGTTACCTGGCGCGCAAGGCGATCGGCGGACGAATGGACCGCGCCTCCCGCGCGGCCACCGACGCCTTTCTCACCGCCGAACTGCCCTCGGGCAATCTGGTCACCACCGCGGCCGAATTGTCGCGTTTCTACGAGATTCTCACGCGCGGCGCACCGGACGGCAGGCGGATCATCCGGCCGGAGACGTTGGCCGAGGCGGTGCGACCGGCTCCGTGGATACCCGGGGTGGCCGGACGCGTCAGCCGGGCCGGTTTCGAACTCGGCGGACGCAGATCGAAGTTCGGCCGCGACACCGGATCGCATTTCGGCCGAAGCGGATTGACCACCCAGTACGGCTGGGCGGATCCGGCACGCGGGCTCTCCGGCGCGATCCTCACCAGCGGCAAGGCCACGACCGACACCGAGCGGCCGTGGCGGCTGGTCGCCCAGATCTCCGCCACGGTGCCTGCCGGCCGGTAGCCACGCGCGCCGCGCCCGGCCGCGCCGATCGCCTCCACCAGTGAGAACACCTTAGCCATCCGAACGATCTAGTCTGTTAACTCGCTTGTTGCCAACCCGTGGGGTTGTGCTCGCGCGAGCGGAACAGACTGACCCGTCGGCTCTTTGGCGGTGAAAGCGTTGGTGTTGATGAGGCTTGACCACGACGTGGCGGTGAGCGAATACCGGCACGAGATGTTCCCCGACGAACGCGGGCGGTTCGGCGTTTTCGGCGGCAGATTCGTACCCGAGGGCCTGATGGCCGCGCTCTTGGCCCTGGAGGACGCCTACCGTATCGCCCGGGCCGATCCCGGGTTCATGGCCGAATACCGGGAGCTGTTGCGCGACCGGGTGGGCAGGCCGACGCTGCTGCATCAGGTACGGCGGTTCGGGGAGTTGCTGGGCGTGCCGGGCGTCCGGGTGTACCTCAAGCGTGAGGACATGGCCCACACCGGCGCGCACAAGATCAACAATGCCATCGGGCAGGCGTTGCTGGCCAGGCGGATGGGCAAGCGGCGGATCGTCGCGGAGACCGGCGCGGGCCAGCACGGCGTTGCGGTCGCGACGGTGTCGGCGATGCTCGGATTGACCTGCGTGGTCTACATGGGCACCGAGGACATGCGGCGGCAGGCGTCGAACGTGATGCGGATGAGGCTGCTCGGCGCCGAGGTGCGGCCGGTGGACATCGGCTCGCGGCGGCTGAAGGAGGCGATCACCGAGTCGGTCCGCGACTGGGTGGCCGACGTGGACGCTACGCACTACCTGTTCGGTACCGCGGCGGGACCGGCGCCGTACCCGCGGATCGTGCGGGACTTCCAGACGGTGATCGGCGCGGAGACCAGGAACCAGATCGTGCGTGCCGAAGGCAGGCTGCCCGATTACGTCCTGGCCTGCGTGGGCGGCGGCAGCAACGCCATCGGGGTCTTCCATCCGTTCGCCGGCGACCGGCGGGTGCGGCTGATCGGCGTCGAAGCCGCCGGCCTCGGGGTCGACACCGGCGAGCACGCGGCGACGCTCTGCATGGGCAGTCCGGGTGAGATCGACGGGTCCTACAGCTATCTGCTGCAGGACGAGGACGGCCAGATCGCGCGCACCCACAGCATCGCGGCGGGGCTGGACTACCCGGGTGTCGGTCCCGAACTCAGTCACCTGAAGGACAGTGGCCGGGTGGCCTATCGCGCCGCCACCGACGCCGTAGCCCTGCGCGGCATGCAGGCACTCAGTCATACCGAAGGCATCCTCGCCGCGCTCGAATCCGCCCATGCCGTCGGCTACCTGATGGAGATGGCCGAGCGCGGCGAGGTGCCCGAGGACTCGGTGATCGTGCTGTGCCTGTCCGGCCGCGGTGACAAGGATCTCGCCGTCGCCGCCGACCGGCTCGGTGTGGCGTAGCCGCTGCTATGGTCGAAAGCGCCCATGGCGCCGGAGAGGGACCGCGCGCTACACCCGCGCACGAGGACGAGCCCTCTTGAAGTTTGTGCCCCGCCTGATCTTGTTCCTGGCGATTCCCGCTGTGCTGTTCCTGCTGCCCTGGTGGACGCTGGTGGCGGCGCCGACCGAGGAATCCGGCCCGCTGTTCTGGCTGGGCTCCGCCCTGTTCTTGTTCGGTTTCGCCTGCTTGCCCGCGTCGATGTTCCTCGGTCACGGGCCCGCGCAGTCGGACGCCGCCGCGATCGTCGGCGACACCTTGCTCGGCGTGATGTGGGTGTTCTTCAGCTGGTCGGTGCTGGGCAATCTCGCACGCGCCGGATTGACCGTCGCCGGCATCGGCGATCCGGCGCGCTCGCGGATCGTCGCGGTGGGTGTGCTCGCGGTCGCGACGGCGCTGGTGGCGTGGGGTGTGTTCGAGGCGCGCCGGGTGCCGCGGGTGCGTACGACGCAGGTGAGCATTCCCGGTCTCGGCCCGGCGCTGGACGGACTGCGCGTGGTGGTCGTGACCGACACCCATTACGCCGCACTCGACCGGCTGCGCTGGTCGGAACGTGTGGTCGAGGTGGTCAACGCGCAGCGCCCGGACATCGCCTGTCACGCGGGCGATCTCGCGGACGGCTCGGTGGCTCGGCGGCACGCGCAGGTCGATCCGCTCGGCAAGGTCGAGGCCGAACTCGGCCGGTTCTACATCACCGGCAACCACGAGTATTTCGGTGACGCACAGGGCTGGATCGAGCACATGGCCTCGCTGGGCTGGCGACCACTGCACAACCAGCACGAGACGGTGCGCCGCGGCGACGATCAGCTGGTGATCGCCGGTATCGATGACCCGACGGGCGTCGGCCTGACCGGTCACGGCCCCGACCTGCCCGCCGCGCTGGCGGGCGCGGACCCGGACGCGCCGGTCGTCCTGCTCGCCCATCAGCCCAAGCAGGTCGCCGAGGCGGCGGCCGCGGGTGTGGCACTGCAGATCTCCGGCCATACCCACGGCGGCCAGATCTGGCCCTTCCACTACCTCGTCCGGCTCGACCAGCCCGTCGTGGCGGGGCTGAGCCGCCACGGCGAGCGCACCCAGCTCTACACCAGCCGGGGCACCGGTTTCTGGGGGCCGCAGCTGCGGGTGTTCGCCCCGAGCGAGATCACCGTCCTCATCCTGCGTGCGGAGTCCGTGAGCCGCTGAGCCGCGGCTTCAGCGGCGCCCGGTCCGCCCGCGGGCTCACCGATCACCGCGGCCGGCGTCAGCATGACCGGCGGCCTCGGCGGACGGCGTCGGTGGTGCGGCGTGGCCGGGATTCCATGCCTCGACGACGCCCGGAATCCCGTTCTGGACGACATAGGCAGCGCGGGTGTGGATCGGCGCGCCGGGACGGCGGACGTACGGGACGACGCGGAAATCGTTGCGCCACAGCTGGTGGTCGAGTTCGACCCGGACATACCCGCGCTGGGCGTTGAAGAACTTGACATCCGGGTTGGCGGTGAGCAGCGTGCGGCCTTTCTCGCTCAGATCGGCTCCGTCGCCGTTGCTGGTGATCGAGGTGCCGGTGAATTCCGCCGCCACGACCGGTGCGGCCGGATCAGTGTAGTCGCGGCGCAGGTCCGCGGCTTGGTTCTCGTGCCGGTCACCGGTGATCACCACCAGGTTGCCCGCCCCGCGCGCCGCGGCGGCGCCGAGCACGGCGTTGCGGTCGGCGACGTAACCGTCCCAGGCGTCGGTGGAGACGCTGACCTCCGGGCCGGGATCGGAGTCGTTCTGGCTCATGCCGACCTGGTTGCCGAGGATCTGCCAGCGGGCCGTCGAGTGGGTAAGGCCGTCGATCAGCCACTCGCGTTGCGCGGCGCCGAGAATCGTCCGATCGGTGGAGAGCCGCTCGGCGCAGTCGTCGACCACGGCGCCCTCGCAAGCCTGCGGTGTGCGGTATTGGCGGGTGTCGAGCATCGTGATCTCCGCGAGGTCGCCGAACCGGAAGCGGCGATGCATCCGCATCCCCGCCGCGGACGGCAGCTGGGCCAGGCGCAGCGGCTGGTGCTCGTACATAGCCTGGAAGGCGGCCGCGCGGCGGCGACGGAACAGGGCCGGGACGCGCCAGATGTCGAGACCGATGCCGGGCGCGCCCGCGGCCCAGTTGTTGTCGACCTCGTGATCGTCCATCGTGACCAGCCACGGGAACGCCGCGTGCGCGGCGCGCAGCGGGGGTTCCGATTTGTACAGCGCGTAGCGCAGCCGGTAGCCGGGCAGGTCGACGGCCTCGGCGCGGAAATTCGGGCCCATTTCCACGCCCGCCCGGCCGCGCACCCAGGCCCGCTCGTAGATGTAGTCGCCCAGATGCACGACGAGGTCCAGATCTTCCCGGCTCATGTGCTCATAGGCGGTGTAATACCCGGAGCTCCACGACTGACAGGAGGCGAACGCGAATCGCAAACGGGACATGGCCTGTCCCGGCGCCGGGGCGGTGCGGGTCCGGCCGACCGGCGAGACCGCCGAGCCTGCCCGGAACCGGTAGTAATACCAGCGATCCGGCGCCAACCCGTGCACCTCCGGATGCACACTGTGGCCGAGCGCGCGGGTGGCCACCGCCGACCCGCGCGCCACCACCTGCCGGAAGTGCTCGTCGTGGGCGACTTCGTAGTCGACGGTGACCGGGTCGATCGGCATGCCGCCGAGCCCGTCCGGCGCCAGCGGGTCCGGCGCCAGCCGCGTCCACAGCACCACGCCGTCGGGCGCGGGATCGCCCGACGCGACGCCCAGGGCGAACGGATCGCCGAGCCGGCGGGGGGCGGGGAATCGAGCACTGCTCGCCGCCGCGGTTCCCACCAGCAGCGCGGCCGACCCCGCGCCGCCGACTCGTAACAAACTCCGCCGTGAGAGGGCCATGACTCAGCCTAAGGCCACGCCCACCGCCGGGAAGCGGACAGCGACCGGTCACCGGCGTCAGATCACCGGCGTCAGAGCAGCCCGCCGCGGCGCGCGTGGTCGAGGGCCTCCACCCGGGAGTTCGTGCCCAACTTGCCGTAGATCCCCCGCAGGTGGGTCTTCACGGTGTTCACCGAGACGCCGAGGTCCTCGGCGATCTGCTGGGCGGTACGCCCGGACGGCAACTGTTTGAGCACCGTCATCTCGGTGTGGGTCAAGGCGGGGTAGGCGGGTCTGCGGCGCGCGGCGGGATGACGCCGGATCGACTCCGCGAAGCTCTCCGACCGGCCGAAACGTCCCGCGTAGCTGTCCAGCAACGTCATCGCGGCGGGCACGTCGAGGAACGGCCGCAACAGCCGGTGCGGCGCGGCGGAACCCAGCGCGTTCTCCAGTGCGGCGAGGGCCTTGGCCGGTGCACGGGCCTCGTGTTGCGCCGCGGAGTACAGCAGCCATCCGGTGATCGCGCTGACCGGACGCAACTCGCCCGCCCGGTCCAGCAGCGGTTCGAGAACCGCGCAGGTCGCCTTGCGGCGATCGGCCGCGGCGTGCAGTGCCGCGTCGGCCAACCGCACCTCGGGCAGTTCGCCCACGATCCCGCGTGCGCGCTCGACCAGCAGCTGCGCGGTCCTGGCGTCGTGTACCCGCAGCAGCGCCCAGACCACCGGCAGGATCAAGCTGCCCGTCGCGGCGGGCACCGCCTCGCGTTCCAGCAGAACCAGCAGGCTGCGCCGCAGCGCGTCGACCGCGGCGGACTGCTCATCGGCCCGCTCGAGCTGCAGCAGGCGGCCCACCACGTGGCCGCGCCATCCCGCCACCGGACCGTGGGACCCGTCGTGGTCGACGCGCTCGGTGAGCACGGCGCGGACCTGCGCCGCGTCGGGCGTCTCGCCTTGCAGGTAGGCGCCGTAGGCGGCGATCGCGGTCGCCTGCACGGCGTCGGAGACCTCCGACAACCCGTGTTCGTCCGCGATCGCCAGCGCGCGCGCCGCCCGGTCGCGCATCGCGGTGGCGGCGTCGACGGCGTCGGCCGCGAAAGCCAGCCGGGTCAGCGCACGCAGCACCAGACGGGGGCGACCCGCGTGCTCGGCCACCGCGAGCCCGGAGTGCAGCAGCTGTTCCCCGCGCGCGACCGCGCCGTCCGCGACGAAGGCGGTGGCGATCTGGATCGCGGCGTACGCGTCGAGATCGGGGTCGCCGGTCGGCGCGACCCGGTCCGGGAAACCGGGGAGGACGGCTCCGGTGGTCGCCGCGACGTCGATCGTGGCGGCGAGGGTGAGCGCGTCCAGTCGTTCGGCGGAGGCGAAGGAGCCCTTCGCGGCACGTCGCGCGGTCGCGGTGTCCAGGCACGCGACCGCGGCGGCGGTGCTGCCCGCGACGAGCGCGTCCACCACGCGCACCAGCCACAGGAAGGGATCATCGAGCAAGGCGGGCGCCGAGCGGGCCACCTGATCGAACAGCATCGCGCCCTCACCGTCGAGCACGATCCGCAACGCGCAGGCGGACAGGAATTCACACAGGTCTGCTCGGTCGGCGACCGCGAGCTGATGCCCGAGCGCGGCCGCGGGGAGCCCCGCGCGGCGCAACCAGCGGGCCGACTGGCGATGCAGATCCGCGCACAGTTGCGGTCCGAGCCGGCGGGCCTCGGCGAGGAAATGGGCACGCACCAGCGGATGACAGGCGAACCACACCTCGCCGCCGCGCACGGCGGCATCGATCGGGAAGTTGATCCGGTCGAGTTCGTAGAGATGATGGCCCGCGCCGCCGCCGACGAGTTCGTCGGCGAGTTGCTCGGTGAACGACGCGGGAACGCTGGTGTAGGTGAGGAACTGCCGCAGTGCGGGCGGCAGCGCCTCGACGAGCTCGCCGACCAGGAAATCGGCGACCGCGCGCGCCGGGCGCGCGAGCACGGTCAGCGCCGCGGCGCGGTCGTCGGTTCGGGTACTCAGGTGGGCGGCGGCGATGCGCACGAGCGCGGCCCAGCCGCGGGTCAGCGCGCAGAGGCTGTCGAGTTCGGCGCCGGTGAGTTCGCAGCCGTGAGCACGGCAGAGCGCGTCGACCTGATCCGGAGTGAGGGCGAGTTCGCTCATGCCCCAGCGGGTCAGCCGGGAATGGAGATCGAGCACGTGCCAGCGGATCGGCGGCGCGAAGCGCGCGCACAGCACCGTCGTGACGGACGGCGGGGCATGCTGCAGGAAATACTCGACACCGGCGAGCGCGAGGGGATCGGTGATCAGATGGGCGTCGTCGAGCACCAGAACCGTCGGCGTCGCCCGCGCGTCCAGCGTCTCGATGAGTGCCGCCTGCGCGGTCGGCGGTCGCGAGCAGTCGGTAGCCGGGACGCCGAAGCGGGCGTGCAGCACGGTCCACAGCGCCGCCGAATCGTCCAGCTCCGGGGCGACTGTCACCCAGGCGACATCGGATCCGCCCGCCGCGCGCCGGGCGGCCCAGTCCGCGATCAGCACCGACTTCCCGGTTCCGGCAGGCGCGCACAGCAGCAGGACGTGTCCATCGCGGTTTCTCGTCACCGCGTCGGCGGCGGCGGACAGGCCCGGCCGGGGGATCGGAGGGAACGGCAACGCCGGAATATCGGTAGCGGACTCCGCCGCGGCGGGGATGGGGCGTAGTGCGGGGACGTGCGAGGTGGTCACCGTGCCTCCCGGGCCGTGTGCTGACAGATCGCTACCGCGCCTCGGTAGCGGAACTTACCCGGTGGAAAGGCCCCTCGATCACATCGTGGGTGGTCGTTATGGAATTTTCATCCCGGGGAGACGGAAGCGCCGGAGTCACCCGAAACGGGTGAAGTGCCGACCGGGCCGACTAGTGGAGATTCGGAGAACGTCCAAAACTTCCCGAGAAAGGGGGCGACCGATGACGCACATGACCGAACCGGAGGCACACCCCGTCCGCCGTGGCATCGCGGCGGGCACGTCCATCGCGGCAGCCATCCTGCTGCTGACCGTCGGGGTGCTGTCGATCTTCCAGGGCATCTCCGCCGTCGCCGAGGACGAGCTGTACGTCGTCGGCACCGACTACGTCTACAAGTTCGACACCACCTCGTGGGGTTGGATCCACATCGTGCTCGGCATCCTCTTGGTCATCGCCGCCATCGGTCTGATGACCGGCGCCACGTGGGCGCGGGTGGTGGCGATCGGCCTGGCGGCTCTGTCGATCATCGCGAACTTCATGTGGCTGCCGTACTACCCGGCATGGTCCATCCTGGTCATCGCGATCAACGTCGTCGTGATCTGGGCGGTCGCGACCTGGCGGCCGGAAGCGGTCTGACGGAACGGACCTTCGCGCCGCCGAGCCGCGGACGGCGCTGGAGGACGGGTGCGATCCCGGCGCCGGTCGCGCCGAAGGCATTGTGGCTCTTGCCTTCCGGCGCGGGCGGCTCGGCTCGATCCGGTCGCGCTGTCGAGCAGGGTAGCGATGCCGTGTCGCGGCGGTCAGCGTTACGCCGGGCAAACTCTCGCGACGGTCAGTGCGATCGACCGGTGAAGTGGGGGTTTCCGCTGTCACCGTAGGTGAGGTTGTGGTATCCACCTTCGAGATCGCACTACGAACTCGAAGGGACGGCAATGCCAAGCAACCCCCCGCTCGTTCTTCTGCACGGTGTCACGATGTCCGAACGGGTGTGGGATGACGTCACACCCTTGCTCGCCGCGCGGCACGAGGTGATCACCCCGACCGCCGTCGGCCACCGGGGCGGCCCGCCGGCCCTGCGGCGTCCGGCGCGGGTGGAGCATCTGGTGGACGACATCGAGCGGCGGCTGGACGCGCTGGGGCTGCGCCGCGTGCACATCGCGGGCAACTCGCTGGGGGGATGGATGGCGATCGAATTGGCCCGTCGCGGGCGCGCCGAGACCGTCTGCGCGCTCTCGCCTGCCGGCTTCTGGGAATCCGGCGCCGGGAGCCAGAAGGCCGCGACCCGTCGCATCGCCCGCGAGGCGGTCACCGGGCGGCTGCTCGGCTTCCTCGCGCCGTTGGCACTGCGCAGTGCGGTGGCCCGGCGAGTGGCATTGCGCAACATCGCCGTCCACGGCGATCGCGTCAGCGCGGCGCAAGCCATGACCTTCTTACGGGACCTGCTCGGCTGCACCGTGACCGCCGACCTGCTCGGCACCGACGAGCAAGTCGCCGCGCTGGACCCGCTGCCGTGCCCGATCACGGTGGCGTGGGCGCAGCACGACCGTGTGCTGCCCGAGGAGATCCACGCGGCGATCGCCCGGGCGCGCCTGCCCGAGGCCGTGTTCACCGTGCTGCCGGGAACCGGTCACGTTCCGATGATCGATGACCCGCAGCTGGTCGCGCGCACGATCCTGGCCACCACCAGCATCACCGCCGCCGAGGCGTCCTAGGCGGGCACGGAAGCGTTCCGGCGCCGCGGCGCGGCCGGTCACACGTCGAGCAGATGCGGCAATCCGGCGCGGTACCGGTCGGCGTCGATGCGTTTCCACGGGTCGAAGACCGGCAGCGACACCAGCGGGAAGACCGGAACGCGGGGCGCGGGGTCGTCGGCGGCGTCCAGGATGGCGTTGGCCGCCGCGCGCCCGGATTCGTTGGCCCCCTCCATGGTGGCGAGATCGATATTGTTGCGCACGTGGTCGCCGCCGAAGAACAGGTTCGCGACGGCGCAGCGGGCTTCGGGGCGGTTGTCGTAGGAGCCGGCCGTGTTGACCAGCAGCGGGGTTTCGTTGTGGATGCCGCTCGCGGTCCAGGTGACCCCGGGATCGAGATGCCAGGAGCGGATGTCCTCGGGGCGCAGCCAGCCCGTCGCGGTGTTGAGCCATTCGCTGAGCTGGGCCCACACCTCTTCGGCGACCTCGACGGCGGTGCACTGCTTGGCCGGCCGGCGGAAGCGGATGCCGGGGGAGTCCCAGTCGGAGATGTCCACCGACAGGCACTCCCGCACCGTTCCGTCGCCGTAGCGGGCGGCGAAATCGCCGACCCACATGGGGGCCTGGCGCAGTGCCGTGAGCGCCCACGGCGACCCCAGCGCGGCGATGTGGCCTTCCGGCAGCTCGGTGGGCCGGGTGAGGTAGTACTGGATGCCGACCATCCAGTCGGTGCGCAGCTGCCGCATGCCTGCCAGATGCGGGTCGGCGTCGAGGATGTCGTCACTGAGCAGAGCGACCGCCTTCTCCACCGGCATGGCGCACAGATACCAGTCCGCGGTCACCGTGGTCGACCGGCCGTCGGCATCGGTCACCGTCACCGAAGCGATCCGGCCCGCACGCAATTCCAGCCGCGTCGCCCGCTGCCCCGGCACGAATCGCACGCCGCGCGAGCGCAGATACGCCACCCAGGGATCGATCCACGCTTCGTTGGTGGGACGGTTGAGGATCCGGTCGATACCTGCGGAGTACTGGGGTATCGCTCCGGTCCCGGCCAGCACCAGCGCCTCACCGATGGTGCCGATGGTTCTGGCCGAACTCACCTGGGGCTTGGCCGCCACCGTGATCCGGGTCAGGGCACTGACGAGGTATTCGCGGTATGCCGGTGACTTGCCCTCGGCGCGCAGGATCTGCTCCCACGTCACGTACTCCCACTGCCCGAACCGCCGTTCGGTACACGAGGTGAACCAGACGGCCATCTGTTTGGCGAAGAACGCGAGCTCGGCCGGCGGCAGTTCCGGAATGAAGCCGAACGCGCCGACCAGGGTGTTCTGCAACCGTTGCGGGGTGAGCTGATCGATGCCGGTGAGTTCGACCGGCGCGAAGATCGGCGGCCTGCCGCGGAAACCCGCGACGGTGCCTTCGACCCGGATTAGATTGCCCGCGACGCCGTCGGGATTGCCGGGGAAGGGAATGCGGCGCATGGTGTCGGGCAGGTTCTGGTAGCAGCCGGGAAAGAACCGGAAGCCGTGCTCGCCGGGCAGATCCAAGCGGCCGTCGGTGCCGGTGCCCGGCACGCCCATACTGCGTGCCTTGCCGCCGAGGAACGCCGGTTCGTACACGGTGACCTCGTATCCGCGCTCGATCAGTTCGTGGGCCGCCGACAGCCCCGCGACCCCGCCGCCCAGCACCGCGACCGACTTTCCTCCGGTGCGCAGCCCGGGCGTTCGGCGAGCTTCGGGCGGTGCGGCGTGTGCCGGGGCGGCGGCGACGGCCGCTGCGGCAGCGAGCGCGCCGCGCAGCAGGTCGCGGCGGGTGAGGTCGATGGTCGGGCGAGGGCGCGGGTCATGCATGTCGATCTCCTGAAGATGCCGCGAGGAAACCACGCGGCGGCCGGGACGGGATGACGGTGGCGGGATCGGTGCGCGCGAAGGCGCGGGCCTCCCGTCGTTCGGAGATCGTGTCGCGGCATTCGCCCACCAGGTCCGCGATGACCGGCCAGGGCGCGCGCCACGAATCGCGCAGTGCTCCCGCCGCCAGCGCCGCGGCGCGGGCGGGAGTGAAGACGTCCTCGGGATGCACCGTGCGGGAGAAGACCGCGGTGACCGCGTCGGCCAGCGCCGGGTCGGCGGCGGCCTGCCGATACAGCTCGATCTCCAGCGGACGCATCGCCGTGCCCCTGGCCAGCCGGTTGGTCCACTGGTAGACGCTCAGGCACTCGCTGTCGCGCAGCTGTTCCCACGCGGTCAGGGCGGTATCGAGGTGCTCGGTGTCGTCGAGCGCCGGGGCGGCGAGTTCGCCGAGCAATCGCCCGTAGCGCAGCGCGTCTCGGATGCCTTGCGCGGTCACCGGGTCCTTGAAATGCCCGGCGTCACCGGGCAGCGCCCAGCCCGGCCCGGTCGAGCGCCGGAAGTAGGAGGCCAGGCCGGTGGCCGAACGCACACGCCCCACCCGGCGGCAATCGCGCAGCCGCCGTCGCAGTCCCGGTAGTCGCTCGATCGCCTCCTGATACCGGCGTTCGGCGCGCCCGGCGCCCGGCTCGCCGGGCCGAGCGGGCGGCTGGACGAGGCTCAGCAGCAGCCCGTCGTCGCAGGGAAACGCGGTGCCGAGATCGGGGCCGCAACGCCACTGCGCCGCGACGTGCCGCTGGTCGGCCGCGCCGTCCTGCCAGTAAGCGAAGTAGCAGTCCCGTCCGCTCGGTGCGTTGAGCCGGGGTCGCTCGGCGCCGACCAGCCGGGCCACCGTGCTGCGGCGGCCGTCCGCCCCGACCACCAGGCGCGCGCGCAGTTCGCGCGCACCGCCGCGGTCGCCGTAGCGGACGCCGACGCAGCGATCGCCGGACCAGAGCAGATCGGTGACCCGCACGCCCTCGCGGACTCGTGCCCCTGCGTCGACGGCGGTTGCCACGAGCGCGGCGTCCAATCCGGTGCGCCGGACGCACATCGCGTAGTCGATGCCGTCCACCGGCGTGAACGACGACCGGACCTGGTGGCCGCCGCCCGCGGCGAAGGCTGTGGTCAGCGCCGGAGCTCCGAGCTGCGCGACCCGCTCCGAGGCGCCCGACCGGCGCAGCTCGGCCAGGCCGGCGGGCCACAGCAGATGCGTGGAGAGGGTGTCGGCGGGAAAGCGCGCCGCGTCCAAGGCGACGACGTCGCGGCCTGCGCGAGCGAAGGCGATCGCCGCCGCCGAGCCCGCGCATCGCGCGCCGACCACCACCACGTCGGTGTGCTCGATTGCCGGGGAGGAAGATCCGCGCATGCCCGAACACCTCGGTCATATAGTCTCGGACACTGTGTCCGATCGATGATGGACCGTGGCTGCCCGAATGTCAATATCGGTGCCGTGTCGGCAGAATGGAGGCCGTGGTGCGACGCACCCCACCGGCACAGCCGAACAACGCGGCCGTTTCGCCGCAGAGAGGAACCGGATGCCCTCGCTGACCCGGGTCCCCAGAAACGCGCGCAAGCCCGTCGACGACCGGCGCGCGGAGTTCGAGCGACGAGTCCTGGCCGCGGTGGAGGAGCTACTCGCCGACGGCACGCCCTATACCGAGATCGCCGTCCACCGGATCGCCGCCGCGTCCCAGTCGGCCAGGTCGACGTTCTACCGGTATTTCCCGGACAAGAGTCAGCTGCTGATCCGGATGGCCGAATTGGCCACGGCGGATCTGTTCGAGGCCGCCGAGCGCTGGTGGAGCGCCGAGCACACCAGTCGCCAGGCCGGTGTGGTGACGGCGGTGCGCACCATGATCGCCGGATTCCGGGAGCACCGGTCCCTGCTGCTGGCACTGAGCGAGGTGGCGGCCTACGACCGGGACGTCGGCGCGTACTGGCGCGGCCGGGTCGCCTCGTTCGTGCAGGTGGTGCGGTCCAGGCTGGAGCACGACCGCGCCGAGGGGCGGATCAGCCCGGCGATCGATCCGCAGGCCACCGCCATCGTGCTGACCTCGATGGTCGAACGCGCGATCGCCGTCAGCTTCTCCGCGGGCTCCGGGGTCACCGACGACGCGCTGGCCGAGGCGCTGGGCCGGGCGATCTGGTTGACGGTGTACGGCGACGCGCCGTCCCCCTGACGGATCGCTCGGCGGCGCAATCGGTTCCATTGCTACAGTCGCGCGCATGAGACAATCCGGACCGCCGCTGCGGATCGGCATCCTGGGCGCCGCCCGCATCGCACCGGCTGCCCTGGTGCGTCCCGCCGGGGAGAACCCGGACGTCGTGGTGGCGGCGGTGGCCGCCCGCGAGCCGGAACGTGGGCGCGCGTTCGCGCGCGAGCACGGCATCGCGCAGGTCTTCGACAGCTACGCGGCACTGGTGGCCGCGCCGGACATCGACGCCGTCTACAACCCGCTGCCGAACGGCCTGCACGGCCGGTGGACGAAAGCGGCGCTCGCGGCGGGAAAACACGTGTTGTGCGAGAAGCCGTTCACCGCCAATGCCGCCGAGGCCGAGGAGATCGCCGCACTGGCCGCGACGTCCGACCGGGTGGTCATGGAAGCGTTCCACTATCGCTACCACCCGATGACCCGGCGGGCGGAGCAGATCATCGCCTCCGGGGAACTCGGCAAGCTGGTGCGGGTGGACACCGCCATGTGCTTTCCGCTGCCGCGATTCTCCGATATCCGCTACGACTACGCGCTCGCCGGTGGGGCGCTGATGGACGCGGGCTGCTACGCGGTCCACATGGCCAGGGTGTTCGGCGGCGAGGACCCGGAAGTCGTCGCGGCGACCGCGAAGTTGCGCGGTCCGCGGATCGACCGCGCGATGAGCGCGCAGTTGCGTTTCCCCTCCGGTCACACCGGGCGGGTCCGCTGCTCGATGTGGTCGTCGGATCTGCTGCGCATCGGCGCGCGAGTGGTGGGCGAACGCGGCGAGATGCGGGTGGTCAACCCGGTGGCTCCGCAGTTGCCGCGCAGGCTGTCGGTGCGTTCGGAGCGCGGTAGCCGCACGGAGAAGACTTCGCGCCGCACCACATACGCCTATCAGCTCGACGCCTTCGTCGCGGCGGTGCGCCACGGTGAGCCGGTACTCACCTCGCCGGAGGACGCGGTGGCCACGATGAGCGTCATCGATGCGATCTACACCGCGGCGGGCCTGCCGCTACGGCAACCGAGCTGACTCGGCGTCGGCGATCGCCTCGGTGTAGACCGAGACCAAGCGCGCGGTGAACCGCGACTGCAAGGTGCGTTTGGCGTGGCGGGCCAGGACATCGCGCATGGCGGCGAGCCGCTCCGGACGATCCACTAGTTCACGCAGCGCCTCGGCGAGCGCGGCTGTCGAGGCATCGCGGGCGCGGTATTCCCCGCCCGCGGGGACGGTTTCGGTGACGTCGGGGTCGCAGTGCAGCACCGGAATGCCCGCCGCGACGGCTTCGAGCAGCACCATGCCCTGGGTGTCGCACCCGGCGGACGGGAACAGCAGCACGTCGTGGGCGCGCATGGCGGCCAGGCACTCGGCCTGGCTCACCTCGCCGTGCAACCGCACCCGCTCGCGCAGCCCCAGCCGGTCGACGGCCGAGCGCAGTCGAGGCTCCAGCGCTCCCGCCCCATAGATGTCGAGCAGACAGCCTCCGGCGCGGTGCACCGCTTCGACGGCCTCCAGCGGCCGTTTCTCCGCGGAGAAACGGCCGCACCACAGCACGCGCAGCGGCCGATCCGGGCCGCTGGAGCGTTCCGGGAGGGCGCGCACCAGGTCGTCGTCTACTCCGTTGGACACCACGTGCGTCGGACGGTCCACGCCGTGGGCGGCCAACCGCTGAGCGAAATGCCGGGTCGGCACTACGACGTGATCGGCGGCCTGGGCTTGGGCGACCAGCGGCCGCCAGGCATGTCGCGCGGTACGGCTTTCCGGCAGGCGCGGCATGGCGGTGCGCAAGCCGACGAACCGGCCGTGCAGCAGGCGCATGGTGAGCGCGGCGAGGTAGGGGAACGGGGAATTGCGTTCGATGAAGGAGTCGTCGCGGCTGTGCATCGACTGGACGACGGGAAGGAGGTGGCGGCGCGCGGCGCGTAAGCCTGCGACGCCCGCGCCGTAGGTGGTCTGCGCGTGCACGACGTCGAAGCCGCGCTCGGCGAAGACCGCATCGATGAGGTGTGCGTTCCTGCGGGTCGGCAGGGCGACGGGGTAGCCGTTCACGGTCAGGCCCGGCGTGGTCGCGAGAACGACGATCCCGGGGTCGGGCGGCGTGGATTCCGGTGGCGGGATGGTGAACACGGTGACGCGATGGCCGAGCCGCTCCAACGCGGTGCGCTGCGCGCGCATCGACGTCTGGATCCCACCGAGGGTGGCCGGGTGGAAATCCGCGAACATCGCGATGCGCAGCGACCGGCCGTCGTCGCCGTGTCCGCTCACGCCGTGCCTGCCGATCCGGGCGCGGAAGTCCGGTGCCCGTCGAGGAATTCCAGGATGTGCCCGTAGACGTCCAGTGCCGCGCCGCGGCCGAGGAAGGTGTCGAGGTGACCGTAGGAAGGGATTTCGACGTAGCGGACCTCCAGCTGGGGGTTGCGGGTGGCGAGCACGTCGTGGCACAGCTTGTTCGAGTCCAGCCAGACCTCGTTGCGGCTGCCCGACAGCAGCAGCACCGGGCAATCGATCCGGTCGGCGTGGTCCAAGGCGTTCTCCGGCAGCACGCGGTAGCGGTCGTCGTGGTCGTTCCAGCGTTGGACGGCGTGCGCCAGCTCCATTCGCCGCAGCTGAGGCAGCACGTGCACCGGGATCGGGCCGAACAGCTCCGCGAGGCGGTCGTGGGTGCGCGGATCGAGATGCTCGTGCACGAACAGCTGGGCGCCCATGCCCCAGCTGCCGTGGACCATCCGGCAGGTGGGGTCGGTGCATTCCCCTTTCCGGGTGAGCAACGCGTACAGCAGCGTTTTCCGCGACCACAACCCGACTTTGCGGAAGTCGGATTCGAGGTGGTGTACCCGGGAACCGAGCAGTTCGCCGCCCACCAGCACCCGCATCCGCACCGCGCTGCTCACCTTGGGCGTGAGGAAGACGCCCTGGGCGACGACGCCGGCCAGCCCCGGTACCAGTCCCGCGGTCATGCTCATCGACAGCGCCAAGGCGCCGACGCAATGCGCGACCACGAACAGCGGCTGGTCGCCGATCCGCTGCCGGATCTCGCCGACGGCTTCGGGCAGGTCGTAGAGCGCCACGTCGTCGAAGCTGAAGCGCGGCCCTGCGGCGTTGTACGGCAGGCGGCAGCTGCCGCGCCAGTCCAGCAGCCAGGGCTGGTATCCCGCGTCGAGCAGCGCGTCGACGATCGTGCGGGTCTCGGGCAGCAGGAACATCTCCGAGGAGACGCCGTGGCCGTGCACCAGCAGCACCGCGGGCCGGCCGGAATCGTCGACGACGACGCGGCGCAGGCCCAGCCGCGTGCCGTCGGTGGTGCGGAACGGGATGTCCTCCACCGTCGGCGCGGCGCCCGGCCGGATGGGGGTGAGCATCAGCGGAACTCCTTCGCGTTTCGGCGCAGATCCAGCAGTTCGGTGCCCACGCGCAGCGCGGGTTCCAGCAGCCCCTTGCCGAGCTGGGACCCGAACCAGCTCAGCCACAACAGCTTCGCGGCCCGCCGCTGCCGCTCCGACAACCGCGGATCCACGTGGATGCCGTCGATCTGATCGCGCAGGTAGGTGTCCAGCGGGACGGCGACTTCGCCCGCGAAGCCCGCCGGTTCGCCCTCGCGGCCGAGTTCGACGCTCAGCGTGCGCGCCTGCCTGATCAGGGTGCGGCGCGCCTCGGCGTTCTTGTAGCCGGACAGCCACCACGTTCCGCCGTCGGCGTCGCGCAGTGTGAGCCGATAGTGCATGAGCGGATGTTTCAGCCCGTGCCGGATCGGGATGCCGTCGTGCGGGCGGACCGACAGCGCACCGGACACGGCCAGCGGTTCGTCGTGCAGCAGCGCGCACCGTAGTTCGCCGCTGACGTCGACGGTGCGCCCGGCCACCAGCTGGTGGGTGCTCGCGATGGACAGCCGCAGATTCAGGGTGCAGGACGTGTCGGCCGGTGCGCCGACGGGCCCGAGCGTTCCCGCCAAGGTCTCCGAGAACCACAGATAGGGCGTGTCCTGCGACTGCGGCAGCCGTGCCAAGCCGGTATCGGCGAGCCGCTCCAGCGTCTTGCGTTGGGACTGGGCGCCGTAGCGGACGGGCGCGGGCAGCTGGTGCGCGCGCAGGAAAGCGCGGGTGCGCTCGTCGGTGGCGGCGGGAACGGATGCCATGGTCTCCAGCGGGTGGCGCGCGACGGGGCTGCGCAGCACCTGCGCCAGCGATTCCAGCTCGGGGACCGGCTCGGTGCGGATCCGTTCCACCACCTCGTCGCACCAGGCGGCCCAGTGCTGTACCCGCATGTCCATGCCGATCGCGGCGGATTCGCCGAGCATCTGCTCGAGGGTGGTGGGCGTGCCGGTGAGGTGGTAGTTGTGGCCCCACGCCGTCGGCGCGCAGACGATCGCCGCGGCGACCTTGCTCACCCAATCGACCGGAGCGACATGGAGATTGCGCAGGGCGGGGACGGTGCCGAACCGCGAGAGCGCCGCGATGATGCCGCTGTTGAGGTCGCGCGGATTGTGCGCTCCGGTCTCGCGGTGGCCGCCGATGCCGCCGGGCCGCAGCACCGTGACGACCAGTCCGTGCTCGCGAGCCCGCCGCATGACCGCCTCGGCCGCCCATTTCGTCCGGTCGTAGCCGATCACCAGCTTGCCGATGTTCGCCACCGGATCGTCCTCGCCCATCGCGGCGATGCCGAGTTCGTTGAACACCGCGATCGAGGAGACGTGGTGCAGCGGTTTGGGTCTCCCGGTCGCCGCCAGCCGCGCCAGGGTCAGCGGGCCGAGCACGTTCGTGCTGCGCAGTGACCGGTAGCCGCGCAGGAAGTCGACCGCTGCGCCGACGTTGACGATGGCGTCGACCTCTTCCGCCAGCGCCGCCCAGCGTGCCTCGGACAGGCCGAGGTTCGGCTCGCGCAGGTCGCCGGGCAGCACCGTCACCCGCCTGCGCACCTCCGCTGACCACGGCAGCAGGAACCGCGTCAGCGCGGCGGCCAGCCGGTCGAGCGCATCCGCGTCGTCCTGCGCGCGGACCAGGCAGACCACCTGCGCGTCGCTGCCGCGCAACAGGTCCAGCAGCAGATGACTGCCCAGGAAGCCGGTGGCTCCGGTGAGCAGGATGCGTCGGGGGACGACCCGGTCCGGCGGGTCGACCAGCGGGAGCCGGTCGGCTCCGGCGACATCGGACATGAGCTGTGCGAACTCTTCGTCGACGACACCTGTTCCCACCGCGGGCCGGTCGGGTTCCGTGGCTTCGGCGCGGGTACCCAACCAGCGCTGGGCCAGCCTGCGCGGGCGCGCGTCGGCGAAGACGTCGTCCAGGTCGAGGTGCACGTCCAGTTCCCCGGCCAGCGCCGCGACGAACTGGACCGCGGCGACGGACGTGCCGCCGCCGTCGAAGAAGTCCGTTTCCGGCCCGATCGGCTCGGCGGTGAACCGGTTCGCCACCGCGGTCATCGCCGTCGTGAGCGACTCGGCGCTCCATGCGCCGGAGCGCGCGATCTCCGTAGGGGTGCGTACCGGACCGCCCGCGCGCGCCAGCAGCGCGGACACGTCGAGACCGCCACCGCTTTCGATGGCCTCGGCGAGCGCGCGCCGATCGGCTCGCTCGGTATGCGGCGGGTGCTCGCCGTTCGGACTGCGCACGCGGAACTCCTTGTCGCTGCTGGTCATTGCGCCCAGGATCGGAACGTCCGCAGGCGCTCCAGCGGCACGTCGACCTCGAGTCGCTCGTCATCGATGGCGCCGCCGCCGAGCGCGGCGGCCAACCGGCGGGCGGGCACGTTGCGTGCGGTGCGGTGCACGGTCATCCGCACCGTCGCGCAGCCCAGTGCCGCCGCGCGCTCGGCCAGCCAGCCGAGCAGGCGTTCTTCGACCCCGCGCCCGAGGGCGCGGCAGCTGAGATGCCAGCCGAGCAACCGCAGCGCCGAGCCGTCGGCGCGCACCGCGAGCAGGGCGACCGTTCCGTAGTCGCCGAACCGGTCGCGCGCCGACGCGGTCCACACCTCGCCTTCCTCCCGCCACCGGTCGACATCCTCCTCGGTGACAGCGTCCAGGACGAATTGGCTGGTCCGCCGGACGAGCTGGGCCGCGCGGGGCATGCTCCGATCCGACAGCGACTCGACGGTCACCGCCAGCTCCAAGCCGTCGAGGAACTGCGCGAAGTCCGACTGCTCCCGAGCCAGGTCTCGTTCGCGGTCGCGCAGATAGAACTCCGCGCGCTCGGCGTCCTCCGCGGTCACGGCAACCGGCGTCACCGGCCACAACCGCGTGAGGAACGCCTCCAGTTCCCCGACCGGCGGACAGGTCACCGCGAGCACTTCCGGTGCGCGCGAGCGTATTTTCGCGATCTCGACCGGGTTGTCGTCGAGATAGACCACCGCGTCGAGCGCGAAGCCCACGGTCCGCGCGGCCTGCTCCAGCCGCTCGGCCTTGCTGTCCCATCCGGTGGAGACGACGGTGAAGTCCGTGGCGCGCAGCGGGCTGTCCGGACGGTCGAGGACGGCTCGGACGGATGCCTCGTCGTTGTTGCTGATCAGCACCAGCAGGGTGCCCGCGGCGCGCCACTGCCGCAACCGCTGCGCCAGCGCCAGCCGTGGCGGGTCGAAGGTGACCGCCGCCGGGCCGATCTCCGCCACGACGCCGCTCCACAGCGTGTCGTCGCCGTCCACGGCGATGACCTTCGGCGCGGGCAGCAGGGCCGCCCGTGCGACGGCGGCGAGCGTCAGCGCCACCGCGGCCTGGAATTCCTCGGTGAAGGGCAGGTGAGCCAGCGCGTCGGTCTGCTCGTCGAAGCGGTGCGCCACCCGGTGCTCGCGCGTCCAGTCGGGTTCGGTGAGGACCGCGACGCCGGGGATCTCCCGCAGCCGCCCCGCGGTCCGCTGCTCCCAGCGGCGGAGGCGCTCGTCGAGGTCGGGTGCGGGCAGGAAGCCGACGATGATCGGCACCCGGGCGCGCTCGGCCGCTTCCCGGACCGCCGCGGGGTACTGCTCGGCCAGTTCGGCGAGCGAGTCGTCGGTGAGCGCGCCGAATCGCTCCAGGTCCGCCGCCCGCAGCAAGACGATGCCCAGGGCGGTGGACGGTTGCGCGAAGACGCCGGACGGGTCGCGCAACCCGGCCAGGACGTGGTGGTAGGGCGCCTCGAGCACGGTCGGTCCGTCCTCGCCGTGGCCGGGCGCCGACGCCGCGTGATACAGATCCGGCAGCTTGCCCAGCGCGAACGTGGCGGCGAACGCGACGCCCCCGGGCGCGGCCGGGCGCGGTGCGCGCGAGCGCGGGCGCGCAGGCAGCCCGGCGTGCTCGATCACCTCGCCGAGCAGCGCCAGGTAGTCGTGGCCGAGGCGGGTGCAGGCCGGGTCATCGATGATGTCTGCGTTGTAGGTGAACCAGATCTGGCCCGCGTCGGCCAGCACGGCCACCATCAGATCGAGATCGGAGTACCCGGTCCCCACTGGAACCAGATCCGCGGGGCGGACGGCGGAATTGGCCCGCAGATAGTTGAAGTACACCTCCACCAGCGGCGCGTTGTCCCGATACAGCCCTTCCGCGGCGAGCGCGGCGAGCGCGTCGGAGAAACCGGCTCCCGGCACCAGCAGGCGCCGCAGCCGGTCGCCGGTGCGGCGCAGCAGGTCATCGATCGACTCGCCCGGCTCGACGGTCGCCGGATAGGGCACCGGCACACCGAAATAGCCGACGCCCGTTGGCGCGTCGGCGTGGATGCGGGTGTCCACCGGGACCGCGAGCGCGAATCGGTCGTTGTCCTGCCGCCTGGCGAGCAGCACCGTCAGCGTGCCGAGGAACAGCGCCGCGGGCGTGATGCCCAGCTCCCGCGCGCGCCGCGCCACGCCCTCCTGCAGCTCGGCGGGCAGTTCCAGCAGCACCTCGCCCGCACGGTGACTGCGCTGCGCAGGCCGCGGGCCGGCGAGGGTGAGGTCGAGGCGGCGGCTGCCGGCGAACTCCCTGCGCCATTCGGCGTCGGGCTCGGCCTGCGGCGCCTGGGCCGCGAGCAGATCGTGGATGTCTTTGTTGGACAACGTATCCGGGAAGGCCGTGCCCGACAGCTCGGCGTCGATCTCCCCGGCCACCAGCAACATCGACTGGACATCGCACATGCCGTGGTGCGCGCCGAAGATCAGCATCTGCTCGCCGGAACCGGACGCCAGCAGCTCGAACCGCCACAGCGGCCCTCGCGCCAGGTCGAACGGCTCGCGCATCAGCTCGCGGAACCGTGCGCGCGCGACGGCGTGGTCGAGTCGATCGACCTCTGTCCACCGCAGCAGCGGCCCACCCGGCGTCGACCGCACCTCGAGCTGGATGCCGTGCTCGTCGCTCGGCACGATCACCGTGCGCAGCGCCGCGTGGCGCCCGGCGAGGCGAGTCAGCATCGCTTCCAGTTCGGCGCGTCCGACCGCCGTGCGCAGCCGCATGGCCAGTCCGCCGGTCTGGGCGACACTCGGAACCCCTTGCCGTTGCGTCCGCAGCAGCCGCATCAGATCCCGGGTGACGGGCAGCCTGACGACATCGGGAACCTCCTGCTCGCCCGGGACCACGGCGGGCACGCCGGTAGCCGAGCGCGCGGCCTCCTCGACGAGGTAGGCGGCCAGCGCGGCCGGACTCTGGTGGGCGAAGATCTCGCTGAGCGGCACCAGGATGCCGGTATCGTCGCGCAACCGATTGCGCAGTTCCACCGCCATCAGCGAGTCCATGCCCAGGCTCTGGAACGACCGGTCCGGCGCGATGGCCTCCGCGCCGGTGTGACCGAGCACGTCGGCGGCCCAGCGCGCGACCACGTCCACCGCGACCGCGACCGCCTCGCCGGGCGGCAAGCCGCGCAGCCGCTCGGCGAACCGCGACCGCGCCGACGGGTCGGTGGCCCAGCGGTGGACCGCCGCGCGGCGCGTCGAAGGACGGACCAGCCCGCGCAGCATCGGCGCGACGGCGGGCGCGCGCCGCATCGCGTCCGCATCGATCCGCATCAGCGCCAGCACCGGTTCGCTCCGCCGCAACGCCGCGTCGAACGCCGCCAGTCCGTCTTGCGCGCCGAGCGGGCGTACACCGGTGCGTTCCATGCGACGGATGTCGGCCGCCGCCATCACCTCGTGCATGTCCAGGCTCCACGGACCCCACGCCAGCGACTGCGCGGTCAGCCCCCGCGCCGCCCGGTGGGTGGCGAGGGCATCGAGGTAGGCGTTGGCGGCGGCGTAGTTCGCCTGACCCGGATTGCCGAGCACGCCCGCGACCGAGGAGAACAGGACGAAACACGCCAGGTCCATGCCCGAGGTCAGCTCGTGCAGGTGATACGCCGCGTCGACCTTCGGTCGCAGGACGGCTTCGAGCCGTTGCGGCGTCAGTGATCCCAGCGTGGCGTCGTCGAGCACCATGGCCGCGTGGACGACGCCGCTGAGCGTGCGTCCGCGCAGCAGCTCGGCCAGCGCGGCTCGGTCGCTCACGTCGCAGCGGGCGAAGACCACCTCCGCGCCGAGGCCGGTGAGCTCGGCGCGCAAGGCCTCCGCGCCGGGGCCGTCGGAGCCCCGGCGGCTGGCCAGCAGCAGTTTGCTGACCCCGTGGGCGCGCACCAGATGCCCGGCCAGCAGCGAACCGAGTCGTCCCGGCGCTCCGGTGACGAGCACGAATCCGTCCCCGAAGCCGGGAGCGCCCGGCGCGGCCGCGGTCACCGGAGGCCGCACGAGCCGCGGTGCGAACAGCGCGCCCTCGCGCACCACCACTTGCGCCGCACCGGAGGCGAGTACCGCCGCGATGTCGATCTCGGCGTCGGCGCTGTCGACCAGCACGACGCGCTCCGGGTTCTCCGACTGCGCCGTGCGGGCCATCCCCCAGACCGCGGCTCCGGCGGTGTTCGGGACGTCCTCCCCGGACAGCGCCATCGCCCGCCTGGTGCGCACCATGATCGTCGCCGCGCCCAGTCGCGGGTCGTCCAGTGCCGCCTGCAAGGCCTCGAGTGTCTGCCGCAGCACGGTGTGCACCGCGTCGACCGAATCACCGTCGGCTACCTCGATGAGCACCGCGTCCGGGGGCGCGTCGTGCGGGCCGAGCCGAGACCAGGGCACCGCGACGACCGGCCGGACGGACGCAGGAGCGGGCAGGGCAGTCCACTCCGGCCGGAACAAGGTGCGGTGCGCGGCGACCGTCGCCCCGTCGAGTGCCCGCGCCGCCGGCGCGGGCCGCAGAACCAGTGATTCCACCGACACGACCGGCTGGCCGGTGTGATCGCCGGCCAGCACGCGGACTCCGTCCTCGCCCTGGGTGATCCGGACCCGCAACGCCGTCGCGCCGGAGGCGTGCAGATCTACGCCGGTCCACGAGAAAGGCATCAGTGCCGAACCGTCGTCGTCCGCGCCGAGCAGCAGCGCCGCGTGCAGTGCCGAGTCGAACAGGGCGGGGTGGATCCCGAACCGCGCGGCGTCACCGTGGGCCTGCTCAGGAAGCGCCACCTCGGCGAAGACTTCCGCGCCGCGCCGCCACGCCGCCCGCACCGACCGGAACAGCGGACCGTACCGGTGCCCGCGATCGGACAACCGCGCGTACATGTCCTCGACGTCGACCGCCGCCGCGTCCGCCGGAGGCCACCGCGTGGTGTCGACGGCGTCGGCATCGGTTCCGGCGGCCGCCGCCAGCACGCCACGGGCGTGCAGCGTCCACGAGGTGTCGAGATCTCGCTCCAGGCGGGAATGGATCGAGACGGGCCGGTGGCCGGTGGCGTCGGCGTCGCCCACCACCACCTGGATCTGCGCCGCGGCGTCCGCCGGGACGATCAGCGGCGCGTGCAGCACGAGTTCCCGCACGGTCTCGGCGCCCACCTCGTCACCGGCGCGGATCGCGAGCTCGACCAGACCGGTGCCGGGCAGGACGACCACGCCGGGCGCGGCGTGCTCGGCCAGCCACGGGTGGGTCCGCAGCGAGAGACGGCCGGTCAGCGTGACGCCGCCGGAATCCGGTTGCGGCACGACGGCGCCGACGAACGGATGATCGGCGGCCTGCAACCCCAGCGCGGAAGCGTCCTCGGACACCGACTCGGTCCAGAACCGCCGCCGGTCGAACGCGTAGGTCGGCAGATCGACACTGCCCTGCGCGGGCGTCAGCCGCGACCAGTCGAGGTCGCGGCCGGCCACCCACAGCGCGGCCTGAGCACGGGCCAGGCTGCGCGGCCCGTCCTGGTCGCGCACCAGCGACCCGACCGCGACGATCTCGCGGCCGGTCTGCTCCGCGACGGCCCGCACCGCCGTGGTCAGCAGCGGATGCACCCCGAGTTCCACGAAATACCGGAACCCGTCGCCGATCATGCGCTCGATCGTGCTCGCGAACCGGACCGGCTCGCGCGCGTTGCGATACCAGTAGTGGGCATCGGCGCTGTCCTCGCCCAGCTGTTCGCCCAGCACGGTCGAGTACCACGGGACGGCCGGTGCCACGGCGCCGAGCCCGGCGAGTTCGTCCAGCAGTCGCTCCCGGATCGGTTCCAGCAGAACCGAATGCCCCGCCAGCGCCGGTCCCGCGGCCAGCACCCGCACCTCGACCCGCTCCGCCTCCAGCTCGCCCACCAGCGTCTCGACCGCCTCGCGGGCCCCCGCCACGATGGTCGAGCGGGGGATGTTGACCGCCGCGATCGACACCGCGCCCTCGAACGCGGCCAAGCGCTGCTCGAGCCGCTGCGCGGGCAGGCCGACCATCGCCATCGCGCCCTCCTCGGCGATGTCGGCCATCAGGCGGCTGCGGGCCACGACCACCTGAGCGGCCTCGTCCAGGCTCAGCGCACCCGATACGTAGGCCGCGGCGATCTCGCCTTGGCTGTGCCCGATCACGGCGTCCGGTGTGACACCCGCGTCCCGCCAGACGGCCGCGAGCCCCGCCATCGTGGCGAACAGCAGCGGTTGCACCACGGTGAAGTCACCGAGTTGGGCCGCGGTGAGTCCGAACAGGGCGGTCGCCAGCGACCATCCGGTGCGGTGCCGGAACGCTTCGTCGCACCGGGCGAATTCGGCGCGGAAGACCTCGGACCGGGCCAGCATGTCCCGGGCCATTCCCGCCCACTGCACGCCCTGCCCCGGGAAGACGAACGCCGTCTTGCCCGCGGTGAGCGCCGCGTCCGCGGCGACCACCACATCGGGCGCTGCCTGTTCACCGGCGAGATCGCCCAGCCCCGACAGCATCTCGGCGCGGTCGGCCGCCACGACCACGGCCCGCCATTCGAACGGTGTGCGCTGCAACGCGAGCGAGCGCGACACCGGGCCGGGTGCCAACGTGTCGTCGCCGGTGGCGTGCTCGAGCAAGCGGCGCGCCTGACCGCGCAGCGACGTCCGGCTCCGGGCCGAGATCGGCAGCAGCGCCGGTCGGGTGTCGTGCGGCACGTCGTCGTCGAACGTGTCGGCCGGATCCTCCGGCGCGGGAGGCTCCTCGAGGATCAGGTGGGCGTTGGTGCCGCTGAGCCCGAACGCGCTGACCGCGGCGCGGCGCGGACGGGCGCCGCGCGGCCACGGCGCCGGATCGGTGCGCACGACCAACCCGCTGTCGTCCCAGTCGAGCTGCGGTGTCGGCGGCCCGTCGTAGGCCATTCCCGGTATCCGCTCGTGCGCCAGGCCGAGGACCAGTTTGATGACGCCGCCGATCCCGGCCGCCGCTTGGGTATGTCCCAGATTGGATTTCAGCGAGCCAACCCCGAGCGGGCGATCCGGCGCCCGGCCCGCACCGTAGACGCGCGCCAGGGCGCGTGCCTCGATGGGGTCGCCGAGCGCGGTGCCGGTGCCGTGCGCTTCGACGTAGTCCACCTCCTCGGGCGCAACGCCCGCGGCATGCAACGCCGCCCGGATGACCTGCTCCTGCGCGAATCCGCTGGGCGCGCTGATGCCTTGGCTGCGCCCGTCCTGGTTGATCGCGGAGCCGCGGATCACCGCGAGCACCCGGTCGCCGTCGCGGCGGGCGTCGTCGAGCCGCTTCAACAGCACCAGACCGGCGCCTTCGGCCCACACCGTGCCGTCCGCGCCCGCCGAGAACGGCGCGCAGCGTCCCGACGGCGACAGCACACCGAGCTTGCACAGCTCCACGTGCGCGGTCGGACCCATCAGCAGCGTCGCGCCGCCGGCCAGGGCCAGATCGCACTCGCCCGCGCGCAACGCCTGCGCGGCCAAGTGCATCGCGACGATCGCCGACGAGCACGCCGTGTCCAGGGTGACGGCGGGTCCGTGCAACCCGAGCGTGTACGCGACCCGGCCGGAGGCCACGCTGGGAGACAGGCCCGTGCCGACCTGCCCGTTCAGTTGGTGCGGCGCAGGAGCGGCGAGATAGCCGGTGCTGTACACCCCGAAATAGACACCGGTCATGCTGCCCTGCAACTGCCTGGGGTCGCGGCCGGACCGTTCGATGGCCTCCCAGCTCAGTTCCAGCATGAGCCGTTGCTGCGGGTCCATCACCGCCGCCTCGCGCGGCCCGATGCCGAAGAACGCGGCGTCGAACTCGTCCACCTGGGTGAGGTATCCGCCGCGGAAGGTGTACGCCTTGCCCTCGGCGGCCGGGTCCGGGTCGTAGAGCCCGTCGGTGCTCCAGCGTCCCGGCGGCACGTCCGACAGCCCGTCGCGTCCGTCGTCGAGCATGCGCCACAGCGCTTCCGGATCGTCGGCGCCGCCCGGGAAGCGGCAGGCCATCGAGATGATCGCGATGGCGTCGTCGCCGGTGCCCTCCTGGTGCCGGACCGGCGCGGCGTCGGCTTCGGTGCGGTGCAGCGCGGCGACCACCTGCGCGATGGTGGGGTGCTCGAAGAACAGATTCGTATCCAGCGGATGCCCGACGCGGTCGGACAGCTCGACCACGAGTTCGACCAGATCGGCGGAGCCGAGACCGAACTCGACCAGCGGCCGGTGCACGTCGATCCGCGCGGGATCGAGATACGCCAACCGGGCGATGATCTCCACCAGCCAGGTCTGCATCTCCTCGGCGGTCATCGCCGCCGACGGGGCGGTGACCGACGCCTCGTCGAACTCGCCGCGCACGGGCACGAGCGGGGAGAACTCCTCGTCGAGATAGGCCGCACGGCACGCTTGCCGCTGTACTTTGCCGCTACTGGTCTTCAGCAGCGCGCCGGGACGGATCAGGACCACCGACCGCAGCGTGAGCCCGTGCTCGGCGCCGATCGCCGCGCGGATCGCGTCCTCGGCGTCGGCGAGCTCGGCCGGGTCCTCGGTGCGCACCTCCGCGACCACGACGGGCAGTTCCCCGTCGATGCCCTCGTCCACCGAGAAGGCCGCCACACATCCCGGCCGGACGGCGTCGTGCGCCGTTTCGACGGTCAGCTCCAAGTCCTGCGGGTAATGGTTCTTGCCGTCGATGATCAGCAGGTCCTTGCGCCGCCCGGTGACGAACAGCTCACCGCCGGACCGGAATCCGAGATCGCCGGTGCGCAGGAAATCCCGGTCGTCGTCGCCGAGCCTGGCGTGGAAGGTCTCGGCGGTGGCTTGCTCGTCGCGGAAATATCCGGCGGCGACACTGGTTCCCGACACCCAGATCTCGCCCTCGACGCCTTCGGCGCACTCGGTGCGTCGCCGCGGATCCACGATGGCGATCGACAGCCCCTCGGCGGGGCGCCCCACGCCGACCAGCTCGGACCGGCCGGGCGGCAGGATCACCGTGGGCCGAGCGCCGATGTCGGCGGCGCTGACGATGAGCGTCGCCTCGGCCAAGCCGTAGACCGGCTGGAACGACTCCGCCCGGAACCCCGCGCTCGCGAAGGTGTCGGCGAATCGGCGCACCGTGGCAGGACGCACCGTCTCCGCGCCGTTGAACGCCACTTTCCAGCCGCGCAGGTCGAGCGGTTCGATCTGCGCGGGCGTCATCCGGCGCAGGCACAGCTCGTAGCCGAAATTGGGACCGCCGCTGGTGTGCGCGCCGAACGCGGACACCGCCTCCGGCCAGCGCTCGGGGCGCTGCAGGAAATGCTGGGGGGACAGCAACACCGCGTTCGCGCCGACGAACATCGTCTGCAGCACCGGCGCGATGAGCCCCATGTCGTGATACATCGGCAGCCAGCTGACGAACAGCGCGTCGGTGAGCGACTCCAGCAGCTCCGGCGTGTGGCCCAGGGCCGCGGCGATGGCCCGCTCGTTGTGCAGCAGATTGGCGTGCGTGACCACGACGCCGCGTGGCGCGCTCGTCGAACCCGAGGTGTACTGCAGGAAGGCCACCGAATCGGGGCCTACGGCGGGCTGTCGCCACGACGCGGCCGCCTCGTCGGGGATCTCGTCGGTCGCCAGCCAGTTCAGCGCGGCCAGTTCCGGCAGTTGCTCGACTGCCGCGCTCGCGTCGGCGCGGACCTGCCCGGTGGTGAGGACCGCGTCGACGCCGGCGTCGGTGACCATGTGCCGCAGCCGCCGCAGGGACCGGGCGTCCAGTTGGGGCAGGGGTGCGGGCACGGCGACGACATCGGCGGCCAGACAGCCGAAGAACCCCGCGATGAAATCCAATCCGGACGGATACAGCAGCAGGGCCCTGCGCACGCCGCCGTCCTGCAACGCGGCGCCGATCGCCCGCGCGCGCAGCGACACCGCGGCGTAGGTGATCTCGTCGACGGGGCCGTCCGTGTCACCGGTCCGCAGGAATCGGTATGCGGTCGTGTCGCTCGGCGTCTCGCCACGGCTGAGCAGCACATCGACGAACGAACGGTAATCGGTCATGCGGTACAACCTTCGGAACTCGACTGTCGCGGGGGTCGTGCGCTCATCGGGCGACGCCGCGATTCCCCGCGGGCGCCGGCCGCCATCTCATGGTCGGGTGGACGCGGTGGCGAGTTTCTCGACGGCGTCGACGGCGGCGAACACGCCGTTCTCCGCCGCGACCGTGCGGCCGATCTCCTCGGCCCGCTGCCGCGCCTGCGGTGTGAGGGCCTGCGCCAGCGCTTCGTGCAGGCGATCGGGAGTGATCCGGCGATACGGGAAGGTGGCTCCGATCCCGAGCGCGGCGATGCGCCAGCCGTAGAAGAACTGATCGCTGTGCACCGGGATCACCACGGCGGGAATCCCCGCGCGCACCACGTCGTGGGTGTTTCCGCTGCCGCCGTGGTGCACCACCGCGCGGCAGCGCGGCAGCACGCGGTCGTAGTCGAACGAATCGATGACCAGCAGGGTGCGGTCGGCGCTGAACCCCTTCGGGAATCCCTCGGCTTTCACCGTGACCAGTGCCCGCGCGCCCAGCCGCGCGCAGACCGTGGCGATCATCTCGCGGCATTCCACCGGATCGACGACGGGCATTCCGGTCATGCAGAAATAGATCGGTGGTTCGCCTTCGTCGAGCCAGGCGTCGAGTTCCGGGTCGATGACCGCTTCGCCCCAGGCGTCGCGCAGCCGCTGCGGCAGAATGGGGGCACCGACGACGGTCGCGCGCTCGGGCCAATCGTGCGGCTTCGGCAACAGCACCGGGCTCACCATGTGCACCAGCGGTGTCCGCTCGTCCCGCAGTCGCCGAAAAGGATTGCGCGGCTTGCCCGCCAGCCCCATCTGTTGCCGCAATTGGCGATCGACCTTGCGATACAGGAACGTATAGGACAATTCGAACAGGCTGTAAGTCGCACGCGAGACAATCCGGGACGTCGTCATGTTCTTCGCCATGAACGACGACGGGAACTCGTCGGTGCGCTCGAGCGGGTAGGGCAGGCAGCCGATCACCGGCGTACCGGTCTTCTCCCGGAACTCCATCGCCCAGGGCAGCGTCGACGCGCAGGCGACGACGACATCCGCGTCCGCGCAGGCTTTCGCGAGCACCTCGTGCATCGCCTCCCCGCGACCACCCTCGATGATCTTCACCGTGTCGAGCATGATCCGAATGAACGGCAGCGTTCTGCCGGAGGCCAATGCCTGCCTGGCCGCGGGCGTCTCGAGTAATTCCGCGGCGTCGAAGGGAATCACGTGGGGTTCGAAGTCGGCATTGCGCACGATGTGCGCCTGATTGCGGGTGGCGGTGATTTCCACCTCGTGCCCGCGGGCGCGGAACTCGTCCGCCAACGCGAGATACGGTTGATGATCGCCCCTGGTACCTGCGGGCAATAAGGCCACACGCATACTATCGACTTCCGCTCGTGCACTGGGCTCGTCTGGCCGAATTCCGCGAATCGGCCGACATCTGATTCGTTGCTGGGATCCGCGGCGCGCGGAGGCCCCACTCGCTCGACAGAGATCGGAACGGTACTCGGCCCCCCGCCGTTCTCCACGGGCCGACTGCCTGTCTGCAGAATCGGGAGATGGTGTCCTTTCTTCCGAACGGTGAACCGGCCGAATGCGGCACACCCGGCGTGGCCGACCCCGACGAAACCGGCGCACGCCAGTATTCCGGCTGGACCGGGCGTCGTCCAGACTAAAACGGCGCCCACGAGGTCGCCTTCTCAGCCGTGGGAGGTGACGTCAGCTCCCCGCGAAACGCGGAATGCGGCGGCGCCCTTGCCGTTACGCCATCGTCGTCCGAGTCGGCGTGACCAGCCGCCCATCCCGTAGGTGGGGTCGACGCAGGCCCGGTTCCGGGCCGAATTGCTCGCCGGACGCTGTTCGAGGAGCTCGCCGCCGCGCCGAATGCCTGGTCCGCCGTGATGCGCCGGGGCGCTGCGCCGAACTCCCGCCCGCGAGCGGACCGATTACCGCGACCACCTCGCCCGCGCTGCCGAGGCGGGTGCACCGTCGCGGGTTGGAAAGCGCCGACCGTGTGACTCCCCCCGCGTGGTCGGTTGTGCCGAGCGGTTCTCGCGGTGCGCTGCCGGATTCACAGGATTGTCATATTGACCGGTGAACACGCGTCGGGTATATCGGCGGTGAGCCGGACCCGTGAAAAGGAAACGCGGGGTGGGGGAATGGCGTCGATTCGCAGCGCGCGAAGGCTTCGACGGAGCCGGTGATCGGACAGAGTGTGCCGCGAAGCGCGCACCGGGACCGGGAATTCGGGACAATCACGTCGCCGCACCGACGGTGCGGTGAAATGGCGTCGGCGACAACAGCGGATCGAGATCGGGGTCACCTCGGGCGTACCGAGCGGAAGCGCGTCGCCGCCGTCGCAGTACCGCCAGGCGTCCCGCGACGTGCGGTTTGCCGGTTCGTGGGATGCGGGTGCAATATGTGAAGTCTCCACGGTCACCGGGCGGTGCGCCGTTCGCCGCACGCTTCTGTGCCGCGACAGGGGACCCCGCCGTTCGCGGGGTGGAACTGATCTGTTATCTACTGGCTACGATTGTTTTTTCGACTGCACGCGCTCGGTAACCGTGAAGGGATTATCTCTATGGCACGCAAGGTCGTCGTGACTCTGGTCGATGACTACGACGGCAAGTCTCAGGCCGAGGAAACCGTATCTTTCGCCGTGGACGGCGTCGCATACGAGATGGACTTGTCGGCGGACAATGCCGGTCAGTTGCGCGGATTCTTCGACCAGTGGGTTCCGTACGCCCGCAAAGTCGGTCGTACCCGGCGCGGACGCGGTGGTGTCCTGCGTTCGGCGAACGATCGGGAGCAGGCCACGGTCATCCGGGAATGGGCGCGCAAAAACGGCATCGACGTCTCGGCGCGTGGCCGGATCTCGGCCGAGGTCGTCGAGGCGTACAAGAAGGCCAACGGGTAAGTTCCGGGCGCCTCCCGTGCCGCCCCGGTGCGGCACGGGAGGTTTGCCCGCATTCTTTCCGCGCCGGGCCGCGATAACGGCGGCGGACCGGGGTAAGCGAGCAGTATGACGGTCATGACAGGCGCCCAGACGCTCGAACTGCCCCATCCCCGCGGCGAGCTGTCCGAGGCGATCGTGGAGTTGCTGCGCGGCGAACCGGGTGGTTCGGTACCGCGGCCGGGTCCGCTGGACCCCTACGGCGAGGATCTGCATCTGGCCCTGCACACCTGCTACGAGCTGCACTATCACGGCTTCGCGGCGGTGGACGAGGGTTGGGAATGGGACCCGGGCCTGCTCGGGCTGCGCGCCGCGCTGGAGCGGCGGTTCCTGGAGGCGCTGCGCGCGGACGTGCCGGGCGGGGCGGATCTGGACGCCGAACTCGACCAGTTGCTGGTCACGCCCGCCGACCCGGCCGGGCCCAGCCGGTTCCTGCGCGACGAGGGCCAGTGGTGGCAGATGCGCGAATACTTCGTGCATCGTTCGATCTACCACCACAAGGAGGCCGACCCCTACGCCTGGGTGATTCCGCGCTTGCGCGGCCAGGCCAAGGCTTCGCTGGTGGCGGTGGAGTTCGACGAGTTCGGCGGCGGACGCGGCGAGCGCGTGCACGCGCAGCTGTACGCCGATCTGCTGGCCGGCGCGGGGTTGGATCCGGCGTACCTGCACTACCTGGACGTGGTGCCCGCGCCGATGCTGGCGCTGGTGAACATGATGTCGCTGTTCGGTCTGCACCGGTCGTGGCGCGGGGCGCTGGTGGGCCATTTCGCCACGGTGGAGATCACCTCGCCGCCCGGCGCGCAGCGCATGGTGGAGGCGTTGCGGCGTCTGGAGGCCGATCCGGCGTGCGTGCTGTTCTATCGTGAGCACGTCGAAGCCGATGCCGTGCACGAGCAGATCATGCGGACCGGCGTGATCGGCGACCTGCTCCAGCGGGAACCGGGACTGACCGAATCGGTGGTCTTCGGTATCCAGGTGACGAACTTGCTCGAGGACCGATTCGCCGATCATGTGCTGCAAGCGTGGCGCGCGGGTGGCAGCTCGTTGCGGGAATCCGGGAGCGTGCCGGTCGGCGCGGGGGATTAAGCGGCGTTCAGCGGGCTATTCGCGACAAGTGATGTTGATTCGACCCCCCGGCGTCTATCCGCCGCAGCTGGACACCTGGTTGCTCGTGCGCGCTCTTTCCGAGGCCGGCGTTCCTCGCGGCGGTCACGCGCTGGACGTGTGCACGGGCACCGGCGCCTTGGCCGTGGCCGCCGCGCGCACCGGAGCGGCGCGGGTGACCGCGGTGGACGTGTCCCGATCCGCGGTGGTGTCGGCCTGGTTGAACTGCCGATTGCGGGGCATCGAGGCCGAGGTGCTGCGCGGTGACTTCGGCGCGGTGCTCGGCGGGCGCGAATTCGACCTGGTGCTGGCCAACCCGCCCTATGTCCCCGCTCCCGAGGGCACCGACACCCGCGGCATCGCTCGTGCCTGGGACGCCGGGACCAGCGGCAGGGTGATCCTGGACCAGTTGTGCGCGGCCCTGCCCACCCTGCTGAAACCGCGGGGTGTCGCGTTGATCGTGCATTCGACGCTGGCCGATCCCGATTCGACGCTGGACCAGTTGCGGGAGCGAGGCTTGAAGGCCGCGATCGTGGCGCGGGCGACGGTGCCGTTCGGGCCGGTGCTGCGCCGCCGCGCACAGTGGCTGGAGTCGGCCGGGCTCATCCGGCCCGGCCAGCGAATGGAAGATCTGGTGGTGATCCGTGCCGACCACATCCGACAATGAGCAGTCGCGTCGCGTGACACTCACCGCCGACGGCCCCGCGTTGATCGAGGGCCCGGTGGAAGTGGTGACCGCGGACGGCCGGACGATCCGCTGCGACCGGTTCATGGTGGCGCTGTGCCTGTGCAGGCGCTCGAAGAACTACCCGTTCTGCGACACCAGCCACCGCAAGCATCGCCGTTCGGCGTGAGCGCCGCTCACGCGGGCGAACGATCCGAGCGCAGCGCGCGCACGGTGTCCAGCAGCGACTCGGTGGCGCAGGCGACGGTCTGCGCGACCACGTCGGCCGGGTCGCCGTCGAACTGGCGGTGCCAGGCGCGGACCTCGTGCTCGGTGGCGATGGCGAACCAGACCGAGCCCGGCGGTTGACCGTCCTGCGGATCGGGGCCGCCCGCACCGGTGACCGACACGGCGACAACAGCTTTCAGCAAACCGCGGACGCCGGTGGCCATCGCTTCGGCCGCGGGCTGCGACACCACCGGAACGTCGGGCACTCCGAGGACGGTGTGCTTGACCTCCGAGCTGTAGGCCACCAGGCCGCCGCGGAACCATTCGGAGGAGTTCGGCGCGGCGCCCAGCGTGGCCGACAGCCGGCCGGAGGTCAGCGATTCGGCGACCGCCACGGTGATCTCCGACTGTCGCGCCAGTTCGGCCAGTTCGTGTGCGTACTCATCCGCGTGTGGCATCTGCGTCCTTCCTGCGCTGTCTCGGGCCCACCTTACGGCCCGGCGCAGGCCGGGCCGCACGGCAGGCGCGGGGTTTCGGCGGCGCGGCGCCGGGAATGTCGGCAAAAGACCGGCATCCGAAGCAAGGGAGATAGCGATGACGACCGATGCGATCGTGCTGCTGCGCGAGGATCACAAGGTGATACGGAAGCTGTTCCGCGAGTTCGAGAAGGCGGGTGAGAATGCCGTCGAGACCAAGGGGAAAGTGGTGAACAAGATCATCGAGGCGCTCACCGTGCACACCTACCTCGAGAACGAGTGCATGTACCCCGAGGTGCGCAAACTCGTTCCCGAACTCGAGGACGACATCTTGGAGTCCTACGAGGAGCACCATGTCGCCGATGTGCTGGTCACCGAGCTGGCGATGATGAAGCCCGACGACGAGCACTTCACCGCCAAGGCCACGGTGCTGATCGAGAGCGTCGACCACCACATCGACGAGGAAGAGAACGACTGGTTCCCGAAAGTGCGAGAGCGCCTTGGCCGCAAACAGCTTCAGGAAATCGGGGCGCGGCTGCAAGAACTCAGGAAGAAGGCGCCGACCTCGCCCGCCCAGCCCTCGGCGCTGAAGAAGACGGTCGACGCGGTACTGGCCTGAACGTCCGCGACCTCCCGCCGGTCACCGGCGGGAGGTGCGGGACTCACCCGGCGGGCGGGTACTGCTGGGTGCCGAGCACCCCGGCCAAGTGGGCGGCGTTCCTGGCCAGCGCCGCGGTGGCCGAGGCCACCGCTTTCGGCACCGAGTCGAGATCCTGGTAATCGGTTCCGCCCATGGCCTGATCGTTCCAGTACGTGCAACCCTGCGCGGGGATGGTGAACCCGATGTCGTTGAGCCCCTGGAACAGGTCGGCGACGATCTTGTGGGCGCCGTCCTCGTTGCCGACCACCGCGACCGTGGCCACTTTGCCGACCATCGCGGGCCTGCCCGCGTCGTCGGTCTCGGACAGTTCGGCGTCCAATCGCTCCAGCACCCGCTGCGCCACCGAGGACATGTGTCCCACCCAGGTGGGGGTCGAGACCAGCAGGATGTCGGCCGCCGCGATCCGCTCGCGGATCGACGGCCACTGGTCGCCGGGGCCCTCGTCGGCGGTGACCCCGGGCAGCACGTCGTAGTCGACCACGCGCAGCACCGTGCCCTGCACGCCGTGCTGGGCCAGCTCATCGAGCACCTGGCGGGCGATGAGGTCGCTGCTGGATTCGGCGGGTGACTTCTTCAGCGTGCATACCAGGGCGACGGCAGTCGGTCCGGCCATAACGAAATCTCCTTGCTCACAGTGTGATTCGGTTCATGCTCGGGCCACGACGCGGATCGTGCGCAGCTTGGGATCGGTGGCGTCCGGCACGTTCATTCCCGCGTCGAGTCCGGTGCGCAGATAGTCGACGACCGCCGCGTCGATCCGCTCGCCGGGCAACACCACCGGAATGCCCGGCGGGTACGGCGTGAGCTGCTCGGCGGCCACGCGGCCCACGGCCTCGCGCGCGTCCACCGCCTCGACCGGGCCGAAGAACGCGTCCCGCGGCAGCATCACGGTGTCCAACTGCAAGTCTTCCGGCGCGGGCAGCTGGATGCGGGGCGGGCGGGGATCGGTCAGCTGGTCGCGCCACGCCGCGACGGCGTCGACCAAGGTGTCGACGGTGTCCTTGTCGTCGGCGAGCGACAGTGTGGCGAGCACGCGGCGGTGGTCGCTGAGGCCCACGTCGAGGCGCCGGTGCTCGCGCAACCAGTCCGCGGCCTGATAGCCGCTGGCCCCGGTGCCGGACACGTCCATGAGCACCTGAAGCCGGTCGAGGTCGTGCGAGGCTTCGGCGCCGAGCAGCTCGTCCTCGAGCACCTCGATGCCGGGAATCTCGGCCAGCTGCCGCCTGGCCTGTTCGGCCACGCGCAGCGCCGCGCCGAGCAGTTCGTGCCCCTGCTCGACCATCTGCCTGCGCCAGCCGTCGAGCGCGGCGTAGACCAGCACATTCGGGCTGGTGGTCATCAGCAGGTCGGCGCATTCGCTGAGCCGGATCGGATCGATGAGATCGCCTTGCAGATGGAACACCGAGCCCTGTTCGAAGCCGGCGCCCATCTTGTGCACGCTGACCACGCAAAGGTCAGCGCCCGCGTCCATCGCCCAGGTGGGCAGGTCTTCGTGGAACGGCAGATGCGCGCCCCACGCCTCGTCGACGATGAGTGGCTTGCCGCGCTCGTGGCAGACGTCGGCGATGGCGGAGATGTCCGCGCAGGTGCCGTAGGGGCTCGGGCTCACGATCAGCGCGCCCGCGGCGTCGGGATGCTCGTCCCACGCCTGGCGCACCTGCCGGGGCGAAGGTGGATGGGAGAGATGGTGCTCGGCGTCCCATCGAGGCGTGATCCAGTGCGGCTGGACGCCGGAGAAGATGAGTCCGGCCACGATCGACTTGTGGCTGTCGCGGGGGACGAGCAGGCCGCCGTCGTGGCCGCCCGCGACCGCCATCATGGCCGCCTTCACCGACAGGGAACTGCCGCAGGTGGAGAAGAACGCGGATTCGGCGCGCACCGCGTCGGCCATCAGCGCCTCGGCGCGGGTGAGGTAGCCGCCGCGCGCGAGCCGGTCGTCCAAGCCCGCGATGGCCAGCACGTCGGAGCCGAAGGCGTCGCGGCCGATCACCTCCAGCACGCGTTCGTCGGTCCCGCGTCCTTGACGGTGCCCGGGGGGAGTGAAGCCGTACCGACCCAGCCGGTGATAGTCGGCAAGCGCTTCCAGCAGAGGAGCTCGTGTATGGTCCACGGCTTCCGCCTACCCTGCCGCTGTTCGGGCAAACTCGGGCGGAGTTTCGGGCCGGGGTGCCCGGGTAGCACGGGGAAGTGAGGACCCCGACCGGAGGAGCGCCCGGATGAAGGCAGTGACCTGGCAAGGACGACGCAAAGTCGCCGTGGAGACGGTGCCGGACCCGCGGATCGAGGCGCCGACGGACGCGATCATCGAGGTCACCTCCACCGGCATCTGCGGATCGGACCTGCATCTGTACGAAGTGCTCGGCGCGTACATGAGCAGTGGCGACGTGCTGGGCCACGAACCGATGGGACGGGTGGTCGAGACCGGTTCGGCCGTCACCCGGCTGGCCCCCGGTGACCGCGTCGTTATCCCGTTCCAGATCAGCTGCGGCGGCTGCTACATGTGCCGGACCGGGCTGCCCACCCAGTGCGAGACCACCCAGGTCCGCGAATACGGCTGCGGGGCGGCGCTGTTCGGGTATTCCAAGCTCTACGGGCAGGTGCCCGGCGGCCAAGCGGAATATCTGCGCGTGCCGCACGCGGACTTCACCCACGTCCGAGTACCCGACGGACCGCCCGATTCGCGATTCCTGTACCTGTCCGATGTGCTGCCCACCGCGTGGCAGGCGGTGGAATACGCCGCGGTGCCCGAGGGCGGATCGGTGACCGTGCTCGGGCTCGGCCCGATCGGGGACATGGCCTGCCGGGTCGCGGCACATCGCGGCTATCGCGTGATCGGTGTCGACCGGGTGCCCGAGCGGCTGGCGCGCGCGGCCGGACGCGGCGTCGAAGTGATCGACTCGGAGTCGGTCGACGAGCCGGTCGGCGACATCATCCGGGGGTGGACCGACGGCCGGGGCACCGACTCGGTCATCGACGCGGTCGGGATGGAGGCCCACGGCTCGCCGATCGCCTCGGTGGCGCAGCGCTCGGCGGCGTTCCTGCCGGACGTCGTGGCGCGGAAGGTGATGGACACCGCGGGCATCGACCGGCTCGCGGCGCTGCACTCCGCGATCGACATCGTCCGCCGCGGTGGCACGATCTCGCTGATCGGCGTCTACGGCGGCATGCTCGATCCGCTGCCGATGCGGGTGCTGTTCGACAAGCAGATCCAGGTGCGGATGGGACAGGCGAATGTCAAACGGTGGGTCGAGGACATCATGCCGCTGCTGAGCGACGGTGATCCGCTGGGCGTGGACACCTTCGCCACCCACCGCCTTCCGCTGACCGACGCCGCGCGGGCCTACGCGATGTTCCAGCAGAAAACCGACGGTGCGGTGAAGATCGTCCTCGACCCGACCGCCGACTGACCGGCGCAGCGGGTCCGCACCGGACCAGCCGCGGTCGTGCGCGACCGCGGCCGGGTCCGGTTTGCTCTGTCCGTGCCTGGGTAGCTCGCCGGGTATGAGCTTTTTACTACGCGGAGTCGTCTCGCCGTGGTGGCTCGAGGCGCCGACCTCCGTCGCGGCGGAGATGGCCCGTGCGGGTGTGGAGAAGGCCGTCGACCTGGGCGTCAAAGCGGCACAGGCGCCGGTGCAGGTGGTGGCGGCGGGCGCGCGAGCGGGTGCGTCGCTGCTGAACCTGCGCCGCGACGAGGAGCTGCGCGACGAGCTGGCGGCACTGGTCGATCCGCACGCGCTGCGTTCGCGCCGCCGGGTCGCCCTCTACGAGGACCGCGCCACGGTCGAGGTCCGTGGCCTGGACTCCGGCAAGAGCGAAGCCGTCACGCAGGCGCTGCACCGAACCCTCGACACCCGCCGCGACGTGCGCTGGTGGCGGGTCAACGCGGTGACCGGTCGCGTCGTTGCCGCGCTCACCCACGGTGCGGCCGACCTGCCCGCCCTGGTCGCGGCGATCGAGTCGGTGGAGGCCGACACCGCGGTCGGCGACCTGGACTGGAGTCGCGGCTGTGAACACCCCGGGGATCGGGAGCCGTTGCTGGCGGCCGGAATCCAGGTCGCGGGCGATGTGTGCGCGATCGGGTTGTCCACGGTCAGCGCGGTGCTCCCGCTGCGCGCGCCCGCCCGGGTCCTGCGCGCGGCCGCCGCCTTCGTCGACACCCAGCCCCGCCTGCGTAAACGGCTGGAGGAACAGCTCGGCCGCCCCCGGACGGACCTGGTGCTCACCACGGCCAACGCCATCGGCAACGCCCTCGGCAACAGCGCCGCAGCGGGCTCGGCGAACCTGCTGGTCGACGCGGTGCACCGCGGCTTCACGCTGACCGAGTCGCTGACCAGATACGCGCAGTGGCGCAACTGGGAGGCCGAGATCGACCGCCGTCCCGCGGAAGTGTGCGAACCGCTCTCGCCGCCGCCCCGCGTCGTGGACATGCCGCAGGGACCCATCGAACGGGTCGCCGACGAGACAGCCGCGGGCGCGCTCGTGGGCGCGGTCACCTCGGTACTGGGCGGTCGTGGCCTGCTGGGCGCGGCCGACGCGTTGGAACTCGGCGCGCCCAAGGCGGCACGGGCCAGCCGGGAGGCCTACGGCGCCATCGTCTCCACGGTCCTGGGCCGGGCGGGGGTGCTGACGATCCACCCGCGGGTGTGGCGGCGGCTGGACCGATTGTCGGCGCTGGTCGTCGACGGAGAGTCGCTGCTCACCGCACGCCGGATGGTGCTCGACGCGGAATCCCTCGACGAGAAATGGTCGGTCGCGGAGGTGTGGAGCGCGAGCCAGCGCCTGCTGTGGGATCGGGAAACCGCCGAGGATCCGGAGGGCGACTCGCGGCCGAAGGGTCTCGACCCGGCATCCGACGGCCACCGGCGGCTGGTGCACCCGACGACCGGCAAGGCCGAGCAGGGCCTCACGCGCCGCCCGGTATGGCGGGAACTGCACGACAACGGGAAACCGGTGGGGCGGGTACTGGTCGGACGCGAACTGGACCGGCGCGCGCACGCGGTGCTGGGCCGTGCCCGCAGCGCGGGCCTGCGCGTCACCCTCGTCGCGGGCGACGACGCCGCGGAGTTGCGGTCGCTGGCCGACGAATTCGTCTCCCCGTCGCGCTCGCTGAGCAAGCTGGTGCGCACCTTGCAGCAAGACGGTCACGTCGTCGCCGTGCTGAGTCCCCGCGCGCACCGGGCCTTGGCGTTCGCCGACGTGGCGATCGGCATTGCCACCCGCGAGGACAACGCGCTGCAGATGCCATGGACCGCCGACGTGGTCTGCCGCGACCTCGGGCAGGCGCTGAGCGTGCTGGCCACCGTGGGCCCGGCACGTCAAGTCAGTGAACGCGGCCGCTCGCTGGCCCTGTCGGCGGCCGCGCTGGGCGGACTGCTGCTGGCCGTCGCGCCGGGCAGCGCGGGCAGGTCCTCGCCCATGACCGCGGCGCACTACACCGGTCTGCTCAGCGGCGCCTACACCGGATGGCGGTCGGCGCGGACGCAACCACCGGCCACGCTCGCCCCGCTGCTGCCCTGGCACGCCCTGGAACCCGACGAGGTGCTGAGCCGGTTGCCCGAGCCCGTCGCGCTGGAGCAGCGAGCTCAGCCCGGCGCCGCGGCGCGCATCCCCGGCGCGAGCGTGATCGCCTCGGCGGCGTCGTTCGCCGGCCAGCTGCGCCGCGAACTGTCCGATCCGCTGACCCCGATCCTCGGGGTCGGCGCGGTCGCCACCGCCGTGCTCGGCGCGCCGTCGGACGCGGTGTTGCTGTCGTCGGTGCTCGCGGTCAACGCGCTGGTCTCCGCCTGGCAGCGCCAGCGCGCCGAGGACGCGCTGCATCGTTTGTTCGAGCGCGAACAGCTCACCGCCCGGGTGATCGATCGCACCGAACTCGACGCGAGCGAACCGGACGAACGCCGGGTGCCCGCGAACCTGCTGACTCTCGGCGACGTGATCGTGCTGCGCGCCGGGGACGTGGTCCCCGCCGACGCGCGGCTGCTGCGCGCCGACGACCTCGAGATGGACGAATCCGGGCTCACCGGCGAATCGATCACGGTCGATAAGCACGTCCCCGCCACGCCGGGCGCGGCGGTGGCCGACCGTGCCTGCATGGTCTTCGACGGCAGCACCGTGGTCAACGGAACCGGTCGCGCGGTCGTCGTGGCCGTCGGCTCCGACACTCAGGCAGGCCGTGCCGCCGCCGGGGCCATTCCGCCGGAAAAGGGCGGTGTGCAGGCGCAGTTGCGCCGCTTGACCGACCGCGCCCTGCCGCTGACCTTGACCGGCGGCGGGGTCGTGACCGGGCTGGGGATGCTGCGGGGCAGGCCACTGCGGACCGCGATCGCCGACGGCGTGGCGGTGGCGGTCGCGGCGGTGCCCGAGGGCCTGCCGCTGGTGGCCACCGTCGCGCAGCTCGCCGCGGCCCGCAGGCTGTCCCGGCACGGCGTGCTGGTGCGCGCCAGCCGCACGGTCGAGGCGCTGGGCCGGGTGGACACCCTGTGCTTCGACAAGACCGGCACCCTCACCGAGGGGCGGCTGCGCCTGACCACGGTGGCCGACCTGGACGCGCAATGGTCCCCGGACACCGACTCCGAAGACGCTCGCCGGCTGCTGCGCGCCGCGGCACGCGCCTGCCCGGACCCCACCGAGGGCCCGATCGTGCACGCCACCGACCGTGCGGTGCTGGAGGCCGCGGAGCAGGCGCTCGGTGACGACGTCCGCCGCTGGGATCCGATCGAGGAGATACCCTTCGAATCCAACCGCGGCTACGCCGCCACGCTGGGGCACACCGCCCACAAACTGCGGCTGATCGTGAAGGGCGCGCCCGAGGTCGTGCTGTCGCGCTGCACCAAAGTGCGATCGGACGACACCGATCACCCCTTGGACGAGCGGGTGCGCGAGCGCGCCGAAGGGGCGGTGCGCGACCTCGCCCAGCAGGGCCTGCGCGTCCTGGTGGTGGCGCGGCGTGACCTGCCCGCCGAACCCGACGACGTCGAGGCGGCGGTGGAGGAACTCACCCTGCTCGGCTTCATCGGCCTGGCCGACGCCCCGCGCCCGCAGACGCTGCCGCTGGTCACCGCGTTGCAGCGCAACGGCATCAGCGTGCGCATGATCACCGGCGACCACCCGGTGACCGCGGCGGCGGTGGCCCGCCAACTCGGCATCGAGGCGGGGGAGGTGGTGACCGGCGCGGATCTGGACGGTCTGGACGAGACCGCCCAGGCGGAGCTGATCGAACACGGCACGGTCTTCGCCCGCGTCGCTCCGGAACAGAAGGTGCGCATCGTGGCGGCGCTGCGCCGCGCCGGTCACGTCGTCGGCATGACCGGCGACGGCAGCAACGACGCGGCCGCGATCCGCACCGCCGACGTCGGAATCGGTTTGGCCGCACAGGGTTCGGTCGCCGCCCGCAATGCCGCCGACATGGTGCTCACCCGGCCCGATCCGCTGGTGCTGCTGCACGCCCTCGTCGAAGGGCGCGGCATGTGGCAGCGGGTCACCGAGGCGGTCGGCGTCCTGGTCGGCGGCAACGCGGGCGAGGTGGCGTTCACGCTGTACGGCACCGCCGTCAGCGGCCAGGCGCCGCTGGGCACCCGGCAGTTCCTGCTGGTGAACATGCTCACCGACATGTTCCCGGCGATGGCGCTTGCGCTGTCGCGCGACGGGGACGCGGTCGATCCCGACGACGCCGACGATCCGCAGTCCCAGGCGCAGCGGGCGGCCGAACGGCTCGCCGACCTCCCGCGCGCGCACCTGGGCACCGACTTGCTGCGCACCCTCGGCGTCCGCGGCGTCGCCACCGCCACCAGCGCGTCGGTCGCCTGGACCCTCGGCCGCGTGACCGGCACGCAACGCCGCGCCGCCACCATCGGCCTGGTCGCGCTCATCGGAACCCAGCTGGGGCAGACGCTGGTCTCCGGCTACCGCAGCCCGCTGGTGTGGATCACCACCGCGGCCAGCGGCGCGGTGCTCGGCGCGGTGGTGATGACACCGGGGCTGTGCACCTATTTCGGTTGCCGCCCGCTGGATCCGGTGGGGTGGGGGATCGCGACCACGTGCTCGGTGACCGCCACCGCCGCCGCGGCGCTGCTTCCCGGATTGCTGTACAAGCCGGACACCGCCGAGGACGGTGACCCGCTGATTGGGGCCGCAACGCCCGGGTAACCGCCCGGCGACGGACCCTGCCACCGGCACATGGACAGGAGGAACCCGATGGCTCGACAGGTCGGCGACTACGTGGTGCAACGCTTGCGGGAATGGGGCGTCGAGCAGGTTTTCGGCTATCCCGGCGACGGGATCAACGGTCTGATCGCCGCTTTCGGCCGCGCGGACGACAAGCCGGCGTTCATCCAAGCTCGCCACGAGGAGATGTCGGCGTTCCAGGCCACCGGATACGCCAAGTTCAGCGGCAAGGTGGGCGTGTGCACCGCGACCTCGGGGCCGGGGGCGATCCATCTGCTCAACGGTTTGTACGACGCGAAACTCGACCACGTCCCGGTGGTCGCGATCGTCGGGCAGACCGCCCGTAGCGCGATGGGCGGCAGCTACCAGCAGGAAGTCGATCTGCAAAACCTGTTCAAGGACGTCGCTTCGGACTATCTGGTCGAGGTGAACGTGGCCAGCCAGCTGCCCAACGCGCTGGACCGCGCCTTCCGGATCGCGGCCGCGCGCCGCGCCCCTACCGCGGTGATCCTGCCGTCGGATCTGCAAGAAGAGCAGTACGAGCCGCCGCGGCACGCGTTCAAGCAGGTGCCGTCGAGCCCGCCCGGAACGGCCTCGGCGCGAGTGATTCCCGCGCACGATGACATCCGGCGCGCGGCGGAGGTGCTCGACGCCGGATCGAAGGTGGCGATCCTGATCGGGCAGGGCGCCCGCTCGGCCGCCGACGAGGTGGTCGAACTCGCCGAGCGTACCGGCGCGGGTGTGGCGAAGGCGTTGCTGGGCAAGGACGTGCTGCCCGACGATCTGCCGTTCGTCACCGGCGCGATCGGATTGCTCGGCAGCAGGCCCAGTTACGAGCTCATGCGCGACTGCGACACGCTGCTGATCGTCGGATCGAACTTTCCCTACAGCCAGTTCCTGCCCGAATTCGGACAAGCGCGCGCGGTGCAGATCGATATCGACGGCACCATGATCGGCATGCGGTACCCGACCGAGGTGAACCTGGTCGGTGACGCGAGATCGACGCTGGCCGAGTTGATTCCGCTGGTGCGGCGCAAGGACGACCGCGCGTGGCGGGAACGGATCGAGAAGAACGTCGCCCGCTGGTGGCAGACGATCGAACGCCAATGCCTGCTGGACGCCGAGCCGGTCAACCCCATGCGGGTGGTCTGGGAGCTGTCCGAACGCATTCCCGACAACGCCATCGTCACCGCGGATTCGGGGTCCTCCACCAACTGGTACGCGCGCTGCCTGCGTATGCGCGGCCGGATGCGCGGGTCGCTGTCGGGCACGCTGGCCACCATGGGCCCCGGCGTGCCCTACGCCATCGGCGCCAAGTTCGCCCACCCGGACCGTCCGGCGATCGCGCTGGTCGGGGACGGCGCCATGCAGATGAACGGCCTGGCCGAACTGCTCACCATCGCCCGCTACCGCCCGCGCTGGAGCGACCCGCGCCTGGTCGTGTGCGTGTTCCACAACAACGACCTCAACCAGGTCACCTGGGAGCTGCGCGCCATGGGCGGCGCACCGAAATTCGAGGAATCCCAAACCCTGCCCGACGTCTCCTACGCCGAGTTCGCGCGCACCGCAGGCCTGACCGGCATCACCGTGCGCACACCCGAGGAGCTCGGCCCGGCTTGGGACAGCGCCCTGCACGCCGACGGCCCGGTGGTGCTCGACGTGCACTGCGACCCCGACGTGCCGCCGATCCCGCCGCACGCGACCTGGGATCAGATGAAGGACACCGCCGAAGCCGTGCTGCGCGGCGACCCCGACGCGTGGCACCTCATCGCGCAGGGCGCGAAAACCAAAGTCCAGGAGTTCATTCCGTAGCGACAGGAAGAGTGTGCGATGACCGATCAGGATGTCGTCGAACTGCTGACCGCCCAGCACGAGGAGATCTTCGCGCTGCTGGCGCGACTGAAGGCGGGTGACGGCGCGAAACAGGATCTGTTCACCGAGCTGGTGCGGTTGCTGGCCGTGCACGAAAGCGCCGAGGAGGAGGTGGTGCATCCGGTCGCCGGACGGGCCCGCTTCGGCGCCGACGCCGACATCGTGCAGCCGCGACTGGAGGAGGAGAACGCCGCCAAACGCGCGTTGGCCGACCTGTACGACCTCGGGGTGGACCATCCCGATTTCGATGCCGAGCTCGCGAAGTTCGCCGACGCCGTCGCCGAGCACGCCGCGCACGAGGAGACCGAGGAGTTCACTCTGCTGCGCGCCCAGTTCTCCACCAATCAGCTGCGGCGAATGGCGGGCTCGGTACGCGCCGCCGAGGCCGTGGCACCCACCCGCCCGCACCTGTCTCTTATA
>NZ_JABLTE010000160.1 GCF_013315795.1 Nocardia barduliensis
GCTCCCCCGCCCTCGCCCGCCGCGCCCTATCCGAGCACGACGGTGCTGGTCTTCGACGGCATCCCGCCGATCGCGCACGCGGGCGGCGCGACGATCGTGCACGTGCGGCGGCCGGACGATCCCGGCAGGTCGGTCGAGGCGGACGTCACGCTGATCCAGGATCCGCAGGCGCCCAACCGGATCACGGTGCGCACGGCCGCACGCAGCGCGACCGTGCTCATGGTCACCACACCGGACGAGATGCACTACATCGGCGAGTCGCTGGCGGCGCGCTGACCGGCGGACACCCGAAACGGCCGGCTGGAACCCTTACCGTTCCAGCCGGCCGTCGTTCACGCCGGGGGCGATCAGAAAGCGGCGAAACCGTCGCCGACCTTGCCGTCGGCCTCGATGGCGCGCCCGAGCGCGCTCTCCACCTTGGCGGCGAGGTTGTCCAGCTTCTGGAGGGTGTCCTCCAGCTCGGTGGTCAGGTTCCGGTGCGCGGTGTCGAAGTTCGTGACCGCCTGCTCACCCTGCAGGTTCTCGCGGAACGCGGCGGCCGCGCCGTTGAGCTCGTCGATCTGCGCCTTCATGTTGGAGCCGTACTGGTTGAGGTCACCGACCATCTCGGTGATGGCGGGCGAGTTGTATTTGATCGTCATGGTTGTTTCCTTCTGGTCGTTCGGGTCGGCGATCCGGCTGGACGGCAACACCGTCCAGGGGTCACAGACCACCCTGGTCGGAGCCGACAATGGTGTTCTTGCCCGAGGTCACGGCCTGCGAGAGCCGGTCGAGCTTGCCGTTGAGCGCGGTGACCTCGTCGTGCCACTCGGTGGCCGCGGTGTTGAATTCGCGGTGGGCGTCACCCTGCCAGCCGCGCGCGACGGCCTGCACCGACTCGTCGATCTGGTTGATCGAGGTGCGAAGAGTGGAGATCGAGTCCTCCATACGGCTGACGACGCTGTCGATGCCGCCTTCTTCGACACCGTAGGTCTGCCCCGAGCCGTCGCCGAGAGTTGTGTAAGACATTTCGTTGATCCTTCCGTCAGAACTTGTGGTGGTGAGATCCAGGCGATCTCACCGAGCAATGAGGCAACCGAGTTACTTGCGACCCGAGAGCTACGGTGGCAGCCACCTCCCCCCGGGCAGCCCTTCCAGCAACGTGGCGACCGCCTGCGTCACCCGGTGGTCGGTACCCGTCGTGACCGTCGACCAGATCTGCTGATCCGGCGCGACCGCGGGGGCGACGACGATGCGCCCGCGGCCGGTGTCGTACACCACCACCGCGCCGGGCGCCCGGCTGGTCAGCCCGTCCTGGTGGGAGTAGGCCACGATTTCGGCGTAGGCCCGGCAGGAGCCGAACGCGAGACCGAGCACGGCGGCGTCTCGTTCGCCGACGCCAACGGCATACATCGCGTCGGCGTAGCCGCTGGAGCTCTCGGCCGCGTCCAGCCGGTCGGCCAATTCCGCAGCGGGCGCGCTGAACCCGGCGATCTCGGCGGGTTCGCACGGGCCGAGCGCGGCCAGCAGCGGACGGGCCAGCGACGAGTCCGAACCGTCGGCCCAGATCGGATGGACCTCGAAACTGTCGCCCGAGCGCACGGCGAACGCGTGCTGCTCGCCGCGGCGCGCCAGACAGAAACGGCGCGTTGAGCCTTCGGTGTAGACGCGGGCGACCAGCTCGCGATCCGGCTGGGCCAGGACGAACAGCGCACCGGCCAGTTCCGGCTCGACTTCGCCCTCGGCATCGAGCACGCCTCGGCCGGTCAGGCCGGCTGCCGCGCGTTGCTGGGCGGCACGGTATTCCTCGATCGAATCCTGTTGCGGTGCAACCGACAGCGCCAACGGCAGCGTCTGCACCCCCAGCCGTTCGGCGACGACGAGCAAGGCGTCGTTCGTCAGCGACGTCACCCCGTACCTCCCGTCTCCGGCCGGGTTTCCGCAGGCGCGACGGCACGAGCCGCCGGCTCGGCGCCGCCGAGCACCGCGGGCGCCGCCTGGATCTCGCCCTCGGCCCCGATCTGATCGCTCACGTCTCCCGGCAGGCCCGCGCGCGGGAATCGAGCCGAATCCTGCGCCGCCCCGGCCGGACCCATAGCGCCGGGAGCGAGCGGTGCGGGCTGGCCGCCCGCGCTCACCGTCGGCACCGGCGTCGCGCGCGGCACGACCTCGGACGTCGCGGCGGACTGGGCGTACACCGGTGCGCGGTACGCGGTGGGCACCCGCGGCATCGCCGGGACGGGCACCACCCCGATCGGCACCGCACCGTAGGGCGCCGCGGTCGATTTCGCGACCTCGGCCGGTGTCGCGGTGCGCTCGGCGGTCAGCGCCTGTTCCGGCGCCACCACGGGCGGCTCCTGATGCTGCCACGGCGTCGCAAGGGGTTCGGTGGCCATCTCGTAGTTCTGCATGACCCGCGAGGCCACCGCCTTCGCCATGTCCTCCTCGGCGTCGGTCTGCGCCGCGACCGCCCGGATCGGCGCACCGAGCATCCCGCTCATCGACTGCAACGTCCGCTGGACCTGCTGGATGGCTTCGAGATCCGCGGTGTTCGGCATCGCGAGACGGGCTATCTCGTACGCGGTGACCTGAGCCTGGAAGCGGGCGGCGTTCGCCGCCGCCGCCGCGGCCGCGTCGACCAGCCAGTCCCGCAGAGTGGCGACACGGTGGATCACTTCGTCGCTGCGCCCCGACTGCCAGGCGCCGCGCATGTCCGCGAGCGCCTTCTCGTACTCGACCACAGCGGCGCCGAACGACGCGGCCAGCCGCGACCACGCGGCGACGGCCTCGGCCATCGGCACGGCGCCCGGCCCCGTGGTGAGGTCGCGCGCGAGCCGCTCGGGCGGTCGCGCGGTCCACACCACGCCGGTGAAACCTGGCTGCGGCGGTTCGATCATTGCTGAAGACGACCTTTCGGTTGCTCGACGACGTGCGGGCCGATCAGGCGGACCGGCCGCCCGTGGTGTCGAAGTCCGCGGTGTTGGCCGACTCCATGCCGTCGAACTGGTTCGAGTGCAGCCGCAGCGTGGCCGCCAGCTTGCGCATCTCGTGCACGCTGGCCTGCGCGCTCGCCAGATACGACGACGCAACGTCGTTCGCGGTCCGCGCGGCGCGGCCGGAGACCTCGTCGCCGCCCGCGGGGACGACGGTCAACGCTTCCTCCGCGGAGCGCAGATCCGCCGCCAACCGGTCGGCCAGCGCGTCCAGCCCGGACGACGCCTTACTCGCCGTGACCGCGTCGAATTGCACGCTGTCGTACACGTTTCCCCTCGCGTCACTCATGAGACCCTCCTGTGTACTGTTCGGCACCCGCGTCAGAGCGTGAGTTCCTTGTCCGGCGGTGGTTCCGATGTCGTGTCGGCCGCGCCGACCACCGGCAGCGAGACCCCTTCGATCCGGCCGACCACCTCGTCACCGTGCTGGCCGGTGACCATCTGGCCGCGCAGCGCCTCGGTGGTCGATTCCCCGTCGCGGGCCAGACCCGCGCCCATGGCACCGGCGCCCATCGGCATGAGTCCGCCACCGGTTCCGGTCGCGCCGGTGCTCGTCGCGGTGGTGGCCGTCACCGACGACATTCCCGTGCCGGTACCGGCGGCCGGGGCGCCGATGCCGCCGAGCGACCCGCCGGCGACACGGGTACCCGGCCACGGGTTCAGCGGGGTGGCCGCCGCCGTGATCGCGCCGATACCACCACCGCCGACGCCACCGGCTCCACCGGAGCCGCCCGCGCCCGCGCCTTCCTTGCCCTCCTCGCCTTCCCCCGGTTCGCCCGCGCCCTCGGGAACACCCTGGGCCGCGATCGGTTTCGGCGCGAGCAGCGACGGATTCGCCGCAGCGAGCTGCCCCAGCGATTGGGCCACTTGGCCCGCCGTGCTGATCAGCGGCGTGATCATGCTCATCAGCTGGGTGAGCTGTTCGGCCGACTTGACACCCGTCGGCGCGTCGGTGATCGGAACCTTCTGCCCGGCCTGCGTCATCGTCGCGCTGTGCCCGACCATTTCGGCCTTCGTCTTGGCCGTGATCGCCAGCGCCTCCGTCATCGCCTCGATCGCGGAGGCGACCAGGAACCCCTGCCCGCCGGGCGAAGCCGCCAGCAGCGGCGCGAACGCCATGGTGGTGGAGAACTTCGCCACCACCGCCGACATCAGGCCCGCGCCCGTGAACACACTGCCCGCCGCGTCGACGAGCACCGACTTCTCCTGCGTGCTCTGCGCCGCCAGCTTGTCCGCGTCGGCCTGCGCCGCACCGGCCTTCTTCGCGGCCTCCATCGCCGCCATGCCCTGCCAGACCGTCATCAAGGTCTGCACCAGGGACGAGCCGACCTGCATCACGGTCTGCATGACGGTGGACACGTTCTGCAGCAACTGCGTCGGGTCGACCGGGGGCGCGGGCGGCGGCGCCGCGGTGTCGCCCGCCGGTGCAGGCGCGGGCGGCGGCGCGCCGAGTTGCCCGCTGCCGAACGCGGAGGCCAGCTCGGTCAGCGGGCGCATGAGCGCGCCGAGATCGATCGTCGGCAGCGGTGGCAACTCCGGCAGCTGCACGAAGGCAGGCAGCTCCGGCAGGTGCGGTAGACCCATGCTGTGCAGGACATCGTTCACCGGCATGTCCAGCATGGGCGCGAGAGCGCTGCCCCGCAGCAGTTCCAGGACCGTCGGATCCAGCGGATCGGCGCCGGGCGGCGGAGTGGCTCCTGGCGTCGTCATGACTGCGTGCGGATAGCTCCGATGGCCGCGCCCGACGCGCTGTCGGTGCCCTCGTACGTGGCGGCGGCCTGATGCGCCGTCAACGCGGTACCCGCGTGCACGGCGGCGAGCTGCGCCACCGACGACAGGTGGTTGGCCTGCGCGAAGGCGTACGAGACCAGGAACTCCTGGCCGATCAGGCCGAACACCGGGACCACCGCGGCGACCGTCGCGGCTTGGTCGGCCGCGGCGATCGCCCCCACACCGGCGGCCATGGCCGCCGATTCGCTTCCGTACACACGCAGCGCATCCGGGACTACTTCAATGTGGCTCATGATCATCGTCCAATCCCGAAACATCCCCCGACGTTTCGTATTCAACTTTACCTAGCGGAGACCGCGTTTTGCGATCGCGTAGTGGTTAACATCCGGTGACTACCCGGTGGCCTCCTCGTTGAATGCGGTGATAAGGGCACCGCGTTCCGAAAAAGCCCGGTGCGCGGCCGCTCGCGCAGTGTCCACCACCGTTTTCTCGAACTCCTCCGGTGAAAGCTTCGATACCGCACCGGAAAAACTCAGACCCACCAATGCGGCGTTACCGTCCACTTCCGCGGTCACCGCGCCGTCGGGCGACGTCTCGGACACCCGTATGCCATTCATGGCGTCGTTGAGATCGGTCAGCCGGTAGAGCTGATTCTGTACCCGAGCGATGAGCTCGTCCATTGTTTCGACCATGACAACCTCGCGAATTCCTCTGTCGCTCAGACGGATCGCAGCCAGCTCTGCGGTTCGGTGTCGTACTCCTGTTCGTCGATGATCTCCTGCTGCGCCACCTGCTGTTCGGTGGGCAATCCGGTCAGGGCCAGCATCTCCGAGGTGAATCCCAGTTGCTGCAAATGCGCCCGCCGCGCCAGGCCGGCCCGGTTCGCCGCCTGTTTGCACAAACGCAGGATCTCCCCGGCCAGCGCTTCCGGATCGCGGCGCAACTGATCCGAATCGACCTTGATGCCCAGTGGCAGGCCCATTTCGGTGGTGCGCACCGAAATCGAGCCGGTCACCGACGTGGCCACGAATTCCGTGGGAAATTCACCCGCGTGCCCCGGCTGCGGTGCGGTCATCGGCCTCCCCTTCCGAAAATGACGTTCGACAACAGGTTCTCACGCATGCCGCCCCATTACATTCGTTCGTCTTTGATGGATTGGACGACTTCTACTATCCGCGCGTTGATCAATTCGGCCAGACGCCTGACATCCGCCGCGACCACGGTCGGCGGCTTGCCCGGCACGATCACATAGCGTCCGTCGTCGATCAGATCGCGCCAGCTCAGATGCGAGCGGGTGATACCACGGGGGCCGAATCGCGAATGCCCCTGCTCGACCACGATCGTGCCGACGGTGGCGGCCGGCGCCCGATCGAAGGACTCGCTGCGACTCGCCGCGCGGTCTTCGACGTCGTTCACCAGGGAGCGACCATAGGAATAGTCCAGGCCATCGCCCTGGCCACCGTGCTCGATGAGATCGAAAGCGGACCGTCGACCGGCATCGACCTTCGGCAATGCGGCGGCCACGCTGTGCCCGAGCGTCAACACGTCGTGTTCGACCACCGTGAATCCCCCGGTCCGCTTCTCGGTACCCGGCTTCTGGGTCACCAGGAAGGCGCGGTTTCCCTTGCGGCCGGCGAGCATTCTGATCGAGCCCTTCGCGTTCCGCGCGTCCCGGCCGTCGATCGCACGGATCACCAGCCGGATATCCGGAATCGCGAGCACGGCCATCAGCTCCTCCAGCTCATGGCCCCAGCGCGCCCGAATCCGCTGCCACGCCTCGTACTTCTCCCGGCACGCGTCGTCGTAGTACGTCGTGCCGCTGAGGTAGACGAACGGGTCCGGCAGGCTCTCCTTCACCGCGTGCCACGCCGCGGCGAACTCGAGACCGGAGAACTCCCACGTGTCGCTCATTGCTCGACAACCGGTTTCGCCACCACCGGCGCGTCGCCGAGCGCCTCTTCCAAGTGCTCGGTCGAATCCAAGTAGTCGGCGCGCTTGTGTTCCTTCTGCTGTCCGCCTTGAGCGCCGCCGCCGGGACCGCCCATCGGCATTCCGCCCATCGGGGCTCCCATCATGCCCTGCCCCGCCGCGAGACCCGCGCGTGCGTCGGTGGCTGCGGTCACAGCGTTCGCCGTCGCGCGCGGGAACAACTTCGACGCCTTGTCCAGGTTCTGGCTCGCTGCCGATTTCGGCGCGCCCGGACCTCCGGCCGAACCACCGGGGCCACCGGTGCCCTTCGCCAGCGCCGATTCGAGTTTCTTCGTGGCGTCCGAAAGATTCGGCATGCCCGGCAGTCCGGCCAGCGCAGCCTGTTGCGCAGCCTGCTGAGCGGCTTGTTGCGCGGCCTGTTGCGCGGCACTGGCCACTTGCTGGCCGATCTGCTGCGCCTGTTGCGCGAGTTGCTGCGCTGCCTGCTGCGCCTGCTGGGCCTGTTGCTGAGCGGCCTGCTGCGCGGCCTGCTGTTGCTGTTGTTGCTGCTGCTGGGCGGCTCGGCGCTCGGCGTCCAATTGCGCTTGGCGCTGCGCGGCTTCCAGTGCCTTGCGCTGCTGCTCGGACTGCTGCTGTGCCTGCTGCATCGCCTGCAACTGGGCCGCGTTCATGCCGGGCCCAGGACCGGGTGCGCTGGCGGTACCCGGTCCCGGGCCGCCCGGTCCGGGCACCTGGCCGGTCGTCGGCGGAATCGGGTCCGGCAGTTTCGCGATGAACTGGTCGGTTGTCTCGACGCCCGGGACGTAGACCTCTTCCATGGCACGGACGTAATTCCGGACAGCCGCTTCTTCTTTACGCTGCTGATAGGCGGCGTCGGTCTCCCCCGAGTTTCGTTCCGGTGGATAGTCATCGCCCTGCTGAAGCCGCACTCCGGTGGTGTACAGCCATTCCGATACATATTCGAGGCTGTCGCCGATCAGCTTCATGTTCGCATTCAGCTGGTCGGTGCCCGTGCTGTAGGCGGTCATCGCCTGACGCGCACGCTCTGCGCCGCCGTTGTTGTTCGGGCTGGTCCAACTCGATCGACTGCTCGTCATCTGGTTACTGAGGATGTCGAACGTTTCCTTGAGCTCCCCGGCCAGCCATCGCCAGTCCGACGCGGCTTGCGCGACCTTGATCGGCATGGACGGACTGCCGCCGGTGATCGACGCGATGATCGTCTGGTACTGCGCGTAATCGAAATTGTCCGGGTCGTCCGCCCGCGCACCGCGAGGCTCGAATTCCACGTCGCCCGGCTCCGCCAGGCTGGGCGGCAATCCGTAATTCTCCTCCGGCCGCCGGTTCCCGACCTCGTTCCAATCCGGATGCGCGTAGGTGTTTCCGCTGCCGTCCCCCGCGGTGGTCAAGCCTGCGGGATCCGGCCGAGCCGAGAGGTTTTCGGTAATTCCCCTGTGCTCGCCGACCCGGCGCTCCAGCGTGGTGAAATCGACCCTGCTGGTGTCCTCGGTGCCCTGGTAGTGCCTGGCCGCCGCGAACAAAGTATCGGTCAGGTCGTCGAGGATGGTGATGTGGTCGTCGAGAATGCGACCGAGTTCTCGTCCCTTGTCCGAAAATCGACTGGCGAGCGCCTGCGCCGAAAGCAGCAAGTCGGCGAACGGGGGCAGCGAATCGATCTTCGACAGCTCCCTCTTCACCGACGCGACGCGAACGCGAACCCCGTTCGCCGCGTTGATCAAGCCTTCGAGCGCTCCGGGCCGCAACTCCAAGGTGCCGTTCCCGGCCTCACGGGACAGGCCGGTCCATAGATTCGGTTCGTCAGACATGCCACGCTCCTTCCGGCTCCCCGGTCAGCAAGCGCCTTCCCCCTGTTATCACTGCTGGGAAGCGCTGGACGTGAGCGCCGACGGCTCGGGGCGATACGATGCCGAGGTCCGATCCCGGAGACGCAGTCTCCAACCCGCACAACTGAATCCACCCCCGACGTGGGCGACGGCTATGCGCGCGCCACGGCGCAGTGACTCGTCCGCCCCCGCGCACGGGTTCACGCTTCTGCGCCCGGCAACTCATACGCTGACGACCCTCCTCATCGCTGGCGCGCCGCGACGGGCGATGCGCCACACGTCAATATGGCAGCCGGTTCTTAAGGCATGCCAAATATTGTCTTACGAGGCACCAACGATTCTATGGGAACTCGGGTTGCCTTCGCATGTACAGACCCGAATCCTGGTGGCCCAACGGCGCTGTCCACCCGTGCCGACCAGCGGGTTCCCGCTTCGCTGTTGGAGATTGCGGATTTCGGCCAGTGGTGTCCAGGCGAGCGAGCACGTGCCCCGTGGTCGGCCGAGTCGAGGTTCGAGCGACCTGGGTAGCGACGACTGCGGCTCAGCGCTTTTCGTCGTGCGAACCGAGCGCACCCACCGGGCCGTGGCGGTCCCGGAACCGCCGTTCGAACGCGGCGATGTGGGCCGACGGCGCCACCGAGGACGAAGAACGTTCCAGCACACCGTCGTCGGCGATATAGAAGATCGCCCGGCCGATCGCGATCTCGCCCGGTTCGACCGGGACGTACACCATCCAGCCGACGCCGATCCGGTCGGCGCGCAATTCCTCCAGTGGATAGTTCGCCGTGTCCACGCCGCTGGCCGCGAGGAAACGCGCGACTCGCGTGATCGCTTCCTCCCGCGCCATCGGTTCCGGAGCGGTCATGGCAACCCCGGCCATGGTGAGCTGGAAGAAGGCGCCGTCGAGGTCGAATCGGTCGTCCGAACCGAAGACGCTCGCGAGGGTCTCCCTGGTGACGACACCCACCTCGGCCGCGGACACCAGAGCGCCCACGGCCGCACGCCGCTGCGCGGTCGAGTCGTCGCCGAGCAGGCCGCTGACGATGTCCACGACGCTGTCGGAGGTCCACACGCCCGGCACCGCTTCGACGAACCGGTCCGGGCCGGGCGACTCGCCGCGGTACCAGCGACCGTTCTCCCACCAATAGCAGAACGACAGCAAACCGCTTGCCGCGCGGTGGTTCAACACCTGCCCGGCCACCCACTCCGGCGCACCCGCGTACAGATCGGGCAACCGGGCTCCTTCGTTGTAGGCCGCCGCGAGCTCCGGGGCGTTCCACACCCCGCCGGAGAGCACCGCCCGCCCGCCGGGCAGCGCGTACAGCGAGCAACCGCTGCGCTTGGCGCCCTCGAACCAGCTCAGCGAGGGCAACAAGCGGGGACCCCACGGTGACCCGGCAGCGACGAACGCCGCGGCCAGCACCGCCCATCGGGCAGCCATCAACGGGAACGAGGGCAGGTCGTCCGCGGCGGGCACCGCACGCACGCCCGCCTCGCGATCCGCCCGCGCTCGCGCCGCCGCCACCCCCGGAGGCCGCGACTGGCGATCGCCGTGACCGACGTAGGCGCCCAGCCACACGGGCAGCGAATCCCTGGGGAACACTGCCAGATCCGCGAGGTAGACCTCGGGCGGGAACAGTTGATCGTCCGGGAACGGCTCGTCACCGTAGTCGTAGTCGACCTCGATCCGCCCCGCGCTGGTGAGCGTCAGAAGCAAACGCCACCAGGGACCGTCACCGAAACCGGCCGCCAGCTGCCGGTGCTCCCGGACCAGCGCGACGATCCCGGGATCGGGATTCACCCGCACGACGCGTTCCTGGTCGTCGGAGTAGGCGGCCAGCGCCACTTCCGCGGCCACCGTCAGCGCGAACACCGCGTCAACCCGCTGCCATCCGGGCGGACCGGCGGCACCGAGTTCCCGGGCGACCTGGTGCATGAGCGCCTTGGCTCGTTCGGCGACGTCCTGCACCGGCGCCGCTTCGGACAGGGTGAAGCCGACATCGGGCTCATCCTCCCCCGGTTCGGCGTCCTGCGCGGGCTCGCCGGCCGGGTCGGTGGCGGTCGCTTCGGCCGTCCGCGCCTCGGCGGGGGCCGTCACGGTCGTCGCGGAATCACCGTCGCCCGGCGCGTCACGGGGCATGTCGTCGGACGCCTCGCCGCCTGGTCTGGTCACGTCGCGGAAATCCCCTCGTCTACCGCATCGGAGCCGGTGCGCGCACCACGATGCCTGTGCCCTGTTCGCCGTTCATCCTGGCACAACGCCGGTTCGAGCGCGGTCGGCGTCATGGCTCCTGCCGCAGGCCGAGCAGCGGCAGGTCCAGCTGATCCGCCGAGCGTTCGTTCCACGCGGTGTAAGCCAGAGCGGTGGGTGCGTCGATGCCGAACCCGTCGCGCAACCCGGTGACGACCATGTCGGCCAGCCGCCGGTACCCGGCCGAGGAACTCGGCCAGGGCAGCTCGGTCCACCAGTTGCTGTGGCCGGCATCGCGTTCCCGCCAGCCCGCGGCGGCGATCAGCGCGCGGCCCGCGGTACCGGCCCGCAAAGCGGGGTCGAGCCATCCGTCATCCACCAACTCGGCCGAGAGAAGGTCGTCCAGTTGCAGGAATTGGGCGTACCGCCGCCGCGGACCCGTCTCGGACTCGACCAGCTTCACGATGGAACCGGCATGCAGCGTGGCGAGTTCCGCGGCCAGCCCCGCGGCGATGTCTTCCCACCCGGTCAACTCTGCTCCTGATCCTCCAGCTCGATGGCCTGGTCGTGCAGTGCGAGCCAATAGTTCGCCACCAGCGACAGCTGCACCGAGCGGCCCAGATCCTCCAGCACCAGGGTCGCTTCCGCGCCCGCCCAGCGGACTTCGGCGGTGGCGCCGGGAATCCGGGCGGTCGGTGCACCGAGCGCATCGGACAACGCGGCGACCATCGCGGCGAAGGCGTCCCGCGAGCGTGCCCGGCCCTCCGCGTCATCCGGGGCGAAATCGGTGACCCGCACCTCGAGCTCGGCGATCAAGCCCTCGCGCCCGTGGATCTTGCCGCTGCCCATCCCGAAACCGGCATCAAGCAGCGCCCGGTCCGAATGGGCGGTCAGCACCTTCCAGCCGAATTCCTCCGCCAGCCGCGGGAGCGCGTCCATCGGCTGGGAGCCGTCGAGCGAGCGCAGCTTGGTCGCCAAGGCGACGATCTCGCTGTCGGTCAACACGCGCCATTCCGTCATGCGCCCACCCTAGGCCGTGACATCGGCAACCACCGGGCGCTCACCGCGCCGACCGGCGGCGGTCGAGTTCCTCGATCTTGCGGGCCAGCGCCTCCTTGCGCTCGCGGGCATTGGAGCCGTCGAGCTGCCCGGCGAAGGCCGCGCGCGCCGCGTCCACCAGCGCGTCCGGCACGTCGGGATACGCGCGGGCGATCGCCCACAGCGCGTCCTCGGTCTTCATGTCGAGGCCGGTCTCGGTGCGGATGCCGCCACCGGTGAGCACGGAGCTCAGCATCTCGTCGAAGTTCTCCCGCAATTCGTCGTCGGTCGGATGGTCGATCCGCATCATTCCTCCTCGCGTTGATGGTTACCCGTTCGCATCGTCGGCTCCGATCATCCGGCGAAGATCTCGGTGCGTCGCACGGGATCGGCGACCACGGCCTGGACCAGCGCACCGATGTCCATCTCCGCCGGCACCGCGCGATAGGTCAGCTCGCAGACGACGGCACCGCCGACGAGCACCGCGAACCGGGTGGTCCGCCACCCGACGGTGCCCCATTCGACGCTGACCGGGCCGTCGAGGTCGACCGTGCGATCACCGACACGCAGGGTGAGCCCGCCGCCGTGTCGATAGAACACCACCGGCACTCCACCGAGTTCACCGTAGACGCCGCTGGGCGGGCCCGCCTCCGACGGGTTGGCGCGCAACGCGCCGGTCATCGGGTCGAACTCGGCGGGCACACCGAACCCGGCGAACGGGCGGACGAAGAGAGTTCGTCCGTCATCCCGGCTCCGCGACCCGCTTCCGTTCGGGCCGCGATGGTCGACCCGTCGACCGTTGCCCGCTGGTGGGGGCATCGGCATACCGGGCGGGATCGGCGGAGGCACGGGCATGCCCGGTGGGATCGTGCCGTCGGGATAGCCCCGGCCGTCCGGGTTCCCCGGCCAACCCGGCGGCGTCTGTTGGTTCGGCGGGGCGGACGGTTCCGGCGGCGGCGTCGACGGGTAGAGCGGTGGCGTCGACGGGTACGAGGGGGTCGACGGGTACGGCGGCAGTGGTCCCGAAGGCGTCGGTGGGTACGTCGGCGGCTGACCAGGTGTCGGCGGTCCGGGTGGGACCGGCGGGACCGGCGCAACCGGCGGCTCCGAGGGCTGCGGCGGAACCGGCGGCGCCGGTGCCATCGGTGGGGCCGGGGGCGTCGGAGGAACCGGGAACTCCGGC